>CADARY010000044.1 GCA_902790375.1 Oscillospiraceae bacterium | reverse complement strand
ATGATGCCGAGCGCCGCCCCGGCGAGAAAGCACTCCCACGCCGGGATGATCGCAAGGTCGCTCAGCCATTCCCACTGATAGTACATTTTCGCCCTCCTACAGCCTGAAAATTAGCAGCGCCATCAGACCGCCCAGGATCACCCCGGCGATGAATACCGCCGCGAGCGGCACTGCCAGTTCTGCGCTGAATATCTGCCACATTGATTCATCCTCCAAAAGTCCGCTGTATTCTTTTTCGCCGTCCTCGTCCGGCGTCAGCATGTCCGGCCAGGGGATCATCTCCAGCTCCGGCTCCTCCCACGGCACCTCCATCGCTTACAGGCAGCCGAAAGCGGCAAGCCCGTTCCCGGTGCTGGCAGTATCGTAGTTTGTGTCGCCGCTGGACGTCCCAGTGCAGTAAGAGGTGTTGTTATAGGCAGAGCGCATCCACCATTGTGTATTGCTTCCGGAGATCCCCAGCGGCTTGGAGCGAAAGTATCTGCCGCCGCTATAGTATTCTGCTTGCGTGCCTTCTCCAGCCGGAGACCGCGGATTGCTGCCGTACACTTCCACCTCCGACCGCAGGGCGAGCTTGTTGTCGGTAACGGTTTCAACGGTCTGGGAAGAAGGGGACGCTCCGCCGGAGCCTGCCAGCACACTGAAGGTCTTGAGCCTGGTTTTGAGCCAGTCGGGCAGCGCCTCCACCAGGGCGGGCAGGGTCACGGTCTTCATCTCGGATGCGCCGTAGCCGCCCGCTGTGGTGGCCGTCGCGTTCATGCGGACGTAGCTGGAGAGCGCGCAGGCGAAATCAAACTGCATCACGTTGTCGCAGCCCATGTACTCCTCAAAGCTCGTGATTACGATGGCGACATTTTGCGCAGGCTCCGCCACATTGCCGCCCGCCGTGAAGGCGGCGATTCTGAGCACGCGCTGGTCGCCGACTTTCCAGCCGGCGTCGCGCTGCAGGTCGATGGTGCCGGCGGCTGCCGCGTCCAGGATCGCGGCGATCTGCTCGTCCGTGCCGTAGTCGAAGGAGGCCATCTGAATCCCTGCCACGACGGGCGGCGTCGGAACCGGGTTTGTCTGCAGGCGATAGGTGACGATCCCGGCGTCGCCCGGGGCGATGGTGACGGGCGTGTCGAGGACGCAGCGGTCAAGCAGCAGGACAGTGTTTTCCGCCGCGCTCGATCCGAGTCACGACAAGCGGGTTTGCGCCGGTGTTCGTGATCGTGAGGTCGTACTTGACGAAGGGGAACCAGGGGCTCTCCGCGCCGTAAGAGGTGCCGGTGAGCGTTACGTTCACGCCGGAGGTGATGGTGTGCTCCAGGTTATAGTCGTCTTCGCTTTCGGGCGCGGTGCCGGTGCCGATGGAAATGCCCGCAGCCGAGGCATTGCTCGTAAAGGTTTTTTCCGTGCTGTAGGGAAATCCGGAAGAGGTAAAGTTTCCGGTGAGGAAGCGCGGATTCCCGTTTACGTCACGGCAGCGCAGGCAGCCCACGCCGTTGCCGCTCTCCAGCGTCATTGCCAGGATGTTGAGAAAGTTTCTTGTTACCATGTTCTGCTCCTTTTCTATATCAGGCGGTGGGGATCACGTCGTCAAAGCCCCAGTCGAGCTGCAATACGTCCCAGCCGAAGGTACTGGTCTGGTCGCAGCGCGGGGAATGCTGCGGGATTTCCACGTTTACCGTCACGAGGTTGAAGCCGTCCACGCCCTCGGGCGGGGTATAGACGCGGTTTTCCGCGGCGATCAGCGGCTGCAGAACAGCTCTTCCGCCCAGGCCGCCGAACAGAACGGGATTGCCGATCACGCTCATGCGCTCACCTCCGTTACGGTGCACTGCAGCGTCATGGGCGAAGAGGGCGCCGCCCCCGCCGCATAAGCCGTGAGCACGGCGTTGCTGTTTTCCACATACAAGGCCGCGACGCCGTCCCCGGCAAGCTGCTCGATCTCCGCCATGCCGGGCTGCAGATCCACCTTGCTCGCAGCGGTGACCGGGATGCCCGGCACCGTGACGCGCTGGGTATAAGGCCCGCCGCCGTCCCATTGCGCGCTCAGGGTGATCGTGCCCTTTCTGACGCCGCCGGACGGGTCCCCGGGCGCGACCTCGCCGTCAGCCCCGACAGCAAGGATCTTCCCGGCGTTTTGCCGTCCCTGGTTTTTCATGACGACCTCCTCTTCCTGCGCGAAGGTATATTCCGTCGTGGACCACGCGCCGTTTGCAAAGGAAGCCCGGACCTCAAAGCGGGTGTACAGCGCCACGAACACATAGGTATTCCCCGCGCCGGAGCCGGGCTCGAACGCCACGACCTGCTGCAGCGCCGCAAGCCAGCCGGACGGGAGCCGGAGCAGCATCGTCTTCCCGGCATGGTACGCCTCATCGAGCTGCGCCTGCGTCGTCACGCCATAGACGGCGGTAAAGGTCTCCGCGCTGCCGGGAAGGCCCTGCGGCCCGCGAATATTCCGCGCGGGCGGGTTCGGCAGTCCCCCGTTGTTCGTCCAGGTGAGGTTCCCCGCGGCGTCGACGGCCGGGACGAAAACCGGGCCGGGCTCCCCCTGCGCGCCGGGCTCTCCCCGGACGCCGGGCTCTCCCTGGACGCCGCGTTCCCCCTGAAGACCGCGCTCTCCCCGCGCGCCGGGCTCTCCCGGGACGCCCGCCATGAAGCGGTATGCCCGGTGATCCCGGGCATGGCAGGCGCACGGGCTCTCGCGCGGCGTTTCAAAATCGTTCATGCTCCATCCTCCTTGCTCTCGCCCTTCCACGCCTTGCGCTCCGCAGGGTCAAAGCAGACCCGCTCGGCAAGGGTGTCGCAGACGTCAAATTCATAGATTTCGCCCGGGTCCTGTACGCCGCTGTCCCGGAGCGCCACGAGCTGCACAAAGCCCAGGCCGCGCGCGTCGAAGCGCCCGGATTCCTCCGGCGTCAGGAGGATGCCGGCCTCCCAGAAGGGCAGGGCGTCCCCGTCTGTTTTCGCCCGGATCGTGATCTCGTCCTTCCCCTTCACCAGGACGGTCCTGCCGCCCTGGCGAAAAACGGCCGCCGCGCCGCGCAGCTTTGCCGGGTCGTCCCGCAGCCCGAAAACGATGCGGTTCGTCGCGTTGCGAAAAATCGTCCTCATCTTCGCCTCCCTTACGTTACGCTGACGCCGGTGATCGTAAAGCGGCAGGCAACCGCCTCCAGGGTCGTGCCGCCGCTCCAGTCCCTGACCTGGGACCGGATCGTCACGTAGAAGCGCTTGTCCGCGTCCAGCCCCGAAACGTCGAGCAGGCAGGCGCTCTGCCCGGTAAAGCTGCCCTCGCCGACTGCCAGGGACCTGACCGCATGGGCCACGTCCGTCGCGGCGGTATCCTCGGGGATGATATAGATCCCCGTCGGCGTGAGCTCTCCCTCCGGGACGGAGCCGAGCTTCACGATCGTCTGCTCGGCGCTGACCATGAGCGCCGACGCCCCGGCCAGGCTCACCGGCTCCTTCAGGCAGGCAAAGGCCTGCATGTTCTCGGCGTTGGCCGTAAGGACGATGCTTTCGCTCCCGGCGCTGGCCGCGCCGCTCGTCATCCACAGGCTCTCCGAGCCGCTGCCCGGCGCGAAGAGGCTGTCCTCCGTATAGCGCAGCAGAACGTGCGCCATCTCGCCGCGCTCGGTGATGGCGACGGTCGTGCTCCTTTCTCTCTCGCCGTCCGAGATGGCGACGCGCCATTCGCCCGCCGAGGGCACGGCAAAGAAGGAGACGCCGTCCCGGCTCAGGTCATGCAGCACGACGCCGTCCCGGCTCACGGTGCAGCGGCTGCCGGTCGGGCAGGTGACGCGGAGCACCGCCCAGGCCCCGCTGAGCGATCCGCCCGCGCCCCTGCGGCTTATCCATACACTGCTCATCTTCTCACCGCCAATAATTGAATTACGATCCCCGTTGAGGTCCTGTCCGCGGCGTAGAGGGTGACCGCGTCCGCCGCCGTCTCCATTTTATAGATCTGGCTGAAGGCGTTCAGCTCTCCCTGCGCCACGTCCGGAGCGCCCGAGGGCACAAGATCCGCGATCACCCGGTCCGTCTCCTTCAGTCCCGGCACGGCGAGCGTCATCGTATACGGCGCGCTCTCGCCGCGCCATGCCTCGCCCGTGCCTGCCGAGACGGTGTAGACCCCCGTGACCGCGCCGTCCGCGAGGTTTTCCGTCCGCACGCCCCCGGTTCCGATCTTCTCCCAGGTGACCGCGCCGTCCTCCAGGTTCCCCGTCCTGACGACAAGCGGATCCGGCCCGCCGGGTCCGTGCCGGTCCGCGTGTCCCGGCAGCACGGCGAGGGCCTCGAGGAAGGCCTCCTCCTCGCCGGTATAGCCCGCCTCGCAGGCGCTCTCGTAGGCGCTCTTTCCCGCGGGGCCGACAGCGCCCTCTGCGCCGGTGCGGCCCATGATATTGCGCGCCGCCGGGTTTTCGAGCTCCCCGTCGTTTGTCCAGGAGAGGTTCCCGGCCTCGTCGACGCTGGGCACGAAGGTCACGCCCGCAGGGCCCTGCGCGACGCTCTGCAGAAGCGCTCCCGCGTTGACCCAGCGCCGCCCGGTCTCATCCCAGATCCAGACCTCATAGGGGGCCCCGGCGCCGACGGCATAGGCGTCCCCGGCCCGCGGGCACGGCGTCTCCCGGCGCAGGGTCTCCGCATCCGGCATGAAGCCGCGGATGACGAGCCCCGCCCGGTACTGCAGCGCGCAGATCCTGTTGAGGGCCAGATCCACCAGATACGAAAGCCGCTCCAGCGCGCTCAGCGGGACCGTGTGCAGCGGCGCGTCCACAAGGCCGGATTCCTTCACCGTCAGCATCACGGGCACGGTGGTGGCCCGGCGCTCCAAATCCGAGCCCGTGAGATACACCGTCCACTCGCCCGCCGTCAGGTTCAGCCCGTCCTCTTTTCTAACCCTGCCGCAGGGGTCCGGCTTGAGGTCGTAGACCGTGTCGCCGCGCTTAAAGTGCAGCCACTTGGAAAGCCCGTCCCAGCTCGCGTCGGTAAAGTGCACCCGCGCCTCCAGGCAGCCGAGGCTGTCTGCCGCCACGACCGGCGTGGCAAGGCGCAGGCTCTGTCCGCTGACATACAATTCAATCATGCTTTTCATCCTCCTCATTGAGGCTCTGTACAAGACGGATCAGATAGTCGCGCAGCTGCCGGAGCTGCTGCTCGGCGCTGCCGCTCAGCATCGGCGGCAGATCCAGATCCCTCATCCCACATCACTCCCGATACTCAGTATTTTTGCGATCGAGTAGAGCTTCACGTCTCCCCTGCCGCAGATGCGCATCTGGAAATGGTCGCAGCGGCGCGGCCTGACGGGGAGCGTCACGGTCCGCGTGCCCTTCATTTTGATCCTGCCCTGGCGCACCCAGTCGCCGTCGGAGTCGTAGCGCAGGTACACGTCCGCCTCCGCGCCCTCCTCCATCCACAGGCGCAGATTGAAGCGGCTGACGTATTTTCTGTCCGGGAACTGGTAGCCCTGGATGCCGCTCTCGGCGCGCCAGGAGACAAAGGCCTCCGGCTCCCCCTCGCTGCCGTTCAGGGCCCAGAGGGCCTCCGGCGTCATGGCGTAGAGCTCCCCGCCGAGGGCGGCAAACTGCGTTACCTGCATCTCGTCCTCCCGCATCCAGAGGCCCTGCTTCACGTCGTAGACGAAGAGGCTCCATTCTCCGGCGGCGTTCTTCATGCTGAGGTAGTAGCGATCCCCGGCGGAACCGGCGCTCGCCTGCGAATAGGTCTCGTCCCCCAGCGCCTCGCTCACGCTCTCGGGGAAGCTGCCCTGGAAGGCGCACACGTCCGCCCGGCTTTTATACAGCAGCGTCTCGTTGACCACCTGCAGGCTCCCGCTGCACCCGGCCTGCACGCCGCGGCACACGGTCTCGGAGACCTGGTGCGCGCCGATGGCGGAGACGGAGACGCGGTGGATGCGGTTTTCCTTGAAGAACATCGGATAGCCGAGATAGTTCACCGCGCCGGTCCACGGCCCGTCCGAGCCCACGGAGGCCCGCCAGGAGTCGGTGCTCAGGCCCATGTACTGCTCCCAGTTGCGAAAGTCCCCCAGAGCGCTGCAGTAGAGCTCGTTGACGGTCTTTCCGTCCACCGTGCCGTATTTGCAGCCCCAGAGCCGGTTTTTCGCCTCGCAGACAAAATCCATGTCGGGCGCCGCGCGCCGGATGGAGACGCTGCCCTGCGTCTGGGTGAAGCTCTTTTCCAGCAGCCCCGTCACCACGATGTAGTCGAGCTCTCCCTCCCCGCCGCCCACGGCGTGGAGGATCCTGCTGCCGTTGAGCGCCTCGCTCTGCGCGCCGCTGACGGTGACGCCGTCGTTTTCCCGGAAGCGCCGCGGGAGGATGCCGTTGGTGCTGAACTCGAGCTTCGTATAGAGCGTCTCGATCTGCGTCCACTGCCCGCCCGCCGCGCTCCATTCAAAGAGCTTTCCCGCCTGCGGCTCCAGCCAGTGCGCGGCGTTGGCGGGCTCGGGCGGCGCTTCCCTGGAGACCGTGAGGTTTTCATAGGGCGTGCCGTCTCTCCGGCACAGGCTGTAACGGACCCTCCCGCTGCTGCGGTAGACGGCCTCCATGCTCCCGTAGTCCGAAGGATCCGCCGTGTTGAAATAGAGCTTGTCCGGGAAGATGCAGAGATAAGCGCCCATGCTGACCATCTGCTTCTCCCCGGGCGCGAGGCCCCTGAGCCCGGTCTCTTCTCCGCCGTACCAGAGCGCGCCGTTTTCGATGAGCGCGAGCTTTTCCTTGGCCAGGATGCCGCCCGGGGCCGTGAGCCTGCGCACGAGGCCGCGCCTGCGGCGGTTTGCCAGCAGCGGGAAGCAGGCCGTCGTCATGTTCTGCGTGTTGTAAAACTCCCCGTCCCCGATCCTGGGGCGGTGATTGTACCCGGCGAAGACGTCTGTCACGCTGCGCTCGTTGTACTCGTAATCCATCTGTGGCAGCAGTGCCATAGCTCCCCTCCTGTCAAAACCGAAAACGCCCGCAGGCTGAGCCGAGCGGCATGTGGCTCATGTTGTACCAGTTGGTCCAGCCCTGATAGGCCGCGTTGAACATGGTCATGCGTTTGTTGTAGCGCTGCGTCTCGCTGTTTTCCGCGGCAATCATGGCCTGGAGATAGTGGTAATAGATATCCTCCCCGTAGGGCAGGGGCACGATCAGCTCCTCATCCCCGCGCACATAGGGGCCGGGCCACACGTTGCCGCCCTCGTGGGTGCGTATGACCTCGCGGTAGATCTTGCCGTCGAGCGCGGAGAGCCACCGCAGCTTCTGCTCCGGGGCATAGTCGTTGGGCTCCAGCATATCCAGCCGCTCGATCATGTCCATTGCCTTGATAATAATCACCTTCCTTATTGGCTCCCCTGCAAGGGGAGCTGTCACGGCGCGTCCCCCGCAAGCGCCGTGACTGAGGGGTTCCCCTTCCTTTCCGGCTCCCCTCGCAGGGGTGTCGGCTTACACGTTCTGCCGCAGGCCGTCCACGCTCGCGTAGAAGTGCTCGGCGGCCAGGTCCCCTCTCGCGATCTCCGCCGCGACGGCCGCGGGCACCATGGACTTTTTGCCGCGCGGCAGCAGGTAGTTTACGCCGTTGATGCCCACGAAGAGGTTGGGGTCCTCCCGGTCGGCCCCTCTCGGGATGAATACTTCGACTCTCTTGTTTTCCATTTTCCGCTCCTCCTTTAATTTGCCTGATCGGTGCCCGAGAAGCTCGAGGTGCTCATCACGCGCAGCAGGCGCTCGGGGTAGAGGATGGTCGCGCCGTTGGTCTCGAACTTGTAGCCGATGGTCGAAAACTGGTTGAGGGGGCCGCCGATCTCGCCCTTGTCGTGGATGATCATCTCCAGCGCGCCGCCCTCGGGGTCGATGATGCCGAAGGAGTCCTTGCCGAAGAAGTAGGAGGCGTAGACGGCGAGGGTGTCGTTCTGGCCTTTGATGACCGGTGCGAAGACGTTCTCGATGAAGCGCACGCCGTGCAGCTCGCCGATCTCGCCGTTGAAGATCTCCTCGGGCTGGGCGTACTTGTGGGCCTCGATCCAGCCGGCGTCGGCGCGCAGGTCGTGGGCCACCGAGGGGTGGATCACCGCGTAGTACTTGCCGCCGATGCGCGGCACGCGGTTCTTCTTCATCACGGTGACGGCCTTGTTCACCATCTCGGGCGTGAGGCGGCAGTGATAGGCGGCGTCCTCCGTGAGCTCGCTCTGCTGGGTGGGCGTCGCGGCGACGCTGCCGTCCGCGCGCTTGATCTTGTCGCAGTAGAGGACATTGGTGTTGGTATAGAGCGCGTCGCGGATCAGGGCCTCCTGGGTCTCGGCGGCGGAAGCGCCCATCTCCTCGGTCGCGCCGAGGATCACGTCGTCGTAGGCGCGCAGCTCCAGGCGGTCGGTGACGGCGGTGTAGGTGCCGTACTGGTCGATGCTGCCGGTCACGGCGGTGACGCCGAACTTCTGCCCCGTGGGGATCACGCCCTCGGTGAGCCTGGCCGCCTTGTCGAAGGTGTTCCACTTGCGCCACTCGACAAGGCCGTGGTGATTGGCGGGCAGGGGCTGGCGCTTGGCAAACTGCGCGTAAAAGAGCTCGGTGCGCGCGTTTTCCAGCAGCTCCGTGTCGTAGAAGGCCTTGAGCTCCGCCGTGAGGCTGTGGCTGTTGTCAAAGGCGGTGGTCGCGCCAGTGTGGGCGTTGACAAAATTACCGGTGGCGTTGACGAGCGTACCGGCGTCCGCAAAATGCTGCAGGTCAAAAATCATGTTTTCCATATAATCTCCTTTCCGATCCGGCTCCCTCCCTGAGGGAGCTGTCAGCCGTCAGGCTGACTGAGGCAGTCGCCTTTCCTGTCAGGCTCCCATATTGAGGCAGGCCGCTCTCATTCTCCGGGAGCCAGCCGTCTGCCGTGGGCGCTGGCCTCCAGGATGCGCTTTTTCAGGGCCTCCCGCTCGGCCCGGCTCATCCTGCCGGGCTCTGCGGCGCTCGCGCTGTCTCTCGTCTCCCGCAGCTCCTTCGGCCTTGCGCCGAGACTGCGGATGCTGCGGCTCACGGCCTCGAGGCTGCGCCGCGCGGTCTCCCGCTCCCGCTCGGCCCGGTGCCGGGCGTAGTAGGCGTCGGCCAGCGTGACGCCGCTGTGGGGCGCTGTGAGGCGCAGGAAGTCCGGGTCCTCCATCTCCCGCATCAGGTCAAAGTCCGGCACGCTCTGCCGCAGGGCCTCGGCCTCGTCGGCCAGGGCCCTCAGGTGCGCGGCGATCTCCGCCCCGCCGGGGCGGCGCAGGCCTGCGCTCTGCCGCAGCAGCTCCGCCAGGGCCGCGGGATCGCTCTCGTCGGTAAGGCCGTAGTCCTCCTCCAGCGCCCGCAGCACCGGCTCCAGCCGCCTGAGCTGCGCCTCGGCCCCGGCCCTGCCGCGAAGGCGCGCCTTCACGATGGCCTGCACCGCCTCGTCATAGCGGCTTTTGTATGCCGGGTCCTGCAGGATCTCCTCCCAGCTCAGACGGGCCGCCCCCTGTTCCTCCTGCCCGGCGTCGGCAGGCGCCGCTTCCTCGGAAGCGGCGTTTTCCTCGCCCGTGACCGGCTCCTCGTCCGGCGTTTTGATTTCCCGTTCCTTGTCCATTGAAACCTCCTTTATTCTCTCCCCTCTGCAGCGGGGAAACCGGCGTCGCCGCCGGGAAAGGGCTTGATTACAGTCTTCTGCGCTTGTCGGTGTTGCTCGCGCCGGGCTTGTTGGCGTCGAGCTTGTCCTGCTCCCTGTCCCCCGGCTCGCTGCTGCCGGAGGCGGCCGGGGCGGCGCTGCCGCCGCTCCGGCTCCCGCCCCGGTAGGCATAGATCCCGCTGCCGTCGGCAAGGCTCAGGCCCGCAAGCTTCGTACTCAGCAGGGCCTTGGGGTTTTTGAGGAGCCAGGCGTTTCTGAGGGCCGCAGCCTGTTCCCGGCTCATGCCCGCGGAGCGCAGCTCCTCGTCGCTCGGCTCATAGCCGCTCTGGCTGATGAGGCTCAGGAGCTTCTGGTAGCGCTTCTCGCCGCGCTCATAGCGCTGCTTCTCCAGGTCGGACGCGAGGGCGAAGCGCTCCTGCCTGCGCCCGTATTCGCTGTCGGCAAGGCCCCTGGCGGCGCTGAGCTGCGTCCACAGCTCCTCGCCCTCGTCGCGGTAGCGCTTGTAGGCCGCCTCATACAGCTCCGGCATCACCTGACCCAGGCGCTCCAGATACTGCGCGTACTGCTGCTGACCCAGGCTCTCGGCATAGCTCGAGCCGTAGCCGCCCGTGAGGGCCGAAGCCTGACCGGCGGTGTCGCGCATGGCGCGGCCGCCCTCGGCGAGCAGCTGCGTGCGGTAGTTCCGGTACAGGGGGTCGCCGACCGGGTCATACTGAAAGGCCGGGCGCGACACGATCTGCTCATAGAGCCTGCTGATGACCCCGTCATAGCTGCTCGTAAAGTCCGGCAGGATGCTCTCCGCCTGCCGCAGCGCCTGCATGGTGTCGTCAAACTCGCTTCGGATCTTCTCTTCCGGGGTATCGCTCATTGCTCATCCTCCTCATCCGCGTCCCCGCCCGTGAGGCGGAAGGACACGTTCTCGCTTCTGTTTTCCGCCAGCAGCGCAAAGCCTGCGGCCACGGTGTCAAAGCTCTCGCGGCAGAGCCTCTCCTCTCCCGCCTCCGGCAGGCAGGCGATCAGGAAGCGCCCCGGCTCCCGGCGGGAGATGGGCCGTCTTTTCTCCGCGCGCTCCTGCATGCGCCGCTCAAGGGTCATCATCAGCATGCTCAGCGCCGCGCACGTGAGATCCGCGCCTCTCTCGCCCGCCCCGGCGTGGCCCGCCATCTCAAGGCGCAGCCCCTCTCTGTCGTAGGTGATCCCGGTCATCGCCCGCCTCCCGGCTGGGAAGCGTCCGACGCCCTGGCGCGGGCCCGCTCCATGCGTCTGTCCTCGCCGCCGCGCCTTTTTGCCGCCGCGCTCTTCGCCGCCGCGCTCTTTTCCCCGGCGCGCCCCGTGATGCCCGCCATCAGCGCCGCCGCCCGCTCCGGCTCGTACTTCTGCGTCAGGGCCAGGGCGTACTGCTGATAGAGGGCCAGCTCCTTCTGGATGGTGCCGTTGTAGAACAGCTGCTGCATCAGCTCGTCCTTGCCCTCAAACTCCATCATGCTCATGCACGCGAGGGCCTGGTCGCTGCGCTCCGGGGAGAAGAAGCCGAGCTGGTAAAACTGCAGGGCCAGCTCGTTCTGGCTCATGCGGGTGTAGGCGCTGCTCTTCTGGGGGATGACCCGGATATCGAAGACCGGGCGGCGAAGCCCGAGCTCCATGCCCTCGGGGCCGTAAAGCGCCTGGGGTCGCAGGCCGCGGTTATCGTAGCTGACAAAGCTCTCCATCCCGAGGCCGCCCGTGATGCGAAACTGCCGCGGCAGATCGTAAAACTGGCGGATGAGCTCGATGCTGAGCTCAATGATCTCCGCGTAGGCCCTGTAGCTTGCGCGGGTCGCGTCGCGGCTGCCCTTGCCGCTGGCCTCCTGGAGGGCCGCGATGGCGGAGGCGGCGGTGACGCCCGCGTTCACAAGGCCCACCGAGGTCTCGGTGTTGCCGGAGTTTTCCCGCAGCTCGTTGATGACGCTCGTGCGCATCTCCAGATAGTTGCCGCTGAGGGGGCGGTAGTCCACGATGCGGAGGCTGTCCTCGCCGAGATTGCCGCTGACGTGCACGATGGGGTTATTGAGGTTGAGGAACTCCTCCTCGTTCACGGCCCCGTCGGCCCGCTGGAAATAGCGGGGCACCGCGCCCACCATGGTGTTCTTGAGGAAGGCGGTCTGCAGCATGTCGATCTGGGTCTGGGCGTTGCGGCAGAGGTCGATGAAGCCGTAGCCGCAGGGGCTCCCCTCCACGGGGAAGAGGCTGTCGAACACGAAGGGGTAGCGCCCGTGGTCGTAGAGGCCGGAGAAGGGCGGCGTCAGCCCTTCGGCCTCCAGTGCGGCCTCGGCGTTCTCGGTGGAATACAGCGCCGTCTGCCCCACGTATTTGCAGAAGTGCAGCACGTCCCGCCCGTCGCGCTTTATCTTGTAGTACACGTCGATGACGGTGCTCTTGCCGTCGGTGCTCACGCTGTCGTCATAGAGGAAGCGCGTCGGCGCGAAGCTCAGCGTCTTGAGCTTTCCGACGAGCTGCGGGTACTGCTGCGCGAGCTTCTCGTTGTCCTCCAGCCGCGTGTGGAAGAAGAAGGCGCTCTCCTGCACGTCATGCACGCCGGGCTCCCAGAACACGTTCAGCAGATCCACGCGCTCGATGGCGATATCCCCGAGGCCGCCGGCCTTCTCCGTGTCCCAGCCCACCCGGTACACGCCCGTCCCGGTCTTGAGCTTCTGCCACATTCCGTCGGAATAGGTCCTTTCAAAGGCGTTCTGCTCTAAAATCACGGGCAGGATCCTCGACAGCACGCGCGCCTCCTGCCGGTCGTCCGGCTCGCGCGGCAGGATGTTCGGCTCCGGGAAGGCGTCCATGGCGTCGGCGTGCTTGGAGACGATCACGTTGTGCAGCCACCCGGACACGGCCTGAAAGCCCTCCCCGGCCTCGTGGCTTTTGCGCTCCTCGGCGCTGTTGCGGAGCTTCCACCAGTTTTCCGCCGCCACGGTGCGCCGCTCGATGCTGGCCTTCCCGGCCTTGTACTTCTGCAAAATCCGCGTAAACTCCGCCAGCCGCTTCTCATCGACCGGCAGAACCAAAGCTTTGTCCATGCTTTTCTCCTTTACGTTCCTTCTTTACTGTTTCAGCGGATCCACCATCACCGCCCTCGTCTCCACTTCCCTGAGCGGCGCGACCGGTCTTGACATGCAGAGGTAGCGCCACTCGTCGGCCGCGTGATCCTCCTGCCCGGTGTCGAGATCCTCCGGCTCGGTCTCGGAAAACTGCAGCAGCGGGATCGTGCGGATAAAGGCCCTGCAGTTATCGAACACGTACATGCGCGCCCGCCCCTCGTCGTCGAACTGCAGGCGGTAGTGGCACTGCATCCAGCCGGGGATGCGCTTGTTGTCCCCGGGCACGAAATAGACCCCGTACCTTGCGGCGGTCTCGGCGATGCTCTCGCCGCGGCTTGCGTCCCAGATGGCGGGGTCCGCCACGCCCTCGATCCGCCGTCCCCGGAGCCAGGGGTGCTCCGCCTCGATGCGGGCGATCTCCTTAAACTGCCGGTCCGGGGTCCAGCGCAGGCCCTCGTTCGGCGTCCCGGTGCAGCCGTAGAGCTCCAGGATGCGGTACGCCACCCCCTCGTAATCCACCGCCCACCAGGCGCAGGAGAAGGGCTTGCCGTAGCCGAAGTCGTAGCTGCGCACGACGGTCCAGCTTCGCTGCGGCCCCGCCGCCATGTCGAACGGGGCGATCACATGGCACCAGCGTCCCTGCTCCCTGAGCTCCCCGGCGCTCAGCGTACAGCCGTGGGCCAGGGCCGCCTTCCTGTCCGGCTCGATGCGGAAGTCCTCGAAAAACTGCCCCTCAAAGAGCTCCCAGCTCCCGTAGAGCCAGGCGTCGCGCAGCTTCGGCGGCAGGCTTTCGAGCTGTTTGCGGTAGTCGGGGTTTTTCTCCATCAGCGCCCGGTTGTCGGTGATGAGGGCCTGGATGAAGCTGTGCTCCTCCGCCTCCTCCCCCTCTCGAAAGCGCCGGTCGATAAACAGGCGCTTGACCCAGGCGTGGCCCTCGCCGCCGGGATTGCAGGTAAAGTAGATGCGCTTCGGAAAATCGTTCGTGCCGCGCACGCAGGCCCGGAGCTTTTCCATCCGGCTCTCGCTCTGCTGGGTGGCCTCGTCCACGAACAGCACGTCCACCTCGGTGCCCTGAAAGCGCATGGCGTCCTTCTCGTTTTCCAGGTAGCGGAACAAGATCCTGCTGCCGTTGGGGAAGACGATGTGCTTTTTGGCGTCGTTGTAGGCGGCGAGCTGCCCGTCCTCCCCGGCATAGCAGCCGAGCAGCTCGCACAGCGGCAGGATGTGGTTTTCCTGCAGCTCGGGATAGGTCTTGCGTACGATCATGACCTTGATCCCCGGATAGCGCAGGCACAGCAGCACCGCCTTGACGCGCACGGCCCAGCTCTTACCGCCGCCCCTGGCCCCGCCGTAGCCGATGTACTTGTGCCGGTCCCGGAGGAAAAGCCGCTGCTTCTCGCTCGGCGGCGGCAAACACAGCTCCGTCCTCACGCCCAATTCCTCACTCCCAACTCCATACTCCAAACTGTCTTCGCAGATGTACTTTGTGTACCTCAAGAAAAAGTGACGAAATCAGGGCACAAATTTTCCAGGAGATGCCGAAGGCGGATTGTGCGGTGTTGCCTTAAAGGCTCATTTCCTCGGTCTCGCCGAGAAAGCGCACCGTGAGCCCCCTGCCGCCGCCCTCGCTCTCCCGGCTCTCCCCGAGACTCTGCAGCTCCTTGAGCGCCCCGGTCAGGGTCTTGATCTCCTTGAGGGCAAGGCCGCTGTCCCCGTCAAGCCCGTCCTCGATGAGGCGCAGGAGCTTCCCGGCCACGCGGGCAAAGTCCGCCTGCCCCGGCCCGGCGCTCTCACGCGGGGCCCAGTCCTCCTTCACCGCCCGGTTCAAAAGCGTCGTGTAGGGGATGCCGCAGCGCCGCGACAGGCTCTCCAGGCTCTCGCCCTCCTCGACGCAGGCGCGCCGCAGCTCTTCCCAGTCCCGCATCAGTCCGCGTACTTGCTCGCGTAGGTGCAGCGGTAGACCGGGCACTTCTCGTATTCCCCCACGCAGCAGGCGCCCATGTGCCGGTCCTTGAGGGCGCGGCTGCGAAAGCGGCTGACCGTTTTCACGCCCTTCCCGAAGCCCTCGCAGCTGATGCTGCAGGCAGCCTTGTCGTCCGAGATGTAAAAGGGGCAGCGCACATCCGCGTCTGTCCAGCTTTCTTTTCTATAATTCGGCATCGTCGTCCTCCCCGCGATCCTCGTCCCGCTCATCGTGATCCGCCCCGCCCCGGAGCAGCCAGGGCGGGCAGCCGTTTCGCTCCATGCAGCGCACGATCGGATCATCCTCGATCTCCCGCATGCCCTCCGCTCCCTTCTGCCCGCCGTGTTCTCTCACATAATTAAGACAAAATCCTTGACAAGCCCGGCGCAATGCCTTAAAATAGAGAAAACCGCGCGGCGGATTCACATTTTTTTCAGATCCGCTTCGCAGTATATCCGAATTATTTGCGATATTCAAGGGCATAGTCCCTCTTTTTTGAGATTCGTAGATTCTGCACAAAAATGGGGTGAGCGTTTTGTTCCTCTACAACAGGTTTGAAGCGCTGCGGGTGGCCCGCGGCATCACCAAGACCTTCATCGCCCAGTCCCTCGGGCGCAGTCCCACCCTCTGCCAGGACTGGAAGCAGCAGAAATCCCAGCCGAGCGACGCCCAGCTGCGGGAGGTGGCCCGGATCCTCGGCACAAGCTCGGCGTATCTGCGCGGAGAGACGGACGATCCCGCCCCTCTCGGCGCGCGGGACGCGGAGATGGAGGAGCTGCTCACCACCCTGCGGGAGCGGGAGGATATGCGCATGCTCTTCAAGCTCGCGCAGGACGCCTCACCCGAGGATGTGCGCCAGGCGGTGAAGATCATCGAGGCGCTGCGCCGCCATGACTGACACCTATGTGCGCCTGGTCCCCCTGCCGCCGAAGGTGGAGGGGGTCACCCTCCCGAATGACGACGGCAGCTTTGACATCTACATCAACTCCCGCCTCTCCCCGGCCCGGCAGCAGGAGACGCTGGCCCATGAGATGCGCCACATCCGCCACGATCATTTTTATCTCGACATGGAGCTCGGGCGCATGGAGCGGCAGGCGGACGGGGAAGCGCTCAACGCCGTGCTGCACCCGCCCGCCGGCATGCTCCCCTGCTTCCGCTCCGAGGACGCCCTCGCCCACTGGCTGGGCATGCTCTGCACCCAGCTCGGGATCGAGCTTTGAGCGCGGCGTATAAGAGCGGCTTCGCCGCAGTTCAATGCTGTCCGTCACGCAAAAACACTTGACTTTTTACCGCGCACATTGTATCATAGCTCCACTTGCGAAAAACAAATACAGGAAGTGATCTTCATGCTCTATACCAGCACCCGCGGCGGCGCGCCCGCCGTCTCCTCCGCCCGCGCGATCGTGGACGGGCTTGCCCCCGATGGGGGGCTGTACACCATGGAGCCCGCGTCGATCCCGAAGCTGGACTTAAGCGCGATGATGGAACTGGACTACGCCTCGATTGCCGCAAAGGTGCTCTCGGCTCTCCTGCCGGACTTTTCGGAGGCGGAGGCGAAGGATCTCGTCGAGGCCGCCTACCGGGGCAAGTTCCCCGCCGCCTGGATCACCCCCCTGCGGGACGCCGGGGACGATCTGTTTCTCGAGCTTTTCCACGGCCCCACGTCCGCCTTTAAGGATGTGGCGCTGTGTCTGCTGCCCCACCTGATGAAGCGCGCCGCCGAGAAATGCGGCAGCCGGGACGATATCCTGATCCTCACCGCCACGAGCGGCGACACCGGCAAGGCCGCGCTCGAGGGCTTCCGCGATGTTCCCGGCATCCGCATCCTCGTCTTCTATCCCCGCGACGGGGTCAGCGCCGTGCAGAAGGCCCAGATGGTCACCCAGGAGGGCCGCAACGTCAAGGTCTGCGCGGTGGAGGGGAATTTTGACGATGCCCAGACCGGCGTCAAGAACATCTTTGCCGCCATGCCCGCGGGCCTGTCCTCGGCAAACTCCATCAACATCGGCCGTCTTGTCCCTCAGGTGGTCTACTACTTTGCCGCCTACTTCGACGCGGTGCGCATGGGACGCATCGAGGCCGGGCAGAAGCTGAACTTTTCCGTCCCCACCGGCAACTTCGGGGACATTCTGGCCGGCTACCTCGCCGGGGAGCTGGGCCTTCCCGTCGGCAGGCTCATCTGCGCCTCCAACGCCAACAACGTCCTCACGGACTTTCTGCGCACCGGCGTCTATGACCGCCGCCGCCCCTTCCACAAGACCCTCTCTCCCTCGATGGACATTCTCATCTCCAGCAATCTGGAGCGGCTTCTGTACCTCATGAGCGGGGACAGCGCCCTTGTCGCGGGCCTCATGCAGAGCCTCAAAACCGAGGGGCATTACAGCGTCCCGGCGGCGCTGCTGGAGAAGATCCAGTCCCGCTTCTGCGCGTACTGCTGCGACGATGCCGGGACCAAGGCCGCCATCGGCCAGGTCTGGCAGGCTGAGCGCTACCTCTGCGACACCCACACCGCCGTGGGCTGGAGCGCGGCGCAGGCCTTCGGCAAGGACAACGGCCCCGTCGTGATCCTCTCCACCGCCTCGCCCTACAAGTTCCCGGCCGCGGTCCTCTCCGCCATCGGGGCCCACTGTGACGGGGACGAGTTTGCCATGATGGACGCCCTGGAAAAGGAGACCGGCGTCCCCATGCCCCGTAACCTGCGCGGTCTCAGGGACCGCCCCGTCCGCCACACGGACGTGACCGCCCCCGCCGACATGCTTGCCTACGTCAGGGCGAAGAAGGCGGAAAAAAGCTGGGCCGACTGAGCCTCAAGAAAGGAGCGCGCACACATGTACATCACCTGTTTGGATTTGGAGGGGGTCCTGGTCCCCGAGATCTGGATCGCCTTTTCGGAAGCGAGCGGCATTCCGGAGCTGCGCCGCACCACGCGGGACGAGCCGGACTACAACAAGCTCATGCGCTGGCGTCTCGGCATTTTGAAGGAGCACGGCCTCGGCCTCAGGGAGATCCAGGACGTGATCGCCACGATCGACCCCCTGCCGGGCGCGAAGGAGTTTCTCGACGAGCTGCGCTCCATCACCCAGGCCGTGATCCTGAGCGACACCTTCACCCAGTTTGCCCAGCCCCTCATGAAAAAGCTCGGCTGGCCGGCTCTCTTCTGCAACGAGCTGGTGGTCGCCCCGAACGGCGAGGTCACGGATTTCCGCCTGAGATGCAGGGAGACGAAGCTCTCCACCGTGCGCGCCTTCCAGTCGGTGGGCTATGAGACCATCGCCTCCGGCGACAGCTTCAACGACCTTGCCATGATCCAGGCCAGCAAGGCGGGCTTTCTCTTCCGCGCCCCGGAGAGCATCAAGGCGCAGTACCCCGACATCCCGGCCTGTGAGGAATACGACGATCTCCTGAAGCTTATTCGATCCGCCATGGTGTGATGTTGTTTTTCTCCCGCGCAGGCAGGCCGCCTTCTCCCTTCCTCTTCCGGCGCAGCAGTGTGAAGCCCTGCTTGCCTTCGGGCTGAGAACTGATTTTTTATTTTTGATTTCTTGCTTTTGATTGCTGACGGTTGACGGTTGATCGCTGACTGTTGGGTATTGGTATTGGTCACCAAACGTCACCAGACGTCACCAAGCGTCACCAGACGTCACCAGACGTCACCAAGCGTCACCAAACGTCACCAAACGTCACCAGACGTCACCAGACGTCACCGGGTGACAAAACGGTTACACCACGCCCCGGGACTGTACGGGGCTGCTTCCCTGCCGAACGACAAAACCAGCGCTCCGGGCCCTGTGCGGGATTCCGAAGCGCTGGTATTTTATTCGTTTTTCCGCAACTTTTCAGTCGCGTCGTCTTTAGCATGCAAAGCTTCCGTCGTTCGTCATTGCGAACCAGTGACCGATGTCACTGGTGTGGCAATCCGTAACTCCTGTTGCAAGTCTTTCATAACATAACGTGATGTATTGGGTATCAAGTTTCATCAGCAAGGTTCCCTGTATGACCGTAGGGGCGATTCACGAATCGCCCGGCGGCAAAGGCCGTATCCGACGAATGCGCCCGGGCGAATCTGAAAAACCGACTTTATACTGCCGGGCCGTTCGTGAACGGCCCCTACGATGTACGCGGTGATTGTTAGCTGACGTAAGCTGATACCCATATTCTTTTTTTGTCTCTATTCTCTTGTAATAAAACCCCCGCCGATGAGGCGTTCGCCCTGATACAGCACGGCGCTCTGACCGGGGGCCGGGGCGCGCACCGGGGTCTCGCACTGGATCCATGCGACACTCTCGCCCTCGGCAGTCACGGTGCAGGGCGGCTCCTCCCACTTGGTATGGCGCACACGCACGCTCGCGGGAATGATCTTCCCCACCGGCGGCTCAATGAGCCAGTTGAAGTCCCGCGCCAAAACCTCCGTCTTAAAAAGCTCCTCCCACAGGCCAAGCTCGATGACATTCGCCCTGGCGTCGATGCGCGAGACATAGAGCTTACGCCCCTCGTGCAGCCCCGGGATGCGCTGGCCCACCGTCCAGTTCACGATCCCGCTGTGCCGTCCGATCACTTCCCCGTGGAACACAAAGTCCCCCGGTCCCGGCAGCTCGGCCCGGCCCGCAAGCCAGTTTGCATAATCTTTATCCGGGATGAAGCAGATCTCCATGCTGTCCTTCTTGTGCGCGGCGGGCAGACCGAACTCCTCGGCCAGCGCCCTCACCTGCTTTTTCTCAAAGCCGCCGAGCGGCAGGGTCAGGCGCGCGACCTGCTCCTTTGTCAGCCTGCACAGCATATAGCTCTGGTCGTTCGCGGGCCGCCCCTTGTAGAGCTCCCCGTTTTCCGCCCGGGCATAGTGCCCCGTCGCCACAAGCTCCGCCCCCACGCGGTCGGCCTCCTCGAGCAGCATCGGGAATTTCAGCGTCGGGTTGCAGAGCACGCAGGGGTTCGGCGTCTCCCCGCGCAGATAGCACGCGGCAAAGGGGCGGCACACCCGCTCCTCCAGCGCCTCATGCACATCCACGACGCGAAGCTCCACGCCCATCCGTTCGGCGGAGCTGACGGCCTCCCATCGCGCCTGCTCGCTCGTGTTGTCCAGATACAGCCCGTGCACCGTAAAGCCCGCCTTTTGCAGCAGCACGGCCGACACGGCGGAGTCCACCCCGCCGGAAAAGCCCAAAACCACCTTGCTCATTTTCTGTTCTCCATATAGACCATTAAAACCGAGATATCCGCCGGGGAGACGCCGGAGATGCGCCCGGCCTGGCCGAAGTTTTCGGGTCTGATCTTCTCCAGCTTCTCGCGCGCCTCGAGCCGCAGGCCCGTGATGGCGGCGTAGTCGATGTCGGCGGGGAGCTTCTTTTCCTCCAGGCGGGCAAACTCCTCGATCTGCCGGAGCTGCCGCCGGATGTAGCCGTCGTATTTCAGCCGGATCTCCGCCTGCTGCCACACAGCCCTGGGGAGCGCGGGCCGTTCGGGGTCGAAGGCCGCCGTGTCCTGATAGCCGATCTGCGGGCGGCGGATGAGCTCGGCAAGGGAAAAGCCCGTATGCGCCGGGGCCGTCCCCTTCGCGGTGAGCATTTCGTTCAGCGCCTCGGTCGGGGCGACGTGCGTTCCCTCCAGGCGCTTGAGCTCCGCCTCCACGCGCGCATATTTATCCAGCACCTTCCGATACTGCTCCGCGCTCACAAGCCCGATCTCAAGGCCCAGGGCGCTCAGGCGCTGGTCTGCGTTGTCCTGCCGGTGCAGCAGCCTGTACTCGCTGCGGGAGGTCATCATGCGGTAGGGCTCGTTGGTGCCCTTGGTCACCAGATCGTCGATGAGCGTGCCGATATATCCGTCCGAGCGGCGCAGGATAAAGGGCTTGAGGCCCCGGAGCTTCCGCGCCGCGTTCACACCCGCGACGAAGCCCTGCACCGCCGCCTCCTCGTAGCCGGAGGAGCCGTTGAACTGCCCCGCGCCGTAGAGGCCGGGGATCTTCTTGCTCTCGAGCGTGGCATAGAGCTCCGTCGGGTCCACGCAGTCGTACTCGATGGCGTAGGCGCAGCGGGTCATCTCCGCATGCTCGAGCCCCGGGATCGTGTGCAGCATCTGAACCTGCACCTCCTCCGGCATGGAGGAGGAAAAGCCCTGGATATAGAGCTCCTCGGTCTCAAGGCCCATGGGCTCGATGAAGAGCTGGTGCCGGGTCTTGTCCGGGAAGGTCATGACCTTGGTCTCGATGCTCGGGCAGTAGCGCGGCCCCACGCCCTCGATCACCCCGGCATAGATGGGGCTGCGGCCGAGGTTTGCGCGGATGATGTCGTGGGTCTTCTCATTGGTATAGGTGAGGTAGCAGACCGCCCGGTTTTCCGGCGTCGTGTCGGTGGAGAAGGAGAAGGGCTCCGGCTCTTCATCCCCCGGCTGCAGCTCCATTTTGGAAAAGTCCACCGTCCGGGCGTTGACCCTCGGCGGCGTGCCGGTCTTGAAGCGGCGCAGGCTGAGCCCCAGCTCCCGGAGGCGGCCCGTGAGCGCCGTCGCCGCGGCGAGGCCGTCCGGCCCCGATTCGCGCAGCACCTCGCCCACGATGGTGCGCCCGCCGAGATAGGTGCCCGAGGCGATCACCACGGCCCCGCAGCGGTACACCGCGCCCGTGTGGGTGGTGACGGAGCAGACGCTCCCCGTCTCATCCACGCCGATATCCACGACCTCCGCCTGCTTCAAGCGGAGCTTATCCTGTTTTTCCAGCGTGTGCTTCATCACCTGCTGGTAGCGCCGCCGGTCGGCCTGGGCCCGCAGGGAGTGTACCGCCGGCCCCTTGCCGAGGTTCAGCATCCGGTACTGGATGCAGGCTGTGTCCGCGGCCTTCGCCATCTCCCCGCCGAGGGCGTCCAGCTCCCGGACAAGGTGGCCCTTGCCCGTGCCGCCGATGGCGGGATTGCAGGGCATGTTGCCCACGCTGTCGAGATTGACGGTGAAGCAGACCGTGTCCAGCCCCAGGCGCGCCGCGGCAAGGGCGGCCTCGATGCCCGCGTGTCCGGCCCCGATCACCGCGACCTCGCACTTCCCGGCCTCATATCGAATCACTTGCAGTCACCACGATTTCGTAAAAATTTTCGCTCCATTGTATCATCCCCCGCCTCTGCCGTCAAACAGAACTGCGCCGGAAAACGGTTTTTCGCCCTCATCCGGCGAAAAATCTGCCCGCCAAGCCGCACGCTTCGATTTGTTCAGCGTTTCCCTTGACCGTGGTGCCCAAAAAAGTTATAATAATAAGTGCGTATCGGCATTCATCAGCAAGGTTCCCTGTATGACCGTACGAATCCGAAAAACCGACTTTATACTGCCGGGCCGTTCGTGAACGGCCCCTACGATGTACGCGGTGATTGTTAGCTGAGTTAAGCCGATACCCATATAATAATATTAATAAAAGCTGTCTGCTGCCGCATGCAGGAAGGAGGAGATGCGATGAACGGCAGACGTATCCGTTTTCTTTTGGCGCTTGTGTGTCTGTGCGCGCTGTTCCCGTTCTGCCTGCCCAAAGCCTCGGCGGAAACGGAGATCGGCAAGGTTCTCACCACCACGAGCTACACCCCGGTTGCGCTGATGGACGCGGAGGAGATCACCGCCGCGACCAGCACGAACGGCGTCTATATCACCGATTACGAATGGTACGACCTTTTCGGCGGCTATCCGATCAGAGCGCGCTTCGGCACCGGCCCGGTGCAGGTGCTTATCACCCTCGCCACGCATGACGGCTTTGTCTTCTCCGGCAGCGTGGACGCCTATCTCAACAACGAGCGCGCCGTGTGCGAGGTGAGTCCGGACCGGCGCAGCCTGACCCTCACGCGCACCTTCGACCCGATGATCTGGCTGCCCTCCGTGATGAAGGACCCGGGGGACGAGTACCTGGATGAGGGCGGCCTTGCCTCCTTTGTGGCCACCGCCAAGTATGCCGAGGGCTTCCAGTGGTTTGCCTGCGACCCCGCCACCGGGGAAGTGATCTCCGTCTACGAGATCCCCGAGCTGATCGACATCGCCTCCGACGGGGTGCAGAGCCGCGTGAATATCTACGGCGTGCCCGCCTGGATGGACGGCTGGCAGGTCTACTGCCGCTTTGTCGGCGCCTTCGGCGTGAGTCAGGATTCCGCCCGCGCCACCATGCACGTAAATCCCGTCGCCTCTCCGGAGCCGTCGCCGTCGCCGTCTCCTTCCCCCTCGCCGTCGCCCTCGCCCGCGTCGTCGCCGTCTCCGTCGCCGTCGGCAAGCCCTTCGTCCTCGCCCTCGCCCGCCCATGTGCACGACTTTCCTGCGGACTGGCACTATAACGAGACCACCCACTGGCGCGAGTGTGCCTGCGGGGAGCGCATCGAGCAGGGCGCCCACAGCATGGACTGGCAGGTGGAGACGCCCGCCACGCGCAAGGGCCCGGGCCTGGAGCGCGGCAAATGCGTCATCTGCGGCTTTGAGGCCGTGCGGGAGCTTGCCTATGGCGGGCCCAGCGACGCCGTGCGCCTTGCCATCGCGGGCTCCGGCGGTCTGGTGGCCCTCACGGTCATCGTGCTGCTCGTCGATTCCATCCGCCACGCCATCAAAAAACGCCGCTGAGGCGCAGTATACAGGGGGCTGTCTCGTTTTGAGGCAGCCCCTTTTGCTTTCGTATAAATCCCCCGCCCGGTACATACACTGAACGGGGTGATGAAAAATGAAGCACAGGATCCAAACCGGAAAGCTCCTGGCGGCGCTGGCGATCCCGCTGGCCACAGGGGCCTTCTCCGCTTTTCTGACGCGCGGCGGCATGCGTTCTTTCAAGTCCGTCGCGCAGCCGCCGCTGAGTCCGCCCGCCTGGGTCTTCCCGGTGGTGTGGACGCTTTTGTACCTCATGATGGGCCTATCGTCCTACCTGATCCTCACAAGCACGGCAAGTCCCGCCCGGCGGGAGCGGGCGCTCACGGTGTACGCTCTGAGCCTCGCGGTCAATTTCCTGTGGCCCATCGTGTTCTTCACGATGCGCTTTTACTTTGCCGCCTTTCTCCTGCTGCTGGCGCTGTGGGTGCTCGCGGCCATCGCGGCTCTGCTCTTCTCCTGCATCGACGATAAAGCCGGCAGGCTCATGATCCCCTATCTCGTGTGGCTGAGCTTTGCGGCGTACCTGAACTTCGGCGTGTGGCTTCTCAATCGCTGAGCGCCGCGTCCTCCACCAGGACGCGCATCGTGCCGCCGCAGACCATGCCGTCGGATTCGGCCACGTCGCCCGTGAGGTCGATGTCCACGATCCTGCAGCGCCCGGGCGCTTTGCGCAAGGCCGAAGCGCCCGCAATTATTTACATTTCGGTAACAGAATTATGCTTATCCCTGAAACAAGTTTTGCGTATTCTATTCTTGCAAGCAGGAAAGAACTTCATACCGGATTTCTTCCGAAGAATGACAAAAAGCAGAGTGGTCAGGCACTCTGCTTTTTTCATGTTATTTTATTTTATGGGTATCAGCTTACGTCAGCTAACAATCACCGCGTACGGGCGCATTCGTCGGATGCGGCCTTTGCCGCCGGGCGATTCGTGAATCGCCCCTACGGTCATACAGGGAACTTTGCTGATAAATGCCGATACCTATTTTTTTATTTTTTCCTTCACGTCCCGGAGGCTCAGGCCGTTCTCCCGCGCGATGCGCGCCAGCTCCTCATACTCGGGCTTCTCGCGGGCGGCATTCCAGCCCTCGGCGCGTTTGACCGTCACCTCGCCCCACGGGGTCTCCTCCTTGCGGAAGGAGCGCTCCAGGGTATGGCGCGCGCAGAGCCGCTCCCGCACGCCGAGGGTCGTGGTGTGCTGAAACATGCTTTTCAGCAGCGCGTCCCGCTCCGCCGCCTGGCAGAGGACGGAGAGCAGCACGCCGGGGCGGGACTTCTTCATGCCGATCGCCGTCGTCCACACGTCCAGCGCCCCGGCCTCAAACAGCCGCTCCATGGCAAAGCCCAGCTCCTCGCCCGTCATGTCGTCGAGATTGCAGGACAGCTCCAGCAGGTGCTCCGGCGCGTCCCCTCCCTCGCCCAGCAGGACGCGCACGGCGTTGAGGCGTTCAAACTCCTTCGTCCCCGTGCCGTAGCCGCATTTCTCCACCCGGAGGATGGGGGCGCTGTCGAAGCGGTCGGCAAAGTGCGTGACCAGCGCCGCGCCCGTCGGGGTGCAGAGCTCGCTCTTGATCTGCCCCTCGTACCAGGGCTTGCCGCGCAGCAGAAGCTCCGTCGCCGGCGCGGGCACCGGCAGGATGCCGTGGGCGCATTTGACCGTGCCGCCGCCGACGTTGACGGGCGAGGCGACCACCTGTTCGGGCCCGAGCCTTTCCATCAGCAGGCACACGCCCAGCACATCCGCCACCGCGTCGACGGTGCCGACCTCGTGGAAATGGATATGCTCCATGTCCTGCCCGTGCACCTGGCTCTCGGCAAAGGCGATGGAATCAAACACCTCCCGCGCGTGATGGCGCACATTGTCCGAAAGCGGCGCCGCGTCGATCAGCTCCCGGATTTCTTTGATGCCGTTGTGATGGTGGTGATGCTCTTCGTCGTGGTGGTGATGCTCTCCGTCGTGGTGGTGGTGATGCTCTCCGTCGTGGTGGTGATGCTCCGCGCCCTCCTCCGCGCCGCCGATCTTCACGCTGACGTGCAGGCCCTGCACGCCGCACTTCACGTCCGGCGCGGCGGTGACGACGGCCTTCCCGGCGAGGGCTGCGTTGATTTCCTTCAGGAACGCTGCCTGTCCCTGCTCGTCCAACAAATCCAGCAGCGCGCCGGTCAGCATGTCGCCCGCGACGCCCATGCCGCAGTCTATGTACAGTGTTCTCATTTGCTCTTCTCCCTCGGCTCCGGGTCAAGGCTGACCTCGGTAAAATACGGCGTCAGCGCCGCTTTGATCTCCTCCATGCGCCGCGCGGCCTCGCCGTGCTGCTGCGCGATGAACTGGAGCTTTGCCGCGCCGTTTTTCGTGCGGACGCGGAAATCGGTGAAGCCCATGCGAAAAAGCTTGTCCTCGCTCTGCTCGACGGCCTGCAGCTTCTCCGCCGTGATGGTCTCGCCCGTCGGAATGCGCGTGGCAAGGCAGGCGTAGGCGGGCTTCGACCAGGTGAAGAGTCCCGCCTCGCGGGATCTCTCCCGCAGCTCCTGCTTCGTGATGCCGCAAAGGCGCAGGGGAGACAGCACCCCTTCTTCCCCCAGGGCCTTATAGCCGGGGCGGTCGGCAATGTCGTCGCTGGCGTTCGTCCCGTCGATGACAAGGTCATAGCCGTCGCGCTTCGCCGCCTCCCGGATGGCTGCCATGATGATCTTTTTGCAGTAATAGCAGCGGTTTGCGGGATTGGCCGCGACGGTCGGATCAGAGAGCGGATCGGCCCTCAGCACCGTGACCCTGGCCCCCAGCTCTTCGGCCAGGCGCAGGGCGTCCCGGTACTCAAATTCCGGCTGAAAGGGCGACTTCACATAGTAAACGCCCAGGCTCTCCGCCCACCTGAGCCCCGCCCACAGAAGGCAGGACGAGTCCGCGCCCCCGGAAAAGGCCAGGGCGGCGCGCGGGTGTTCGGCAAAAAATTCCTTCAGCTCCATAGCCGTTACTCCAGGTGATTGATCATGCTCGCCATATAGCCCGCGCCGAAGCCGTTGTCGATGTTCACGACCGACACGCCGCTTGCGCAGGAGTTGAGCATGGATAAAAGCGCCGCAATGCCGCCGAGGCTCGCCCCGTAGCCGACGCTCGTGGGCACGGCGATCACCGGGCAGTCGGCAAGCCCGCCGATCACGGAGGGCAGGGCCCCCTCCATGCCCGCCACGGCGACGATGACGCGCGCGGACATGATGAGATCCATGTGGCTTAACAGCCGGTGGATGCCGGAGACCCCCACGTCGTAGAGGCGCAGCACGTCGTTGCCCAGCACCTCGGCCGTGACGGCGGCCTCCTCGGCCACGGGGATATCGCTGGTGCCGCCGGTGGCGACCACGATGCGGCCCTTGCCCGTGGGCTTCGGCAGCTCCCCGATCACCCCGGTTTTGGAGAGGGCGTTGTAGTGAAGCGGCAGCCGGGCCGCGACGAAATCCGCCGAGACCTGATCGAGCCTTGTGATCAGCACGGTCTGCTGGCCGTTTTCGAGCATGGTCTTCGCAATGCCGAGGATATGCTCCTTTGTCTTGCCCGCGCCGTAGATCACCTCCGGCACGCCCTGGCGGATGCCCCGGTGAAGGTCCACCTTGGCATAGTCGCCGATCTCCTGAAAGGGCTGCATCTTGAGCCTGAGCGCCGCGTCCGCGGGGCTCAGCGTCCCGTCGGCGACCTGCTGCAGCAGCGCCGACATCTCCGTTTTATCCATAGCCGCCTCCTGTGAATGCACATAATGCGTGTATTTTAATCCATATCCGCTTTTTATGCAAGCCCCTTGCCGGGCGTGTCGGAACTTGATATAATGCGGAAAAACGCTGTACCGAAAGAGGGTCTCCCCATGCGCAAGCTCTCCCCGCGCGCAAAGCTCATCCTGTCCATGGTGATCTTCGGCACCATCGGCCTCTTCCGCCGCGCCATCCCCTGTCCCTCGAGCGTCGTGGCGCTGGCGCGGGCGGTGATCGGCCTGCTGTTTCTGCTGCTGATGCGCGCTGCGCGCCATGAGAGCGTCGACCGCGCCGCCATCCGGCGCAATCTCCCGACGCTGCTGCTCCTCGGCGCCATGCTCGGCGCGAACTGGATCTTCCTCTTTGAGGCGTATAACCGCAGCTCCGTCGCCGCGGCGACCATGTGCTACTACATGGCCCCGGTGTTCATCCTTCTCCTCTCGGTCCCCCTGTTCGGCGAAAAGCTCACGCCGCGCAAGCTCATCTGCGCCGCCGTCGCGGTCTTCGGGATGGTCCTCGTGTCGGACGTGCTCACGAGCGGCCTGCACGGGGCGGCGGGCCTTGCCTTCGGCCTCGTCGCCGCGCTGCTCTATGCCGGCGTCGTGCTCGTGAACCGCACGCTCCGGGGCATCTCGCCCGAGGATCGGACCATCATGCAGTTTGCCGCGGCCTCGCTTGTGATGCTGCCCTATGTGCTCTGTACCGAGAACGTCGCCGCGCTCAGCCTGACGCCGCGCTCGCTTGTGATGCTGCTCGTTGTCGGCGTGGTGCACACGGGCCTTGCCTATGTCCTCTACTTCGGCAGCATTGCCGAGATCCCGGCCCAGACCGCCGCGATCCTGAGCTACATCGACCCTGTGGTGGCGGTGCTGCTGTCGGTCACGGTGCTGCGCGAGCCCATGAGTCCCGCCGCCCTCGTCGGCTCGGCGCTGGTGATCGGGGCCATGGCCGCAAGCGAGCTGGAGCCGAAAAAGGATTGACCGCGGGGCGCGGGCTTTATATAATAGACAAAGGCGGTCACGCCTTTCAACCACTTCTTTGGGAGGTTCCTATGAACGACATCTATGTCTGCGGACACCGCAATCCGGATACCGACTCCATTGTCGCCTCCATGGCCTACGCGAGTCTGCGCAACGCCCTGGGCGACCGGGAATACAAGGCCGTGCGCATCGGCGCCATCAACGATGAGACCCAGCGCATGCTTGACCGCTTCGGCTTTGAGCCGCCCATGTACATCCAGAACATGCGCGCCCAGATCTCGGATCTGGACTTTGACCACCCGCCCGAGCTCAACAGCTCCGTCACCCTGGATCTCGCCTGGCGTAGCATGCGCGACGCCAACATCTCCGCCATCCCCATTCTCAATGAGGACGGCACCCTCTACGGCATGCTCTCCACCGGCGACATTGCGGCCTATGAGCTCAGCAACATCTTTGACTGCCATGTGGATTCCCTGCCCCTCTTCAACCTCATCAGCGTCCTGGAGGGGCGGCTTGTGAACGAATACTCGAACATCACCGAGGCCGTCTCCGGCAAGGTGACGATCGCCCTGCCCAAGGCCTTTGAGGACGCGAGCTTCACAGACCCGGACAGCATCCTCATCTGCGGCGACCAGCCGGAGATCATCGGCAAGGCGCTCGAGGCCGGGGTCGGCTGCCTGATCCTCTGCCAGACGGAGGTGCCCCAGGAGCTTGCCGACTGCAGCCGCCCCACCTGCATCATCTCCACGCCCCTCAACGCCCGCCAGGTGGCCCGCCTCATCTTCCAGGGCATCCCCGTCTCCCGCTTCTGCCAGACGGAGGGGCTGATCTCCTTCCATCTCACGGACTATGTGGACGATGTGCGCGAGATCCTCATCAACAGCCGCTTCCACTACTACCCCGTCCTCGACGAGAACGAGCATGTGGTCGGCACCCTCTCCCGCTACCACCTGCTGCGCCCGCGCAGCAAGCGCGTCGTGCTCGTGGATCATAACGAGGCCTCCCAGTCCGTGCCCGGGCTTGAGCAGGTGGAGATCCTCGGCATCATCGACCACCACCGCCTCGCGGACATCCAGACCAAAATGCCCGTCGCCGTCCGCAACGAGCCGGTCGGCTCCACCAACACGATCCTCACCTCCATGTATCAGGAGCACGGGGTCATGCCCTCGCCCGCGATGGCGGGGCTCATGTGCGCCGCCATCCTCTCGGACACCGTCATGTTCAAGTCCCCCACCTGCACCAAGAAGGACATCGCCATGGCCACGCGCCTTGCCCGCATCGCCAGGGTCTCGGTGGAGGAGCTCGGCAAGTCCCTCTTCTCCTCCTCCGGGGTGGACGACAAGAGCGCGGAGGAGCTGTTCCGCACCGATTACAAGAAGTTCCACATCGCCGAGAAAAACCTCGGCGTGAGCCAGATCACCTGTGTCGGGGCCGACGCCTACCTCTCCCGCAAGCAGGAGCTGCTGGACTTTATGGACAAGCTGCGCGTCAAAAACGAGTTTGACATTGTGATCCTCATGCTCACCGACGTGCTCAGCGAGGGCTCCCACCTTCTCTATGTCGGCAGCGACGATATCATGCGCCAGGCCTTCAACCAGGAGCCGAAGGACAACGATCTCTTCATTCCCGGCATGATGTCGAGAAAGAAGCAGCTCATCCCGACGCTCACGGCACTCTGGGGGTGAGCGGCATGAGGATCTGGAAAATGCACGGGGCCGGCAACGATTTCGTCATTCTCGACGGCCGCGCCCTCTCCCTGCCGGAGGAGGCGCTTCCGGCGCTGGCCCGGCTCCTGTGCGCGCCCCACACCGGCGTGGGGGCGGACGGGATGATGCTCGTCGTCCCGGCGGAAAAGGGCGGGGACTACGGCATGCGCTTTTATAACAGCGACGGCAGCCTCGGCGAGATGTGCGGCAACGGCGCCCGCTGCATCTGCCGCTGGGGCTTTGAGCAGGGCCTGGCCGGGGACACGCAGCGCGTGGAGACCACGGCGGGCCTCGTCACGGGCGTGCGCGTCGACCGCAGCCGCTACCGTGTGCGCCTCAACGATCCCTCCGTCCTCGACCTGCACCGCTCGGTGATGCTCGACGGCACGGAATACGACTGCGCCTATGTGGAGCTCGGCAGGCCCGGCATCCCCCACGCGGTCCTGCTGCTGCCGGACTGGGACAGCTGGGGCAGCGGCAGCCTGCGCGAGCTTGGCCGCGCCCTGCGCTATGCCGAGGTTTTTCCGAGGGGCGCGAACGTGAGCTTTGTAAAGCCGACCGGCCCCGACGCCCTCAAGGCCGTCACCTACGAGCGCGGGGTGGAGGACTTCACCCTCGCCTGCGGGACGGGCTGCGGCTCGATCGCGGCGGCGCTGACGCTGCGGGGCCTTGTCTCCGGCGAGCGCGTCACGGTCAGCATGCCCGGCGGGGAGCTGGGCGTCAGCCTGACGCGGACGGAGGACGGTGTGCGCGACATTTTCCTCACCGGCCCCACCTGCCTTGTGTATGAGGCGGAGCTCACGCAGGAGCTGCTGGAGGGCGTATGCAGGACATTTTAAGCTATCTTGCCGCCGAATACGATCCCGCCGCCATCATTGTCTACGGCTCCTTCGCCGACGGGACGAGCAATCTCTTCAGCGACTTTGACGCCCTGCTCATCACCGCCGGCGGGGAGCGCCGGCATGACGACCGCTTTGTGGACTGCACCCAGCTTGACGTCTCCGTCCACCCCCTTTCCGATTTTCAGGGGGACTATGACCCGGCAGAATACGAATGCGTCTACGGCGGGCAGATCCTGCTGGACCGGGACGGCGTGGCGGCGCGGCTTTTGGAGCGGGTGCAGCGCTTTGTGGACGGGCAGGCGAAAAAGACGCCGGAGGAGCTGCGCCTGGAGGTCTCGCGCTGTGAAAAGATGCTGCGCCGGGCCGAACGCACGGATGCCGAGGGCTGCTTTCGCCGCCACTGGCTGCTGGTGGAGAGCCTCAGGATCTACACCGAGCTCTGCTTCTGGCCCTACCTCGGCCCGAAAAAGGCCCTGAGCCAGCTGGAAAAGAAGGACAGGGCGGCCTTCTCCCTCTATGAAGCAGCCCTGACCGCCGGCGACTACACCACTCTCGCCGCCTGGATCGGGCAGCTGCGCGCCCGCCTCGAAAAGGGGCGGAAAAAGAAGAAAAACGCCTGAGCACCGCCGTCACGCGGTGAGCATAAGGGACTGTGAACGGCAGCTTCACAGTCCCTGTCTTTTTCTCATTCCCCGGCCTGTATGCCCTTATACTTGCGCCGGGTGGCAAGGCCGCCGCGGATGTGCCGCTCGGCCTTGTTGAGATCCAGCAGCATGCGCACCTGCCGGTACAGTCCCGGATTCACATGCGGCAGGCGCTCGGTCAGATCCTTGTGTACGGTGGATTTGGAAACGCCGAATTTCTTCGCGGCGGCGCGGACGGTGGTCCGCTTCTCGATGATGTATGCGGCCAGGTCGCAGGCCCGTTCCTCTAAGCTTTCTCGCACTCACACCACTCCCCTGCGCGGCATGAAATCGCCGCACGTTCTCTGGGTCATGTATATGTGCGAGGCTTGGCTGTTTAGCACACCTCGGTATTCACTGTATCATCATCTTATTCTGTGCAAAGCTTCGCCTTTATGAGAAAGCAATTCACAGCCGTGCGATATACTCTGACGGCGTAAAGGCAATGACCTTGCTGTTCCGGAAATCGCGGACATTTCTGGTAATGATGCTGTCAGCCATGATCCGCTCCGCCGTGGCAGCCTGGATCGCGTCCTCGAAATCGTCCCAGCCCATCTCCGCAGCCTTCTCCATATCTGCCGCCGTGAAATCCGCAAAGCGAAAGATCAGGCGCAGCTTATCCAGCACATCCCGAATTTGAGCGGGGTCGAGCTCCCGGCGCATGACATCCATGAGATTGGCAAAGGTCAGCGTGGAAATATAGCCTTCGGCCTGCTCCGTTTCACACAGCTTCCAGATCACAGACGAGTCCTTCCAATACGGCTCTCTCTTTTGCAGCACATCCAGGACTATGTTGGCGTCAATCAGCAATCTCATATTTTGCCCTCAGCGCCGCATCTCTGGTTTCCCGCACCTGCGCATCCCCCTTGAGAATCCCGGTCAGAGAATCCGTCAGATAGGAGATGGCGGCATCCTTGGGTACAAAGCGCCCGACCTCTTTTCCGTTTTTGGTGACAATAACCTCCGCGCCGCCGATTACGATACTCAGATAGCGGCCGAAATTATTCTGCATTTCCGTCGCGGTTGCCGTTGCTCCGACCATACTATTCGCCTCCTTTTGTTAGCTAATTATATTATACTATATTTTAGCTATTTTGCAAGGGCTTATGCAGAGTTTGGCCCGGGAAATCTGCAAATCGTTTCCGCGTCTCTGCCTGCACAGCCGTCTGAACAGAATAATGCCCGAGGTCAGAAGCCGTATTCCTTCCCCCCGTTTGTTGACCACTGCCTATTGTGTTGACTGCCTATGTCATCTGTCGGATGAACCGTTCTATTTTATCCTGCTTTCCGGATTGACACCGCAGGGAAAGCCCGATAAAATGATTCGGAAAGATCAGATCAGAAATGGGGTCGTGGTAAATTGCAGGAAAGCTTGTTTCCCACCCAGGAGAAAAAAGAGTGGCGGATTCTGTTTCCGACAGATGTCCTCGAAAAGGCAGAAAAGGCCGTGAAGAGCGCCTATGTGAAGGATCTCGTCACCACAGCCGATACGGCAAGCGCAGCGCTTGAGACAAAGAACGGTTACCGCTGTGAAGTGCGTATCACCGCGCCCAAATCGTATTCCGACAGCTGGAACGATAAAAAGTTTCACTGCGATTGCCTGACAAAGCGGAGATTTTATTACAGACTCAATAACCGGAACCTGAGCAGCAAGGTCTGCCACCACGAGGCGGCGGTGCTGATGCTCTGGGAACAGGAGCATGGACCCTGGGTTTTTGACGAGCCGCCGGAGATCGCCGAAAAGCGGCGGCGGGAGGAAGAGGAGCAGCGGAAGGCAAAGGAACGGGAGAAGCAGAAAAAGGCGGAGCAGGCCAGGCGCAAAGCCGAGGCAGCCATGCGCAAGGCCGAGGAGGCCAGGCGTCAGGCGGAAAAAGAAAAGAAAAAGAGCCGCAAGCTTGCCGCCGCCTCTCTCTTCCCCGGCGAGGAAGCGGACGGCACCTTCTTTAATCTCCCTTATGTGCTCCGTTACGCGCGAACAAACGAATACGCCGCCGAGCAGCTTCCGGCGCTGCTTGCAGACAACGCGGCGAAGCTCAGCCGCGTCTGTGAAGCTTACTCGCCGAAGGGTGAGCCGATGCTTACGGCAGAGGGCTCGGTTCATGACGGAGAGCGCCTGTGTTACGTGCGTCTGGACCTTCTGGCCGACAAGCCGGAATCCCATCGCTGTACATGCAGGCAGTCGTATTATTACTACGATTTCTACGATTACTCCGACGATCTGTGCGAGCATGAGCTGGCTCTGCTGACGGCGCTGCGGGCGTACATTCATCAGAACAATCCCGGCGACGCGACCGACCGGGCGGCGAGCAGCTTTCTCGAGGCCATGGACCGCCTTTCCGCCGCGCGGGAAAACGAGCAGGCAGAGGAAACGCCAAGGCCCAAAAGCATTTCCCTTCAGCCTCGCCTGATGCTCATCGACGGGGAACTGGTGCTCTCCTACAAAATCGGGCCTGTGGGCGGGAAAACGGTTTTGCTGCGATCCTATCAGGAGTTTCTGTATTCTTATGAGGAGCATCTGGCGTTTAAGCTGAGCAAGACAAGCGAGCTGGACTTCGGCGCGTTTGACCTCACCGACGACAGTCTCCCCTGGCTCACCTTCCTGCAGCGGCGCATGAGTGAGACGGAGGTGGCGAACAGCGCGCTTCTCTACTCCGGGGCCCTCAAGGTCAAGACCCGCGACGCGCTGACCGGGGCGGTGCTCGACCGCTTCTACGAGCTTGCCGAGGGTACGGCGGTGGAGTTTTCCTGCCACGGCCAGAAGGACGCGGGACAGCTTACCGTCGGCCACGCCGCGCTGCGGGTGACGCTCAGTACCGCGCGCATCCCGAAAAGCGGCGCGATGCTGGGCATTGAGGTAAGCGGCAAAATGCCGGTGATCCTCAAGGGCAGCGCGGGAAGCTATATGCTTACTTCCGACCGCCTGAGCAGGATCACCAGAGACGAAGAACAGGCGCTGCGTCCCTTCCGCGCGGCGGCGGACAAAAACGGCGGCATTTGTTTTCGGATCGGACGGGACAAGCTGGCGGAGTACTATTACCGCGTTGTGCCCCAGCTTCGGCAGAGCCCTTACGTCGATCTGGAGGACATCTGCGCCGAAGAGGCGGAGGGACTGCTGCCTCCCGAGCCGCGCTTTACCTTCCGACTGGATATTGATGGCATATACGATATCATCACCTGCGAGGCCCTTGTCCGGTACGGAGAGGACGCACCCCGCACGCTCCCCTCTTCGGGCAAAGCCGGATGCTACCGCGACGCCATGCAGGAGGAGCGGGTGCTCGAAGTACTGAAAGACTTTTTCCCCAGACAGCTTGAGGCCAGCTCTCTCTTCTGGCTTCCCTGTTCCGACGACGCGCTCTATGAGATCATGACCGAAGCCGTGCCGGAGCTTCAGCGCTTCGGCGCCGTGGAGGGCAGCGCCGCTTTCGACCGCAGCGCCCTGCGGCCCATGCCGCAGCTTCGCGTCGGCGTGTCCGTCGAAAGCGGACTGCTGGAAATTGAGCTGCTGACAAAGGATATGGCGCCGGAGGAGCTGCTGGCCGTGCTGGAGAGCTATCGGCAGAAGAAGAAGTACCACCGCCTCTCGAGCGGCGCTTTCGTCGATCTGGACCGGGACAGTCAGCTCGCCGAGCTGGAGGCGCTCGGAGACGGGATGAACTTTTCGCTGGAGGACGCCATGCGCGGCGGCGCGAAGCTTCCCCTGTACCGGGCGCTCTACCTCGACTCGCTGCTGGAGGAGCATGACAGTCTCGTCTCCAACCGCGACCGCACATATCGCGCCCTGATCAAAAACTTCAGGACCATCCGGGACGCGGATTACGAAGCGCCGGACGCCCAGGCGGAGATTCTGCGCCCCTATCAGGTGCATGGCTATAAATGGCTGCGCACGCTGGCGGCGGCCGGATTCGGCGGTATTCTGGCCGACGAAATGGGTTTGGGAAAGACCTTGCAGTTCATTTCGCTTGTACAGGCTCTGCATGACGCGGGCAGCATGCGTCTCTGTCTGGTGGTGTGCCCGGCGTCGCTGGTTTACAACTGGCAGGAGGAATTTCAGCGTTTTGCTCCGGGACTGAGTGCGCAGGTGATAACCGGGCCCGCCTCGCAGCGGAAAAGCCGTATCGCAGCCTTGACCGATGGTATGGTGTGCATCACGAGCTATGATCTGCTGCGGCAGGATATCGCATCCTACAGGGAGCTGCGTTTTTCCCTCATGGTCCTGGATGAGGCGCAGTATATCAAAAACCAAAAAGCCTCCATGACCAAGGCGGTCAAGGCGGTGAACGCCGAGCTTCGCTTTGCCCTGACCGGCACGCCCATCGAAAACCGCCTTGCCGAGCTGTGGAGTATTTTCGATTATCTGATGCCCGGCTTCCTGTACAGCTATACGGAGTTTTCGCGCCGGCTGGAGACGCCGATCACAAAGCAGAAGGACCCGGCCGCCACGGAACGGCTCAAGCGGATGACCGCCCCCTTTATCCTGCGGCGTCTCAAGGCCGACGTGCTGAAAGACCTGCCGCCCAAGCTGGAGGAGGTGCGCTACACCCGCTTCGACGACGAGCAGCGCAAGATCTACGACGGGCAGGTCGTGCGCATGAAGCAGCTGGTGGCAAGCTCCGACGGCAGCGGCGAGGATAAGCTGCGCCTCTTTGCGGAGCTGACGCGCATACGCCAGATCTGCTGCGACCCGTCGCTGATCCTGGAGGACTATCGCGGCGGCAGCGCCAAGCGCGACGCCTGTCTGGAGCTTGTCAAAAGCGCCATGGGCGGCGGGCATCGGATGCTGGTATTCTCTCAGTTTACGTCCATGCTCGCCCTGCTGGAGGAGGATCTGAAGGCCGAGGGCATCCCGTATTACAAGCTCACCGGCTCAACGCCGAAGGAGCAGCGCCTCAGACTCGTGCGGGAATTCAACGACGGCGACACGCCGGTATTTCTGATCTCTCTCAAGGCGGGCGGCACGGGACTGAACCTGACCGGCGCGGACGTGGTCATCCACTACGATCCCTGGTGGAACCTCGCCGCCCAGAATCAGGCTACCGACCGCGCCCACCGCATCGGCCAGCAAAACCAGGTCACCGTCTACCGGATCATCGTCAAGGATACCATTGAGGAGCGCATCCTCGCCCTGCAGGAAGCCAAGCGCGATCTGGCAGAGGCCGTGCTCAGCGGCGAGGGGACAAGCCTTGCGTCGCTCAGTCAGGAGGAGCTGCTCCAGCTGCTGGGCTGACGCGCAGGCCATGGATCGGCAAGGCAGGAAAACCGTAGTTTTTCCCCCGGGCATTGATCGCCATATACCGCACTCACACCACTTCTCTGTGCGCGGCTATCGTTCTCCGCATTTTCAACAAATTTTCAGTGCATCATTCATTTTATTCTGGACAATTTGCTCTTATTATTGTATTCTTAGAGTGTACATTTTCGGAATACTATTCAGGAAAGGAAGCTGATCCCATGAAAAAGAAAATGGCACTCTCCACGCAGATTTTCATTGCAATGGTGCTTGCGATCATCGTCGGTATTCTTCTGACGTCCAACGCGGCCATTGCGACGAAGTACGTCAAGCCCTTCGGCACGATCTTTCTCAATCTCATCAAATGGATCGTGTGTCCGCTGGTCTTCTTCTCCATCATGGCGGGTGTTGTCTCCCTGCGCGACATCCGGAAGGTCGGCACCATCGGCGGGCAGACCGTCCTGTATTACCTCTGCACCACGGCCTTTGCGGTGACGATCGGCCTGCTGATCGCCAATCTGACCAAGGGGATCTTCCCGGTTCTCTCCACCACAGATCTGAGCTATACGCCCTCTGCGACCTCCGTCAACTTCATGGATACGCTGGTAGGGATCTTTCCTTCAAACTTCATTGCGCCCTTTGCCAACGCCAACATGCTGCAAATCATCGTGGCTTCCCTGTTTATCGGCTTTGCCCTGATCCTGATCCGTGAGCGCATGGACATCGAATTTACAGCAGTCACCATCTGCAATGACATCTGCATGAAGATCATGGAGATGATCCTGAAGCTCTCCCCCATCGGCGTGTTCTGCTTGCTGTGCCCTGTTGTCGCGGAGAACGGTCCGGCGGTGCTCGGGTCGCTCGCCAAGGTATTGCTGATCGCCTACATCTGCTATTTCCTCCACATGGCGGTTGTCTACTCCCTCTCGGTCAAGCTCCTGGGACACATGAACCCCGTCACGTTTTTCAAGGGCATGATGCCGGCCATTGTGCTGGCCTTCTCCTCCGCCTCCTCCGTCGGTACGCTGCCGCTGAACATGAAGTGTGTGCAGAAGCTCGGCGCGGATAAGGAGGTCACCTCCTTCGTCCTTCCGCTCGGCGCTACCATCAACATGGACGGTACTGCCATTTACCAGGGCGTATGCTGCATCTTCATCGCTTCCTGCTTCGGCATTGAGCTCACGCTCACGCAAATGCTCACCATCGTTCTGACCGCAACGCTCGCCTCCATCGGAACCGCGGGTGTCCCCGGCGCGGGCATGGTCATGCTGGCTATGGTGCTGCAGTCCGTCGGTCTCCCGGTCGAGGGCATCGCTCTGGTCGCCGGTGTGGACCGCATCTTCGACATGGGGCGCACCGTCGTCAACATCACCGGCGACAGCTCCTGCGCCATCGTGGTTTCCGAACTGCAGCGCGGACGCGCCGCCCGCTGATTCAAACGATAATCAATCATACAAGACGAGGGCAGGAGCTGCGGCTCCTGCCCTTGTGTGTTGATTGCTCTGTGCCGCTCAGCCCTTCTGGCAGTCTATGATGATCTTGCAGAGGTTGGTGCCGTCGATCATCATCTGAATGGCCTTGTCGATCTCGCCCAGGGTCAGCCGGTCCGTGACCATGCGGTCGAGGCCGAGGCGGCGCCAGTTGTCCTCCAGGAAACGGACGCCGTTTTCAAAGTCCTCCTGCGAATACAGGCGGTTGCCGATCAGCGTGATCTCCTTGAAGGAGACTTTGCCGATAATGAACGGATAGGCGTCGCCCGACAGGCCGAGAGACAGCATCTTCCCGCCGCAGCGGGTCAGATCCGGCATCTGCAGCACCGCCGAGGGCGCCCCCGAGGTATCGTAGACGATGTCAAAGCCGCCGCCCCCGGTGACCTCACGCATCAGATCCATGGCGTCCGTCTGCGAGGGATTGATTGTCTCGATGCCCATGGACTCCACAAACTGACGGCGCGGCTCGTTGATCTCCGAGATGATGACGCGCCCGGCGCCGAAAGCCTTGGCAAAGATCGCAATATAGAGGCCCACCGTCGCGCCGCCGGAGATGAAGATCCTGTCGCCCGGCTGGATCTGGCTGCGCTGCATGACATGGTAGCCGACGGCAAAGGGCTCGCCGAGGATGGCGACCTCGTCGGGGATATCGTCATCCAGGGCGCAGAGCTTGTCCACGCCGACCTTGGTATACTCGGCAAAGCCGCCGTCGACATGGATGCCGAGCAGCTTCAGGTTTTCGCACACATGGCCGAGACCTCGCCTGCAGGCCGCGCACGCGCCGCAGGAGATGACCGGGTTCATCAGTACCCGCTGGCCGGGCTTGAACGGCCCGTCATAGCCCTCGGGCAGGGCGGCGATGTGGCCGAGGATCTCATGGCACAGGACGGTCGGCACCGTTGCCGTCATATGCTTGCCGCGATAGACGGTCATGTCCGAGCCGCAGACGCCGCCGTAACGGATCTTGATCAGGGCCTCCCTGTCGTTCGGCACCGGCATGGGGATGTCCGTAAGCTCAAGATCAAACCAGTTTTTCAAAACTGCCGCTTTCATTCTCATCTTCCTTTCCATTCTTCCCCTTTGGGCAAGGGGGTTTTTCCGCCGTCAGGCTTCTTCTTTCAATCGCTTTTCCGGCTGGTTCACGATCCAGACGCCGAGGCAGACCAGCGCCATGGCGAGCAGGCAGCGCGGGATGTTCAGGATCTTCCCCTCTCCCAGCAGCAGCGCCGACAGGACTACCCCGAACACGGGGTTCAGGAAGGAGAAGACCATGATGCGCGAGACGGGATGCCGCTGCAGCAGCAGGGACCAGAGGGTATAGGCCACCGCCGAGAGCGCGCCCAGGTAGAGCATCAGCGGCCAGGCCTTGGGGGAGACCGCGTGCAGCCTGCCGCCGCCGAGGAGGGCGGCCGCCGTCATCAGCGCGCCGCCGAGCAGAAACTGCCAGCCGCTCAGCACGACCGGGTCCTCCCGCGCGGAATAGCGCTTGATGAGCACGGAGGAGCAGCCGTAGGAGGCCGCCGCCAGAACCAGGAAGCCCTCGCCGTCCAGACGCACGCTGCCGCCGGCGCTGCCGTTCATGCTCACCACGACCACCCCCGCAAAGCCGATCAGGCAACCGAGCAGCTTTTTCGCTGTGAGCTTTTCCTGCCGGAATACCAGCGCGGCGATCAGCAGGGCAAAGAAGGTGCTGGTCGGCGAGATGATCGAGCCCTTGAAGCCGGGGGCGTGGGACAGGCCGATATAAAAGAAGGTGTACTGAATGACCGTCTGCATCATGGCGAGGGTCAGGATCATCCCGCCGGAGCCGCGCTTCGGCAGCAGGAGCCTGCCGCGCAGAAGGCTCCCGATCAGGATGGTCAAAAGTCCCGCCAGCGTAAAGCGCACCCCGGCAAAGAGGATCTGACTGAGCACATCCTCCGCGGCGATGCCGAAATACCGGTAGCCGAGCTTGATGCAGGGCGCGGCGCTGCCCCAGAGAAGGTTTGCCGCGACAGCCGCGGTCAGGATCCCGGGGGTGGTGGAAAGAAAATCGCGTTTATCGGTGCTGGGCTTCATGCTGTGTCTCCCTGTTTCTCTATTTTTTTCATGACAAGCGTCCCGAAGCTTTTCTCCGGGACGCTCTTTTTGCTTCTGGATGTATTGTACTATGGCAACACTCTTGAGGTACACAAAGTACATCTGCGAAAAAGTGCCTTTATCAGAACCCAAATTTTCTCAGGATCTGCTCTTGCCGAATTATGCGGTATTGCCCTATTACTCCTGTGTGAAGGAGACGTCCCCCACACCGGCCTTGGCCAGGGCGTCTTTTTCTCGTTTGTTGATCTTCTGCTGATTGATCAGCGAGTAGATCACGACGCCGACCGCAACGACAAAGAAGCCGATGGCGATGGGATAGTGGATGATCTGGCCGAAGTCTCCGTGATTGAGATCCATGAAGCGGACAAAGTTCTGTTCGCACATGGGGCCGAGGATCAGGGCCAGCAGAATCGGGGAGAGCGGGAACTCATACTTGTTCATGAGCCAGCCGATCACGCCGAAGGCCACGCACACGCCCACATCGAACACGTTCTTGTTGATGGAGAACGCGCCGAGCAGCGATACCACCAGGATGATGGGATAGAGCATGCGTTTTTCCAGTGACACGATCTTGGCGAACACGCGCACGCCCGCGCAGCCGACGATGAGCATGGCGAGGTTTGCGAGCATCAGCGCCGCAAAGACCTTATACACAGTGGGCAGCTCTGACACATACATCATGGGGCCGGGCTGGATGCCCTTCATGATAAAGGCGCCCAGCAGGATCGCTGTGACGGAGTCGCCCGGCACACCGAGAGAAAGCAGCGGGATCATTGCGCCGCCGGAGCAGCCGTTGTTGGCAGACTCGGTAGCCGCGACGCCGTTGGGAATGCCGGTGCCCCACTTCTCGGGGTTCTTGGAGACACCCTTGTTGAAGGCGTAGGAGACGAACACCGCAATGTCGCCGCCTGCGCCGGGGATGGCGCCGATGAAGGTGCCGATGATGCCGCCGGAGAGGATATTGGGCCAGATCTGTTTGATGGTCTTGCCGTCGGGCAGAACGCGGGTGATTTTCTCGGTGGACTTGGCCTGGGCGCTCTCACGGCCGGCGATGATGCGCTCGACCCCGGCAATGACCTCCGCAACGGCAAACAGGCCGATGAGCACGGGGATAAAGCTCAGGCCGCCCTTGAGGCTTGTCACGCCGAAGGTGAAGCGCTGCTTGGAGTAGGTCGGGTCAAGGCCGATGGTGCACAGGAGCATGCCGAAGAAGGCGCTGATCAGGCCCTTGGCGATGGACTTGCCGGAGATGGAGATGATGACCGACAGGCCGAAGACCGCGAGCATCAGCATTTCGGCAGAGGTAAACTTCATGGCGACCTTTGCCACGAGGGGGCTCAGGAAGGTCATGATCAAAGCGCCGATCACGCCGCCGCAGAAGGAGGAGAACATGGCCACCGACAGGGCTTTGCCCGCCTCACCCTTCTGGGCCATGGGATAGCCGTCCAGCAGGGTTGCCGCCGCGGAGGGGGTACCGGGCGCGTGGATCAGGATGGCGGAGATGGAGCCGCCGTACATGCCGCCGCAGTAGATGCCGAGCAGCAGGCCGACGGAGGGGATCAGATCCATGCCAAAGGAGAAGGGGATCAGCAAGGCCACGCCCATCGTCGCCGTCATGCCGGGGATGGCGCCGAGCAGCACGCCGCCGACAGCGCCCAGCAGCGTCATGAGCAGGACGGTGGGATCCAGAAAGACATTCGAGTAGCTGGAAAACAGTAAATTCCAATCCATACCATGTCCCTCCCCTTAAATCTTATCGACCAGATCCCGCAGGAACTGGAGCACGCCCATCGGGATATTGACTGACAGAAACTTGTAGAACACCAGCCACACGCCGAGCGGCACCAGCGTCGAGACCAGCAGCAGCGGCGCGGGCTTTCTCAGGCCGATCATCCACATGACGATGCCGGAGAGCAGCGCGCTCACGACCACGTAGCCGAGGCTCTTGAAGAAATAGACATACACACAGCAGAGCAGAATCACGATCAGCGCTGAGAGCACGCCCTTGTCCTTGATGAAGTTCAGGCTTTCCGCCTTCGCGGCCAGCGGGTCGCCCGCCTTCATGGAGGAGAGCTTGATGATGGACTGGATCAGCAGCACAACGGTGAAGATCGTCATGCCGATGATCATGATGCGCGGAAAGGTGGAGGGTTGTACGGCTGCGTTCTTGGCCGTCTTGATCTTGCCGGATTGGATCCAGGCCCACAACTCGAAGGCCAGCAGCACGATGGATGCGATCAGGTTGGAAAATGCCTTGGTCTGCGTTTTTTTCAGTTCCAAGGAACGCTCACTCCCTTGCTTAAAATGGAAAGCGGGACAGGCATTTCTGCCTGCCCCGCTGGCTTTGGATTCGATATGCCGTATCCGTCAGGCTCAGGCAGCCGCGGGCTCCTCAATGAGGCCGACGGTCGCCATGGCGGCGGGCACGTCCTTGGCAGCCTGGGCGAGGTACTCGCCGTAGCCCTTGCCGTCGAGATAGTCGATCTTCTGGCCGAGAGCAGCCATGGCAGCCACGAAGTCAGGATCTTCGATAGCGGCGGCGCAGGCCTTCTCGAGGGTCTCCACGATGGCGGCGTCCGTCTTGAGAGGAACGGCCATACCGCGCTGGGTGGCGTAGAAGATATCAAAGCCCTGCTCCTGGCAGGTGGGGACGTCGGGGAACACGTCGTTGCGGACGGTGTCCATGATGCCGAGCATGGTCAGGTCGCCGGACTCCACGAAGGAGCGGGCCTCGGCGGCGGAGACGGTCACGCCCTGGATCTCGTTCTGGGCAGCGGCCTTGACAGCGGCGGCAGCGCCGTCGGAGTAAGCGATCATCTTGATGTCGATGTCAGCGGCGTTCATCAGGTAGCCGCCGGCAACGTGCCAGACAGAACCGGAGGAGGAGCCGCCCATGGTGACCTCACCGGGGTGAGCCTTGCAGTAGTCGATGAAGGTCTTGAGGTCGGTGATGCCGTTGTCGGCCGCCCACTTGGTGTTGACGGTGATGGCGGCAGCGTCGGTGTTCACGCGGCAGAGGGGGATGTAGTTCTCATAGGTGTACTCGGACATGTCCAGGGGGCCGTAGGAAGCGAGCTCCCAGGTGATCATGCCGATGGTGTAGCCGTCGGGCTCAGCGTCGGCAATGGCCTCATGGCCGATTACGCCGCCGGCGCCGGTCTGGTTGTCAACGGTGATGGTCTGACCGAGCTGCTTCTCAAGCGCGGCGCAGAAGGCACGCAGGCAGTTGTCGGTGCCGCCGCCGGCGCCCCAGGGGTTGATGGCCGTGATGCCCTTGGTGGGATAGTCCGCAGCGAAAGCGGCGGGGGCCACAACGGACAGAGCCAGCACGAGAACCAGAGTCAGTGCAAGAAGCTTTTTCATGTTTTTTCCTCCTAAGTATGATTTTGTTTCGCAGTGGAAAACTGGTATTATTATACAAAGTATACGGAGAACTGTCAAGCATTTCGCATTGGAAATGGTTAATATGACAGAAAAACGGTATAATGTGCGGGCTGAGTGTGAAAAAACCGTAATCGTCAGCGCTGCACGCGGCCTGAGGCGTTGCCGCCGACGAGGGCCAGAACCTCCGCCTCCGAGGCAAGGTTGAAGTCAAACTCCGTGGCCTGCTTGAGGCAGCTTGCCGCAACGGCGTATTCGATCTGAAGCTGCCTGTCCTCCCGCCATTTGCGCATGGCATGGATCAGGCCGCCGCCGAAGGAGTCCCCGCCGCCGACGCGGTCGACCAGATGGATGAGGTAGCTGCGGGCAAAGAAGGCCTCTCCCCCGGCATAGAGCATGCCGCTCCAGTTATTTTCGGAAGCGGAGATGCTGCCCCGCAGGGTGATGGCGACAGCCTTGAAGCCGAAACGCTCCGTGAGCTGCCGGGCCACGGAGAGATAGCCCTCGCGGTCAAGCTTTCCGGCATTGATGTCGGTGTTCGCGGCGGCGATGCCGAAGACGTCCTTGGCGTCCTCCTCGTTGGCGATGCACACATCCACGTATGGCATGATCTCCGCCATGACTTCGCCGGCCCGCTCCCGTGTCCAGAGCTTGCCGCGGTAGTTCAGGTCGCAGGAAACCGTGATGCCCTTCGCCCTGGCCGCCCTGCAGGCTTCAAGGCAGGCTGCCGGCATGTCCCCGCCGAGGGCCGGGGTAATGCCGGTAAAGTGGAACCAGTCAGCCCCGTCGAAGATCCGGTCCCAGTCAAACTCCTCCCGCTTTGCCATCGCAACGGAGGAGCCGGCCCGGTCATAGATGACCTTGCTGCCGCGCTGGGAGGCGCCCTTCTCGCAGTAGTAGACGCCGAGGCGCGGCCCCCCGCGCAGGATCATGGAGGTGTCCACCCCGTAGCGCCGCAGGGCGTTGACGGCGTTCTGCCCGATCTCGTGCGCGGGAACCTTGGAGACGAAGGCTGCGTCATTGCCGAAGTTTGCAAGCGACACCGCGACGTTTGCCTCACCCCCCGCATAGGTCGCCTCAAAGGTGTCCGTCTGCAGAAAGCGCAGGTATCCGGGCGGGTTGAGGCGCATCATGATTTCACCGAAGGTAATGATTTTACTCATGCTTCATTCACCGCTTTCCTGATTTGTCCTGCCAGGGTCGTGATCTTGTCCCATTCCCCGCTCTCGATCCACTCCCTGTTGACCAGCCTGCCGCCGATGCCGAGGCCGACGCAGCCGGCTTTCATGAACGCCGAAGCGTTCTTCTCGTCCACACCGCCGACCGCCAGCAGCGGAATGTGGGAGAGTGGGGCGCGCACGGCCTTGATGTAGGCCTCACCGAGGACGGCGGCGGGAAAAACCTTGACCGCATCCGCGCCCGCGTTCCAGGCTGCCAGGATCTCCGTCGGCGTGAGGGCGCCCGGGAACGCACCGAGGCCCAGCGCCTTGCCCATGCGGATGATCTCCGGCTGGGTCGCGGGTGTCACCAGATAACGGCCGCCGGCGTTATAGGTCAGGCGCACCTGCTCGGGCTTGATGACGGTGCCCGCGCCGATCAGTACCCGCTCGCCGAAGGCCTTCGCCGCCGCCTCAATGGCCCTCGCGGTATCGGTCCAGGTCTCCGGGGCGCTCTGGTTATAGGTCACCTCCATAAGCCCGATGCCGCCCTCCTCCAGCGCCTGTCCGAGGCGGATGAGGTATGCCGGCTCCAGGCCGCGCACAATGGCAATGATTTTCCGCTCCTTTACTGCTTCCAATGGGGTCATCCCGTACACTCCTTTCGATTGGCGTTTTTTCTGTTCCCTATTGTATCAGGATTTGCTTTCCCGTCAATGTCAAAAAAGGATTCCTGCATGTCCCGGAACAGCCCCCTCCCCGCGCAGACGCCGATTTTTTACAGTGGAAAAATCCACCGGGATGCGGTAAAATAGATTTAATTGGCATAAGGAGTGATAGCATGGATACCCTGGAAGATTACATTCTCTGGATGGGAGACTATTCTTTTTCCGCAGTCGGCATGAAGGACGCGGACGCGCTTATTCTGTGTCTGCTCTCCTATGTCGACCTCCGGGCGGCTTTTGCGGCGGGACATGAGCGCGCGCGGCTGGAGGATATCGAGCGCCTGATCCCGGCGGATAAAGCGGAGATCATGCTCATCGGCGACAGGACCGCGTACCGCCGGATCTATGCGCTTGCGGCACACTCCAGGCGCTTCGGTGAATTGACGCTGTCGGACTATACGGATGTACGAAGCGCGCAGCCGCCGCTTCAGTTTTCGGCTGTCTGCTTTCATGCGCAGGACTGGTCCTTTCTCGCCTTCCGCGGGACAGACAGCTCCTTCAGCGGCTGGAAGGAGGATTTTATGATCAGCTTCACCAGGACCGAGGGGCAGTCGATGGCGGTGCAGGCGGCAGCCGCCGTCATTGCGCCGGGGCGCAAGTGGTATATGGGCGGGCACTCCAAGGGCGGGAATGAGGCCCTCTATGCAGCCTATATGCTGCCCGATGAAAAATGGGAGCAAATCGAGCGCGTCTTCCTGCTTGACGGTCCGGGCCTGTGCACGGAGGTCTGCGACCTCTCCAGGTCTGAGCGGGTCAACGCCAGAACCACCTGCATCATTCCCGAATACTGCGTGATCGGCAAGCTCTTCGAGCCGCAGATCCAGAACACCAGGATCGTGCGCTCCACCGCCTCCGGCCTGTTGCAGCACGGGCTTGCGACCTGGGGGATCGACCATGGGAAGCCGGCCTGCGCGGAGAAAAACGATTCGCAGAGCATCTGGCTGAGCGAGATCCTGAATCTGTGGATCAAGGAGATCGCGCCGGAGGAGCGGCCCCAGTTTGTCGAGGAGCTTTTCGACGCGCTCTCCTCCGGCGGCGCCATGACGACGGATGAATTTGAGGAGAACGGATGGCAGAACTGGGACGCTATGCTCAAGCAGCTCAAGGGCGCCAGCGAGGCGACAAAGCGCGCCATCTCCAGGCTGCCGAAGAAGGCGCTCCAATTTGTGCTCAACCAGTTCTGGGATCGTCTGACAGCCGAGGAGCCGGAAAAGGAATAACGCCCCTCCCGCCAAAACGGCGCTCTGCAAACTGTGGAGCGCTGATTATTTATAGTGACTACTATGTGTGTCATACTTGTATGCCACGCGTGTGACGGTGTCCTCTGAAAAAAAGTTTTCAAATAATGAAACCACTCAGCCTAAAATTGGACTATTATAAGTGAACGGCCGTGATAGAAGAGAATCGAGGTGAGATGCTTGACGGATGCCAAAGCATTAACGCAGCTACAGTCAGGAGATCAACAGGCGCTGGGATGGTTCATTGATAGATATGGCAACTACGTAGGAACTATCGTAAAGAGCATTCTGCAGGACTGCATGAGCCGTGAGGACGTGGAAGAAGTTACCGCCGATGTGTTTGTCACCTTCTGGAAAAGCGCGGAGGGTCTTCTTCCCTTAAATCTCAAAGGGTATTTAAGCCGCGTGGCACGAAGCCTCGCGCTGCGGAAGCTTCGTGAGAAGACGCAGGAACTGCCTCTGGAGGAAGATATTCTGTTTGTTGAAGAAGAGTCTCTGATTGAAAAACTTGATCAGGAGCAACGGGATCGGCGGGTACGGGAAGCAGTGCTTTCGATGACGCAGCCGGACCAGGAAATCTTTCTCCGTCATTATTACTATTGTCAAAGCGTCGCCGTGATTGCTGAAAAGATGAAAATGAATCCGTCCACAATCAAAACCCGACTCAAGCGTGGACGGGAAAAGCTTCGTCAGTATCTTACCGGATTGGAACCGTGACAGGAGGCGGCTGAAATGGAAATCAGAATTCATGAATTGCTGAACGGATACGAGGACAGTTCCGTTCCGATGGAAGAAACAGATGTCGTCTCCGCGATGAGAATCAAGGAGCTGACA
>CADARY010000043.1 GCA_902790375.1 Oscillospiraceae bacterium | reverse complement strand
TTTCTTGAGGTACACAAAGTACATCTGCGAAAAAGTGCCTTTATCAGAACCCAAATTTTCTCAGGATCTGCTCTTGCCGAATTATGCGGTATTGCCTCAGAAAACGGAAAGGTGTGGTTCTGTGGCAAAACGGATCGGAAAGCGAACGCTTCGCCTGGAGAGGCGGCCCGGCGTCGTCTCGTATGCGGCGGTGGTCGGCGGCAAGGAGGGGGCGGGCCCCCTGAAAAAGGGCTTTGACGAAATTTCGACCGACTCCTTTTTCGGGCAGGAGAGCTGGGAGAAGGCGGAGACGGCGATGCTCTCCCGCTGCATCGACCGCTGCCTGCAAAAGGCGGACGGAGCAAGGCCGGAGCTGATCCTCGGCGGCGATCTGCTCAACCAGTGCGTGAGCTCCGCCTTCGCCGTCAGGGAGCGCAGCGCCCCGTACCTCGGCCTCTACGGCGCCTGCTCCACCATGGCGGAGGGGCTGGGGCTTGCGGCACTGCTGCTCGACGGGGGCGGGCTGAACCGCGCCCTGGCCTTCACCGGCTCCCACTTCTGCGCGGCGGAGCGGCAGTACCGCTTCCCGCTGGAATACGGCGGCCAGCGCACCCCCAGCTCCCAGTGGACGGTGACGGGGGCCGGAGCCGTCCTGCTCGCCGGGGAGGCGGATAGCCTGGAGATCACCCATGTGACGCCGGGGCGCGTGGTGGACGCGGGTATCGCCGACGCCAACAACATGGGCGCCGCCATGGCTCCCGCTGCCCTCGACACGCTCCTGGCCCACTTTGACGACACGGGCCTGGATTTTTCCGACTATGACGCGGTTTTCACCGGGGATCTCGGCGCTATCGGCCATGACATCCTTGAGGATCTCCTGCGGCGGGAGGGCCTGGACCCAGGCCGCATGCTCTTCGACTGCGGCGTGCTGATCTACAACCGTATGACCCAGGACGTGCATGCGGGCGGCTCCGGCTGCGGCTGCTCGGCCTCGGTGCTCGCGGGCCACATCCTCCCCGCCATGGAGCGGGGTGTCTGGCGGCGGGTGCTCTTCGCCGGGACCGGGGCCCTCATGTCCCCGCTGACCTGCCAGCAGGGCTGCAGCATCCCCGCCGTCTGCCACGCCGTGAGCATCGAGAGGAGGGAGACGGCATGAGCGCGCTGATGCCCTATGCCAGGGCCTTTTTCGCCGGTGGGCTTCTGTGCGTCGCAGGCCAGCTTCTCATCGACTATACCAGGCTCACCCCCGCGCGCATCCTCACAAGCTATGTGGTTGCGGGCGTTGTCCTCGGCGCGCTGGGGCTCTACGGCCCCTTCGCCGACTGGGCCGGAGCCGGGGCGACGGTGCCGCTCACCGGCTTCGGCAGCGCCATCGCCCGGGGCGTGCGCGAGGCCGTGGGGGAGAAGGGCCTGCTCGGCGTCTTCTCCGGAGGCTTCACCGCCGCCTCCGCCGGCCTCGGCGCCGCCGTCGTCGCAGGACTGGCAATATCATTATTATGTAAACCAAAGGACAAGGGAGAGTAGCTTTTTCACAATTCTTAAGCGCCGACCGTCTGGACATCCTCGGCGCATGCGGCTATAATGGGGCTGATTTCAGACAATGCCCTGAACGCAACGACAAGGAGGATGACATAGATGAGCGAAGAGATGAAGAGACTGGACGAGCGGCAGCTTGCCTCCGTTTCCGGCGGCGTGACGGCGAACCTCGCCGCAGCGTATGACGTGCTGGCCGGCAAATACGGCGAGGGCGAGGAGCGCAGGAGAAAGCTCAGCGCCGCAGGCTATGACTACAGCGAGGTGCAGAAGCTGGTCAACGCCCTGTTCAAGGGCTACGGCTCCGTGGCAAGCGATGTCATGAACGGCAAATACGGCGGCAGCGATGTCCGCCGCGACAATCTCATCCGCGCCGGCTACGACCCCGATATGGTCCAGGATCTGGTCAATAACCTGATCTGGCGATAATCCGCGCACACGAGCGAACACGAAAAAGGGCCGTGAAAAAAGACCGGTAAAACACGGGGCGGTTATCGGCCCCCGTGCAGCGGGATAATAATAAACAATGTCGGGCGGATTCGCAAAAATGCTGCGAATCCGCCCGACATTATCTGTCTTTCATTCGTTTTTCCCGGCGGCGGATACGATCCGCCCCGCGGTGGAAATCATATGCGGCGCCTTTTTTCTCAGCCCCTTTTTTATTACATATCTTCTTGCCAAGGAGCGGGCGGTATGGTATTCTGTTCTCAGCAAAGAATGAACGGATTATACAATTATTTTTGCAGCGACAATTGAAGGAGGAGCTATGAGAGGTATTCACAGCGTTGTTGACGATCTGAGAAGATCCGTCTTTGAAGAGGTCGCCCGCATGGCCTATGAGGACGACATCGCCCGCATCGACAAGCTGCCCTATAAGATCATCCCCGGCGAGGTTGCCCGCTACCGTGACAGCGTGTTTCGTGAGCGCGCCATCGTGACCGAGCGCCTGCGCCTTGCCTGCGGCCTGCCGCTGCGCTCGGCGGCGGATTACGGCCTGCCCAGCGAGGGCATCGAGGAGGCCAACATCCCCGAGAAGTATTATGAGCCGCCGCTGATCAATGTCATTCCCTTCGCCTGCAACGCCTGCCCCGAGAAGGAGATGCGCGTCAGCTCCAACTGCCAGGGCTGCCTGAGCCATCCCTGCCAGGCGGTCTGCCCCAAGAACGCCATCAGCACCGACGCCTACGGCCACAGCGTGATCGACAACGAAAAGTGCATCAAGTGCGGCCGCTGCGTCGATCAGTGCCCCTATGACGCCATCAGCAAGATCGAGCGGCCCTGCGCCAAGGCCTGCGGCATGGACGCCATCCACTCCGACGAGATGGGCCGCGCCAAGATCGACTATGACAAGTGCGTCTCCTGCGGCATGTGCCTCGTCAACTGCCCCTTCGGCGCCATTGCGGACAAGAGCCAGATCTTCCAGATCATCCGCGCCATCAAAAACGGGGAGAAGGTCATCGCCATCATGGCCCCCGCCTTTGTCGGCCAGTTCAAGGGCGCGACCGTGCCGAAGCTGCGCAAGGCCATGCGCATCCTCGGCTTTGAAAATACCTTTGAGGTCGCGGTGGGCGCAGACCTCTGCACCATCGAGGAGGCCGAGGATTTCCTGAAGGAGGTCCCGGAAAAGCAGCCCTTCATGGGCACCTCCTGCTGCCCGGCCTGGAGCGTCATGGCCAAGAAGACCTTCCCGGATCTCGCGCCCTATATCTCCATGGCGCTCACGCCCATGGTGCTCACGGCCCGTCTCGTGAAGAAGGACTTCCCGGACGCGAAGATCGTCTTTGTCGGCCCCTGCGCCGCCAAGAAGCTGGAGGCAAGCCGCCGCTCCGTCCGCTCGGACGTGGACTTTGTGCTGACCTTTGAGGAGCTCAACGGCATGTTCACCGCCAAGGACATCGACTTTGACTACATCGAGCCCGATGCCTGCGACGAGGACTTCCACGAGGGCACCGCCGCCGGGCGCGGCTTTGCGGTCGTGGGCGGTGTCGCCGCCGCAGTGAAGGATCATATCTCCCGTGTCGCCCCCGACAGGGAAGTGCCCATGGAGTTTGCCGACGGTCTGCGCGAGTGCCGCAAGATGCTGCTGATGGCCCGCAAGGGGCTCAAGAACGGCTACCTGCTGGAGGGCATGGCCTGTCCGGGCGGCTGCGTGGCCGGCGCCGGCACCATCACCCCTGTGCCCCAGTCCACGAAGAACATCGAAAAGTACAAGGCCGGCGCTGAAAAGCACAGCTCTCTCGAGAGCAGCTTTGCCTCCCGCCTCAAAGAGGCCGAAGAATAAAAAAGCCGCAGGGCGCAAGCCCTGCGGTCTTTTCATTTCCCCTCCTTCTCCTCCCGCAGGCGGCGGCGGACATAGGCGAAGGCCGCGTCCTCGCCCTCGTCCCTGAGGATCAGGAGCATCTTTTCCAGCTCGGCGCCGGTCTCCGGGTGGATCATGATGACGCCCTTTGAGTTTACATAATAATCATACGGGCTTGCGTCCGTGTACTTCTCGCCGAGGTAGATACGGCTCGCCGCGATGCGGTCACAGAACATTTCGGCCACATAGCGCAGCGGCATCCTGTTTCCGCCGTAGCCGACGCTGCCGTCGGGATGGATGACGTAGTCCACCCAGTATTCCAGGTGGTGGCGGTTGCGGCCCTTGTGGTGCAGCCAGGCGAGGGAGACGCCGGTGGCCTTGCGCTCGGCGTCGTTCGGGCTGCGGTTGCCCTGGTAGTATTTTGCCCCCACAAGAAACTCGGCGGGGGAGTACTTGCTCAGATCGTGGCACAGTCCCTGGCGCACGAGCCCCAGGCGGAAGCAGTATCGGCACACCAGATGGCGGTGCCGCGTGATGGTCTTGAAATGGGCGATGGGATGCATGCTGCGCCTCCTGTCTTTTTTTCGCTGTATTGTAACAGAAGAAGAGAGCGCGTGCAAGCCCTGACGATTGCAAAACAGAGGGAAATCGTTTACAATAGAGCGGGACAAAAGGAGGGGAGGAGCATGAAAAAAAGCGCGGTGCTGCTGGTGCTGCTGGCTTTGCTGCTGCTGGGGGGCTTTGCGAGCGCGGAGCGGGAGCGGCGCGTGATCTGCGCGACGGATCTGCACTATCTTGCCCCGGCCCTCACGGATCACGGGCCGTTTTTCACCGCTCTGACGGAGGAGGGGGACGGAAAGCTCATGGGCACGATCGAAGAGCTGACCGACGCCTTCCTTGCCGAGGTGCGTAAGCTGCGGCCGGAGGCCCTGATCCTGACCGGCGATCTCACGTTCAACGGCGCGCTTTTGAGCCACACAGCCCTTGCCGAAAAGCTCCGCGCGCTGGAGCGGGAGGGTGTTCCGGTCTATGTGCTGCCCGGCAACCACGATCTTGATAACCCCGGGGCGGCGGCCTTTTCCGGGGACGGGTACAGCCTTGTCCCCTCGGCGACGGCGGAGGATTTCCGGCGCATCTATGCCGACTTCGGCTTTGACGAGGCGCTGGGGCTTGACGGGGATTCCCTGAGCTATACGGCGCAGCTTGACGGGGAGACCCGGCTTCTGATGCTCGACTTCAACACCGCCCACGACCCCTGCGGGGTGTCGGAGAAGACCCTCCGGTGGGTGGAGCAGGAGCTCCGGGCGGCGCAGGAGGAAGGGCTGCGCGTCCTTGCCGCCGGGCACCAGAATCTTTTTCAGCAGACGGTGTTCACCAGCTCCTATGTGATCCGGGGAGCCGGGGAGCTCGCGGCGCTTTTGCGGCAGTACGGCGTGCGCCTTTTTCTGAGCGGGCATCTGCACTGTCAGCACTGGCGGACGGAGCAGGGCCTCACCGAGATCGCCACGGGGGCGCTCTCCGTATCCCCCTGTCAGTACGGCGTACTGACGCTCACGGAAGACAGGCTCCACTATGAGACGCGGGAGACGGACGTCTCCGCCTGGGCTCAGGGCGAGGGGAGGACAGAGGCGGCGCTACTGGACTTTCCCCGCTATGCCCGGGACTATTTCGATGCGCGAAACCGCCGCAGCACATCGGAAATGCTGAGCCTCCTCGGCTATACGGACGCGGAGGTCGAGCGCATGACGCAGTACCTTGTCGAGCTCAACCGCGCCTATTTTTCCGGCGACCTGCGCAAGGCCGCCGCGCTCGACCCCGAGGGCGACGTTTATGCGCTCTACGCCCGCTTTCCCACGCTGTACACGCCCTATCTCGATTCCGCCCGCGCAGACTTCGGGCGCGATTTCCGGGTCTGGGACAGCGCGGAGCAATAAACCAGCAACGCGCGGAAAGGAGAAATCATGGACGATATCATAGTCAGAGCTTATCGGGAAGAGGATCTCCCCGCCATGGCGGCGATCTGGAACGAGGTGGTGGAGGAGGGGCTTGCCTTTCCCCAGGAGGACTGCCTGAGCCCGGAGGAGGCCCGCGCCTTCTTCGCCGCCCAGAGCCGCAGCGCCGTGGCCGAACGCTCCGGCGACGGCGCGATCCTCGGCCTCTACATCCTGCACCCCAATAATGTGGGCCGCTGCGGTCACATCTGCAACGCAAGCTATGCCGTCTCGTCTCGGAGCCGGGGCCTGCACATCGGGGAAAAGCTGGTGCGCGACTGTATTGCCGCCGCGCCCGCCTCCGGCTTTCGTGTCCTGCAGTTCAACGCCGTGGTCGCCTCAAACCTGCGCGCCCGCAGGCTCTATGAGAAGCTGGGCTTTACGCAGCTCGGCGTCATTCCCGGCGGCTTTCGCAGCAAGGACGGGCACTATGAGGACATCTGCCCCTATTTCATCAAGGTATAATGCTCTGTAAACAATATTCCGTAAATGATATTATGTAAATCAAATTCTGTAAACAGAATTATGGAAAATAAATTATGGTAATGATATTACGGTAAAACGAATTATGTTTGTTGAAATATGGAAACAAGATTAAGTAAAACAATTTATGTAAACTAAGGAGGCGAAAGGATGGACGCAAAGCTTTTGCTGCAGGGGCTTGGGAAATATGTGCTCGGCCTGCTGCTGACGGGGCTTCTGATTTTTCTCCCGGCGGGCTCGCTGCGCTTCTGGAACGGCTGGCTTCTGATGGCGGTGCTGTTTATCCCCATGCTCCTCGTGGGTCTGGCGCTGTTTGTCAAGGCCCCGGAGCTCCTGCGCCGCCGCCTGAACGCGAAGGAGCGTGAGCGTGAGCAGAAGGACGTGCTTGCCTGGAGCGGGCTGCTCTTTGTCGGGGCCTTTGTGATCGCAGGCCTCGGCTATCGCTTCGGCTGGTTCATGCTGCCGCGCTGGGCCTGCCTGATTTTTGCCGGGGTGTTTCTGCTGGGCTACGCCCTCTATGCCGAGGTGCTGCGGGAAAACGAATATCTCTCCCGGACGGTGGAGGTGCAGGCGGGGCAGCGCGTGGTGGAGTCCGGCCTTTACGGCGTCGTGCGTCACCCGATGTATCTTGCGACGCTGATGCTCTTTCTCTCCATGCCGCTGATCCTCGGTTCGGTATACGCCTTCGCCCTCCTGCTGGGCTATCTACCGCTCATTGCCGCGCGCATCCGGGGAGAAGAGGCCCTGCTTGAGCGGGAGCTCAAGGGCTATCGGGCGTATAAGCAAAAGGTCAGATACCGCCTCATCCCCGGTATCTGGTAAGAAGGGAGTGTACAACATGAAGTTGTTCGGGAAAAAGAAAGAGCCGGACCCCGAGGTTACGCGCTTTGACCCTGCGCGCTTCGAGCCGGTCATCCGCGCCAGCATCTGCACCGGGGAGCGCGTGGCCTGCATGCGCGAAAAGGAATCCGGCAGGCTGCACGAGCTCATGCTCCTGCGCACGGAGGCGGATCTCAAAACCTTCTGCCGCCTCTATCAGGTGGAGGAGAGCGCGATCAAAACAGTGTATTGACATAAGATAGATTTCATAATATAGATAACATAAAGCATTGCCAATCACACACGCAGGACTCGACGCCCCCGGCGGCCCGCGCAATGACTCTCCGTTCTGCGCATGCGCCCGGGCGACTCCGTTGGCCCAGCCCTATAACGCAGGGGCTGATGAGGGCATCAGCCCCTGCGACGTACAACTCGGGCGAGTCTGCAAGCCGAGGCTCGTCGCAAGTAAACATAAAACAATGTACATAAGATAAAGAACATAACATAATAGACATAATAATGTTTACATAACGAAAGGAGCCGCTATGGATCAGAACAACGGACAGCCCCAGTACCGGGGCACGAAGGGGCTGAGCCTTGCCATCGTGATCGGCGTGGCCATCGGGACGGTGATCGGGAAGCTCATGGACAATATGAACACCGGCCTCATGCTCGGTCTCGTGATCGGCGTCGTCGCCTGGGCGCTGCTGTTTAACCGGAAGCAGGGCGGACCCGACGGCACGCCGCCGGATGCGCCGCCCGAGCCGGATACGCCGCCGGACGCGCCCTCGGAGACGGACGAAGAGAAAGCGGAATAAAAGAGCCCGATTTTGTATGCCGTACAAGTCCCGCGCCCGGAGCCGCGCTTATTTTGTGAAGTATTCTCAATTGACATCAGCGCTTTAATGCGTTATATTTTAGCTACTGTTGATAGAAAGGTCACCGGAACTATGAAGGCTTCTTTCTTTACCGCATATTATTACTTTACTGTTTCCGAACGGTAAGGGTAATTTGTGGTGCAGGAAAAGCCGACAATCCGCTTTATCGTGCCGCACAGGTTGACCCTGTGCGGCTTTTCTTTTTAGGGGGACGCTGAATCCATCGCGTCCCCGTGCGGCAGGCCCGTGTGATACCAGAAAGAAACGACGGAGGGAACAAGCATGATCGTCATTCTCAAGCATAACGTACCGCAGGAAAAGAAGGAGCAGCTCATTGCCTGGCTCAAAAAGATGGGCCTGACCATCCACGTCTCCGACGGGGAATACCAGACCGTCATCGGCCTGATCGGGGATACGAGCTGGGTGGACATGGATCTTGTGGAGAGCCTTGACATTGTCGATTCCGTCAAGCGCGTGTCTGAGCCCTTCAAGTGCTGCAACCGCAAGTTCCACCCGGACGACCTGGTGGTCGAGGTCGGGGATGTGAAGATCGGCGGCGGCCACTTCGCCATGATCGCGGGCCCCTGCTCGGTGGAGACGGAGGAGCAGATCGTCACGGTCGCCAAAGCCGTCAAGGCGGCCGGCGCGAATCTCCTGCGCGGCGGCGCGTTCAAGCCCCGCACCTCGCCCTATGACTTCGCCGGCCTGAAGGCCGAGGGCCTGGAGCTTCTGAAGATTGCCAGGGCTGAGACGGGGCTTCCCATCGTGACGGAGCTCATGAACATCATGGACATCCCCCTCTTTGAGGACGTGGACGTGATCCAGGTCGGCGCGCGCAACATGCAGAACTTTGATCTGCTGCGCGAGCTCGGCAAGCTCGACAAGCCCATCCTCTTAAAGCGCGGCCTTGCCAACACCCTCAAGGAGCTGCTCATGAGCGCGGAGTACATCATGGCAAGCGGCAACGAGCGCGTCATCCTCTGTGAGCGCGGCATCCGCACCTTCTCCGACTACATGCGCAACACCCTTGATCTTGCGGCCGTGCCCATGCTGCATGAGCTGACCCACCTGCCCGTCATCGTCGATCCGAGCCATGCCACCGGCATTGCGCGCATGGTGCCCCCCATGGCGCTGGCGGCCACGGCGGGCGGAGCGGACGGCCTCATTATCGAGGTGCACAACGATCCCGTCCACGCTCTCTGCGACGGGGCCCAGTCCCTGCGGCCGGAGGAGTATGAAAAGCTCGCGGCCAAGGTATTTGAAATCAGAAAGGTCGTGGCGTCATGACGGTCGGCATCGCGGGCCTGGGGCTCATCGGCGGCTCCTTCGCCAAGGCCTGGCATGAGGCGGGGCATAAGGTCCTCGCCTGCAACCGCACCCGCGCCGTGCTGGACTTTGCCCTCATGAGCGGAGAAGTGGACGGGGAGCTTACGAAGGAGAATATCCCGGACTGCGACCTCGTGCTGGTCTGCCTGCCCCCGGAGGCGGCGATCGCCTGGGTGACGGAGATGGGCCCCCACATCGGGCCGAAGCCCCTGGTCGTGGACTGCTGCGCCACCAAGCGCGTGGTATGCGCGGCCCTCTTCCCCCTCGCGGAGAGGGAGGGCTTTACCTATGTCGGCGGCCACCCCATGGCGGGCACCCAGTACGCGGGCTATAAATACGCAAAGCCCGACATGTTCCGCGGCGCGCCCATGGTGATCGTGCCGCCCGTGTATGACGATATTGAGTTTCTCGCCCGCGTCAAGCGTCTGCTGGCACCGGCCGATTTTGCGCGCGTCTCCGTCACCACCGCCGACAGGCACGACGCCATGATCGCCTATACCTCCCAGATGGCGCACGTGGTGTCCAACGCGTATATCAAGAGCCCCAGCGCCGGGGAGCACAAGGGCTTCTCCGCCGACAGCTATGAGGATCTGACCCGCGTGGCGGGCCTGAACCCCACCATGTGGGCCGAGCTCTTCTTAGAGAACCGGGACTGCCTGCTCTTTGAGCTTGACACCCTGATCGGGAACCTGAACACATATAAGGAAGCGCTCGAGCGGGGCGACAGGGAAGAGCTTGTGCGCCTGCTGGACGAGGGCCGCAGACGCAAGGAGGAGGTTGACGGCCGGTGACGACGGTACATGTCTCGGCATCGAGAGAATACGACGTGCTGATCGGGCGCGGCCTGCTCGACCGCCTCGGCGAAGTGGTGAAGTCCTGCACAAAGGCGCAGACCGCCGTCGTCATCGCCGGGGATCGCGTCTTTCCCCTTTACGGGGCGCGGGCCATGGTCTCGCTGGAGGCCGTGGGCCTGCGCACCCTCTCTTATGTGATCCCCCACGGGGAGCAGCACAAGACCCTCGAGACCTATGGGGCCCTGCTGCGCTTCCTGTCAGAAAAGCGCCTCACGCGCACGGACGTGCTCATCGCCCTCGGCGGCGGCGTCACGGGCGATCTCACCGGCTTTGCCGCCGCGACCTACCAGCGGGGCATAGACTTTGTCCAGGTGCCGACGACGCTGCTGGCCGCTGTGGATTCCTCCGTGGGCGGCAAGACGGCGGTGGATCTGCCCACCGGGAAAAACCAGGTGGGCGCTTTCTGGCAGCCCGCCGCGGTGCTCTGCGACCCCGAGCTGATGAAAACCCTGCCGGAGGACGAATTTCGCTGCGGCACGGCCGAGGTCGTGAAATACGGCATGCTCGGCAGCGCCGCGTTTTTTGAAAGCCTTGAGCAGCACGGGGTGAAGGACCGCCTTGAGGACGTGATCCGCACCTGCGTGGAAATGAAGCGGGACATTGTGGGCGAGGACGAATATGACCGGGGCCGGCGCCAGGTTTTGAACCTGGGCCACTCCTTCGGCCACGCGGTGGAGGCCTGCAGCCGCTTCACCATCCTGCACGGGCAGGCCGTCGCCATCGGCATGGCCCTCATCACCCGCGCGGCGGTAAAGCGCGGGGACTGCCCGCAGGATGCCCTGGATCGTCTCCTGGCCCTGCTAGAGCGCTTCGGCCTGCCCACCGGGACGGACTACGGCGCGGACGAGCTCTTTGCCGCCCTCGGCACGGATAAGAAGCGCAGCGGGAGCACCATGCATCTGGTGATCCCGGAGGATATCGGCCGCTGCCGCATCGAGGCCATGCTGCTGCCTGCGGTCAGGGAGCTTTTGCGGCTGGGAGGTGTGAAATGACAGTTGACATTTTACCGGGGCCGCGCGCGGGCTGCGTGCGCATCCCGGCCTCCAAGTCCCAGGCCCACCGGCTTCTCATCTGCGCCGCCCTCGGGCAGGATGACTGCGTGATCCGCTGTGACGGGATTTCGAAGGACATCGCCGCGACGATCGCCTGCCTCAACGCTCTCGGCGCTGAGATCCGGGAGACGGAGCCGGGCGTCCTCAGCGTCCGCCCGATCCGGGAGGTACCGACCGGCCCCTGCATCCTGCCCTGCGGGGAGAGCGGCTCGACCCTGCGCTTTCTGCTGCCGGTGGTGGGCGCTTTGGGGGCTGAGGCCGTCTTCCGCCGGGAAGGCCGCCTGCCGCAGCGCCCCCTGGCCCCGCTGGACGCGGAGCTTTCGGCCCACGGCATGAGCCTGAAGGAGGACGGGGCGCGCCTTCTTTGCAGCGGACGGCTCCGGCCCGGGGAATGGAGCCTGCCGGGCAACGTCTCCTCCCAGTACATTTCGGGGCTTCTGATGGCCCTGCCGCACATAAACGGCGAAAGCCGCCTCAGCGTAAGCGGGAAGCTGGAGTCCGCCGCCTACGTCACCATGACCGAGGACGCCCTGCGCCTTTCAGGCCTCCGATTTGAAAAGGAAGAGCTGCGCTATCGCATCCCCGGCGGACAGCGCGGCGGCCTTTCCGGGGAGACCCGGGTGGAGGGGGACTGGTCCAACGCGGCCTTCTTCCTCGCAATCGGCGCATTATCCCCGGAGGGGATGCAGGTCTCCGGCCTGCTGGATTCCTCCTCTCAGGGGGATCGGGCCGTGTGGGAGCTCCTGCTTGGCTTCGGCGCGGAGGGCTGCGTGACGGGGGACGGACACCTGATCCGCCGCGGAACGCTCTGCGCCCTGACCATCGACGCTGCGCCCATCCCGGACCTGATCCCGGTGCTGAGCGTCGTAGCCTCGGTGGCGGAGGGGGAGACGCATATCGTGAACGCCGGGCGTCTGCGCCTCAAGGAGTCCGACCGCCTCATGAGCACGACGCGGATGCTCAAGTCCCTCGGCGCGGACATTACCGAGCTTCCCGACGGGCTTGTGATCCGGGGGAAGAGACAGCTTGCCGGCGGCACGGTGGACGCCATGGGCGATCACCGCATCGCCATGTCGGCCGCAGCGGCGGCCTGCGTGTGCGCAGAGCCCGTCACCGTCCTCGGAAGCGAGTGCGTGGAGAAATCCTATCCCCGCTTCTGGCAGGATTATGAACAGCTATGGAGGCAAAGCCCATGAGCAGCAGCTACGGCGAAAACCTGAGACTTACGATCTTCGGCCAGTCCCATTCGGCGGCTGTCGGCATGACGCTGGAGGGCCTGCCCGCCGGTGTTACGATCGACATGGAGAAGCTCCGCGCCTTTCTCGCCCGCCGCGCCCCGGGGCAGAACGCCTGGTCCACGGCGCGGAAAGAGGCCGACCTGCCGGAGTTTCTGTCCGGCCTGCGGGGAGACGTGACCTGCGGCGCGCCCCTCACGGCCATCATCCGCAATACGGACACGCGCTCCGGCGACTATGCGCCCTTTGCCGTGACCCCGCGCCCGGGACACGCCGACTATACCGCCTCGGTCAAGTACCACGGCTTTCAGGACCCCGCGGGCGGCGGCCACTTCTCGGGAAGGCTCACGGCCCCGCTCTGCATCGCGGGCGGCGTGTGCCTGCAGATCCTCGAGGGGCTCGGCGTCCGCGTCGTCTCCCGCATCGCCATGATCGGCGGGATCGAGGACAGGGGAGAGCTTCTCGCCTCCACGGCGGATAAGCCCTTTCCGGTCGTGGACGGAGAGCGCGGCGAGCAGATGCGGGCCGCCATTTCGGATGCCAGAGCGGCGGGGGATTCCCTCGGCGGCATCGTGGAGTGCGCGGTGCTGGGCCTGCCTGCGGGCCTCGGCGACCCGATGTTTGACGGCATGGAAAACCGCATCGCCTCCCTCGTCTTCGGCATCCCGGCGGTCAAGGGCCTGGAGTTCGGCGCGGGCTTCGCTGTCGCCTCCATGCGCGGCAGCGAGAATAACGACCCCTTCACCGTGGAGGACGGGGAAATCACAACGGTCACGAACCACTGCGGCGGCATCCTCGGCGGCATCACGACCGGCATGCCGCTCGTGTTCCGGGCGGCCTTCAAGCCCACGCCGTCCATTGCCCGGGAGCAGCAGAGCGTGGATCTCAATACGATGGAAACGGCCCGCCTCAGCGTGGGCGGGCGGCACGACCCCTGCATCGTACCCAGGGCCGTGCCGGTCATGGAGGCTGCCGCGGCCCTCGCGGTATACGATGCGTGGCTTGCACGCAGAAAGGACAGGGGATAAACATGGAACTGCAGGATTACCGGAGAGAGCTGGACACCCTGGATGACGGGCTGCTGGAGCTCTTCTGCCGCCGCATGGAGATCGCAGCGAAGATCGGCGCGTACAAAAAGGAAAAGGGCCTGCCGGTGCTGGACGCCGCCCGGGAGCGCGAAAAGCTCCTGGACGTGGCGAAGAAATCCCCCGAGGGGATGGAGGACTATACCGTGAGCCTCTTCTCCCTCGTCATGGAGCTGAGCCGGAGCTGCCAGAACCGCCTGAACGGGACGGAGAGCGCCCTGACCGAGCAGATCCGCGAGGCCATCGACTCTACTCCCCAGCTCTTCCCGCCGATGGCGACCGTGGCCTGCCAGGGCGAAGAGGAGGACGCCTCGCGCTTTGCCTGCGAAAGGCTCTTCAAGCTGCCGAACATCCTGGGCTTCAACAGCTTTGACGCGGTCTTCTCCGCTGTCGAGAAGGGCCTGTGCCAGTACGGCGTCGTGCCGGTGGAAAACAGCGCGGCAGGCTCCGTCAACGCGGTGTACGACCTCATGATGCAGCACGACTTTCGTATCGTGCGCTCTGTCCGCCTCAAGACGGACCGGGGCAACGACTATACGCGCTTCATCTGCTTCTCCCGCCATACGGAGATCTACCCCGGCGCGGACCGGACGAGTCTGATGCTGGTGCTGCCGAACAAGACCGGCTCCCTCTACAAGCTCCTCTCCCGCTTCTACGCCCTCGGCATCAACCTCATCAAGCTTGAAAGCCGACCCATGCCCGAGCGGAACTTCGAGTTCATGTTCTACTTTGATCTGGATACCTCCATCTATTCGCCCGCTTTCCTCCAGCTCATGGGCGAGCTTGATTCTGTGTGCGAGGAGTTTCACTACCTCGGCAGCTACAGTGAGGTGATCTGAGGATGCGGTGCGGACTTCTGGGCCGGAAGCTGGGCCACAGCTATTCCCCGGCCATCCACAAAATGCTTGCCGACTACAGCTATGAGCTCTTTGAGCGGGAGCCGGAGGAGGTCGGCGCCTTTCTCCGCAGCGGGGACTGGAACGGTCTGAATGTGACGATCCCGTACAAAAAGGATGCGCTGCCTTACTGCGCGGAGCTTTCCGACACGGCCAGGGCCATCGGAAGCGTCAACACCCTGGTGCGCCGCTCTGACGGCAGCATCTACGGCGACAACACCGACGCCTGCGGCTTTGAGACCCTGGTGCGCTTCAGCGGCATCCGCGTCAAGGGGAAGAAGGTGCTGGTCCTCGGCAGCGGCGGGGCGAGCGTGTCTGTCTGCTACATCCTGCGCAGGCTTGAAGCCGGGAGCGTGACCGTCATCTCCCGCAGCGGGGCGGACAACTATGACAATCTCGACCGCCACGCGGATACTGAAATCATCGTGAACACCACCCCCCTCGGCACCTATCCCAATAACGGCAGCGCGGCGGTGGATCTCACGGCCTTTCCCTGCTGCGAAGGGGTGCTGGACATTGTGTATAATCCCGCCCGCACGGCGCTGGTTTTACAGGCGGAGAAGCTGGGCATCCCCTGCGCCTCCGGCCTTACGATGCTGGTGGCCCAGGCGCGGCGGAGCAGCGAGCTCTTCACGGGAGACAGCATTGCCGATTCCGAGGTGGAGCGCATCGTCGCGGCCCTCTCGAAATCCATGCAGAATATCATCCTCATCGGCATGCCCGGCAGCGGCAAGTCAAGCCTTGCCCGGCTCCTGGCCGAGGCCCTCTCGCGCCCGGTCTACGAGGCGGACGCCGAGATCGAAAGAGCGGCGGGCCGCAGCATCCCCGCAATCTTTGCCGCGGAGGGGGAGGAGGGCTTTCGCGCCCGCGAGACCGCCGTTCTGCGTGAACTCGGCAAGCTCTCCGGCGCGGTGATCTCCACCGGCGGCGGCTGCGTCACAAAGGAGGAAAATTATGACCTCCTGCACCAGAACGGGACGATGATCTGGATCCGCCGGGACGTCGGACTTCTGCCGAAGAATGGCCGCCCCATCTCCCTGCGCTCGGATCTCCGGGAGCTCTATGAAAAGAGAAAACCCCTCTATGAGCGCTTTGCCGACGCCGCCGTGGATAACGACGGGTCTCTTGCCGAGACGCTGGATAAGCTCCTGGAGGTGGTGAAATGAAGCTTCTCGTTCTCAACGGGCCGAACCTCAACATGCTGGGGCTCCGGGAGCCGGACATCTACGGCAGGCAGGACTACGCGGCGCTCGAAAAGCTCATATACGACACCTGCGCCGCCGAGGGCATCAAGGTCGAGGTTTTTCAGTCCAACCACGAGGGGGCCCTGGTCGATAAAATCCAGGGGGCTTACGGGAATACGGACGGCATCGTCATCAATCCCGCAGCTTACACCCACACGAGCATCGCCATCCTCGACGCGCTCAAGGCCGTCGCCATCCCGGCGGTGGAGGTGCATATCTCCGATGTGAAAAGCCGGGAGGATTTCCGCCAGATCTCCTATGCCGGCAAGGCCTGCGTCAAGACCTACATGGGCCTCGGCTTCGAGGGCTACCGCCGGGCGATCCTGTTCTTGAAGGAATACCTCGGGAAATAAAAAAAATGGGTATCGGCATTCATCAGCAAGGTTCCCTGTATGACCGTAGGGGCGATTCACGAATCGCCCGGCGGCAAAGGCCGCATCCGACGAATGCGCCCG
>CADARY010000042.1 GCA_902790375.1 Oscillospiraceae bacterium | reverse complement strand
CCGCAAATCCCGCCGCAACGTCCTGACCAGCGGCGCGGCTTCCTCCTACATGTTCACGAGCTTTGAGATGTCTGACGATGCCGGTGTCCTTCTGGGCATTAACCGGCACAATAACTCCCTCTGCATCGTGGATCTCTTCAACACGAAGAAAAATAAGAACGCAAATCTCAATATTCTCGGGACCTCCGGCGCCGGAAAGACCTTTACCATGCAGCTTCTCGCCCTGCGTATGCGTATGCGCGGGATTCAGTGCTTTATCGTGGCGCCGATCAAGGGCCATGAGTTTCGCCGTGCCTGCCGTCAGGTGGGCGGCGAGTTTATCCGAATCGCGCCCGGCTCCCCGCATTGCATCAATATCATGGAGATTCGGCAGACCATCTCCCCGGAGATGGAGCTCATCGATGAGCTGGATTACAGTGAGCTGGACTCGATGCTGGCCCGCAAGATCCAGCAGCTGATGATCTTCTTCTCCCTTCTGATCCCGGACATGAACAATGAAGAGGAACAGATGCTCGATGAGGCGCTGATCCGCACCTATGCCAAGTTCGGCATCACCCACGAAAACGACTCTCTTTATCTCAGTAAAGGTAGCTTTCCCCCGCGGCTCAAGACCATGCCAACGATCGGCGACCTGCACGAGGAGCTGCTGACAAATCCCATGGGCAGCTCATCGGCGCAAATTCCAACCGCATGGCGGCAGAATTTTGCCTGACGATCTTCAAAACGATCCGCGGCTTCGGCGGGGCGGCAATCTCCGCGACGCAGGATCTTTCAGACTTCTTCGGTCTGGAGGACGGCAAGTACGGCAGGGCCATCATCAACAACTCCAAGAACAAGATCATTCTGAATCTGGAGCCTGATGAAGCCAAAACAGTACAGGAGGTCCTGAAGCTGACCAAAACCGAGCTTCGCTCCATAACTCAGTTTGAGCGCGGCGAGGCGCTGATCTGCTCCAACAATAACAAGGTCCCCGTGGTCATCAAGGCCTCCAAGGAGGAGCAGGAGATGATCACAACAGATCGCGCTGAGCTGGAAGCGATACTCCGTGACCGTCAGAGTGAAAACAACTCTCTTTAATTATCAGAGTGCCGGATTATTGGTATCGGACATTCAATGTACGCTATTCTCTGATCCTCTGCTAACGGACATTCAATGTACATTCAATGTCCGTTATTTCCGAGCGCTCAATTATCGTACATACAACGTACATTCAATGTTCGTTGTTTATTCGCATCTCATCTACTGGACATAGCGCGGATGCACCATGTCCGGAGGCCAAAGTCATTATTTTATTTAGAAGGGGGTGATCATCTGCTGCTTGAAGATGAATCCCATGTGATCAAATGGCTCTCTCAATATGGCGCCCTGCCTAAAACACAGCTTCTCCGGATGCTGCGCAAGCCGCCAAGAACTGCGGAGAAGATTCTGGATAACCTTAAACGGGACATGCGGATCGCGGACATCGGAGACGGTTATTACTGTGCTCTTGACCCGCTGGCAAAGCCTGATCAGCGCATTGTCCTGGCGGTCTGGGTGCTGCTGCAATTCATAGACTTTGTGGAGCCTATGGCCCATTATCCGGCTGTTTACCCGTCGCAGCTCTTCTTTCTGAAAGAGAACATGGGATATGAGATCGTCGTACTGTACGAAGGCGAGAAAAATCTTCTGAGACTGCTTCAGCCGCAGGAGGATCTGAAATACGTCATTGTCCTTCCCCACATATCCATGGCTGCTGAATTGCGGCTTCCGAAGGCACCCTGTCTCTTCGCAACAGTCGAATTTCAGGGGGCGGATGAGCCAAATGTACTTTTTTATTCAGAGGAGATACTTCAAGATGCTGCCAACCAACTCCTTTACTGATGTGCTGTCCTCGATTGAGCAGAAAATCAACCGTCTGAATGCCGAAACGCGCCTGATCCGGCAGCTCCTCGATCAAGGCTATCTGGAAGAGGCCTATTCTGTATCTCTTCGTCTGGCAAGGTATGCGGAGCAGACCACACTGTTGACCCGCAAGCTCCCTGTCTACACCGGCAAGCCCAGCGCCTATCAGGATGTTGAGGATGTAGTATGCAGCGCTGTTCCCGTTAAGATTTCCATAACAAAGGAAAATTGGTTTTATGTAAATCTTCCAACCTTGCTTCCGAAGAAGGAAATGGAGTCGCGCAGTTATATCCGCGCCTACCTCTACCCGGCTCTGCAGAGATATTTTTCCGTCCATGAACCGCTTCACTATGCGGATGCCGTACTCATCTTCCGCCATGTATATGACCGGAAACGGCCTGAGCGCCGGAAGCGGGATCACGATAACATTGAGGTCAATACAGTGGCCGACGCCATTGCCCTCTTTGTTTTGACCGATGACGGCCCGGCGGTATGCTCTCACTACTACTGCAGCGCAGCCGGCGATGAGGACTGCACAGAAGTCTTCGTCGTGCCCCGGTGGGACTTCCCTCTCTGGCTCGAACAGGAGGAAAAAGTTATAAAAAACGCCGGACAGAGCTTCTAAAAACAGGTGCAAAAAACCATGCCGAATTTTCTTCATTTTCTGTACCTGTTTTTAGCGGTGGTTTTTGTCTGTAAATTAGGCTATTGGGCCGCTCTGGCACTTCACTTTTTCGGTCAAGAGGAGAAACCATTGACCGATTTTTCTTTATACAAGAGGATACGCAATGATGTACTTTTCTCCCGGCAGTCATCTCTTCCGTCTCGTGACCGTCCTCTCTCTTGTGGGCGAGTATCCGACGACTTCGCTGCAACTTCTCGGAGACAGGCAGGAGCTCGGCAGGCTGGTTCAGAAGCTGACACAGCCTCAGGTGATCCGGAACTCTGCGACCGGTGAAAAGCTATGCGTGAAGGTGATCAACCTCTCAGGCAAGTCCCCCTGTACGACCATTCGCCTGTCAAGATTCGCCCTTCCCCTGCTCGACTGGATCGGGACACGGGAATACTACGAATCCAGATTCACCCGCTCAGGCATGTCAAGCAGCAAAACGCATCATGAGCGCTCTTATCGGGTGGCCGAGACGGCTGTAATGCTCCTCCGGGCAGGCATTGAGTGCAGGCCCTGGATGCTTCCGGCTCTTCAGATGCAGCGTCGGGCGCTGATCATAGATCGCCCGATGGCGCTTCTGGCAAGAGATGTCAAGCAAATCGAGCCTGAATCAGTGAACAAAACAAAATATGCCCGCTATACAGGCGCCCTGTTTACACCCGCAAGCTGCATGGCCGTCTATAATACCCGAAATGCCGTCATGCGCTGGAATGGTGAGGGCGAATTCAAGGCAAGGCAGGATCTGATTCAGATTGCCCGAAACAATTCCGGATGCTCTCAGTTAGACACCGCCGTTCTTCTTGGGCAGGATTACTCGGTTGCGCTTGACACGATACGCTGTAAAGACACCTGGAAAGGGAAACCGCAGAGGTTCGACAGCATTTATCCTCATGTCTGCTTTGTTCCGTTGCAGGATTTCGGCGTAAGACAGCTTGCAATCATGCGGCTCCCGGACTGGAGAGAGCAGATCCTGGATTTGCTCTTTGATGAGGATACCCGTTCAGATAACAAGGGCGCATTTGAGTATGACGCCCTCGAGGATAACACCTATCTATTCTCCTTTCTTGACGGAGACATTGCCAGACTGATTCGCTTTCATGATGCCATACGGAATACGAAGCTGCATTGCAAAGTCATTGCGTATCCCGAGCAGATCAGCTTTCTGCAAAGCTGCCTTCCGGCTTCTGTTGAATACTGGGATATACCCATTGACCGGATCGAACAGGGGCTTGAGGTAAAAGCAAGGAGTCTGCTTGATGGATAAGAAAAAGCTTATTGTCGTCCTTACGGCCTCTATTCCAGGTCTCGCTGCCCTTGCATATCTGTCCGGTCTGCTGGCGCAGTTGCTTGCAAACTATGCGCTCTGGCAGGAGCTTGGCGGCATGAACAGTCCCGAACCGATTCAGGCACCGAGCCTTGATCCGGGCGTGTGCTTCCCTGCTCTGCTCTCAATTCACGGGCTGAAAAGTGTCCTGCTCATACTGGGAATCCTCACTGCAATCGTCCTTTATATCCGCTTTCATGACCGATTTGGCAGCGGGAGCGAAGACCCGCGCGGTTTCGACACCAGTAAGTCTGGCATCTACGGGACCGCATCCTGGATGACCGAGTCTGAGATGCGGGAGATTCTCGAGATTAATCCGATCGACAAGGCAGAAGGCACCATTCTCGGTGAGTACCGTGGGAAAGCGGTTTGTATGCCAAAGGACACCAGACTTAACCGGCACATCGCCATCTTCGGCGCATCCGGCACAATGAAGTCCCGCGCCATCATCCGCAACGCCCTGTTTCAGGATATCAAGCGCGGCGAGTCCGTGATCATCACGGACAGCAAGGGCGAGCTTTACGCGGATACCTCGGAGCTTTTCCGCAAAAACGGGTATGACGTGAAGGTTTTTAATCTGGTAAACCCCGAACACGGTGATTCCTGGAACTGTATGGCGGATCTCAACGGCGATACGCTCATGGCCCAGATCCTAACCAATGTCATTATCGGCAATACAAGCTCCGGAAAGGGCGATCATTTCTGGGACGGCGGTGAGGGAAACCTTCTCAAAGCCCTGATTCTGTATGTGGATCAGGATCCCACCCGCGATCCGGAGGAAAAGCACCTGAGCGCAGCTTACAGGCTGTTGACTCAGAATACCGAGCAGCAGCTCACAGCGATCTTTGACAGACTGCCGCTGAGTCATCCTGCCCGTCCCCCATACTCACTTTTTGCACAGGCCAGCGAAACGGTGAAATCCGGGATCATTATCGGTCTCGGCACGCGTCTGCAGGTCCTGCAGAATGAGGCTGTACAGCGGATCACAAGTCAGTCTGACATTGACCTGACCGCGCCCGCGAAGCACAAATGCGCTTACTATATCGTATTAAGCGATCAGGATTCCAGCATGGCGTTTCTGTCTTCCCTGTTTTTCTCTTTCCTCTTCATTAAACTGACCAGATACGCTGACAGCCGTCCTTCAGGCGCCTGCGACGTACCTGTCAATCTCATCCTGGATGAGTTCAATAACATCGGTCGTATCGGCGGCGCTGCCGACGGCTCGGACTTTGCACGCACTCTTAGCGTGATCCGCTCCCGAGATATCCGGGTCATGCTGGCTATTCAGAGTCTCGGGCAGCTCCAAAACCGCTATGCCAACAATCTCTGGGCAGAAATCATCGGCAACTGCGATATTCAACTCATGCTCGGCTGCACCGACGGTGTGACAGCCGAGTATTTTTCTGCCCGCAGCGGAGATATGAGTGTTCTGATCAAGTCCACCATGACCGTAAGGCAGACAATGGCCGTTGCCCAGATGATACCCCAGTATCGCCAAACAGAAGGCCAGGGACGGAGACGGCTTCTGACCCCGGATGAGGTGCTGCGTCTGCCGAATACGGATCTGGTTTGTGTGATCCGCGGCTGCAATATGCTCAGACTGAAAAAGCTGGATTACACCGGTCACCGTATGTCCAGGGAGCTGCAGCACTGCTCGATTCTGGACTATGCGCCTGTGATCCATGTGCCCACCAAACCCGAACATCCGCAACAGCCGTCCATGCCAATCTCTGATGCCGCCCTATCGGAACGATCCGGCTCTGCCGGTGAGAAGAAAATGAAGAAGAAACGTGAGAAACTGTACAGCTCTTCTAAGCCACCCCAAAATTTTTAATATTCAGGAGGTACTTGAATGCACGAAAACGAACCCCAGCAATTCCCCGCATCTCAGACTGAGTCTGATCTGTCTGCCACATCCGGTACTCCGCCGGACTGGTCCCAGACTGAGTCTGAAACCGCAGATGTGCCCCAGACTGATTTCATTCCTGAATCCGACACGCCTCAGACTGACTCTGAAGCCGATGTCACTGCTCAGAAGCAGACTCGGTCTGACACACCTGTCCGAGCAAGTCATCGGGTCACAGTCACCCGGCGAAATCCCGATGTCATCCCGATCGGCCTCACACGAACCGTCCAGACTGACGCCGACAAAGACCGCAGTGATCTTCTGGATCTGCTTGAATCCCAGCGAGGCAAACGTATCCTCGCCGGCATCATTCAGGGCGTTGAAGGCGGGCCGGGTACTGAAGAGGTCTCCCGGGCAGTCATCTACCACGGCGACTATAAGGTCGCCATCCCGGCTGAGATGGCCGTCAGTCCGCCCGAAGATTCCCGCGGCCGCGCCTCTTCGGATGTACTGCATCAGATGCTCACCCGCAGGCTCGGCGCAGAGGTGGATTACATTGTGAAAGCCGTTGACCCCAAATACCACGTCGCTGTGGGCAACCGGCTTGAGGCCATGCTGGCAAAGCGCAGTCTGTATTACACCAGAAACCGTGACGGAAACCGCCGGGTACGCGCAGGTGCGTGTGCCGAAGCCCGCGTTGTCTCAGTAATTCGCCCCGGAATCTTTGTGGATATCTTCGGTGTAGAGACCTTTGTCCCGCTCGCCGAGCTGAGCTACCAGCGGATGATGGATGCAACGGCCGCCTTCCAGCCCGGGCAGCGTGTCCTTGTACGTATCCTTCGTATTCAGGGGCAACGTCCGAGCGAGATCACAGTGGAAGCCTCCGTCAAGCAGGCGGGAGATAATCCTTACGAGAAGGCTGTGCGCAAGTATTCTGTCGGGAATCGCTATGTCGGCACCGTGAGCATGGTCAACACCACCGGCGTCTTTGTGGCGCTCGACGGCGGGATCGACTGTCTCTGCAACTACCCGCGGCGCGGCCGTCCCCCGAGAGGCGCTCGCGCTACCGTCAAGATTCTCGGCATCAGTCAGGACACCAACCGGATATGGGGCGTCATCACGCACATCGCTCTTCCTCAATAAGCCATGAAAGATACTATTTTCAATCTGACCGATGAAGAAATCCTTCATCACCACATTTATGTGGATAATGCCCGCTCGCTCATTCAAGCCCAACTGGGTCTGGGAGCAGAGGAAGACGGCACGCTGAGCGGATACTATGGCGGCTTTTACCTGATCGTAGGCTTTTCTCATCTGCACCCGCTCATGGTCTTCTCATTCTGCAGTCCCTTTACGTCGAAAGCGACAGTGAACACATACCGGGCCCTCAACCGGGCGAATATAAGCAGCATTCTCGGCAGCCACTCCCTTAATCTGGACGTTGGCTGCTATTGTTTTCGCGCAACGCACTGGCTGTTTGAGGATCTTTCCTCTATACAGCTTCAGCGTTTTATGGATCGATGCCTGGCCGACGCGCAGAAAGGCTATTGTGCCCTTCTGAGCAAGAAATAAGGAAAAACTGGAGGTTAAATCATGAACAAGGCCCAGCGATTTGAGCAGAGTATCCGCGAGCTTCTGGAAAATACCACGTCCTTTGATCTGGAGCATCTCTCCCTGGAGGAAGAGATGGACTTCACCGCTCTGATGCAGGCAATACGGCATCACGCAGAAACGGTCTTTGTCTACCGGGTCAACTGCGCGCACGACATTGGACGGGACTACCGCAGCACCGAACTGTTCCCTGTCCGGGCGACAATGCTGTATTCACGGCTTGCTCCGTATTCCGATAAGGATCACGGCGCTGTCCGGCTGCTTGAGCTCTGGATGCTCACCGACGGCAGCTTCGCCGTTGTGGCCAACATGCAGCTTGTGATCGGCAGCGGTGTGATCATAAGCGAGTACCGGACGGTGAGAACCACAGATATTGCGGCACTCCGTGCAGAAATGCCCATTGATCGCACAACGCTCACCAGGAGTCTGCTCGAATTCAGCAGGGCCTACCTTCAGTCGTCCCTTCCCCGCTATGAACTGTAAAGGAGTCAAAACCATGAACGGCCGCTCCCCTCCCCGTCTCCCCCGCGCACCTCCCTGGATGCTTTGAAGATGGACAAACTATCAGAAATGTATTCAGGAGGTACACTTGCAACACATGAAAACACCTTTGCGCAGAAGAGTGTTCTCTCTCTTCTGCGCTGTTCTTTTATTCTGTTCCCTTCTTGCCCCGGCTGTATATGCAGATAACGCGGTCATCTCGACCACTACGATGTATTCATACTTTCAGACCTACAACACTTCCGGAACCTGGGTCGATCTGCAGACTCCGGCACACTGGATCACAAGTACCGGCGAAGTGGCGTACTGCCTCCAGACCAGCAAGGATAATCCGTATAACGCCGCCTACACCAGTATAGACGGCGAGCTTGTCTACGACGATTATGTACTCGCGGGTCTTCGTGCGATTCTGACCCACGGCTATCCTGCCGATGACGGCGGCTTCGGTGACCAGCCCGCGAGATACGCGACTGCCAACGCCATCAGATTCTGGCTGGCCGAATGCCACGCGGACGGAGTTCCGCAGTATCTGAATCTGACGGTCAACGGTCAGTGGATACGCGGGAAGTCCGGCTGTGAGGATCTCTTTGACTGGTCCCTCTGGCTGCTTGAGCTTGCGCGCTCTCAGTCCATCGCCATGAGCGACGGCAGCCTTACCTTCAGCCCCTCGGAGATCAATCTTGTCCAGAACGGTCAGTACTTTACGGGCACTACTTACCTGACCAAGAACATCTCCGGCGAGTACAGTCTGATGGATGACATGCCCGACGGCAAGATCATCACCGGCCACACCGGGGTGCAGAGTGAAAACCTGACCATACAGATCCCGATCAGCTACCCGAACAGCAGCTATACACTGTGCGCATACGGCTTTGATGAAACTCCCGCTGCGAGGCTGTTTTTCTGGGCGCCTGCCTCCGCGAGCCAGCAAAGGATCGTGACCTATGTCCTTGATGACATGGAAAAGACCTTTGTTCGCGGTTTTCTAAAGGTGAATACCCCCGGTGCGACAGTTCAGCCGCAGAAGGGCTCTCTTCAGATCACCAAAACCGACACAAACGGCAATCCCCTGTCCGGTGTCGGCTTCACGCTGTATGACAGCAGCAAGCAGGTTATTACCACGAAAACAACCAACGGATCGGGTGTCGTGCTCTTCAGCGATCTTGAGCTTGGCAGCTACTATTATGCCGAAACCTCCGCTCTTCCCGGTTATGTGCAGGATTCGACGCTCTACCCCGTGTCCATCTCCTCGGCCGGACAGACGGTACAGAAGACCATGACCAACAGCATGGGACAGGGCAGCCTTCAAGTTATAAAGACCGATGAAAACGGCAACCCCCTCAAGGGCGTCAGCTTCAACTTGCTGGACAGCTCCCAAGGCGTCTGCGGCAACGGTATCACCGACGATAACGGCGAGATGTTCTTCCCGATACTCTCACTGGGCGAATACTATATTCAGGAGACCGAGACCCTTCCCGGCTTCATCCTGGATACAACGCTGATCCCGGTGTCCATCACGACCGGCGGGCAGACCGTGACCAAGACCGTGGTGAACCATGGAGGCCGCGGCAGTCTGCGCCTTCTGAAGACCGATGAAAACGGCACGCCGCTCAAGGGCGTGGGCTTCAATCTTTATGACAGCAACCAGGAGAGGCTCACGTTTGGGTATACGGACGATGACGGTATCCTGGTCTTTGACGATTTGCCGCTCGGCACCTATTACTATGCCGAGGGCTTTACTATCCCGGGTTATGCCGCCGACGATACGAAATATCCCGTCCAGATCACGGAAAACGGTCAGGTCGTCTCCAAGACGGTTGTAAACTACAAATCCGCCGGCACTTTGAAGATTCTCAAAGTCGATTCTGAGACCAACACGCCGCTGAAGGGCGCTGAGTTCACAGTCTATGACATGTCCTTCCACGAGGTCGCCAAAGGTACTACGGATGAGACCGGCATGGTCGTTTTCCCCGGGCTCCCGCTCGGATACTACAACTATCAGGAGACAAAAGCCCCTGACGGCTATGTTCCCACCGGCAGCGCCGAGCAGATACTTTTTTCCGCAAATGGGCAGGTTGTTACCAGAACGGCTCTGAATAAGCCCGCACGCGGTTCCATCAAGATCACCAAGCAGAACGATAAGGGCGAGGTCCTCAGCGGGGTCGTTTTCACGCTCTATGATGAAAACAAGAACGAGCTTCGCACCGGCACAACGGATGAAAACGGCGTCGTTCTCTTTGAAAATCTCCCAGTCGGCAACTATTTCTATGCCGAGACTTCGGAACTCCCCGGCTATATTCCCTTCCACTCGCTCATGTCAGCCAGAGTCGGGTACGCGGGCGCTGTTGAAGTGATTACTTTCACGAATCACACCGCCTATGCGCATATCCGTGTCATCAAGACCGATGAGTACGGCGTTCCTCTCACCGGCGTCCATTTCATTCTCACGGATGCGGACGGGACAAAAGTAAACGAGGGCGACACCGACAAGGACGGCAAGGTGCTCTTTGCCTCTCTTCCGCTTGGGACATATTTCCTCAAGGAGACCTCTGCTCCTGCAGGTTATGAGCTTGACGATACGCCGATACAGATCGATCTGACTCAGAACGGTGATCTCATCACCAAGACGATCACCAACTCTCACAGTACCGGCAGCGTCTCCATCCTCAAGACCGACTCCGTGACCGGAGCCGCTCTGGCGGGTGCCCACTTCAAGCTCACAGACGCATCCAGGAATCTTGTCAAAGAGGGAGATACCGGATCTGACGGTAAGCTGACCTTCAGCGGGATCCCTATCGGGACTTACTACCTGAGCGAGACCGCAGCTCCGAACGGCTACGTTCTGGATTCCACCCCGGTCACTGTTGAAATAACGACCGGCGGCCAGACTGTGAGCAAGACCTTTGTAAACGCTCCCGCTGTCGGCAGCATCGCTGTCACAAAGACCGACGCCGCCAGCGGTGCAGCTCTGGCCGGCGTGCATTTCAAGCTTGTCGATACAAACGGCAGCACCGTCAAAGAGGGCGATACCGACTCCAACGGCACATTGAGCTTTACTAATATTCCTCTTGGGAACTATCAGCTGATCGAAACGGCTACCGTCGACGGCTATGTGCTCGACAGCACTCCTGTTGTCGTTGAGCTTACGCAGGCCAATCAGACCGTGACGAAGAATCTCACCAATGCCAGAGCGCGCGGAAACGTTCTCATCCGCAAGACTGCGTCGGATACCGGGTATGCGCTGCCCGGCGTGCAGTTTGAGCTTCTGGATCAGTCCGGGGCCGTCGCTGCAAGTGGCACGACTGGGTCTGACGGTACGCTGCTTCTGGATAACCTGCCTCTCGGTTCCTACTCTCTCAAAGAGACTCAGACCGTTTCTGGGTATGTGCTCAAGGCCGAAAGTATTCCTGTAAGCATCACGCAGAACGGCCAGACAGTCGAAGTATCTGTGACCAACGATCCGGTTATCGGCAGTCTGAAGATCATCAAGAAGGCAGCCGGTGAGAATACGCCTCTCTCCGGAGCCGGTTACAGGCTCTTCAGTCAGGACGGCACACAGCTCAGTGAAGGCTATACGAACGACGCCGGTGAGCTCCTCTTTGAGGGCATTCCTTATGGCAGCGGCTATTACTATCAGGAGTTTGCCGCCCCCAAAGGCTTTGTCCTGGATGAAGGCAAATATCCCCTTGCGGTCACGGAAACCGAGTCTGCCGTTGTGAAGGCGCACGAAAACCGCCGCCGCGAAGGTACCCTGCAGGTACTGAAGCAGGATCACCAGGGGCAGCCCCTGAGCAATGCCATGTTCCTGCTGGAGTACTCTCAGGATAACGGGAAAACCTGGACGCCGGTCACAAGCCGCGCATCCGGTGATGCCGTCAAACTCGGCAGCTGCACCAGCTTCGGCCTGACAAACGGCCAGCTCGTTTCGGGTGCCGACGGCAAGGCTGTCTTCACCGGGCTCCGCGCTGACGGCAGCACCATCTACCGTGTAACCGAGACGCGGGCGCCCCAGGGCTATTCCCTGATGGCGGATCCGCTGTATGTCGGCACGCTTCCCGTCGCCGTTTCCGATGCGAACATCGCGGATTCCGAGACCGTTGACGGCACTGTCTATACGTATTCTCTGTATATAACCGCGACAGACAATCCCATCTACCGTCTGCCTGAAACCGGAGGTCACGGCTTCAGGCTCTTCCCCATCGGGCTGTTCTTCTGAGCAGCCCTTTTTCAATACTTAACTTAATACTTGTTTATTCTAAGGAGAAACGCCTATGAAAACACTCAAAAAAGCCCTCGCGCTCATCATGTCCCTCGCCATTCTCTGCTCCATTCCCATCACCGCCTCGGCAGCGCCGGTCCCGGAGGCTACGATCGACACCACCAAAACCGGCAGTCTCAGTCTCTTCAAGTATGATCTTACCTCGGCCGAGAAGGACGGCATCTGGGATTCCTCCTACGTCAGCACCGGTGTCAAGGACGAAGACGGTGTTGAAGCCATCCTCGGCAATCCCAGCCGGGTATCTTCCCTCAACGCAAACGGCACCGCCTATGGTTATGCCGTCCCGGGCGTTGAGTTCACTTACCTGAAGGTTGCGGATATTCACACCTACACCAAGACTGAGGACGGCTCCACCTATACGGAGCTGCTCTACGGGATCGCCCCTTCGGAGAAGAGCAACGTCTTCCTCGCCATTCTCGGTCTGACGACTGAGGATCGGTATAAGCCCGCGGATGAGACGACCGGCAGCCAGTCTATGTATTACTACCAGTCGGACAAGCTGATCTCCGGTCTTCAGACTGCTCTCGCGGGCAATTCCACCGCTGTCAAGAACGCGCTGGAACAGTATATCCACACCTGCGGCGGCACTGCCATGACGGAAACCGATGCTTACGGCCATACCGCAGCCGACAATCTGCCCCTCGGCCTGTACCTGCTCGTAGAAACCCGCGTTCCCGAATCTGTGATTGACACGACCGATCCCTTCCTGGTCTCCCTGCCCATGACAGCCGTCAACGGCTCGAACGCCGAAAACGGCGGCGATGCCTGGCTGTACGATGTAACGCTGTATCCCAAAAACCTGACCGGCATTCCCAGTCTGGAGAAAACCCTGCGTGAAGCCAGAATCGATACCGGAAAGAACCACGGCAGCGCCTCAGATATTGCCGACGGCTACGCCCATACCGCGACCGCTTCCGGCGGCGACCTGATCGACTACCAGATCATCTCCACCCTCCCCAGCATCACTTCGCAGGCAAGCTACCTGAGCGAGTACACCTTTGTGGATACCCTGTCCAAAGGCATCAGCTACAAGAAGAACGATGTCCTGATCGAGTTCTTCAAGGACGCCAACTGTACCGACCATATCTGCTCTTGGGACGAAAACAGCGGAAAGTTCACTGCCGCGTATAATACCGGCACCGACGGGAAGAACGTGATGACGATCTCCATGACGGCAGCCGGCCTTGCGGACATCAACAGCAGCAATGCGGTCTACACCGGCGCGGATATGGTCAATTCCGGCTACTCCGACTGCACGATGCGCATCAACTACCAGGCAAAGCTCAATTCGGACAATACCGTGAGCTATGGTGACGCCGGCAACAGCAATGCCGTCGCGCTCCAGTGGAAGCGCAGCAATACCAGCTACTACGATACGCTTGTGGACGACTGCCATCTCTATGTCTACGGCATCGACGCGGTCAAGCGCTTCTCCGACGGCCAGGGAGATTTCTCCAAGGTTGCCTTTGTCATCCACAACGATACGGACAACTGCTTTGTGACCGCCGCCTTCAACACCACCGAAAAGGTCTGGTACGCAGCAGGCCATGTTGCCGAGGCCACTTCTGCCACCCGCTTTGTCCCGGACGCCTCCGGCAAGCTGATCATCAAGGGACTGGAGGATGACACCTACTCGATCACCGAGGTCACGACCAGCAACGGCTATTCCCTGCTCAAGAACAGCGTGAAGCTGGTCATTGCAGACACCGAAGCCGCAGCAGCCTGCGGGATCTACTCTACCGACGCGCTCGGCCTTATCCAGAACGATCCCCGCTATGCCGGCGTCAACCCCGGACTGTATAAAAACATGCCCCAGAAGCATCTGGAGCACAAGCCGCTCACCGCAGCGGCAACCGTTGACGGCAATCCGGTGAACATGAAGCCCGACGGCGAGTCCGGCAACGCCTTCGTCCCCTTTGTCTGTGTGAATACGAAGGGCTTTGATCTGCCCCAGACCGGCGGTCACGGTTCTTACTGGTTCCCCATCATCGGGCTTTCCGGACTGGCTTTGGCCGTGTTCGGCATCGTGCTTCTGAGCAGGAAGAAGACCGCCAAAGATAATTAAAACCCCATCGCGGAGAGGCTTTCGGGCCTCTCCGCTTTCTTCAGGAGGATCGCATGAAAAGAACCGTCCAATTTGCACTCCTTGCCGTGGCTGTCCTGCTGGCCGTCGGCATCACTCTTTATCCCCTTATAGCCAATGCCTATACCGAAAGAAACCGGAGTCTGATCGAGACCGAGTATACCGAGGCAATAAGCCAGATGGACAACACGGCTCTGGAAAACGCCATGCAGGCAGCTAGGGCGTATAACGCCTCCCTGCGCAGCGTAATTGGGATGACCTTTTCCAAAGAGGAAATGGAGTATGCCTCCGCAAGCTATGAGCAGCTGCTGAATGTCCATCAGGACGGGGTCATGGCCTATGTAGAGATTCCGAAGATCTCTGTCAATCTCCCGATCTACCATGGCGCTGGGGATGATTCCCTGAATCGCGGCGTCGGACATCTGCTCGGCTCAGCTCTCCCGGTCGGCGGTGAGGCCACCCACTGCATCCTCACCGGACACTCGGGTCTTGCAAAGGACAAGCTCTTCTCGGATCTGGACAAGCTGGAGGTCGGAGACATGTTCTTTATCCATGTCCTGAACGATACGCTGGCTTACCGGGTAAAGGAGCTTTTCACCGTGTTGCCCGAGGATACCTCCCGTCTTATGATCGAGGGTCAGCATGATTACTGTACGCTCATCACCTGTACACCGCTGGGCGTCAACACCCACCGTCTCCTTGTACGGGGTGAGCGCGTGGAATACGCGGCCCCCGAGGAGCTTGTGGAAATGACCGCTTCGCAGATCCCGGATACGCCTGCGGGCTCGACCTGGCTCAATGCCTATCTCCGCGGCGTATTCCTCGCACTGCTTGTTATTGTCACCCTTGTGATCGTTGTTCTGACCCTGCGCAGCCTGATCCTTTTCCGCCTTGGCAGAACATGCCGTCGTCCGATCGGCAGGAAGAGAGGCCGCCACGAAGTATATTAAAGCATTCCTTCTGGTGCTGCTTATGATCCTTGCAGCTCTGAGCGCCTACTATGCTCTGACGCCCCTGATATACAGCGCGCAGAAAACACGCCAGATGAAGGAGGACACACAGGCCTTTTATGAGCAGGCAGAGAATATTCAAAAGCAGCAAGAGCCGCCGCGCACGAATCCAAATGATCATGTGCCCATCCCCTACGAGAATCTCTATCTGGACATGCGGGACTACAACAAATGGCTTGACGCCTCAAAGCAGTCCGGTCTCAACAGCCGGGAGGCTTACCAGGACTCCTACTTTGATCTCACTGCATACGGTCTTCCCGATCAGGTCTTCGGCGTGATCCGCATCCCAAGAATGGATCTGGAGATGCCCCTGTACCTCGGTGCCAGCTACGAAAACATGTCAAACGGTGCCAGTGTCCTCGCGCAGACCAGCATCCCGATCGGCGGCGAGAACTGCAACAGCGTGATCGCCGGGCACAGGAGCTGGAACGGATGCAAATACTTTCTGGATATAGAGCTGCTGCAATACGGGGATGAGGTTTACATAACTAATCTTTGGGAGACCCTGACTTACAAAGTTGTGGATATAAAGATCATCAACCCCAACGATGTAAACGCCATCCTGATCCAAAAGGACCGGGATCTGGTAACGCTGCTCACCTGCCATCCCTATGGCTCCGGCGGATTGTACCGTTATCTTGTCTTCTGTGAGAGGGTAAAAGAAGCAGCGCCCGCAAACACGGGCGCCGAATCTTTACAATAGCAGCTTATAATCCCTGCGGCCATACAGGATCCTTCTGATCTGTACCGTATCTCCGGACACCACATAGAAAACCAGATAGTTGCCTACGATGAGGTATCTGTAACCCTTTGCCGCAAGGGCAAGATCCCGCGGACGCGGACAGCGCTCCGGCATCTCCCGAAGGCTCAGGATCTCCTCCGTGAGGCGGTCGTAATACTTCAGCGCCGCTTCCTGGGACAGGGTATTCAGATAATCCACGATGTCTGACAGATCCTGCTTTGCAGCCGGATAGATTTTCACCTTATACCCCATGTACGCGTCCCCGCATCTCTTTGGCAACGGCAGCAAAATCCTCGCCCTCCGCGCCATCTGCAATCTGCTGCTCGGCGATGGCGAGCTTGCCGTAGAGATCGATGGTAGCCATCTGGCGCTCGTACTCCTCCAGATTCATGACGACCATGTCTCCGGTACCGTTGCGGGTTATGAAGACGGGTTCTCTGGTCTGACGGCAAAAATCTGAGATTTCATTGGCGTTATTTCGTAAATCCGAGATCGGTCGAATACTCGGCATATTCAGCACCCCCCTTTTCCATGCTCATATTAGCATTATTATGAGCATATTTCAATATATATTTTGCTAATTAACTTTGCAGGAGGATAAATGAAAAGAAAACTCCAAAGCCTTTTTCTGCCCCTTGCGCTGCTGTTTGTTTTTCACTTTCTCCACTCTCCGCCCGCCTTTGCCGATACCGACGGCAGTGAGATCCAGGTTATAAGTCCGTCGTATCTGGAGGTTCAGTTGGGACCAGCCTTTGCCGGAACGGAGTTTCAGTTCCGCACGGATACCGGGATCTATCCCGGCCTGATCCAGGTCGGAGGCGACGGCGTTCTACGTCTGGAGATCGGCGGCAGCAGCCATTATATTCTGTCCTGTATCAGCACCGGCATGATGACACAGGGCTATATTCCGCAGCCGGAAATCACTTCTCCGCCGATGAGCACACCCAATGTGCCGGACTACCAGCCGGCCGCTCAAATTGCGCCGGTCACGCATGTCGAATCCGGAGTACCGCCCTCCCCAGGCACTCAGACAGATCCCGGTAATCCGATTCAAACAGCTCAAAGTACTCCCCTGCCTGTTCAATCTGTCCCG
>CADARY010000041.1 GCA_902790375.1 Oscillospiraceae bacterium | reverse complement strand
GCAGACTATGTCTGCTTTCTTGCCATGCCCTTTTTCTTTACGACTTCGGTTTCCTGTCCCGCCGTCTTTCGCTTCACTTCGCTGCCTTAATGACATTGGTGTGCGCACTGGCTCGCAATGACGGGAGATAGCTGAGTTAAGCCGATACCCATAAATCAAAAAATACAGCAGGGATCGACGCCCTCTTCGTCCTGTCCTTTCCAGCATTGTGCGGAATGCGACAGGTCGATCCGGGGATCGACCCCTGCATTTTTTAATGCCCGCGTGCTTTGAAGCAAAACTTCCTTACATTATTTATATTTACTGCTTCAAAAAACCTTGAAAGCCTTGTGGAAATCTGTTATAATACATTAGTTAAAGAATATGCGCGCAAAAAGGCCGTGGGGAGTGTGTAAAAGTTGGTAAATTCCGTCAAAGATATATGGCAGAAAATCCTGGACATCCTGGCCCAGCAGCTCACGCCGACGGCCATGGAGACCTGGTTTCTCGACTGCGTGCCCGTGGAGCTGGACGATTGCCGTCTGATTTTGCAGACCAGCTCCGAATTTAAGCAGGAAATCATTCAAAAGCGCTTCAGCGATCGTATCAAGGCCGCGCTCTATGATCTCTTTGCCTCGGATTTTGAGGTGCTCGTCCTCACGGAGGAGGAGCTGAGCGACATGCCTACCCAGAAGGACAATCTCAACTCCCTGCCGGAGATGGCGGGCTATACCTTCGACCACTTCATCGTGGGCAATTCCAACCGCTTTGCCCACGCCGCCGCGGTGGCTGTCTCGGAAAATCCGGGCAAGACCTACAATCCCCTTTTCATTTACGGTAACTCCGGCCTCGGCAAGACCCATCTGCTGCTGTCGATCGGCAATGCCATCCATGAGCGGGAACCGAAAAAGCGCATCGTCTACATCAAGGGGGACGAATTTACAAATCAGCTCGTCCGCGCCATCAAAAACGGCACGACTGAGGATTTTCACAACAAATACCGAAATGTCGATCTCTTTCTGGTGGACGATATTCAGTTTATCGCCGGCAAGCAGCAGACGCAGAACGAGTTCTTCCACACCTTCAACAGCATCTATGAGGCCGGCAATCAGATCGTCATCACCTCAGACCGGCCCCCGCTGGAGATGGCGACCCTCGACGACCGCCTGCGCACCCGCTTTGAGTGGGGCCTGATGGCGGATATCCAGCCGCCGGATCTGGAGACGCGCATGGCCATCACGCGCAACAAGGCCGCCCAGCTCGGTCTCATGCTCTCGGACGATGCGGTGTTCTATATCTCAGACAACATCACCGACAATATCCGTCGGCTCGAGGGTGTGATCAAAAAGCTCACAGCCTATAAGGAAATCCTCAATGAAATTATCAACATCGACTCGGTCAAGCGCGCGATCAAGGATGTTATGAAGGAGGGCATTTTTACCCCTACGCCCGCCATCATCATCCGCGAGACTGCCCGTTACTTTCAAATCAACGAGGAGGAGCTGCGCGGACAGAGCCGTTCGAAAAACACCGCCATGGCTCGGCAGGTGTCCATGTATCTGATCCGCACCCTCACGGATCTCTCCCTCCAGGGGATCGGCGAGCTCTATGAAGGACGCAATCACGCTACGGTTCTGAGCTCTATCCGCAAAATTGAGAATCTCATTCAAACCGATCACAAGACCGCCACCATCGTTCGGGACGTGACAAGCAACATCAACTCCAACGATCGGGAAGGCTGAAAGCTTTCAACAATTATCCTGTGGAAAAAATTTTTCTTGTTGTTGAAAAAACTTGGGCATGCAGCGCCTGTTGAAAGCGGCAAATCCGTCCACATTTTTGTCAACAGGCAAAAGCAAGGCTTTTTAAGGCATGAGCCCACTTTTCCACAATTATTTTGTCTACTACTATTGCTACTAAAAATATATCCTTTCTTTCTTGCTGAGAGAAAAATAGATTCGGAGGAAGTCCTATGAAATTCAGCTGTGAAAAATATATGCTCCAGACTGCCTGCAGCATCGCCTCCCGCGCAGCCGCCTCCAAAAGCCCCATCCCCGCGCTGGAGGGTCTTCAGATCAGCGCCGAGGATAAGCTCTATGTCAAGGGCTATGATCTCAAGGAGGGCATCGTCACCGGGATAGAAGCCGATATTGCCGAGCGCGGCGTTGTCGTCGTGGGGGCCAGGCTCTTCGGCGAGATGATTCGCCGCCTGCCCGACGGTATCGTTTCCGTCTCTTCTGATGAAAAAGAAAATATCACCGTCAAATGCGGCAAGAGCCAGTTCAACATCCTCGGCATCAGCGCGGAGGATTATCCGGAGCTGCCGAGCTTCGACACGCTCAATTCCATCCGCCTGCCTCAGCGTATCCTGAAGGATATGATCAACAAGACCATTTTCGCCGTTTCCACCGATGAGGTGCGCCCCATCTACACCGGCACTCTCTTCGAGGTGGAGGAAAAGCGGCTGACCCTTGTCTCTGTGGACGGATACCGCCTTGCGAGAAGGACGGAGGAGCTTGCAGATTCCAGACTTGAAAGCTGCACCTTTGTGGTGCCCGGCACTGCCCTGAGCGATGTGGAAAAAATCTGCTCCGATGAGGAGGGGGATGTTTCGATCTCTGTCGGCTCCCGGCATATCTCCTTTGAGATCGGCGACACTGTGGTTGTTTCCCGCCGGCTCGAGGGTGAATTTCTCAATTATCGCCGCTCAATTCCCGAGACCTTCAAATACGAGATCAAAGTAGACCGAGCGGAATTCATGGCCTCCATCGACCGCGTCTCTCTCATTGTCAGCGAGAAAAACTCCAGCCCCGTGCGCATGACCATGGGCGACGGCACCATCGACTGCCTCTGCGTGACCCCCATCGGCCGGGCGGAGGACGTCTGCACCTGTGAAGGAAACGGCGAGGGGCTTCTCATCGGCTTCAACGACCGCTATATGAAGGACGCCCTCAAGGCCGCCGGCAAGGACGAGCTCAAGCTCTGCATCAACTCCGCCGCCTCCCCCTGCATCATCAAGGCTGCCGACGGCAGCGAGGACTTTACGTACATGGTGCTGCCGGTGCGGCTGCACGCATGAAACAGTTTGGAGTCACTGAAAACGCCAGACTGAAAAAGAGGTTTTTATGGAACGAATCGAAATCACAACTGAGTTTATCAAGCTCGACGCTCTGCTGAAATTCGCGGCGCTGGTCGGAACCGGGGGCGAGGCCAAGATGGTCATTGCCGACGGGCTTGTCGGCGTCAACGGGGAGACCTGCACCCAGCGCGGCAGGAAGCTTTACCCCGGGGACAAGGTGGACTTTCAGGGCACGGTGCTGGAGATCGTAAAGGCATGATCGTCCGGCGCATCGCGTTAAACGGCTTTCGCAACTATGACTTTGAAACGGCGGAGTTTGACGCCGGCACCAACGTCATCTGCGGCCCCAACGCCCAGGGCAAGACAAATCTTCTTGAGGCGGTGTACATGCTCGCCATGGGCAGGAGCTTTCGTACCCGCTTTGATAAGGAGCTTGTGGGCTTTGACTCCGACGGGGCGGATATCCTCGCGGACGTCTTCAGTCACGGGCGTGAGCAGACCGTGAACATCCGCCTGACCCCCGGCAGGCCCAAGCGCATTCTGGTCAATGCCGTCAGAAAAAATGCCGGAGAGCTTTCGGATACGGTCAACACCGTGCTTTTCTGCCCGGATGATCTGAACCTCATCAAGGAGGGAGCCGCGGTGCGGCGGCGCCTCATGGACAACGCCATCTGTCAGATCCGCCCGCGCTATGCCGAGATCCTCTCCGACTTTAACCGTCTGTATGAGAACAAGACCCGTATCTTAAAGGATTGGCACGAAAAGCCCGCCCTGCTCGACACGCTGGATGATTTCTCCGACGGTATGGCCCGGGCCTCAGCCCAGCTCATCCGCTACCGCGCAGCCTTCGCGCTGCGCCTGAGTGAGGCGGCAGCCCCCATCCACCGGGATTTTTCTGACGGGCAGGAGGAGCTGCAGGTACAGTATAAGACCGTGAGCTCCGTGCGCGATCCCTTCGCCTCTGCCAGGGAAATCTATTATGATATCTGTGAACACCAGGAGCGGCACCGCCAGGCGGAGCTGGACAGCGCGCAGTGTCTGACCGGCGCACACAAGGACGATCTGGAGATCGACATCAACGGGAAAAACGCCCGCGCCTTTGCCTCCCAGGGACAGACCAGGACGGCGGCGCTGTCTCTCAAGCTTGCCGAGCGGGAAATATTTCTGAAGGAAACCGGCGAATATCCCATCCTCCTGCTTGATGACGTGCTTTCCGAGCTCGATCAGCGGCGGCAGGAGTTCGTCCTCAACCGCATCGGCGGCGGTCAGACGCTCATCACCTGCTGTGAGGATGAGGGAATCTCCAAACGCACCGGCGGGCGCGTCCTCTTTGTGGAGGGGGGCCGGATTCGGTGAGGCAGCCGGAATTTCCGTCGCGCAGGGGCCGATGCCCTCATCGGCCCAAAACGGTCGGCCCGGCATTTCGGGCCGATCAGGGGATCGACTCCTGCGACACACAACTGAATCATATAACGGACGGAGAGAGGAAAACAGCATGAGATATCTGCACCTCGGTAAGGGCAAAGTCGTGCGGGATGATGAGATCATCGGCATCTTTGATCTTGACATCACAAGCCAGTCCCGCCTCACGCGAAGCTTTCTCTCGGCCTGCGAAAAGGCCGGCGAGGTCGAAAACGCCGCAGAGGACATTCCCAAGTCCTTCGTGGTCTGTGAAGGCCGCGGACAGCGCAGCCTGATCCTCAGTCAGATGAACACCGCAACGCTGTTGAAGCGTTCTAACGAGCTGCAGGGGCCGACGCCCCCGGCGGCCCGCACAATATCCAGTTAGGAGAAGTTTATGTCAGACAATATTGAAAAAGTAACACAGGAATATGACGCCTCACAGATCCAGGTGCTTGAGGGACTGGAGGCGGTGCGCAAGCGGCCGGGCATGTATATCGGCTCTACCTCCTCGTCGGGCCTGCATCACCTGGTCTATGAGATCGTGGACAACTCCATCGACGAGGCCCTGGCCGGCTACTGCACCCATATCGAGGTCGTCATCGAGCCGGGCGATATCATCTGCGTTTCCGACAACGGCCGCGGCATCCCCGTGGATATTCAGGAGCAGACCGGAAAGCCCGCCCTGGAGGTGGTCTTTACCGTGCTGCACGCGGGCGGCAAGTTCGGCGGCGGGGGCTACAAGGTCTCCGGCGGTCTGCACGGCGTGGGCGCCTCGGTTGTCAACGCCCTCTCCGAATGGCTGGAGGTTGAGGTCTGCAAGGACGGCAAGCGCCATGTCATGAAGTTTTCCCGCGGCGCCATCACAGAGCCCATGCGCGTTGTGGGAGAGACGGATAAGACCGGCACCACCGTCCGCTTTAAGCCTGACCCCGAAATGTTTGACGAAACGGTGTACGACTATGACACCCTGCGCCGCCGTATGCGCGAGCAGGCCTTCCTGAACGCGGGCCTTGCCATCACCATCGAGGATCAGCGCCCCGGCCAGGAGCAGAGCCAGCGCTTCCGCTACGAGGGCGGCATCCGGGAGTTCGTGCGCTACTTAAACCGCCACAAGACCCCGATTCACGAGGATGTGATCTACATCTCCGGCGAGAAGGGCGACGCCGTGGCTGAGATCGCCCTGCAGTATAACGACGATTTCAAGGATACGCTGGTCTCCTTTGCCAACGACATCCACACGCCCGAGGGCGGCATGCACGAGACGGGCTTCAAAACGGCCCTGACCCGTGTCATCAACGCCTACGGCCAGAAAAACAATATCATCAAGGGGGACGACAAGGTCTCCGGCGACGATGTGCGCGAGGGTATCTCCGCCGTCATTTCCGTCAAGCTCCCCGAGGCGCAGTTTGAGGGCCAGACCAAGCAGAAGCTCGGAAACGCCTATATCCGCACGCTGGTGGATTCGCTTGTAAACGATCAGCTCACCACCTATTTTGAGGAGCATCCCCAGGTCGCCAAGGCCATTCTCGACAAGGCGCTCATGGCAAACCGCGCGCGCGAGGCCGCACGCAAGGCCCGCGATTCCGTCCGCCGCAAGACGGGTCTTGAGTCCGGGCAGATGCCGGACAAGCTCCAGGACTGCAACGAGCGCGACCCCAGCCTCTGCGAGATCTACATCGTCGAGGGCGATTCCGCCGCGGGCTCCGCTATCCAGGGCAGGGACTCGAGATTCCAGGCCATCCTCGCCATGTGGGGCAAGATGCTCAATGTGGAGAAGGCCCGCGCCGACAAGATCTACGGCAACGACAAGCTCTATCCCCTCATCGTCGCCCTCGGCGCCGGCATCGGGGACGAGTTCAATATCGAGAAGCTCCGCTATCACAAAATCATCATCATGGCCGATGCCGACGTGGACGGCAGCCATATCCGCACCCTGCTTCTGACCTTCTTCTTCCGCTACATGCGCCCGCTCATCGAGCGCGGCTACGTCTATTCCGCCGTGCCGCCGCTCTATAAGCTCACCCGCGGCAAGACCCAGAAGGTCGCCTACTCCGACGAGGAGCGCGACAAGATCTCGGCAGAGCTGCGCAGCGACAACCAGAACGCGAAGGTGGATATCTCCCGCTTCAAGGGTCTCGGTGAGATGGACCCCCACGAGCTCTGGGAGACCACCATGGACCCGGAGACAAGAACGCTCCGCCGCATCACCCTCAACGACGCCATCGAGGCCGACCAGGTCTTCACCATCCTCATGGGCGAGGACGTGGAGCCGCGCCGCGAGTGGATCGAGCAGAACGCGAAATACGTTGTGAATCTGGACATCTGACAGGCCGCATAGAATATAAGGGAGGAAGCAACATGCCGGAAAAAAACCAGCTTGACTATACCTGCGGTCTTTCCGATGAGGAAATTACACGCAGGTTTAAGGAGGCTATCCGTATTGATGAGGAAATCCGGGTCGTACAGGGTCTTCCTCAGGCGCGTTACGATGACGAGCTGAAAAAAGCCTATCTTGCCTATCCGGACGGAAGAAGAGAATATGTCAGTTGATAGACTGCAGCCGGAAATCATTGTCTTTGCCGGCCCGAACGGCAGCGGAAAATCCACTGTTACAAAGCTTGCCAAAACAGCAGGTATTTATATCAATGCGGACGATATCAAGCGCGCAAACCATTGCTCTGATCTTGAAGCAGCGCAGCGTGCGGAAATGATGCGTGAAAATGCATTGGAACAGATGCAGGATTTTACCTTTGAAACGGTATTATCCACCGACAGAAATCTGAGGCTGCTGCAAAGAGCAAGAGAAAAAGGTTATTTTATTCGTTGTTTTTATGTGCTTACCGCAGATCCAGACATTAATGTAGCACGTGTGAACATGAGAGAAATGCAGGGTGGGCACGGTGTTCCGGAGAACAAGGTCAGACTTCGATACGACAGGGCATTGAAGCTGATTCCGCAGCTTGTCAAGGTATGCGATGTCATGCATATATACGACAATACACAGGAACCGTTCAGAATTTTCAAAAAAAGAAAAACCATTTATTTTCACTGGACAAATAAGTACTGGAATTCAAAGCAAATATGCGATCTGACCGGGATTCACATGTTGTGACCAGATCGAGCAGAACGCGAAGTACGTTGTGAACCTGGACATCTGATATGCCTTTGCCTCCCCCAGCCGCGCAGCGGCGTTTGGGGGAGGGGAACCGCTTCAGCGGTGGAAGGGGTTTGTGCGAAGACGGACACCCCTTCAGTCATGGCCTCGCGGGAGATCGGCCATGACAGCTCCCCCAGAGGGGGAGCCTATAAGGAGGAATAATTACATTGGCACATAAACGAGACTACAAGCCTGAGGACATTGCGTTCCCGAATCAGGCCATCACCGAATCCGAGCTGGTCAGCGAGATGCAGACCAGCTACATCGACTACGCCATGTCGGTCATCGTCGGGCGCGCCCTGCCGGACGTGCGCGACGGCTTAAAGCCCGTGCACCGGCGCATCCTCTATACCCTGTATGAGGACGGCCTGACCGCCGACAAGCCCTTCAAGAAGTCCGCCACCTGCGTGGGCGACGTGCTGGGCCGCTACCATCCCCACGGCGACGCCTCCGTCTATGACGCCATGGTACGCCTCGCGCAGAGCTTTTCCATGCGCTATATGCTCATCGACGGGCACGGCAACTTCGGCTCCGTGGACGGCGACCCCCCTGCCGCCTACCGTTATACCGAGGCGCGCATGTCGAAGATCTCCAACGAGATGCTGCGGGATATCGACAAGGAGACCGTGGACTGGGACCCCAACTTTGACGAGACGCGCAAGGAACCCCGGGTCCTGCCCTCCAAGTTCCCAAACCTGCTGGTCAACGGCTCCTCCGGCATCGCCGTCGGCATGGCGACCAATATCCCGCCCCATAACCTCACCGAGGTCATCAACGCCTGCGTCTGTGTGCTGGACAATCCCGAGGCCACGCTCTCGGACCTCATGCAGCACATCACAGGTCCGGACTTCCCCACCAGGGGCATCATCATGGGCCGCAGCGGCATCCGCCAGGCCTACCTCACCGGCCGCGGCAAGATCATCGTGCGCGCCCGCGCGGAGTTTGAGGAATTCGGCCAGGGCCGCACCCGCATCATCGTGACGGAGCTGCCCTATCAGGTCAACAAGCGCCAGCTCATCAAGAATATCGCCGATCAGGTGCACGACAAGCGCCTGGAGGGGATCTCCGACCTGCGCGACGAGACCGACCGCAACGGCATGCGCATGGTCATCGAGCTGAAAAGAGACGCCAATCCCCAGGTGGTCCTGAACCGCCTCTTCGCCCAGACTGCCATGCAGTCGAGCTTTTCGATCAACATGCTGGCCCTGGTCAACAACCAGACCCAGCCGCGCATCCTCTCCCTGCGGCACATCCTGGATGAGTATCTCGCCTTCCAGGAGGAGATCATCGTGCGCCGCACGAAGTTTGACCTCAAGAAAGCCCTCGAGCGCGCCCATCTGCTGGAAGGGCTGCTCATCGCCCAGGACAATATCGACGAGGTCATCCACATCATCCGCACAAGCTATGACAACGCCAAGGCCCGCCTCATGGAGCGCTTCAATCTCGATGATGTGCAGGCCCAGGCCATCTGTGACATGCGCCTGATCGCCCTGCAGGGCCTCAACCGCGAGAAGCTTGAGAACGAATACAAGGAGCTCGAGGAGCGCATCGCCTATTACCGCGAGCTGCTGGCAGATCCCGAGAAGGTCAAGGCCGTTTTGAAGGACGAGCTGATTGCCCTGCGCGACAGGTACGGGGATGAGCGCCTCACCGAGATCCAGGACGTGGCGGACGAGATCGACATTGAGGATCTGATTGAGGAGGAAAACTGCGTCTACACCCTGACCCACGGCGGCTATATCAAGCGCACGCCGGTCAGCGAGTATCGGGCCCAGGGCCGCGGCGGCCGCGGCATCCGCGCCATGGCCACCAAGGACGAGGACTATGTGGAGACCGTCTTCACCGCCTCCACCCATGACTATATCCTCTTCTTTACCTCCAGGGGCCGGGTCTTCATCAAGAAGGGCTACCAGATCCCGGAGGCGGGCAGAAGCGCCAGGGGAACCAATATCGTGAACATCATCCCCGTAGAGAACGTGGACGAGCCGGAAAAGGTCAGCGCCATGATCCGCGGGCGCGGCATGGAGGAGGAGAGCTATCTCTTCTTCGTGACAAGAAACGGCACCGTCAAGCGCATCGAGCAGACCCAGCTCCGCAACATCCGCTCCAACGGCATCCGCGCCATCACCCTCGACGAGGGGGACGAGCTCATTTCCGTCCTCTCCACGACGGGGAACGAGGATATCTTTATCGCGACAAGAAACGGCATGTCCGTCTGCTTCAACGAGACCGACGTGCGCGCCATGGGCCGCATGGCCGTCGGCGTGCGCGGCATCCGCCTCAGAGAGGGCGACTTCGTCATCGGCGCCGGGGCCTCCGGTCAGGGGGGTGAGGTGCTCACCGTCACCGAAAAGGGCTACGGCAAGCGCACCGCTCTCAGCGAATACGCGGTCAAGGGCCGCGGCGGCATCGGCGTAAAGAACTATAACTGCACCGGCAAGACCGGCCTCATCGCCGATGTGAAGCTTGTCACCGGGGACGAGGATCTGCTGATCATCACGGACGACGGCACCATCATCCGCATGGCGGTCGACCGGGTAAGCCTCCTGTCCCGCTCCACGCAGGGCGTGCGCCTCATGCGCCTCGTGGAAACCAGCCGCGTCATTTCGATCGAATGCACCGAAAAGGCGGCCGAGGACACGGCGGAGGACGGGACGGAAGACGACGCCGGAAACGGGGAAGAAACGTAAAAGAATGTTAAGCTTGGAGTGAATGGAGCTTCTTGAGGTACACAAAGTACATCTGCGAAAAAGTGCCTTTATCAGAACCCAAATTTTCTCAGGATCTGCTCTTGCCGAATTATGCGGTATTGCCTTAAAGACAGGATTGAATCATCCCATAGCTCCACACTCCAGGCTCCTGACTGAATCAAGGGGAGGTGCGCTTGCATGAACAACAAGCAAGGCAGTAAGGGCTCCGGCATGGTGACCCTTGTAATCATCGCGGTGACGGTTCTGCTCTATCTGTTCTCATCGGATCTCAATCCGGAGAATCTGCCTGTCGTCATCGCCTCCGTGCTCATTGTCGCCTTCATCGCGGTCATCGTCACTTTTATCTCATGGATAAAGGAAAACAAAGGCGGCAAGAAAAAACATGCCGCCGTGCCGCTCAACCGTCCCTTCCCACAGCCCACGGCGGTGAAGACGCCGCATGCCTCTGTCCTCCGGCACAAGGACGAGGCGGAGGAGGTCATCACCTGCGGCCATAAGAGCGGGAAGGAAAAGTACCTCGAGCAGGTGGAGGGCTTCTATAAAAACGGCCTCATCGACCGCGACGAGTACAAGATCCTCAAGGCGAAGTATGAAAAGCTTGAGATCCCGGAGGATTACCATTGAAAACAGTCGATATCTATACCGACGGCGCGTGCAGCGGCAATCCCGGGCCTGGCGGCTGGGGGGCGATCCTGCGTTATAAGGGCGTGGAAAAGGAAATCTCCGGCGGGGAGGCCATGACCACCAACAACCGCATGGAGCTGACCGCCGTTATTCAGGCGCTGCTGCACCTCAGGGAGAAGTGCGTGGTGGAGCTCTGGTCCGATTCCAAATACGTTATCGACGCGCTGGAAAAGGGCTGGGCCTGGGGCTGGCGCAGGAAGGGATGGATCAAGTCCGACAAAAAGCCCGCCCTCAATCCTGACCTCTGGGAAATGCTGCTGGATCTTACGAGCCAGCATGAGATGCACTACCACTGGGTCAAGGGCCACGCCGAAAACGAATACAACAATCGCTGCGACGCGCTGGCTGTCGCGGAGCGGGAAAAGTTTGCGTGAGCCTGTAAGGAAGAAGATTCTATGACAAACAAACCCATCAACTACAAAGCCCCGCCTCTTCAGATCTTCGCCCGCTACATCGGGCGGCACAAGGGGCTTTTTGCGTTGGATATGGCCTGTTCGGTGGCGGTTGCGCTGGTGGATCTCATCTTCCCCTATGTCTCACGAAAAAGCATGTACACGCTTCTGCCCGAAAAGCAGTATAAGGCCTTTTTCGCGGTCATGCTGCTGATGGCGGGAGCATATGTTATCAAGGCGGCGCTCAACTATGCGATCGTGGTTTACGGCCACCGCATGGGCGTGCTTACCGAGTCCGACATGCGCCGCGACCTCTTTGAGCACATGCAGAGCCTGAGCTTCTCTTACTACGACAGGCACCGCACCGGCGTTCTCATGAGCCATATCACCTCCGACCTCTTCGATGTGACGGAGCTTGCCCATCACGGGCCGGAGAACCTGCTGATCTGCGCGCTCACCTTTTTCGGCTCCATGCTCGTCATGCTCACCATCAGCTGGCGCCTCGCCCTCGCGCTCTTTCTGGTGCTGGCGGTGAGCGTCTGGTTTACCCTCACGCAGCGCATGCGCATGCGCAGGGCCAATCTTGAGGTCAAGCGCAAGACCGGCGAAATCTACGCCGCCATCGAATCCTCCATCTCCGGCATCCGCACCGCCAAGGCCTTCGCCAACGAGGACAAGGAGAGCCAGAAATTCAACGCCGCAAACGCCCTCTACCGGGGCGCGAAGGTGGAGTACTACCGCGCGATGGCGGGCTTTCAGAGCGGCATGGAGTTTTCCTCCGGCATCGCCCAGGTGGCGGTCATTGCCGTGGGCGGTCTTCTCATCATGGGCGGAGAACTCAGCTACGTCGATCTCATTACGTTTTCGCTCTACATCACGACCTTCGTCAACCCCATCCGCCGCCTGTCTCAGTTTTCCGAGACCTATATGCAGGGCATGGCGGGCTTTTCCCGCTTTCTCGAGGTCATGAACACCGAGCCCGCCGTCACCGACGCGCCCGACGCGAAGACGCTCGGCGAGGTCGCGGGCGAGGTCGAGTACCGGGATGTGAGCTTTTCTTACCAGAACGGTCTGCCGGTGTTGCGCCATGTGAACCTGCACGTCAGGCCCGGCGAGTGCCTGGCCCTGGTCGGGCCCTCCGGCGGCGGCAAGACTACCATCTCCAACCTGCTCCCCCGCTTCTATGACGTGACGGACGGCGCGGTGCTGGTAGACGGACAGGACGTGCGCACGGTCACGCAGACAAGCCTGCGCCGCAACATCGGCGTCATCCAGCAGGAGGTCTTCATGTTCGCCGGCACCGTGCGCGAGAACATCCGCTACGGCCGCCCCGACGCCAGCGACGCGGAGATCGTGGAGGCCGCGGTGCGCGCGGAGATCCACGACGAGATCATGCAGATGCCCGACGGCTACGACAGCTATATCGGCGAGCGGGGCATCATGCTCTCCGGCGGGCAGAAGCAGCGCATTTCCATTGCCCGCGTCTTTCTCAAAAATCCGAAGATCCTGGTGCTGGACGAGGCGACCTCCGCCCTCGACACCGTCACCGAGCAGCGCATCCAGGCGTCGCTTGACGAGCTCAGCCGGGGCCGCACCACCATCGTCATCGCCCACCGCCTCTCCACTGTCAAGCATGCCGACTGCATCGCCGTGGTGGAGGATGAACATATCGTTGAACAGGGCAGCCATGAAGAGCTGATGGCGAAAAACGGCGTCTACGCCGCGCTCTGCCGCGCCCAGGCGCTTTGAACATTGACATGTGGCGCAGCCGCTCCATAACTTCACACTCCAAACGAAAGCGACTCCGCGCTTATTGAAATACAAATCCGCAAAAGGTAAACTATGGAACAACTCATCAATCAAATACTCACCCACAAGGAAGCCGCCGCCCTCCCCTCCCTGCTCGAGAGCGGAGGGCTTCCCGCGCTCATTTCCGGCCTTTCTCCGGTGCACCGGGCCAATTTGGCGGCGGCGCTGTACATGCAGCTGCGCATGCCGCTCTTTGTCCTCTGCCCGGACGATACCGCCGCCGAAAGCTTCGCGCGGGATCTCGCCGCCATGACCGGCAAGGAGATCACCGTTCTCGGGATGCGCGACTATGTCTTCTACCCCGCAGAGGCCGTCTCCCGGCCCGCCGAGCAGAAGCGCATTGCCGCCCTGTATAAGCTCGCCGCGGGGGAGAGCGAGATCACCGTCGCCTCCGTCTCCAGCCTCATGCAGCGCACCTTCCCGCCCGCGCTCCTAAAGCGCGCGGCATATGAGATCCGGGACGGCGCCGCCTGTCCGCCCGAGGAGGCGGAGGAGGCGCTGCTGCGCTGCGGCTACACCCGCTGCGAGCAGGTGGAGGGCCCCGGCCAGTTCGCCCGGCGCGGCGGCATCCTGGACTTCTTCTCCCCGGCCGACACGGAGCCCGTGCGCATCGAATTCTGGGGGGACGACATCGACTCCATGGCACACTTTGACGTGCAGAGCCAGCGGCGCGGGGATCCCCTCGATTTCTGCCGCATCCTCCCGGCGCTGGAGGCCCTGCCCTCCCTCTCGACCGGCGGGGCGGGCGCGGTGGCGCGGGAGATCGGGCGCTTTGCCGACAACTATATCAAGCGCCGCAAGGGCGAGAACGCCCAGACCCTGGCCGCCACCCTGCGCGCCGACGCGGAAAAGCTCGCCGAGGGCCTCACGCTTTCGGACGCGGACCGGTATCTGCCGATCCTGTATGAAGAGGCCAGCGGCTTTGACTATATCCCCGAAAACGCCCTGCTCTTTCTCGACCAGCCGGGCCGCTGCAGTGAGCGGGCAAGGGCCTTTGAAAAGCAGCTCGCGGAGGATGTGGCGGAGCTGCAAAAGCGCGGCATGATGGCCATGAGCGCCGACGGCTTTCGCCTGAGCGCCGAGAAGCTTTTCAAGCTTCTGCCGGCGTTTCCCCTCTACATGGCGGACGCCTTCACCGTGGGACGGGGACCGGTGCAGCCGAAGACCCTCACCAGCATCGCCGCCAAGCAGCTCCCGAGCTATGCCGGCTCTGCCGCGGCCGCGGCGGAGGATGTGGCGGCCTACCTCAAGCAGGATTACCGGGTCGTGGTTCTCGCCGGGGACGAGCGGCGCGCCAAAACCCTGCAGGAGTTTTTCCGCGACAAGGGTATCGACGCCCTCATCGACCCGACCCTCAAGCGCCTGCCGACGGACGGGCAGTGCCGCATCGCCGTGGGCGCGGTGTCCGCGGGCTACGAGTATCCGGGCCTCCGCCTCACAGTCCTGACTGACGCCCAGCTTGTCCGGGCCCGCGGCAAGACCGCGAAGGCGGGCAGAAAGCTGCCTCCCAACCGCCAGCGCATCGAGTCCTATTCCGACCTCTCGCCGGGCGATTTCGTGGTGCACGAGAACCACGGCATCGGCAAATTCGCGGGCATCGTGCGCATGCAGGTGGACGGCTTCGACAAGGATTACATCAAGCTCGACTATGCGGGGGGCGACACCCTCTATGTCCCCGCCACGCAGCTTGACATGGTGACCAAGTATACCGGCGCGGGTGAGGAAAAGCCCGTGCGCCTGAGCAAGATGGGCGGGGCCGAGTGGGCCAGGACCCGCAGCCGCGCCAAGGCCTCTGCCAAGGACATGGCCAAGCGCCTCATCCAGCTCTACGCCCAGCGCCAGCGCCTGCCGGGCCACGCCTTTGCCCCGGACAGCGAGTGGCAGCGGGAGTTTGAGGAGAACTTCGGCTATACCGAGACGGACGATCAGCTGCGGTGCATCGCTGAGATCAAGGCGGATATGGAGTCCTCCGTGCCCATGGACCGGCTTCTGTGCGGGGACGTGGGCTTCGGCAAGACCGAGGTGGCCCTGCGCGCGGTGATGAAGTGCGTGCTCGACGGCAGGCAGGCCGCGATCCTCGTGCCCACCACGGTGCTGGCCCAGCAGCATTACCAGACCGCGCTGCAGCGCTTTTTCGGCTTCCCGGTGGAAATCGGGGTGTTGAGCCGTCTCGGCGCCGGGGCGGGCAACACCAGGACGCTCCGGGATCTGGAGAGCGGGAAGCTGGATCTTGTGATCGGCACCCACCGCCTTTTGGGCAAGGATGTGAAGTTCAAAAATCTCGGCCTTCTCGTGGTGGATGAGGAGCAGCGCTTCGGCGTCACCCACAAGGAGCATATCAAGGAGCTCTCGAAGGGCGTGGACGTGCTGACCCTCACGGCGACGCCCATCCCCCGCACACTCAATATGGCCATGTCCGGCATCCGCGACATGTCGAATATCGAGGAGCCGCCGGAGGATCGCCTGCCGGTGCAGACCTTCGTGCTGGAGCACGACTGGGGCATCGTGGCCGACGCCATCCGCCGCGAGATCCAGCGCGGCGGGCAGGTCTATTACCTGCATAACCGCGTCGACGATATCGACCGCACCGCCGTCCGCCTGCGCGAGCTCCTGGAGGACGTGACGGTCGCCGTGGCCCACGGGCAGATGGAAAAGAACATGCTGGCCTCGGTGATGGACTCCGTTGTGAGCGGCGAGACCCAGGTTCTGGTGTGCACCACCATTATCGAGACGGGCATCGACATCCCGAACGTCAACACCCTCATCATTGAGGACGCGGATAAGCTGGGCCTTGCGCAGCTCCACCAGATCCGGGGCCGCGTGGGCCGCTCCACCAGACGGGCCAGCGCCTATCTCACCTTCCGGCGGGACAAGGTGCTCACCGAGATCGCCGAGAAGCGCCTCAATGCCATCCGGGACTTCGCGGCCTTCGGCTCCGGCATGAAGATCGCCATGCGCGATCTGGAGATCCGCGGCGCGGGCAGTCTGCTCGGCGCCGAACAGTCGGGCCACATGGTGGACGTGGGCTACGACATGTATATGAAGCTCCTGAACGAGGCCGTGCTGGAGGCGCGGGGAATCGAGGTGCCGCAGCGGGCCGAATGCTCGGCAGACCTCGCCGTGGCGGCGAACATCCCCGAGCGCTATATCGAATCGGCCGAGCAGCGCATGGACATTTACCGCCGCATCGCCCTCATCCGCACCGAGGCGGAGGCGGACGACCTGACCGACGAGCTCATCGACCGCTTCGGCGAGACCCCGCCGGGGGTCAACGCCCTCATTCACGTGGCGCTCCTGCGCGGCGAGGCGGGCAAGGCCGGCATCACGGACATTGCCCAGAAGGCCGGGACGCTGCGCTTCACGGTGGCGGATTTCAATATGGAAAAGGTCTCCGATCTCTATGCGCGTCCTGAATACAAAAACCGCCTGCGGGTCGAGGCCGGCTCCAAGCCCTGTCTCAGCGTCAGGATCCAGAACAAAAACCGCGTCATCGACGAGGCGAGAAAATTTGTCGCGGACTGGCAGGCACTTTAAAAGTTCACAAAAGCGTGATATAGTAGCAAGCGTACATTTCCACAACCAAGGAGAGACGTCACAATGAAAAAACTGATCTTCGGCCTGGTGGCCGTGATGGTCCTGTTCGGGGCCGCGATTAGCTTCACCCACACCGGCAATACCCTGACGGCGCCTGCCGCCGCTGCCGCCTCGCCCGAGGCTGCGGCTGTCACGGCGGACGCCACCCCTGCGCCCACCGCGACGCCCGAGGTTCACAGCCTGGACTATGAGGCGATCCGCGCCCTCTACCCCGCCGATACCGCCGCCATCACGCTCAAGGATGAGGTGATGGACTGGGATCTCTATGCCGACTGGCTGCGCACCAACGGCCTGCAGTATGAGGAATACTTCCGGCAGATGGCCGCCTATTACGGCGTGGCCGCGGACTGGACCGGCTCCATCGGGGACGGTACCGGCGCCAACTACGCCAAGGGCCTGCTGAACGAGACCAACGATACCCTGTCAAGCTTCATGGCCATCAAGGCTCTCGCCAAGGAAAAGGGCATCAGCCTGGATGAGGAGGCCCTCAAGAGCCTCGAGCCCGAAGCCATGGCCAATCAGATCCTGGGCGAGAACGCCACGGTCGAGCAGCTTGCCGAGGAGCTGGAGAACACCAGCCACCTGAGCGTCAAGGCCTTCCAGTTCTACAGCGAGGCCCTGGATCTCTACACCCTGCTGGCCCAGGAGCTCTACGGCGCCCAGGGCGAGAAGCTTTCCGAGACGGACATCGTCAAGGCTCTGGAGGATCAGGGCTATATCTCCGCCCACCACATCCTTTTCATGACCATTGACCCCATGACCGGCAAGAACCTGGAGCAGGACGAGGTCGCGGCGAAGCTGCAGCAGGCAAACGACCTTGTCAAGGAGCTGCGCGCCATCGAGGATCATGACGAGCTGCTCAAGCGCTTCAAGGAGCTCAAGGAGCAGTACTGCGAGGATACCGGCAAGACCGCCTATCCCGACGGCTACACCTTCACCCCCGGCACCATGGTTCCCGTCTTTGAGGAAACCGTCAAGGCCCTGAAGGATTACGAGGTCTCCGACGCCGTGCAGTCCGATTACGGCTTCCACATCATCATGCGCCTGCCCCTGGGCGGGGACAGCCTCCTCTTCAGCCCCCAGGGCACGCCCCAGACTGCCCGCGTCACCGTCGCGCAGGAGAAGATCACCCACGATCTGGACGACTACTATGCCGCCCATCCCCCCGTGTATGCCGACGGTCTGGAGGAGCTGGATCTCACGCAGTATATTGTGAAATAAAGAAAGTAATGCTATGGCAACACCGCTCTTGAGGTACACAAAGTACATCTGCGAAAAAGTGCCTTTATCAGAACCCAAATTTTCTCAGGATCTGCTCTTGCCGAATTATGCGGTATTGCCCTATTTGTTCTATCAAATAGCAGAGCCGCCCCGAACGGGGCGGCTCATGCTTTCGATTACGCGGCTTCGGCCGCGGTTTTTTTTGATTTGCCGACCAGGCGGCTCAACACAATGCTCAGCTCATACAGCGCCAGCATCGGCACGGCGACCATGATCTGCGAGACGATGTCCGGCGGGGTGATGATAGCGGCCAGCACAAAGATGATGACGATCATGACCTTGCGGCCCCTGGCCAGCCAATCTGCCTTTACGATGCCGAGCCCCGTCAGCAGTACGGTGACCACCGGCAGCTCAAACACCAGGCCGAAGATCACAAACACCGTCAGCAAAAAGCTTATGTAGGACTGGATGCTGATGGAGGCGGACACGTCCACCTCCCCGGTAAACTGAATAAGAAAGCGCAGCATGAAGGGCAGGCTGATGAAATAGGCAAAGGCCACGCCCAGCAGGAAGCACAGCGCCCCCGCGATAAGCGCGCCGGAAATATACGTGCGCTCCTTGCCGCTCAGCCCCGGGCTGCAGAAGGCGTAGACCTGGTAGGCAAGCACCGGAAAGCACACCACCACCGCGCCCACCAGCGCTACGTTCATATACACGAGAAACAGCTCCTGCGGCGCGATATAGACATACACGTAGTCAAAGCGCTTTCCCATATCGGTGAGCAGGGTCACGATGCGCGGCGCAAAGCTCAGGCACAGGGCGAAGACCGCCAGCAGCAGCACCACGCACACGAGGATGCGGTTTCTGAGCTCCCGCAGGTGGCCGGACAGACTCATGCTCCCATCGGGACTGGGCGCCTCTTTAGCTTTGCTTTTCATCGCCGGCCTCGGCCTTCTTTCCGGTCTCGGCCGTCTGGCTCTTTCCGGCCTTCGGCGCCTGCGGCGCGTCGCCGGCTTCGGCTGCCTCATCCATGCCGTCCTTGAAGCTCTTTACGCTCTTGCCGAACATTTTGGTGAGCTTGGGGATCTGGGTGGGCCCAAAAATAATGATGACAACGATCAGGATGATGATAAGCTCCTGCGTCCCGATTCTCATGCGGATTCTCCTCCTTTATCTTCTGCTGCCTCCGCGTTCGCTGCGGGGGCGGCTGGTTCTGCGCTTTGTGCTGCGGGGGCGTTTTCCTCTGCCGGGGCCTCCTGCGTCTTCTCCGCCTCGGCCTGCTTCTCCTGCGGCTTGGCTTTGCCGATATTTTTGAGGTCCTTTTCCACCGCGTTCAGATCACCCTTGAGACCCTTGGAGATATCGTCCAGCGGTTCCATCGCCTCGCGCAGGGGCTTTTGCGCCTCCTCCAGCGGGTCGATGACGCTCTGCCGGATTTCCCTGGTCACATCCGAGGATGCCTTGCGAAATTCCCGCAGGGCGGAACCGAATTTGCGGGCATACTGCGGCAGCTTGTCCGGACCGATCACCAGCAGGGCCACAATGAATATGACCACCAGCTCCATGGCGCCGATCTTCATGCAGGACCCTCCTTTCCGACAGAAGGGACAGGGCCCTTCCGGTCATATAAATAAGGTAATAATGGCACAAAAGAATAATACCATGTTTGCGCCTTGCCTGTCAATAACGATCGACCGGCAAAACGCCGGACAAGCCTGCCGGGGCGCTTTGAAAAATCCGGGAAAATAATCAAATCCGCTCTTGCATCCCGGCAGTATTTGTAGTACGATGCAAGAGCATACAGGAACCATCGGAGGATAAGGAAATGATTTTTGAACAAGTAAGAGACGCCCTTGCGCAGCAGTTTGAGGTTGACCCCGAGTCCATCACCTTGTGGACCAACATTGTTGACGATCTCGGGGCCGATTCCCTGGACGTGGTCGAGCTGATCATGACTCTTGAGGATAACTACGGGATCTCCATCAGCGATGAGGATGCGGCCAAGCTCCATAATGTTGCCGAGATCGTCGATTATGTAGAGAAGCACCAGTAAAAAACAGGACAAAAAAACACGCCGCTTCGTGCGGCGTGTTTTTTTGTCCCGTCAGCCGTAGGTGTGCAGCCCGTGCATAAAGGTGTTGACACCGGCGAAGGTGAAGAAGACCACCGGCACCGCGATCACGAGATACCAGGCCAGGAAGGTCCGATTGTCCTTGCCGCGGCTTCTCAGGTGCAGGTGCAGGTACACTGCGTAGATGATCCAGGTGATCAGCGCCCATACCTCCTTGGGGTCCCAGGTCCAGAAGGAGGACCAGGCCTGCTCCGCCCAGATGGCGCCGGAGAGGAGCACCACCGTCAGAAACAGAAAGCCGAAGGCCACCAAGCGGTAGCTGAGATAGTCCATCTGCCGCAGGGTCCTGCTGTCCGCGTTCCCCTTTTTGACCGTCAGCAGATAGCGCAGGGCAATGCTGCCGGCGATGACGAAGGCGGCGTAGCTTAAAACCGCCGAGCCGATATGCACGCCGAACCAGGCGCTGCGCAGCGCCGGCATCAGATCCTTGATTTCCATGGGCTGCAGGGCGGCATAGGTCATCACCAGCAGTGTCGCCGGCATGGCCACGACCGAGAGCCAGTCGGTCCTGAGCCTTCCGCGCATCACGATCAGCATCAGCGCCACGCCCCAGGCAAAGGCGTTGGCAAATTCAAACTGGTTGGAAAGCGGCAGGCGCTTTGCGGCGATGCCGCGCCAGACGATGAAGGCCGAATGCAGGGCGAAGGCCGCGACGAAGACGTACCACGCCGCCCTCAAAAGCTTCTCTTTTTTGAAGGCCGTCCCCGTAAACTCCAGAATGACCGCCAGCGCATATACGGCAAACGCCGTGAAAAACAATGCTCTCATCCTTATCCCTTCTTTCTTTCAGTCCGTCCGCCGCGCAGACGCCGTAATTTCACACTTCAAACTCCGCATGAAACTTCGTATTCCCTCAGCTCCTCGCCGAGCTCGATGCGCATGCTCTCCGGCTTGGGGCCGAGGACCGCGTAGCCCTCTTCATCGGTCTTGACCAGCACCGGCTCACAGAAGAAGGTAATGCAGAGGCCCGCGACCATCAGCGCGAAGGAGGCCACCAGCAGCCCGTTCAGGAGACAGGAGACATGCTTGACGCGGATGCCGGGATACTCCACCGGGTCGTTGAAGCGAAAGCGCAGGCCCATGACCGTGAGCTCCTCCCCCGGCTCGGCCAGCACCGGGGTGAAGACGCCGTCGGAGAAGGTCTCCACCTGATAGATGGGGTGGGGATAGCGCCCCTCGGTGATGGTGATAAGGGTGACCTCCCCACTGGGGTCGCGGATAAAATCGGGATAGAGGGTGTCATAGAGGATGCCGCTCACCCCGTCGGCGGAGAGATAGGATTGACCGGTCAGGAGAAAATCGTCGCTGCCGCCGGTCTCCAGGTCGGTGACCGTGACGGAGCCCGCCGTGCCGAAGGTCTGCTGGAAGAGCTTCCAGGGGCCGAAGGAGAAGGGATGGTTTACCTTGAGCTCGGCCACCTCGCTGCGCCGCCCGTTGGGAAGACTGACCTGCACATGGCTCGTGTAGTCGAGGCGGCCCGTGTCGTCGGCGATGCGGAAGTCATGCACGTGGATCTCGGTCCCGTCCTCCATGAAAATGGACTGCCCCGGCATACACTCCCGGTCCACGACCTTCGGGGTATAGAGGGCCAGCGCGCCGAAGATCACCGTCAGCAGGATGGACAGGTGCGTGAGAAAGCTGCCGTAGCGCCCGAAGCTGTTTTTGCGCCAGACGATCGCGCCGTCGTGCTCCTCGCGCTTGCAGTGAAGCTGCGAGAGATAATCCCGCAGCTTCTCCACGCCTGCGGGGGTAAGCAGCACCGTATCGGGCGTCCTGGCAGCGCGCGCCATCTCACCCTTCGCCGCCCGGACGACGCTTCGGATGCGAACCAGGGAGCAGAGACTCAGGTTCAGGCACAGCAGCGCCAGCAGCAGGATGAAGTACCAGCTCTCAAACACGCGGTTTAAGCCCAGCAGCAGGATAACGCCGTGGAAGGAGCGGTAGGTCTGCGCGTACCAGGCGATCTCCCGGCCCTGGGGGATCACCGTCCCCGCCACGGAGCACAGGCCGATCAGCCCGAGCAGCAGCAGGCCGAAGCGCATGGAGCGCAGGAAATTCAATACTTTTTTCATAGGCAGGACCCCTTATAGAAAACGGCCCGCCCCTTCGGGCGGGCCGCTTGTTCTGGCGTATGAGTTTAGCGGGTCAGCGCGAACATCATCTGCGTAGCCTCGGCGCAGAGCTCGTCCGCCTTGTCGAGGCACTGATAGGTCAGGCTCGGGTTATGCACGCCCTCGGCGTTCTCCACGAACACGAAGTCCCAGTAGAACTGCGCGTCGCGGGCGAGGGAGCGTATGGGATCAAGCTGCTCGTCGGTGTACTTCCCGCTCGCCACGGCCTGGGCCAGAAGCTCGGTCAGATACTCGAGACGGTAGCCCACGGTATAGGTGCGCGTTTCGATCTTCTGCTGCGCGGCCCGGACCTCGCTCACAAGGTCAAAGTGGCAGGCGGAGCAGGTGTTCTGAATCAGCTCCGGGTTATCCAGGGGGCTGATGAGGTTGTGGCTGTGGTAGGCGGCGCCGTCGGCGTTCACCTCGTTCGGCATGTGGCAGTCGGCGCAGGTGAAGTCGTTGGCGTGGGGGCTGCCGGCGCCCAGGAAGGTCTCAAACTCGGGGTGCTGCACCTTGATCTGCTTGACGCCGGTGCGGGGATTGGTCCAATCGGCAAAGGGCTCGCCGTTGGGGAAGTTCGCGCCGTCGTTGAAGAAGGCCAGCATCGTCTCGGGGGCCATGGACGCAAGGCTGTTGTGGGCGATGGTGGTCGCCTTGGTGTCGGGGGCAAAGTAATACTCGTTGTGGCACTGACCGCAGGCGAGGTTCGCCGGTGCGATCTTGTCAAAGTCGTCGCCCACCGCGTCGATCCAGTAGGTGTGGGTGATGGTGATGTCGCCGGGGGTGTTGGCATGGCAGGAGTAGCAGCTGATGCCCTCGGTGATCTGGGCCTGCACCTCTGTCCAGTCCTTCTGGTAGGCGCTGACGCCCTCCTCATTGACCATGTTGGTGAAATCGGGCGTCTTGCAGGTCCAGCAGTTGGCCAGGGGGTGCGGACGGCCGGTGGCCTCGATATCCTGCACGTCGTAGTAGTGGCCGCGGGCCGCCTTGTAGTCCTTGGCGAAGCCGTAGCCCTCATACAGGCCGCGCAGCATCGGGTAGAGCTCGAGATAATCTTCGGCCTCACTGCTCTCCTTGGTCATGCACCAGCTGTTGTACTGGTCGGGGTATTGATCCTTCCAGTCCACGGCGTGCAGCACGGTAACGCCGGACATGGTCTGCACCTTGTGTGCCACAGGCTTGGCCTCGACCTTGGGGGCCTCCATGCCGAAGGCGGCGCTGTCGATGCCGCCGCTCTGCAGGGCCAGGGCGACCGCCTGCCGGATAGCGTCGGAGGTGACGGTGGCGCCGGAAACGGCGTCGAGCGCGAGGGTCTGCTTTTCAACAATCTGACCGGGGATCTGGTCAACGGCCATGGTGCCGATGCCCTCGGTCTCGCTGTGCTCGGTCACAGTGACTTCATAGATTTTCTTGTCGTCGGCCTTGACCTGGACGGTCACGTCGCCGACCTTGCCGGGGGCGCTGGCGGTCAGGGTCTGGGCGTTGGCGCTTGCCGCGCGGGCGATAACGCCGGAGCTGATATTGATCACCAGCAGCAGCGCCAGGAACAGTCCGCAGCCGGCGCCGATCATGTTCAGGCGTTTTTCGCGTTTCGCTTTGTCTTCTCTCATGATGTTCTCCTGTCTTCAAGCATAATCATTCTGCTTATAAACGGGCGCAGAGATACATCTATATATTATTATATTATGTTGACTTTTGCAAGAGCTTTTTTTAGCAAAAAGCACCCGGTGCGTCTGCACCGGGTGCGGGACTTGTGATGCGCAGCGCGCTTACTTCTTGGCCACGATCTTGGCGGCGCGGCGGCCGAAGGTCATGGTGCGGCCGCAGGCGAGGCCGGTGAAGAGGTTGGGGTAGGTCTGGGAGAAGAAGCCGCCCGTGCAGTCGCCGGTGGCGTAGAGACCCTCGATGACGGAGCCGTCCTCGCGGATGACCTGCATGTCGGTGTTGATGCGGCAGCCGTTGAGGGTGGTCAGGTGCCAGGCGCAGGTGCGGATGCCGTAGAAGGGGGCGGTGTCCACCGGGGTCATGCGGTGGGCGCTCTTGCCGTAATCCTCGTCCTCACCCTTGGCGCACAGGACGTTGTAGCGGGCGACGGTCTTCTCCAGCTCGTCGGCGGGGATGTTCAGCTTTTCGGCAAGCTCGGCAATGGTGTCGGCCTTCTGCAGGTAGCCCAGGGCCAGGTGGGAATTCTCGCCCTCGGTCATCTGACCCCAGACATAGTCGTAGGGCATATTGCTGTCCGCGCCGTTGGGGAACTTGAACAGACGGCAGCAGCCGACCTCGTCAAACTGCTCGGCATATTTCTTGTTGTTGGCGTCGAAGATATCAACGTAGGTGTGCTTGGGCTGCATATACATGGAGTGCAGCATGAACTCATAGGGGCCGGACTCGTTGCAGAAGCGCTGGCCCTTGAGGTTGACCTTGAGGAAGGGCTGCTCGCCGAACCAGTACCACTTGCCGTTGGTCTTGTAACCGGCGGTCTCGTCGGGCAGGACGGAGCAGCGGTTGAACATCATGGAGGCGTGGGTGGGATCAAGCTCAGCGCCGGCCCAGAGCATGGCCTTGATGCCGGAGCCGTCGTCGGTGGAGCCGATGGGGACGTTGGCCTTCATCTTCATGGTCTGGGGCTGGAGAGCCAGCATCATGTCGGTGTTGGTGGCGTAGCCGCCGGTGGCCATGATAACGCCCTTGGAGGCTTTGACGCGGATGTATTTCCCGTCGGTAAGATCCTGGGCAATGACGCCGGTGACCTTGCCGTCGCCGTCCTGTTCCAGCTTGACCAGCGCGGTCTGGAAGCGCCAGTCCACATTGCCGGTGGCGTCGCAGAAATCACGGAAGGTGGAGCTGGTGCTCAGCCCCTCCTTGGCAGCGCCCTGCTCGGTCTTGTGGGGGCTGTGGCCGGTGGCGTAGGCCTTGTCGCGCTCGGGGTGGTTGAGGTCGCCCACGCCGCCCTCAAGGCTCATGAACCAGTCGCCGGTAGACTCCATCAGGTTGGTCAGCCAGTCAACCATCTCGCCGGAGTTGTTGATCCAGACCTTGAGCAGGTCGGAATCCACGTAGCCGCCGGCATAGCGGACAAGCTCCTGCAGAGCCTCGGTCTTGTCGATCTTGAACTCGGGATACTGCGCAAAGCTCTCAAGCTGGAGCTTCGAGTCGATAGAGCCGATATCCTCGCGGATGCCGGTGGGGGTCTCGCGTTTTTCAAGGACCAGGACCTTTGCGCCCTCCTCGGCGGCGGTCATGGTGGCGATCCAGCCGCCCGTGCCGCAGCCGACCACCAGCACCTCGGTCTCAAGCTCTTCCTTGATATCGGCCTCTGCGATCTCGGGCGCCTGGCCCAGCCAGTCGGCGTTGAAGCTTTCGCTCTCCTGCACGACGATGGCCTTGCCGCTGGCCTGGGAGATACAGTCGGCGACGGCCTTCTTGACCGCGTCGGAGGTGACGGTCGCGCCGGAGACGGCGTCGATATCCGGGCCCTGGGCGTCAAGAATGGCCTTCTCGAGCAGGGGGCCGGCCTTGCCGCCGATGTCGGGGGTCTCGCCGGTGGAGTCGATGACGACGGAGAGGATCTCGGTCTCGCTGAATTCCATGGTGACCTTGACGTCGCTTGCGATGCCCTTGGCGGTGGCGGTGTAGATGCCGGGGGTGTACTTGGTTTCCTCTGCCGCGGCGACGACGGGGACGGAGCCCAGCACACCGGCGGCAGCGACGCCGAAGGCGCCGGCGGCGACGCCCTTGAGGAAGTCTCTGCGGGTAAGTTCTTTAGCCATACACATTCTCCTTTATATTTTTATAATAAGTCTGAGATTCCAGCATACCTTCATTTTATCTTACTTTTATGCAACAGTCAATCGCTTTTGCGTCCTTCCCGCCTCCGATCCCCGCAAAGAGCCGCAGAAACGGGCAATCCCCACAAAAGTTTACATAAGCTGCAAATTATTGTCAACAAAGGCTTGCGCGAAGATAATGCTTATGGTATAATATCTTTTGTGAAAGAGTCAAAAAAGTTACGATTGTTTACAAAATCACTCCAGATCGCGAGGTTTCACACCATGAAAAAGAATGTAGTAAGAGTGTTGGCACTGGTGCTTGTAGCGCTGATGTGTCTGTCCCTGATCCCGCTGGCGGCCCATGCGGAGGCGCATGTGCACGAGATGGCGACGGATCATCAGGACCCCACCTGTGTGGACAACGGCTTTGACCAGACCTACTGCCCGATCTGCAACACGACGTTCAGCATGAATTTCATCCCCGCCACCGGTGTGCACAGCTTTATCCCGGTGGAGGATGAGCAGTACCTGATCGAGGAGGGCGACTGCACCCACCCCTATCAGTACTGGAAATCCTGCTCCGTCTGCCAGCAGAGCGCGGAGGAAGCCTACGGTCTTGCCGTCGACAAGCTGGTGGAGGAGCTTACTGCCCGCAAGCAGAGCGGGGAGCAGGCCGATTGGGAGACCGTCGCGAAGGACCGCATTCTTCTGCTGGATGAGCGCTACAAATTCAGCGCCGGCGGCGAGGGGCACCATATCCTCCATGTCGACCGTCAGGAGGCCACCTGCACCAGCGATGGCTGGAAGGAATATACCTGGTGCGACGTGTGCGGCGAGCGCTTCAACTTTGAGGCCATCCCTGCCAAGGGCCACCGCTGGAACGAGTTCAAGGTGACGAAGGAAGCCACCTGCACCGAGGACGGCAGCCGTGAGCGCGTGTGTGAAGTCTGCGACAAGAAAGACGTCCAGGTCATTCCGGCCCTGGGCCACACCTGGACTGCCTTCAAGGTGACGAAGGCGGCCACCTGCACCGAGGACGGCAGCCAGGAGCGCACCTGCACCGTCTGCGGCGCGAAGGAGGTTCAGGTCATTCCGGCAGCCCACAAGTTCGGCGCGTTTGTCGTGATCGAGGAGCCCACCTGCTATGCCAGCGGCACCAAAGAGCATACCTGCACCGTCTGCGGCCACAAGGAGACCGAGAGCATTCCGGCGGCCCACAAGTTCGGCGAGTTCGTTGTGACCCAGGAGCCCACCTGCTACTCCACCGGCGCAAAGGAGCGCGTCTGCTCTGTCTGCGGCGAGAAAGAGGTACAGTGGATCGACATGGCCCACAAGTATGAAAACGGCGTGTGCGTCTACTGCGGCGAGGCCCAGCCCGAGGGCGAGACCCCGAGCGTGAACGAGACCATGAGCGCGACCCAGGAGACCGCAGCGTACGAGACCACGGAGCAGCCCGACGAGGCGCCGGCAGTACCCGAAAACGCCATCTACATCAGCTTTGACGGCAACGGCGCGACCTCCGGCAGCATGGACGCCCAGGCCTTTGAGCCGGGCACCTCGCAGAACCTGACCCTCAACGCCTTTGCGAGAACCGGCTACAGGTTCGTCGGCTGGGACTACATGGCCGACGGCAGCGGCATGGGCGATCAGCCCTTCCTCGACGGCGAGGAAGTCACCCTCAATTCCGACGTGACCCTCTACGCCCAGTGGGCCGAGGACCCCGAGGCGGACAAAGCGGCGCTTGCAGCGGGTGAGACCGTGGCGTTTGAAGCGAGCGGAGTTACGATCATATTTGACGGCAACCCTATGGTCGAGGGCGCAGTCAGCGGTTCTATGGAGGATTTGTATATTCCCTCCTCGGACGAGGGCGGCGTAAATCTGAGGACGAATCAGTTTGTGCATGATGAAGTAGTTGTAGATAAGGACGGAACGCTTGCGGCAATTGTCTTTACGGGCTGGAATACCCAGGCCGACGGCAGCGGAAAATACTTTGAAGACAAGCAGTTTGTAAGCGCGAACGACTTTACTTCCTACGACACCGACGTAACACTGTATGCTCAGTGGGTTGCGGTTCAGGTAATCTTTGATGCCAACGGCGGCTCCGGTTCGATGGATAATCAGTTCATTTCTTCGGAAAAGCATGAGCTTAGAGAGAATACCTTTACTTCCCCTGAAAAAAAGGATACCTATAAGTTTACCGGCTGGGATACAGACCCCAATGGACAAGGACAGCATTTTGATGATATGCAGCCAGTGTCAACCGCAGATATCCCGGCGACCGTTGTTCTGTACGCCCAGTGGAAGAGAAATATCCTCGTTACATACCAGAGCAATGTTGACAGCGGCTCCGGAAAAAAATCCTATGCAGAGCCCATGAAATATCCCGGCGATTCCATTACGATCAAAACGCTGGATGAGACCGGTATTCCCACCAAGGCCAACAGAATCTTTATTGAATGGAATACCAAGCGTGACGGCAGCGGTGACAGCTATAAGCCCGGCGATACGATGGTTCTCACGGAAGATAAAAGCGAAACTCCTTCCAGGATCATGCTGTACGCCCAGTGGGGCTTTGAGGTGACCTTTGACCCCAACGGCGGCGTGGGCAACATGGAGCCCATTAAGGCGATCGAGAATCAGAAGCTTGATCTTTCCGAGGATGCCATCAACCAGTTCTATAGAGACGATTATTATTTTGCAAGCTGGAATACGCTGAAGGACGGCACCGGCAAATCCTACGCCGACGGCGCAACGATCCCGGCCTCCGACATGACCGGCCCCTTCACCCTGTATGCCCAGTGGAAATCCAGCAATATTACTGTGTCCTTTAACGCCAACGGCGGCGAGGGCACCATGGAGCCGCAGGAGGGCAAGGTCGGCGTAGACCTGGGCTTGAACGCCAATACCTTCACCCGTGACGAATACGTATTCACCGGCTGGAACACGGCGGCCGACGGCAGCGGTAAAGCGTATGCCGATGGGGCGACCATACCTGGCACAGATATTAAAGACGACTTAACGCTCTATGCACAGTGGGAAAAAGCCATTACGGTTATCTTTGATCCCAATGGCGCCACCGGCGGTGTTATGGAGGTTCAGTATGGAGCATTCAACACACCCTTGGAGCTGAAAGCGAATGGTTACACAAGAGATGACTACAACTTTGGCGGTTGGAACACTAAAGCGGACGGCACTGGTACGGATTATAAAGACAAGGCGACTATCCCTGCAAGTGCGATGACGGGTGATATTACCTTGTATGCCAAGTGGGACAAAAAGACCTTCACTGTGACATATAACAAGAATGCATCAGATGCTACGGGCACCATGATGCCGGATGACTTCGACAAGGAAAAAGACGCCAAGCTCTCCGCAAATCAGTTCAAGCGTACCGATTACATCTTCACTGGCTGGAACACCGAAGCAAAAGGCACCGGGATCGCCTATACGGACAAAGATACCATTTCCGCGGGCAAGATCACAAAGGATATTACGCTGTATGCTCAGTGGACACAGAACATCTTCACCGTCAGCTTTAATGCCAACGGCGGTTCTGGCAGCATGAATCCCCAGAAAGTTGAGAAAGAAAAGACGCTCACTCTTGAAAAGAATGGCGGCAGGATTACCAAAGTTGACCTCACCTTTATGGGGTGGAATACCAAGCCCGACGGCTCCGGTAAAGAAATATCGGATGGCGCCACACTCACGGTTACAGAGAATATGACACTGTATGCTCAGTGGGCGTACGCAATCGTCTTTTATCCCAACGGCGGCGAGGGCACCATGGACCCGCAGATCATTAAGCTGAACGAGAAGGTGCTTATTAAAGCAAACACGTTCACTTATATAAACTATAGCTTTGACCATTGGAATACAGAACCGGACGACAGCGGAACGAGCTTTGCGAATGTGGGCGAAATCACCCCGAAGGCCAGCGTCAAGCTGTATGCGCAGTGGGTGAAGACCTCCTTCTCCGTCAACTATGAGAGAAACGGCGGCGGCGGTTTAACGATGATGCCGAACACCATCAGCAAGGGCGCAACAGGTACAGTGAAAGCAAATGCCTATAACGCGCCCGATTCCACCAAGATCTTCGGCGAGTGGAATACCCGCGCCGACGGAACCGGCATCAGCTTTATGCCCGGTGACAGCATCGGGTCGGACGATGTACCCACCGATATCACCCTTTACGCCATCTGGCGCGATAAGCTCGACATTTGGTTCTACCCCGGCGACGCAACCGGCACGACTACCGTTGAGGAGTACCCCAAGGACTCCGCGGTGAAGCTGCCGAGCTATTCAACACTTGGCTTTGAGGCGCCTGCCAACCAGACCTTCGCGGGCTGGCAGCTGGGAGACAACGAAGAAGATCTTTATAAAGCCGGTCAGAAGGTCGTCTTCGGTGACGTAGACAAAGTGGAAGACGACACGGTTTACACCACGGCAAGAAAGGTCACCGCAAAATGGGGCGACACCATCACCATCACCTACGATCCCAACGGCGCGACAGCCAGCTCCAGAAAGCTCCAGCGCGCAGCCAAGAACAACGACACCAAGCTTGCCACCATGAGCCAGATCGGCTACACGTATCCGGGCTTTGAGTTCAAGGGCTGGGCCCTGTCCTCCGGCGCGAAGGTGCCCATGTATCTGGACGGCGCGATGGTTGAAGACGGCTTCTCCCAGGATACGACGCTCTATGCCGTCTGGGAACAGCATACCTTTGCCGGCATCGTGACCATCAGCGGCAATGTTTCCGGCAGCAAGATCCTCGGCTTCGTGGGCGAGACCCTGACGGCGGTCGTCAGCGGGGAGAAGGTATTCACCAATTTCAGCTACCAGTGGAAGCGCGACGGCGTTGACATTGAAAACGCGACAGCGGAGACCTTTGTCCCCACAGCCGCAGATTTTGAATGCCTCATCACCTGCGAGGTGACCGCAAACGACGCCCTCGAGGGCAAGACCAAGCTCAGCATCAACTCCAAGTTCATTGACGTTGAGGACGAAGAGGTAAAGGACATCGTCAACAACGGCGAGGCTGAGGTTGATGTCGTCTACGGCGTGTACGACGGCATGTACTACTCCGTCAACAACGGCGCGAAGCATCCTGTCACCAGCAACCTGATCGTTGACGGCGCCTTCACCGTAAACCAGCAGGGCGTCTACCGCTTCTTTACGAGCGAGGCGAGCAATATACCCGTCGGAACCGTGTTTGTGTACAACTGGTGGACCATCGGCTTTAACAGCTCTACCGGCACGGGCGACAACAGCGGCAGCGGCACCGTCACCATGAAACGCGGCAGCACCACCCTCTCCGGCAGCACCATCATCAAGGACAGCTCCGGCGACGTCATTCTCCAGCCCTACAGCTATTATGGCTACAGCAACGTCTGGATCGTGCGCCAGGATGCCGGCATCACGGACATCACCATGACCGTGAAGCCCTCCTCCGGCAGCTACGGCCATGTCGCGCTCAACGGCGGCAGCTATGACTCCAACAAGTCGGAGAAGACCTACGCCTTCGGCAACATTACCGGCCCGATGATGTACGACGTCATCTTCAACAAGACCAGCACCAGCCCGAAAACCGGGGACATGTCCCACCTGGGCCTCTGGTCCGGTCTGTGCCTGACCTCCTTCGTCGGCGCGGCGTCCATCCTCGGCTCCGCCCGCAAGCGCAAAAAGGAGCAGGACTGAGGACACCGGAATCGTAGACCCGGCGGGAAAACCCGGGAGCCTCGGCATGCGCCGGGCAAATCCGTAAACACGGCATCGTACTGCACGGGCCGATGAAGGCATCGGCCCCCACAGTGCGGAGGCAAAATAAAACAACACGGCGGAACCGTTTCGGTTCCGCCGTGTTGCTTTATACTCTCCGCCGTGTTGCCTTTATACTCTCTCGTAGCTCATAAAGCGAAAGCGCAGGCCGTCTTCCTCCTGCCACTCGCCCGCCTCCCGCACACGCCAGTCGGAGGAGGCGTCCAGATTTTCAAAGAAGCTGTCGGACCTGGGCTGTGAATCAATCTTCGTCACATGCACCAGATCGACATGGGGCAGAAACTGCCGGTAGACCGAGGCCCCGCCGATCACCAGCGTCCGCGGATACCTGGCCGCGAGGGCCAGCGCCTCTTCTGCGGAGTGGGCGACCTCCGCCCCCTCGACCGTGAGCGCCTGCCGCGTGACCACGATGTTCTGCCGCCCCTTGAGGGGCCTGCCGCCGGGAAAGTCCTGGAGCGTCCGCCGCCCCACGATCACCGCCGCGCCCGCCGTGAGCGCCCGGAAATGCGCCCGGTCGGCCTTCAGCACCACCTGCTGCGTTCCCTCGCAGCCGATGCCCCAGTCGGAGAATACCGCCACAATAGCCTCCATCGCCGCGCCCTCCTTACAGTGCCACGGGGATCTTTCCGTCAAGATCGCTGTACACGTAGTTTTCCATCGTGAAGCTGTCGCGCGTGAAGGCGTAGAAGTCCGTCACCGCGGGATCGAGGCGGAATACCGGCGCGGCCTTCGGTTCATGCGCGAGGATCTCCCTGACCATGTCCACATGCCGGTCATAGATGTGGGCGTCGGCGATGACGTGCACGAACTCGCCGGGCTTGAGACCCGAGACCTGCGCCATCATCAGCGTCAGCACCGCGTACTGCACCACGTTCCAGTTGTTCGCGGTCAGCATGTCCTGGCTGCGCTGGTTCAATATCGCGTTGAGCCGGTCCCCTGTCACGTTGAAGGTCATGGAGTAGGCGCAGGGGTACAGCGCCATCTCCGACAGATCCGCGAAGTTGTAGAGATTGGTCATGATCCGGCGGGAGGCGGGGTTGTGCTTGAGATCCCACAGCACCTTGTCCACCTGATCCATGTCCCCCTCGGGGTAGTGGTGCTTCACGCCGAGCTGGTAGCCGTAGGCCTTGCCGATGCTGCCGTTCTCGTCCGCCCAGGCGTCCCACACCCGGGTGCGCAGATCGTGGACGTTGTTGCTCTTCGCCTGCCAGATCCACAGCAGCTCGTCAATGGCGGACTTCCAGAAGATGCGCCGAATCGTCAGGATCGGGAACTCCTCGGCCAGGTTGTAGCGGTTCACCACGCAGAATTTCTTGATCGTGTGCGCGGGCGTCCCGTCCTCCCAGCGCGTGCGCACCGCCCGATCCGTGTCCCATGTGCCGTTGTCCAGAATGTCCCTGCAATTTTGAATAAAGATTTCGTCAGCTCTGCTCATCGCTGCACCTCGATTCCAGTAATACTGACATTGTACCATGAGCGGAGCGGTATTTCAATAACGCCGCAGTCCAAGCGGCCGCATTCCTCACTTTTCCGACCCTTCCGGCATACGATGGCATGGAGGTGGTGCCTATGAAATTCGCGGTGATCGGCGGCGACGCGCGGGCCGGGTGGCTGGCTGCGCTGCTTGCGGGGGAGGGACATTCCGTGCGCTGCTATGCGCTGGAAAAGGCCGCCCTGCCCCAGCGCATCAGCCCCTGCAGCAGTGTGGAGGCCTGTGTCTACGGGGCGGACTGGGTGATCCTGGGCGTCCCGGCGGAGAAAAACGGGGCGGTCAGCGCGCCCCTGTCGCTGCAGCACATCCAGCTCGAGGACCTGCTCACCGCCCTGTGGCCGGGGCAGACCCTCTGCGGCGGCCGCTTCAGCCAGGCGACCGGCCTTGCCGCGGTGCGCGCCGGTCTCAAGGTCTGCGACCTGATGGCGCGGCGGGATTTCACCGTGGGGAACGCCGCCCTCACGGCGGAGGGCGCGCTCGGCGTTCTGATCCGGGAGAGCCCGCGCAGCCTCTGGCGGGGGCGGGCGCTGGTCACAGGCTGGGGCCGCATTGCGTCGATTTTAGCACCGCGCCTGCGCGCCTTGGGCTGTGAGACCTGGGTCACCGCCCGCAAGGCCGGGGACCGTGCCGAGGCCGAGGCACAGGGCCTGCGCGCCTGCGCTTACGGCGAGATCGCGGCTCTGGCCGGGGAGCTGGATTTCGCGGTCAACACCGTGCCGGCCCCGGTGCTCGACCGCCCGGTGCTGGAGCGCATCCGGCCCGACGCCCTGCTGCTGGAGCTCGCGTCCGAGCCGGGCTTCGACCCTGCGCTCGCCGATGAGCTGGGCCTGCGCGCCGTGTACGCTCCGGGCCTGCCGGGCAAGTGCGCTCCCTGCGCCGCCGCCTGCCTCATGCGCGACACGATCCAAACCGTTATCCGGGAAAGGGAGGAAAGCAATGGAACATAAAAAGCGTCTGGGCCTCGCCCTCTGCGGGTCCTACTGCACCTACGAGCAGGTATTCAAGGCGGCGGAGGGCCTGCGGGAGCGCTATGACCTGGTGCCGCTGATGAGCGAGACCGCCGCGGGGACCGATACCCGCTTCGGCACGGCAGCGGAAAACCGCCGCCGCCTCGAAGCGCTCACCGGCAGGCCGGTGGCTGCCTCCATCGCCGAGGCCGAGCCCCTGGGGCCCAGAGAGCCCATGGACGCGCTGCTGATCGCTCCCTGCACGGGCTGCACGCTGGCAAAGCTCGCCCATGGCATGACCGACAGCGCCGTGGCCATGGCGGCCAAGGCTCATCTGCGAAACGGCAGGCCCCTCGTGATCGCCTTCTCCACCAACGACGGGCTCTCCGGCTCTGCCGAGAATATCGCCCGGCTCCTCAACCGCAAGCAGGTCTACTTCGTCCCCTTCCGTCAGGACGATCCGGCGAAGAAGCCTAACTCCCTGCAGGCAGACTTCTCCCTCCTGGAAGAAACCGTCGAGGCCGCGCTGCGCGGCGAACAGCTCCAGCCCCTCCTGCGATAAAAAAAGACCGGCACAGCTGTGCCGGTTCTTTTAGGCAATACCGCATAATTCGGCAAGAGCAGATCCTGAGAAAATTTGGGTTCTGATAAAGGCACTTTTTCGCAGATGTACTTTGTGTACCTCAAGAA
>CADARY010000040.1 GCA_902790375.1 Oscillospiraceae bacterium | reverse complement strand
GATGACGCGGGGCTTGTCATAGATTGGAAGGCGCATGGCCTGCGACTTGTAGAAGTCGGGGTTACGGAAAGCTGCCAATCGCTTGATGCGGTTGAGCGCGGCTTGGGACAAGCCCGCCTGCTCCACATAGAGCCTGTCTGCCAGCGTCAGCGAAACCGTCAGCGGGAAATCCAGCTTTGTCAGCGCCTTTTCCTGCCTCGAACCTCTTTCCCAGGGCTTCTCTTTACTGTCTGCCAGCGTGCCGGTATCCGCCGCACCGCGGAAGGAGGACAGGGCCTTTCCCAGTTCCGCCTCGGTGATCCGCGGCAGGGCGGAGAGATAGGCCCATTGATCAGGATAGGGCACGAAATGCTCATCCACAAACAGGCTGTTGCCGCTTTTCTGCGCCTGTCCCTGAAACGGCAGGGCGATCAGATTCCCAAAGCCGCCTTTCGGCATGGTGTCCTGACTGGGAAACAGACGGTCGTAGGAGCGAAAGCTCAGCTCATGGCGCTTCGTCATAGCGCCGGTCAGGAGCAGGCTGCCCAGCTTGCGTGCGTCTGCGGCGGGAACCGGAGCTTCAAAGAAAAACCAGACATGCGCGCCTTCACCGGAGCGGGAGCGCTCCACAGCCGGCGTCAGTCCACAGCGTCTGGCAGCATCACAAAAGGCGTGAACATCCTCCTGCCATCCTCCATCGTCAAAATCGGCGCACAGGAGCCGGGTCGCGTCGTCCGGCAGCAGCGGGTAGACGCCGACCACATCACGGCAGAATTCGTCCCTCCCGATCAGGTGAGCGCGGACGATCTCGGGAGACAGAGAGATGAATTCCCGGTTGGGGCAGTCGGCACAGCGGTGTTTTTTCTTGTCGCAGATTCCACGCGCCCACTCATTCCGGCAGGCGGGAGAGTACCCGGATTTTTGTGTTTTAAAATTGTACCAGCGCTTGGCGTACACATCCTCACGCCCGTGAAACAGCTCCAAAAAAAGTGCGATTTTGTCCTGCAATGAGCTTTTTGCATGAACCTTTGTCGCTGGGGCGGGAGCTGCATTCTCCCAACGGTTCAGCGGGCAAACAAAGCGGTCGCCATTCTCGCTTTCGCAGAGGACATAGCTCGCATCGTCCAGTCCGGGTATTATTTCTAGCAGTTGGTATGTGGATCCGGAAAGAATAGCGACTTGATTCATGGCTCTTTATCAAGATTTGTTATGATTTTCCCGCTTTGCTTGGCTTCGAGATATAGTTGCTTAAAACTCTCCTTGTATCCGGGCCCCAGGGAGACCCGAAGCGGTGCTACAAGGCCGTCCGATATGATGCAGCCGCAGAACGGAATGAGTGTTGCTTCCAGAACAATAGGTGGTTTCGCCCAGGGAAACATCTCGCTCCATTTTTGTGTAAGTCCTTTGACTAAATAGACCTTTCCGGTTTCGGGGTTGATAAAAATCGATCCTTTGGAGAGGTGCCGCTCCAAGACAAACGTCGCGCTGACCGGATGCTTCCAACTCTCCAGAACCAGGCGATCCTCTTCTGGCAGCCCGCATTGCTCAGAAACTGCTTTTATGTATTCGTCCAAGATACCCGTATCTTCCCACAAGGCAGCTGCTACTTCCTTGAGATCCCTCATACTGGGGCGTCCCGCGCGAAGTTGTTCCTCCAACGTGTCACTAATCTCATAGTTGTAATTGACCGCTTGCAGCAAGGGGAGGAACAGACGGAAAAAGTTACTGCTTTCTTCGGACGACAAAGTTGCTCCGTTTTCTTTCTTCATGCTTTTCCTCCTTCCTGCGTCAGCCCTAGCTTTTCCAGCCTCGCGCGGACGGCCGCCCGGGTGCGCTTGAGCGCGGTGGACATGTCCTTGACGTCAACACCAGTCAAAACCGCCTGCCGCAGATACGCGTCCTCCTCTGGCTCCCAGGGCTTGCCCTGGTTTTCATGCAGGGGCGTCGCGTTAATGGCGATGATGGCGTCCAGGTTGTCCAGAATGAACTGCTGGGCCTGCCGATCATAAACCACAGCGGTATAGTCTCCGTTTTGCCCGCTGCGCTGCTGCGTAGAAATGCCCAGCTTCCAGCCGGCTTCTGTCGGTCGCTTGTTCTTGTTGCCGTTTGGGGCTTCTTCCTCGAACAGCAGCCCGGACTGAAGCAGAAACTTGGTGATGCTGGTGGTTTTCAGCTTCTGCACGGTGCTCAGATCCACCAGCTCATTGAGCCGCTGCGCAATTTGGCTGGCGCTGAGCGGCCACTCGCCAAACGTGTAGCGGCTGCGCTCCTCGCAGGGCAGCGCGTAGGGCGCAAGCTCTCCCTTCTTCGGGGGAGCGCTGATCACACCACCGTTTTCGATCACCTGCCGCAGCACATCCGACACATAGAATAAGCAGCGGGAGATGCGGACATTGTTGATGACGTCGTCCTCCGGCACCTCCCGGTCAGTAAGCGGATCAATTCCCTTGGCCAGCTTATCCAGATAGCCCTTTGCATGCTGCATGATCTCCAGTTCTGTCATGTTCTTGCCCTCCTGTCTTACTCCATGCTAATCTCAACATTCTTGCCGCTGAAAGCTGCTCCATATTTGAGGATTTGCTTTACCCCGTGGGTACGAAGCTCGGTCTCATAGTGCTTTTCGTTGATTTGCCGGATCGCGCTCTGCGCAAGTGCTGCAAGGTCCTGCTGACTGGCATTCTTCATCCATTTCACTTCGATCAGGATACCGGGCAGATTATCTGTCTTCGGCATAAGCTGGATATCAAAGCGCCCCTCGCCGGATTCCCGGTTCGATGTGATATAGTAGCGGTTGTCCATCATGGCGCAAAGTCCGAGCAGCAGTCCATGATAAAAATCCTCGTGGGAGGTATCGAAAGAACTGACCGATTGCAGCAAAAGCTGCCGCATTTGTTTTTGCAGAGAATCGACGTTGCCAGAATAAATTGCTTTTTGAATAGATATAGACAGGGATTGCGGAATAAACACGCTGAGCTTATCCAGGATCTCTTTCTTATAGACAAAAGCAATTTCCTGGTTGGGCAGGGCAACCTCGCACAGCGCGCCCTCTCCCAGCGGCGGGACAACGCTGACCAGCTTTAAATAACCGGTGACCAGAAGAAAGCTATAGACAGAAGAAGGATCAGTGCCGATCTGTGGATAAATGACGCCGGTGTTAATATAGGCGGTAATCGTTTCTCCACGCAAGAGGGCATACATTTCTTCGTACAGGTCTGTTGAAGCCGCGGTCAGAACCTCTCCAATCACATCGTTGGAACTGGTGGATACCCAATAGGCCTGCAGCTTACATTTTCGCTGGAAGTAGTTGATCACAGACCAAGGATTGAAAATGTCGCTTTCCCCAAAGCGATAGCCATCATACCACTCGCACAGCTCGCTGTAGTTACCGCCCGCACCATAGTAGGTAGCCATCTGCTTTACCTCGCTGTGGGTAAAGCCGAAATACTCGCTGAAGCTGTCGTCCATAATAGAATACACCGAAAGATTGTTCAGCCCGCTGAAAATGCTCTCCTTGGCCACACGAAGAATCCCAGTGAGGAAGCCAAAGGTCAGATGGCTGTTGTCCTTCAGGCCGCCGGAGAAGAGATTTCGCATAAACAGGATGACCTGATCGTAAAAATCACGGGTGTGTCCCTGCTGGATCGGGGTGTCATATTCATCAATGATGATAATAGGTGCAATCTTATGATGCTCATGGAGCATTCTGGTCAAGGTCAGCAAGGCGCTGGAGAGTTCCACATCGCTTGCTGCCCGCTCCATAATGCGGCGGAAGGTTGCCTTGTCCACATCGTTGCAAGCTTCCGTTGTGAGCAACTCTGTATGCCGGGCAAATTCGCTGCCGATGATCTCGGCCAACTTCTGGAGCGTTTCCTGCCATGTCTCACATTTGACATCCTTGAAGCTGAGGAAGATCACGGGGTATTTCCCCTGATAGGCCCGATATTTCTCTCCCTGCTTCCAGATCGCCTTATCCCGGAAATAGACAGAGGTATCCTCGTCTGTTTTCTCAAAGAAGGTTCGCAGCATGTCCATGTTCAGGGTTTTGCCAAAGCGCCGAGGGCGGGTAAACAGTGCCACCTGCGGCCGCTCATCCAGGAAGTCCTTGATCATCAGGGTCTTGTCCACATAGTAGTATTCCGTTGACGCGACCCGGTAGTCGGAAATGCCAACCGGGAGAGGCAGCTTTATTTTGCTCGACGCTTTCTTGTAGGCGCCGGTGCGCACACGCCCATCAACGGGCTTTTCCGCATCAGCCGGGATATACCATGTTCCGCCTTCTTTGTATGCGCCGGGATCCGGCATAAGCATTCTCCTTTTCATAAGGTTCGCATATAGTATAACCAATAAAAAGAAGAAAGTCAAATGTAAAAAGAAGAATGTCGAGCGGTTCGATATTCTTCTTTTTAAGGAAGACATTCTTCGGCGGTCTTCTTGCTGCGCTGTTTTGAACACCTCTTGCAGATGTGCATGAAAGAGGTGCCGTTTTCCGTCGATATGTACTAAATTAAGCCCATCCTTTAGCCAAATCCAACATGGAAAAGCTGTATTTCTGCCAAGTTTCAAATATTCGAGCCAAAAGGGTATCCTTTGCTATCTGCCTGAAATCGTCAGCTTTCGAAGATGACCGTGTTATATAATGTATTATATCGCACGAATAGCACGCGAGCGAAAACGCGTTGACATATGATCGCGCGCGTGCTATTATTTGAAACAGAACAGGAGGGATGCTTCCAATGGAAAGACTTGTACCGCTGAAAGAAACACTTACTGTGGAGTTTAAGAGCGATCGAAAGCCGGTATCAGACGATATGGTTATTGACTCTGTAGTCGCTTTTGCCAATACCGAGGGTGGAGATTTGTATCTGGGCGTGGAGGATGATGGCAGTATTACGGGTATCCATCATACTCATCGCGACATTACAAAGCTTGCCGCCTTTATTGCCAACAAGACCATCCCACCACAATCTGTTCGCGTTGAATTGATCGAAGAAGAATTCCCTGTCATAAAAATTCAAGTCGCAAAAAGCCGAAGCATTGTGGCAAGTTCTTCCGGAAAAACCCAACGCAGGCAGATCAAAATGGACGGAACACCAGAGAACGTTCCCATGTATCCTTATGAATACAGTACAAGACTTAGCGATCTGTCTCTGCTTGACTACTCTGCAACGCCAGTACCTAATGCTGATTACAGCGATTTGGATCCTGTGCAGCGTGAGCATCTAAGAAATATCCTCCGAAATTATAACGGCGAGAAGACGCTCTTGGAATTAGATGATGAGGATCTGGATAAAGCGCTACGTCTCGTCGTTTCAACGGGCAACAGACTCATCCCTACCTTTACGGGGATCCTGCTCATTGGGCGGCAGGACAAGCTACGGGAGTACATCCCCACGGCTGAAGCTGCGTACATCGCATATACCGGAACTCAGATCTCGTCGAATCAAACATTTTACCTTCCCTTGCTTTCTGCGCTCGAAAAGATTTTTGAATTCATTGATGCAAGGAATACGGAGAAAGAAATGCAAGCGGGATTGTTTAGAATTACTATCCCCGACTTTGATCGTAGAGCGATCCGAGAAGCGATTATCAATGCGTTTGTCCATCGTGACTATACAAGATTGGGACGGGTTCTTGTCCAACTGGATGATGACGGCATAACAATAACAAATCCAGGAGGATTCATTGAAGGAGTAACCGTAGAAAACATTTTAACGGTTGAACCACATGGACGAAACCCCGCTTTAGCTGACGCTCTAAAACGCATCGGAATGGCAGAACGTTCTGGCAGAGGTGTAGATAGAATATTTGAAGGGTCCTTGATTTATGGACGGCCGCTTCCAGACTATTCAGAGACATCTTCAACCGCAGTCCGTTTGTTTATTCCCCGCGGAGCACCGGACGAAGAGTTTATTAGCCTAATATCCGAGGAACAGCAGCGGCGCGGATCACTAATGCCATTTAATTCGCTTTTAATCCTTAACGAATTGAAGCAATACCGCCGCATGACAGTTCATGAAATATCGGATCATACGCACATTCCCGAAGCAAAAGTGCGAGCGGCAGTTGAGCGGCTGACTGAGGCAGGCGTCTTGGAGGCATCAGGCAATAATAAGGGCAGAACCTACGTGTTGAGCGCAAAAGTTTACCGAGACAAGACCGCTTACGTCAGGCAGACAGATATTGACGCTGTTCGATATCCGGAATTAGTACTGAAGCTGGCAGCAACAAAAGGGAAGATCACCCGTAAAGATGTAATAACCCTTCTGCACGTATCGCCGTCACAAGCCTATCGCATCCTCCAAAAGCTTGAAAAGTCTGGGGAACTAAGCAGGGAAGGAACGACCAGAAATGCGGCATATCGAAAGGCATGAATAACAGGAGGCATTACTTTGGATATTGACTACAAACGTGTTTACCAAGAGTTCGAAAGAGTAAAAAGTGCCAAGGAATTCAATGAGTATTTATCGGAGTTGGAACAAATCAGTCGATTATTAAACACGTATCCCTTTGATAGTGTTAGGGCAACTACAGTTTGCTCTTATCTCGCCGGGAAATATGAAAATGAGATCAATCAGCAACCTTCTGAGGCGGGACAAAAGAAAACTGTGATAAAAGGAACCGTACTTCCACCAAAGACTCCGGACAATCTAAAGGAAGATCTCTATTATTTTCAGACACACATTCCTATTTTTGCGCTTAAGCGAGAAATCAAATCTGAAGTGGCGAAAACATTACTGGGGCTATAACTCAAATTATTTTAACGAGAATGATGAGATGATGCCAGTGTGGAACTGAGCAAAGATGCCAGCGAAGCCATCGTTGTTACAAAACAGGCAGATGATTACAGGACACAGCGTAAAGCAGAGTAACAATAATCCCCCTGGAAGGCAGTTTTAAGCCCTTCCTGGGGGATTTTTCTGGTAATTCTGCACAGGATTTTCCAGTATTCGATCTGCCATCACTGAAAACGTTGACGGCGATCCTGAAGGTAAAAAGCAAGCACTGTCAATGCTTTGAGCCTCTTTGTGCAAGATTTTTTACCCCTCTCGGATATGCATGGTAGAACGGGCATTTTCCGTCAATATGTACTATTCCAGGCCCATGCGTTTAGCCAAATCCAACATAGAAAAGCTGAATTTCTGCCAGGTTTCCAATGTCGTCTGTGACGGGTCACCCTCGCGGATGCGCATGGTGCGGCGGCGATGCGCCGCACGATTCCGGTTGCCTTCATATTCAAAAACCTCCTGCGTTTCTATCTGTTGTCACGGATAGTATTTGCAGGAGGTCTTGCGTTATGCGTTCAGCAAAATGTCAGACTTGTGTGCTTTCGAAGCCTGTTTATTAAGCGCGAGCGTCTTTTCTTGACAAATGTCGAGCAAACTACTCTGCGGTCAGGACACAGGTGCCGTCAACGATTTGCAGGGCAGTGTTTTCGGAGAGCGTGAGCTGAACAGATTCGCCGGCCTTGAGCTCGTAGGATTTGAGCACCGTGCCGTAGTCGCCGATGATCTCAATCTTGGTGTTGATGATGTCGCTCATCATGCCGCCGAGAGAACCGATCAGCCCGCCGAGGGGACTGTCGCTGCCGCCGTAGAGATCACCCAGCGAAGAGTACAGCCCGTCGTAAGTGTCGCCGGTGGTCTCGGTACATTTGAGCGTGTACGTGCCGGGCAGGATGTCGTCGCCCACGATATACTTGCCCTCGCGCAGGGTAATATCCTGCTGGAGCTTGAGCCCGCGGCTTTTCATCTCCAGCCGCACGCAGTCGTAGAGATCCCTGAGCTGGTCGTTGTTGAAGGCTTCCAGCCCGTAGTCAGCGTAAGCCGTGGGCGAGAGGACAGCCAGTGCAAGGACAAAAGCGAGAAACATGGATAACAGTCTTTTCATGATGTACCTCCTGAATCAAGTTTTATCACGCAAATTATACCAAAGTGCTGCCTGCCCCGTTGACCCCGGTTTGGGGGCAACGGGGCAGATTTTCATGTGAACAACGGTGGGAGACCGTTTTCCCGCAGGAGCGCGTCTACGTCGTGAATGTCATAGACCCGGTTTTGGATTGCCACAATGAAGGCCGCGTCGCGGGGGATCCGTGCGTGCAGCGGCGCCATGCCGTAGAGGATCAGCGCCTCGTCGGTCTCACCGAGATCGAAGCGCGCCGCGAGGCATAGGCGCAGGATCGTGTCGCGCTGCGTCGTGTGCTTCTGCTCCGAGATCAATTTGTAGCCGTAGCGCTCCGGCAGGTCGGCGGCGAGAAACACATCCTGCTGCAGGATGCCCTTCTCTTTGCATTTCTCGCGCATGTAGTCTGTGAAGGGATGCTCGCTGCGGATCAGATCGTCCGCGTTGCGGGAAAGAAAGCCCGCCAGCTCCTCCGGCCGCAGCGCTGCAAGCTCCGTGCGCAGCCACATTCCCACCGCTTCATAGGTTGCCTGTGCCAAGATGTTCACCCTTTCTATAGTTGAACGCCGCCCGGATCAAACCCGAGCGGCGCTCTGCTACAGGGGCTGTAATTTTTGCGAGGGAAGCTGCAAAGAACCGGCCCGGGACGGATGCTCTTCCGTCTCGGGCCGGTTCAATCTATTCAATGCTGTCTCAGTCGAAATCCCAGGGGTCGAACCAGTCATCGTCGTAGCCGTACATGTCGTCGAAGTCGTGATCGTACATGTCGTCGTCCCACCAGCCGTATCCGGGAGCGGCCTGCATGCCGTGGTACTCAGAGCTGAAATCCGTGATCCTGCCGGTGTTCACGTCAATGTCCATGTCGTACTCGGTGTTGTTGGCGTAGAACTCGATCTCGTACACCTCGCGGCCGTCATCATAGCTCTTGTACGCTTTCGTGAAGACCGCTTCCGCAGGGCTTACGCCGGTGTAATTCAGCGCCGTCTGCTTGGCCTGCTCCAGGCTGAGGGGGCCCGCTGCGAAGGCCGCCGTTCCGAGGCTCAGCAGCATGATCAGTGTCAGGATCGTTGCAATTGTTTTTTTCATTTTTATGATCTCCTTTTTATTTATTCTTTTCCGTGGGCCTTGCGGCCTCTGTTTTTTGTTTACGGGCACAGTGTAGCACAGCGATTGTCACACAAGCGTCACAGCGGAAAAGGAAAGCAGAACACCGCCCTGCCCGGGCGGTGTTCTGAGGGGGGTATGCGAATCAGTCCAAAAAGAAAGCGTCAACTTCCTCTATTGAAGTCAGAATTTCCTCTTCCTTCACTCCGGCAGCACGAGCCAACGTCGCAGAGTTCATCAGCGAATCACGGATATTCGGTGAAAAGGCGTCATCAATCAAACCTTGGAATCTTGCTGCATCTTCATTAAGTTCGGCAAGATAGGCTTCGTATTGGCATTGAAGCTGTTCATCCAGAATGTATTGATGCTGGATAAAGGAATCCAGCAGTTGTTTTTCTTTCGCGTAATGAACATATCTTGCGCATTCAAAACCGAAGTCAGCAACAGCCTCGGCCAATTGAGCAAATTCATTGTAGTTTTCCGGGATGAATCTCCAGGCCAGCCAAGAGGACAGCAGTTTGACCATCCCCTCAAGAGAAAGCCAGAGGCAATCCTCGGTATAATCTACTTCAGAGATTACACCGTTATAAAGCTTTGCTTCGTTCTGACGCAATTCACTGGCAATATTTTTGATCGCTTGGAGGCGTTTTTCTTCCAGCTTCTTTTCATAAACGTCAGCAGACAGATCAATATAATCTGCGTAGAGTGTAAATACAAAAACGCTATATTCCTGTCCATCTGAGAGGACAGCGTACTGGAACACCTTCTCAGCAATCCCTTTCCAGTCATCATCAGTCAAGTTCGCTGGCTTTTTTCCGGAAGCGAGAACATCAACTAAAAAGATCTGGAAGACCGTTCCAATTTTCAGCAAATCCAGTTGGCGCTGGTTTTTGCTTTCGGCAAGCTCAACCAGACGCCGTTGAACCGTTGCGATGGTTTCCATGATCTGCCGGATTTTCTCTCCGCTTGGGGAAGATAAAAACTCCCGAAGTAGGAGCTCCGGTATAGAATCATTCTGCATGCCGCACCTCGTCACTCGACTGTTTTATCCAAAAGAGCAGAAAGAGTCTTTGTGTGATTCACGAGTGCGCCAAGCTGTTTTTTCTGTGTATCCGAGAATGATGTATAGTCTTTCCCAAAGCCGGAAAGACACTGCTTATATGTTTCATTCAGCCCGTTTCTGACGCCGGCGGTCTCTTTCAGGATCTGATTAATCTTAGCATCCATCTCTCTAATCATTTCTGTGTTAGTCTTGATGGATTCAATCTCATCATTTTTTTCTTTATTGATCTTTGCTTTCTTTTTTGAGAATAGCAGAATAGAGGTCAACAGTGTTGCGCCTGCCACTGTCAAGCCGACAGGCCCAGCCATTGCCAGAAGTGCATTTCCTGCTACAATACCGCCACCACCCGCAGAAAGAGCGCCGCCTCCCAGCCAAGCCAGAGCAGCGTTTGTTGCAGCGGCACCAGAAAGCGTTGAAATGGCCGCTCCAGTAGAAGCCGTTCCAAACGTTGTTGCGACCCACATTGCTGCGGTCGGAGCCATAAATGCTACGGAGGCACCAGCAGCGATCCCGGCTCCAGCTCCGCCCGCTGCTTCTCTGGCCGCTAAAAGCTCTCTTTTGCTGAAATCGCAACTACTGCGAAATTCGTCTCTATGCGACCTGATCTCTTCAAACTCGGTATCAAAAGATTTGGGATGATTTGCAATACTGTTGACAAGGTTTTCAACGAATCCTATCGAATCGACGGCACGGCTGCGCTCAATAAACAATTGAACGCCTTTATCATTCATTAATGTATAGGTGTCGTTGTATTCCGTGATGACAGCTTCCAGCATTCTATCCAACTCGGTGCGCTTTTCATCAATCTCAGCCTTCATCGCCATAGCGGATTCCTTAATCTCGACAGCTTTTCCACCTATTGCTTCGCTGGCTTTCTGTGCGGTTTCCTTTGCCGTGTTGATATCAATCGCAGCTGCTCCTTTTTTGACCATATCCTTTAATGATCTCAAATCAACCTTGCCTTTTTCAGCCATAACACTGTCCTCCTTTTTATTTTTGACATAAGGTTGTAATTTGATTATAGCACCCACACAACATATATACCAGTTTTTTGTAAGGTTGTACATGATACTTTTGTTTTCAGTAGTCTATCATTTCACCGCTTCATCCCTCAACCTCAAGTGCTCCCGCTCCAGCGCCTTCCACTGCCGATCCAGCTCCTTGAAGTCCTGAACCGCCTGCTTCATTTCGTCGGCATTATAGGGCACCCCCTGCTCGACCAATTGCCGGAGTCGATCACGCGCCGCTTCCAGGTCGATCCCCATGCTGTAAAGCCGTGCCGCTGACGCGATAAGCAAATCCTTGTTGTCCATATCTTTTGGCCCCCAAGCTTGTCTTTTGCCTGGAGTATAGCAAAATTTGCGCGTATACGCAAGTGCGTATACGCGCAAGCGTCATGAAATCTACAATGCTTCTGAGGTGATTTCATGACGGTCAAAGATGCGGTCGTCTGCCGTTTTCAGCAAATTTGTGCTGAAAGAGGCATTAAAACGAATGAGCTTGCCAACATATCCGGTATAACGCCGTCAACCGTTTACAGTATGATGGACAGCAATCGCCGGGATTTGTCGATCATTACGATCAAGAAATTGTGCGACGGCCTGGATATCACGTTGGGCGAGTTCTTTTCCACCCCGGCGTTTGATGCTCTGGAACAGGAAATCAAATAGAGCAAGTGAAAAGCCACAGTTTTCAGAGAAACTATCTTCTCGTTGAAAGCGGCGCTCTGCTATAGGGGCTGTAATTTTTGCGAGGGAAGCAGCAAAGAACCGGCCCGGGACGGATGCTCTTCCGTCTCGGGCCGGTTCTATATATTCAATGCTGTCTCATTTATTTTTCCTTTTCCGAGGGCCTTGCGGCCTCTGTTTTTTGTTTACGGGCACAGTGTAGCACAGCGATTGTCACACAAGCGTCACAGCGGAAAAGGAAAGCAGAACACCGCCCGGGATGTACCCGAGCGGTGTTTGTCGTTCTGTTCAATTATGGACGCAGATAGCGCTCGGCCATGTCCAGCAGGAGCGTGAGCTCGGAGGCGTCGCCGAAGCCGTCGGTCTGCAGGATCTCGCCCCGCAGCAGCTTCTGGGCGAGGGCCATCACCGCATGGCAGACGCTGTCATAATAAAGGCGCGGGGACACGATGGGGCGGATCGACCCGTCCCGGATGCCCGCCTCATAGCTGTTTAAAAAAACAGGGAAAAAGTTCAGCACGCCCGCCTCATACTCCGCCATGGCGGCAGGGTCTGGCTTTGCGCGCATGACAAAGCTGTCAAAATCCCCCACGAAGCGGATGAAATCCGGCTGCTCCCGAAAGAGCTTGCGGTACACCCCGAACAGGCGGGACACGCGCTCAATGCCCGGGCAGGCGAGGAAATCCTCCGCCTCGTAAACGCTGGAGAAGAGCGTGTCCAGGTCTCGCCACAAAAGCGCCCCGGCGCGGATGACCAGCGTCTCCTTCGTGCCGAAGTAGCGGTAGAGCGAGGCCACGCCCACCTCCGCCTTTTCGGCCACGTCGGTCATCTTCACATTCTCGATCCCGTTTTGCAGGAAAAGCTCCGCCGCGACGTAGACGATCCCGTCCTCGCGCAGGCCGCGCAAAGATTTTGCAGAATTTTCGTTGCTCATATTGACAGGCACCGCTTTCTGTGATAGTCTGTCTATCAGATTGATAGACAGACTATCACATGATCCTGCATTTGTCAAGTAAGCACTGGTGAGAGCGGAGGAAAAACAGATGGAGCGTTCAAAGATCATCTTCGGCAACCGGATCGCGGACAGGGACTATCGCAAGGCCTGCCGCCAGAAGGAGAAGTTCATCAGAAAATACGGCGACGACAGCGGCCGCCCGTATTATTTCAAGGCAGTGGAGAACCCTGTGCTCGCCCCGCTCGGGGTGAAGACCCTGGTCCTGACGGATGAGCCGGGGCTTCAGCTTCCGGAAAACGCCGTCATCGTCGGCAACATCCGCATGGGCTACGGTCACTACCGCATCTCCATGGCCATTGCCTCGGCGGCCCACGCCCTGGGCTATGCGCCCTACTGGCTGGATCTCAACTCCTTCCCCGAAACCACGGCGACGAAAATCATCTCCGGGCAGAACGATCTCTACTCCCTCGGCTCCCGGATCAGCCAGTATTCCAGGCTCTTCAACAAATTCGTGTGGGAGCCGATCAACTATGAGGGCTTCCGCAAGCTCACGTACAACGTGGGCGACCAGAAAAACGCCGAGCTCATGGCGCCCCTGCTGCGCAGTCTGCCGAAGGATGTGCCCTATGTCGCGACCCATGTCTGGCCCGCCCAGGCGGCGGTCCACGCGGGCTTCACCCATGTGGTCAACGCCATCCCCGACAACTGGCCCATGGCCCTGCACCTGAGCGAGGGGAGCATCCACACGGTGCAGACGCCCTCCGCCTGGCTCGGCTACAAGATGCTGCGCGGCATGGATAAGAAGCGGCAGCTCAAGCCCATGCCCAGGGGCAGTCTTTTCGATGTGGGCCACTACGTCGACCATGAGTTTGTGGAAAACATCGAGGCCGACTGCGCCGCGAGACTGAAGCGCATGGAGGAGGGCGCGCCCCGGCGCTACCTGCTCTCCATCGGCGGCGCGGGCGCGCAGCAAAAGCTCTTTGAGGACATCATCCGGCATCTGCTGCCGCAGGTGCAGGCGGGCAAGGTCACCCTGCTCATCAATACCGGCGATCATTTTGACGTATGGGATTCCATCGTATCCCACATCCCCGCGCTTCGCTCTGTAGCCGAGACGCACTTTGACAACTACGAGGCCGCCAGAGCCTTTATTGAAAAGGGCGAAGGGCTCCGGGGCGTGCAGGTCTTCTGCCACAGGGACATCTTCGCCGCGGTGTATGTGACGAACCTGCTGATGCGCGCGTGCGATGTGCTGCTGACCAAGCCCGGCGAGCTGAGCTTTTACCCCGTGCCCAAGCTCATGATCCACCGTGTCGGCGGACACGAGATGTGGGGCGCCATCCGCGCAGCCGAGGTGGGCGACGGCACCTATGAGTGTGAAAAGACCGAGGAGGTCCTCGCCATGCTCGATGAGATCACGGACGGGGATGAGGTTCTCCCCGCCCTCTGCCGCAGCATCCTGCGGGCCAAAAACGCCGGGATCTACAACGGCGCCTACGAGGCCGTGAAACTGGCTGTGGGGAAATGAAATGCACCAGGCTCCCTTTGCGAAAGGGAGCTTAAGAGGATTCATATTGATATAAAAAAGGGAGAACACCATCATGCAGAAGAAACCGATCACCAACAAGCTCCTTTGGATCTTTGCCGTCGGCCAGTTCGGCTGGAGCCTGCTCAGCGGCATCGTGACCAACTGGATGGTCTATTACTACACCGGCAGCCCTGACGCCCAGAACCCCAACACCGGCATTTTCGCCTCCGGCATCACCCAGCACCCGATCCTCTTCAAGCTCACGCTCTTCGGCCTGGTGCTCGCCGTGGGCCGTATCTTCGACGCCATCACCGATCCCTTGATCGCGGGCTGGTCCGACAGCGCAAATTACAAGGGCGGTCGCCGCATCCCCTTCATGAAGGCTATCGCCGTCCCCTTCGCGCTTGTGACGGTGGGCCTCTTCACCCTGCCGCAGACCGGCTCCATTCCCCTGAACGACACCATACTCTTCTGCCTGCTGATGGTCTTTTACCTCTTCATGACCATCTACTGCACGCCCTATAACGCTCTGATCGCGGAGCTCGGCGACACCCAGGAGCACCGCATCAACGTCTCCACCTACATTTCCTTTACCTTCATCGCGGGCCAGTCCATCTCCTTCATGCTGCCGAACGTGGCCGGCATGCTGCAGGGCGCCTTCGGCCAGGCCGGGTCCGTGCGCATGGCGGTGGCCATCATGTCCGCCGTCGCCTGCATCGCCATGCTGGTTCCCTCGCTGTACATCAAGGAGCGCGAATACATCGACTCCAAGCCCAGCAAGACGGCCGCCTTCTCGTCTCTGCTCAAGACCTTCCAGAACAGGCAGTTCCGCCGCTTTGTCTATTCCGACGTCATCTATTTCTTTGCCCTGACGCTGTTCCAGACCGGCCTTGCCTTCTATGAGACCAAGCTCATGGAGATCGAGGACACCTGGACCTTCGTGCTGACCGCCACCATGACCTTCATCTCCGTCTGCCTCTACCCCGTGGTCAACAAGCTGGCCCCGAAGCTCGGCAAGAAAAAGCTGATCGTCACGGGCTTCTTTGCCTACGCGCTGGTGTTCCTCATCACCTCCCTCTGCGGCAAGGGTCTGCACTGGGGCTTCATCGTGGCCGTGTGCGCCGCGGTGCCGATGGCCATTCTCGGCATCCTGCCCCAGGCCTGCGTGGCCGACGTGGCGGAGCTCTCCCGCCTTGAGACCGGCGAGGACCGCAGCGGCATGTTCTTTGCCGCCCGCACCTTTGCCTTCAAGATGGGCCAGGCCATTGCCATGGTGGTCTTCACCTCCATGACCGTCGCGGCCACCGCGGCCAGCTACCGCGCCACCGCCGTCGTGGCCACCGTCACCTGCCTGATCGGCGCGTGCCTCTTCCTCCTGTATAACGAGAAGATGATCCTCTCCCGCATCGAGGAGCTGAAGGCGGGGAAAAAGGCATGAAGCTTGCAAATTTCAAACTGCGTACCGACGAGTTTTCCTGTACCTGGAACGGCAGCGACGCAAGCAGTCAGTGCGGCCGGGTGCGCTGGGAGATCGAAAACAGCGCCGCCCGCTTTACCCTCCGCCTGCACAGCGACGGGGAAACAACGCTGCGGCACGTCAGCGCGGCCTTCGACTTCCCCTTTGAAAAGCATGACATGCTGTTCCTCAACGGCTATCAGTCCTGGACCGACAGCCGCGAGAGAGGCGTCAAGGGCAGCATGCACAGTCTCGCCTGTGTGCCGAAGCTGCTTGTGGAGAAGTACAGCCTTGACCGCTACGGCGACAACCGCTTTGTCCGTTACGGCGGCGCCGGGCAGCAGCACGGCTTCACCTATGCCTATGTGCGCCGTGGGAAGGAATTTGCCCTCTTCGGCTCCCTTGCGGAGGAGAGCGGCTTCACGATCCTGTATTTTGACACCCTGCGCAATACGATCACCCTGGAGAAGGACTGCGTCGGCCACCACTTCACCGGGGATTACCCGGTCTTCGATCTGGTGGTGCTGAAGGGCACGGAGGACGAGGTCTTCGACGAATACTTCCGCATGCTTGGCATCGCCCCGGCAAAGGGCAAGCGCCTGACGGGCTATACAAGCTGGTACAATCTCTATGAGGGCATCAGCGAGCAGTCCATTGAAAAGGATCTCCGGGGCTTTGCGGAATCCGGAAAGCGGCCGGATGTGTTCCAGATCGACGACGGCTATGAAAACGCCGTGGGCGACTGGCTCGTGATGAACGAGCGCTTCCCCCACGGCATGAAGCAGGCCGCCGATTCGATCCGCAAAGCGGGCATGCTGCCGGGCATCTGGCTGGCCCCCTTCGCGGCGGAGAAAAAATCCATCCTGGTGCGCGAGCACCCGGACTGGCTCCTGCGCGATGAAAACGGGAGGGCCCAGCCGGGCGGCTGCAACTGGTCCGGCTTCTACGGGCTGGATATCTATAACCCCGAGGTGCGCGCCTACCTCCAAAAGGTCTTCGACACCGTGGTGCGGGACTGGGGCTACGGTCTTTTGAAGCTTGATTTCCTGTACGCGGCCTGCCTGATCCCCCGCCGGGACAAGACGCGCGCCCAGGTCATGTACGACGGTATGCGCCTTCTGCGCGAGCTCTCCGGTGACGCGCTGATCCTCGGCTGCGGGGTGCCGCTGGCCCCTGCCTTCGGCATGGTGGACTATTGCCGCATCGGCTGCGACATGACGCTCAACTGGCTGGGCGAGGCCCATATGCGCCCGCTGCACCGGGAGGTGCCCTCCACCCGCAGCACGCTCCTGAACACAGTCTTCCGCCGTCATCTGGACGGCAGGGCCTTCCGCAACGACCCGGACGTTTTCCTCCTGCGGGACGACAATATGAAGCTCACCCCCGAGCAGCGGGAGACCCTTGCCACCATCAACGCTCTCTTCGGCGGGGTGCTCTTCACCTCCGACAACGTGGGCGCCTATGACGAGAAGAAGCGCGCCTTCTATGAGCGCCTTGAGGCTCTCGGCCCCCGCAGCGTCATCGACGTGAAGACCTCCCCCGGCAAGCTGGTGATCTACTACCGCGACGGCCACGAGACGCGCAGGCTCGTCGTGTCGATGAAATAAAAAAGCCAGAAACGCCCTGACGGATCGCAGGATCGTCAGGGCGTCTTCCGCTTATATCCCCTTTTTATGCAGCACATAGGAATACACGGTTGGGATGAGAACCATCAGCAGCACCGGGAACAAAAAGCCCGCCGGCGTCCAGCCGACAAAGCTCATCACGATGAAGTACAGTCCCCCGAGCACCCAGAGGAAGCCTGCCAGGCGATGGGTGCGGTTCCAGTTTTCCTCGCTGTGCAGCGTCCAGGGCAGGCGGATGCCCATGGTGTAGCTCTGCTTGGTTTTGGGCATGTAGTTGCCGACAATGACAAACATCAGTCCGACGAAGATCGGGACAATGCGCTCGATGCGCATCTCAAACCCGAGGCTCCAGGCAATCGTGAGTCCCCCGGTCAGCACCGACGCGACGGGGCAGATCCACTCGGCGATGAGTCTGAGCGCCGTGCTCATGTTGGCCCGCTTGGGATCGGCGTTCAGCCCGAGATACATGACCACGTTCAGTGCGGCCACGATCAGCGGCAGACCGAAGACCGCGAAGGCCCGGCTCGACCAGCCGTTTACCTCGCCGTGCAGCCCCCAGTGAGTCGCCATCGTCTCGGGCAGGCGGTCGTAGACCGCGAAGCCGACCAGCATCGGCAGCAGGCATAAAAGCGTGGTCAAAATCAGCGTCCTCTTATCCTTCTTCATGCTCATCCACTCCCTTCAGGCTCTGGATCCAGAGCAGCACCTCCTCCAATACGGAGGCGTTCAGACTGTAATAGATGTAATTCTTCTCCCGGCTCTCAAAGATGAGGCCGGCCTTCTTGAGCTGCGACAGGTGGTAGGACACCGTGGCCCCGGTCATGTCGAAGCGGCCCGCGATGTCCCCCGCCGTCATGCGCCCGGACTTGAGCAGGTTCAGGATCTCCCGCCGCACCGGGTCCGACAGGGCCTTCATCGTCTCGCTGAATCCCATCGGGCATCCCTTCTTTCAAGTATTTAGATCATTTTCTAAATAGATAGTAGCACAGCGGCAGCAAAAAGTCAACGGGTATTTAGAAAAATTTCTAAATACCCGTTGACTGCTTTTTTACCGATCCCGGTCGCGCACAAGCACGATGAAGCGCAGAAGCTGCATCAGCGTGGTGGCGAGGGCTGCCACATAGGTCAGGGCCGCGGCGGTGAGCACCTTCTTCGCGCCCTGCAGCTCCTCCCCGTCCAGCAGCGCCATGTCCCGGATGCTCGCCAGGGCGCGGCGGCTGGCGTCAAACTCCGTGGGCAGCGTCACGATCTGGAACACGGCGCACAGCGCGTAGAGCGCCACGCCCGCGTAGGCCAGATAGATAAAGTAGCGGCTGTAGGAGCTCAGCAGCAGGCCGAGGACCAGCAGCGGGACCGAGAGCTTCTCCCCGAATGCGGTGACGGGGATGATGGCCTGGCGGATCTGCACCGGCAGATAGTTCTCCGCGTTCTGGATGGCGTGGCCCACCTCATGGCAGGCGACGCCCACCGCCGCGACGGAGGTGCTGCCCCACACGGACTGCGACAGGCGCACCGCCCGGGCCTTGGGATCATAGTGGTCGCTGAGCTCGCCGCTGATCTGCTCCACCGGCACGTCCCTGAGCCCATTGGCGTCCAGCACGCGCCGCGCCGCATCCGCGCCGGTGAGGCCGCGGGAATTGTGTACCTCGGCATATTTTTTGAACGTGTGTTTGACGTTCCAGCTTGCCCAGAGGGAGAGGATCACTGCCGGCAGCACAAAGATGATATAGGTTATATCCAGGTACAATTATAATTCCCCCTTTTCTGTTTTTGTTTTATTATACCGTTCCTTGCCGTCCCGCGCAAGTCCCAGTTGACCGCCGCCGCGGGCGGCATATGGAATGATATTGAAATCGGCGGCGGCTTATGATAAGGTAAGCTTATTCAATTTATACTATGACACAAGGGAGGGCCGCATCCATGCGGAAAAAAGCGATTCGAATCTGCACCCTGATGCTGCTGCTCATGCTGCTCACCGGCTGCGCAGGGCGGAGCGAGCCTGCGCCCGTGCCGACACAGAGCCAGCCGACCCCGACGCAGGCCGCGCCGACACAGGCCGTACCGCCGCCCACTGCCGAGCCTTCTCCGACACCGGACGCCCTCGCCATCTCCCTCGACAAGGTCCGCAGGATGATTGACGAGGGGCACAACTACGCCGCCTTTCAGGAACTGCTGGCCCTGGAGGAGAGTTGCCGCGGCGACGCGGAAGGGACGGCGCGCTGCGAGGCGCTGTTTGCCGAGCTTGACCGGCGTCTGCGGGACATCGAGCCCGCCTCCGGCACGGAGCTTGCGCGCAGCTTCACGGTCCAGGGCGGGTGTGTGCTGGAGATCAACGCCTTCAGCGGGCCGGTGCTGGTCGCCGTGTCGGACGCCATGGCCGAGCCCGGCACGGTTCCGAACTCCGTGCGCTTCTATGTGCGGCAGGGGGAGCTGGGGTCCGTCCATCTGCCCGCCGGCACCTACTATGTGGGCTACGAGGTGGGCTACCGCTGGTTCGGCGAGGCTGACGGCTTCGGCGAATACTACACCGAGGGGACGCTGTCCGCGCCGCTTGTCTTCGATTTCTATATGGACGGCGCCTGGGCCAGCAACGCCAAGTACACCATTACGCTGTAACAGAAAAGGGACTGTCTCAATTGATCGACCCGCTGAGCAACGCAGCTTGACGTTGAACAACGGGCCGATGAGGGCATCGGCCCCTACGGATTTGTATGCTTATGCCTTTTGAGACAGCCCCATCTTTTAATAGGCAAACCGGATTCTCTGCTTCTCCGCGTCCACCTCAGCCTCAACGCCGAAGGGCAGGATGCAGCGGGGCAGGGCGTGGCCGATGGAGAGATTGCAGACGATGGGCTTTTCGGGATCGTCCACCGCCTCCCGCAGGATCTCGCGGTACTCGGCGCTGTATACCTCGTTCTGAGGCTTGCCGACCAGGATGCCGCTGACCGCCGCCAAAACGCCCGCGTTTTTCAGGTGCAGGAGCGCCGCGCGGTATTTCTCCGGCGTCGGCCTCTCCTCGCTGGTTTCCAGCAGCAGGATGCGGCCCTGCCAGTCCTCCGCCGGGGGAAAGAGCCCGTATTCCGCCGCCATCGCCGGGGAATCGGCATAGCGCCCGCCGTCGAAGAGATCGAACAGCGTGCAGATGCAGCCGCCGAGGATCTTGCCGTGAAAGACCGCCGGGCCCTGCAGCAGCTCGAAGCCGCCGTTTTCGTGGGCGACGGGCGCGACGCCCATCTGCTCCGGGGTCCAGCTCGTATGCTCCTCATACCAGAGAGGGCTGGGGCGCACCTCGGCAATACGCCCGGTCTCGATGAGCTCTTCAAAATACTGCCGGGAATAGGGCAGCATCTCGGGCCCCAGCTCGCACAGCTCCGTCAGGAAGGCCTGGCCGTAGAAGCTCGGCAGCCCCAGCTTATGGAGCATCAGGTGGTTCACCGTCGTGTCGGAGAAGCCGAGGAAGGGCTTTGGCGTCACTGCGTTTTTTAATTCGTCGTGCCCGAAGAGATACGGCAGCAGGCGGTAGGTATCGTCCCCGCCGATGGCGGTCATGATGAGATCCACCTCCGGATCCCTGAAGGCCTCGATCAGATCCGCCGCCCGGGCTTCGGGGTGCTCGTTCAAATACGCGATGCCCTTGAGCGCATTGGTCATGAACTTCACCTTGCGTCCGCAGGCCTCCAGGCGTTTCACGCCCAGCGCGAGCTGGTGCTTTGCAGAGTCCTCCCCGAGCAGGCCGCTCGAGAGGCTCACGATGCCGATCGTTTTGATCTTGCTCATGTCATTTTCTCCTGCTTTACCTTGTGGTCGATCACATGGCGGGAGGCGAGCTCCTTATGCACATCCTCCACGCGGATACCGCTCTCGACCATCAGGACCATCACGTGGTACGCAAGATCCGCGATCTCATAGATCGTCTCCTTCCTGTCCTCCGCCTTGCCGGCGATGATGACCTCGGTGCACTCCTCGCCCACCTTTTTGAGGATCTTGTCCAGGCCCTTTTCAAAGAGGTAGCTGGTGTAGGAGCCCTCCGGCATGTCCCGCTTGCGGCCCTCGAGAAGCGCGTAGAGACCCTGGAGCGAAAACTCGTTCAGGCTCTCGCTCTGCCAGACGGGGTTTTCAAAGCAGGAGAAGGTCCCCAGGTGGCATGCGGGGCCGTCCGGCTCCACGACCACCACGAGCGCGTCCTTGTCGCAGTCGGCGGTGATGGAGACGATATGCTGGTAATTGCCGCTGGTCTCGCCCTTGAGCCAAAGCTCCTGCCGGGAGCGGGACCAGAAGCAGGTCAGCCCCTTCTCCATGGAGATTTCCAGGCTCTCCCTGTTCATATAGGCCAGCGTCAGCACCCGCTTGGTGACGGAATCCACCACCACGGCGGGAATCAGGCCCTTTTCGTCAAATCTGAGTTCGTCGATGTTTATCATATTACACCTCTCTGACCGGGATGTCGTTTTCTTTGAGCGCCGCCTTGAGCGCCGGGATCGTGACCTCGCCGAAGTGGAAGATGGAGGCGGCAAGCCCCGCGTCCACCCTGGGGAGGGTTTTGAAGAGCGTGACAAAATCCTGAATCCCGCCCGCGCCGCCGCTCGCGATCACGGGGACGGAGACGGCATTGCACACAGCCTCGAGCATTTCAAGGTCGAAGCCCCGCTTTACGCCGTCGGTGTCAATGGAGTTCAGGACCACCTCGCCCGCGCCGAGCTCCACGCCCTTCCTGATCCAGGCGATGGCCTCCATGCCGGTGTTCTCGCGCCCGCCCTTTGCGAAGACGCGGAAGACCCCGTCCACCCGCTTCACATCCGCCGAGAGCACCACGCACTGGTCGCCGTAGCGCTTGGCAGCCTCGAGGATGAGGCGCGGGTCCCGGATGGCCCCGGAGTTGACGCTGACCTTGTCGGCCCCGCATTTGAGCACGCGGTCAAAATCGTCGAGCGTATTGATGCCGCCGCCCACGGTGAGGGGGATGAAGATGGTGCGCGCCACCTCCGTCAGGATATCGGTGAACAGGCGTCTCCCCTCGCTCGAGGCCGTGATGTCATAGAAGACCAGCTCGTCCGCGCCGCTGTCGCTGTAGTATTTCCCCAGCTCCACAGGGGAGGACACGTCGTTCAGGCCCTGGAAATTGACTCCCTTGACCACCCGGCCGTTCTTCACGTCGAGGCAGGGGATGATGCGTTTTGTGATCATCTTCTTGCCGCCTCCAACGCTTCCCTGAGGTCAATGGCCCCGGTATAGTACGCCTTGCCGATGATGGCCCCGTAGAGCTCCAGCGCGCGCAGGGCTTTCACATCCTCGATGGTCGAGACCCCGCCGGAGGCGGTGATGTTGAGCCTGAGGTTTTTTGAAAGCTCCCCGTAGAGCGCCCGGTTCGTGCCCTGCATGGCTCCGTCCTTGGAGATGTCCGTGCAGATGAGGGTCCCGACGCCGCTCTCCTGCATCTCGCGGCAGAAGGCAAAGGCGTCCCGCTCCGATTTTTCGAGCCAGCCGCGGATGGCCACCCTGCCGTCTTTGATATCCACGCCCACGGCGATCTTTTCGCCGTGCTTTTCCACAGCCGCGCGCAGGAAATCCGGATCGGTGACGGCGGCGGTGCCGAGGATCACACGGTCGATCCCGGCGTCAAGATAGGTCTCCACGACCGCCATGCTCCGCACGCCGCCGCCGAGTTCAATGAAGAGGGGCGCTGCCTCGCGGATGGCGCGGACCGTGTCGAGGTTCGGGGTCTCCCCCGTCTTCGCGCCCTCGAGGTCGACCAGGTGCAGGCACTTGGCGCCCGCGTTATAAAAGTCCCGCGCCAGTGCCGGGGGGTCATCGCTGTAGACGGTCATTTGGGCATAGTCGCCCTTATACAGGCGCACGGCCTTGCCCTGTACCAGATCAATGGCGGGAAAAATCAGCATATGGTTTCCTCCGATTTCACAGGGGCCGATGCCCTCATCGGCCCGCGGATTTGCGCCTCGGTCGTTTCGGGTCGATCCGGGGATCGACCCTTACGGAACAGGCTCGCAAAACGCCTTCAGAATATCCAGGCCCACCCGGCCGCTCTTTTCCGGGTGAAACTGGCAGCCGCAGACATTGTCCCGCTGCACCGCGGCGGTGAGCAGAGCGCCGTATTCGGCGTTTGCGATCACGTCCGCCTCGCACCTTGCGGCATAGAAGGAGTGCACAAAATACACGCAGTCCCCCTCACGGATCAGGCGGAAGAGGGGGCTTTTCTTTTCGGTAAAGCGCAGGGCGTTCCAGCCGATGTGCGGGATCTTCAGGCCCGCCGGAATGAGCTCCGCAATGGGCCGCACCTCGCCGGGGATAAGGCCCAGGCCCGCATGCTCGCCATACTCCAGGCTCTTGTCGAAGAGAAGCTGCATCCCGAGACAGATGCCCATGAGGGGCTTGCCGCGCCGCGCCTGCTCGATGACGACCGCGTCCAGCCCTGTCGCCCGGAGCTTTTCCGCCGCGTCCCCGAAGGCGCCGACGCCCGGCAGCAATATCCTGTCGGCCTTGCGCAGCGTCTCCGCGTCCCCGGTCACGACGGCCTCCGCCCCCACGGCGGCAAGGGAGCTTTTGAGCGAGAAGAGATTGCCCACGCCGTAGTCCACAATGGCGATCATCCGAGGACCCCCTTGGTGCTGGGCAGCTCGTCCGCGCAGGCAGGGTCGACGGCCACGGCCTTTCTGAGGGAGCGGGCGAAGGATTTGAAGCAGCCCTCGATGATGTGGTGGCTGTTCTTCCCGGCGAGCTTTCGGATGTGCAGGGTGATGCCGGCGTTGGCGCAGAAGGCGGTGAAGAACTCCTCCACAAGCTCGGTATCAAAGCTGCCCACCTTCTCCGTCGGGACAGGCAGGTCAAAGCACAAAAAGCTCCGGCCCGACACATCCACCGCCGTGAGAATCAGCGCCTCATCCATCGGGAGCGTCGTATCGCCGTAACGGCAGATGCCCCGCTTGTCGCCCAGGGCCTCCCTTACGGCGCGGCCCAGGCAGATGCCGATGTCCTCCACGCTGTGGTGGTCGTCCACGCCGGTGTCGCCATGGCAGGTGAGCGCCAGATCAAAGCGCCCGTGCCGGGCAAAGAGCGTGAGCATGTGGTCGAGAAAGCCCACGCCGGTGTCGATGCTGCTCTCCCCGGCGCCGTCCAGATTCAGGCTCAGGGAGATGTCCGTCTCGGCGGTCTTGCGGCTGATTGCGGCGCTTCTCATGGCAGTTCCTCCAAAATTTCCCGGATGTTTTTGAGCAGAATGTCCATTTGCTCCCGTGTGCCGATGGTGATGCGGTTATAGTCCCGGATTCTCTCCTTGTCAAAATGGCGGATCAGCACGGCCCGCTCCCGGAGCCTTCGGTACACTTCCGCGCCGCTGATGCGGTCGGACTTGGCAAAGATGAAGTTTGCCGCCGAGGGCAGCACCGTAAAGCCCAGCGCGCGGAGCGCTTCCACGGTCCGGGCGCGGTTTTCCATGATGGTGCGGCAGTTTGCCCGCGTGGTCTCCTCGTCCAGCAGTACGCCGAGGCCGAGGGCCTGGGTCATGGAGTTGACGTTATAGGGGTTTGTGGAAAACTTGATGGTGTTCAGATCGGCAATGAGCGCCGCATTGCCCGCGGCAAAGCCCAGGCGCGCCCCCGCCATGGAGCGGGATTTGGAGAAGGTCTGCACCACCAGGAGATTGTCATACGCCCCGATGAGGGGGATGCAGCTTTCGCCGCCGAAGTCCACATAGGCCTCGTCAATGACCACGACGCTGTCGCGGTTTCGCTCCAGGATCTCCCGCACCTGCTCCCGCGTCAGGGCAAGGCCCGTGGGGGCGTTGGGATTGGCGATGAAGATCGTGCGGCGCAGGTCGAAGTAATCCTCCGGCGCGATGCTGAAATCCGGGCGCAGGGGGATCTGCGTATACGGGATGCGGTTCAGGTCTGCGAAGACCGGGTAAAAGCCGTAGCTGATATCCGGGAAGGCCGCGGGCTTTTTCTCATCGCAGAAGGCCATGAAGGCGAAATTCAGGATCTCGTCCGAGCCGTTGCCGAGCAGCAGGTTTTCCGGCCCGATCCCACAGAGCTCCGCCAGGGCCGCGCGGACATCCTGCCCCTCGATGTCGGAGTAGAGGTTCAGGGGCCGGGTATGCTCCGCGGCAAAGGCCAGCGCCTTCCGCGAGGGCGGGAAGGGGCATTCGTTGGTGTTGAGCTTGGTGAGGTTCAGGATCTTCGGCTGCTCGCCCGGGGTGTAGGGGACGAGCGTTTCATATTTGTCACTGAAAAAGCGGCTCATGCTTCATCCTCCTCCAGGCGGATGAGGGCGCTTCTGGCGTGGCCGGTCAGGCCCTCCTTGTATGCAAAGCGGGCGATCTCCGGGGCAAGCTTTTTGAAGGCCTCCGCCGGATAATAGGTGTACTGGATCTTCTTGACAAAATCGTCCACGCCGAGGGGGCTGCCGAACCTGGCCGTGCCGGTCGTGGGCAGGGTGTGGTTCGTACCGCCGAGATAGTCGCCCAGCGGCTCCGGGCAGTTTTTGCCGAGGAAGACAGAGCCCGCGTTTTTCACGTCGTCCAGGTAATCGAAGGGGTTATCCACAAAGATTTCCAAATGCTCGGGGGCGACGGCGTTGGCAATCTGCATGGCGCGGCGGAGGTCTTTGGCAAGAATGATCTTGCCGTTATCGTCGATGGAGGGGCGGGCGATCGCCGCTCGCTCGAGGGCGGCGAGCTGCACCTCGATCTCGGCCTGCACGGCGCGGGCCAGCGCCTCGCTGTCCGTCACCAGCACGCAGCAGGAGAGCACGTCGTGCTCCGCCTGGGCCAGCATGTCGGCCGCCACGTGCCGGGGCTTCGCCGTCGCGTCCGCCACCACCAGCACCTCGCTGGGGCCCGCGATGGTGTCGATGGCGACCTTGCCGTAGACCTGGCGCTTGGCCTCGGCGACATAGGCGTTGCCGGGGCCCACGATCTTGTCCACCCGGGGGATGGACTCCGTGCCGAAGGCCATGGCGGCGATGGCCTGAGCCCCGCCGACCTTGTAGATGCGCGTCACGCCCGCGATCTTCGCCGCGGCGAGGATGGCGGCGTTGACCTTGCCGTCGGGGCGGCAGGGGGTGCACATGATGATCTCGCTGCACCCGGCGATCTTGGCGGGCACCGCGTCCATCATCACCGTGGAGGGATAGGGAGCCGTGCCGCCGGGGACATAGAGGCCCGCCTTCTCAATGGGCAGCAGCTTCTGCCCCATCACGACGCCGCCGGGGCGTGTGAAGGACCAGCTCTGCCGGAGCTGCTTTTCGTGGTACTCGCGGATGTTGCGCTCAGCCAGGCGCAGCGTGTCGAGAAATTCCGGCTCCGTCGCCGCCATGGCCTCCGCGATCTCCGCCTCGGACACCAGCATGGTGTCGAGCCTTGCGCGGTCAAACTTCTCCGTGTATTTCAAAACCGCCCTGTCGCCGTTTTGCTCCACGTCGGCGAGGATCTCCTTCACCACGCCCGCCACGTCCGCCTTCGGCGCGTTTCGTTTCAGAAGCTCCTCATCCCGAAGCTCCCCGTCCTGATAAATACGGATCATGTCTCTACCTCCTGTGCCAGCGCCCGGACCAGCGCTTCGATCCGGGTCTTGTGAAATACAAAGCTCGCCTTGTTGGCGATCAGCCTTGCGCTGATGGGGACGATGGTCTCCAGCACCGCAAGATCGTTTTCCTTTAAGGTCGTGCCGGTCTCCACGATATCCACGATCACGTCCGAGAGCCCCAGAATGGGGGCAAGCTCAATGGAGCCGTTTAAGGGGATGATGTCGATATCCCGGCCGAGGGAGGAATAATAGCGGGAGGCGATGTTTGAAAACTTGGTCGCCACACGCAGCGTCCTGCCGAGATCGTCCCGGTAGCTCTTCGGCCCCGCCACGCACATGCGGCACCTGCCCACGTTCAGATCCAGCAGCTCGTACACGTCCGGCGCGTACTCAAGCAAAATGTCCTTGCCCGCCACGCCGATATCCGCCGCGCCCCGCTCCACATAGATCGACACGTCCGAGGGCTTGACCCAGAAGTAGCGCAGGCCCAGAGCCTCATTTTCAAAAAAGAGCCTGCGGTTTTCCTCGTGGATGGCCGGGCACTCGAAGCCTGCCCGCTCAAACATGCCCAGCACCTTCTCGCCGAGCCTCCCCTTGGGCAGCGCGATATTAAGCATGGCCCTTCACCTCCAGCCGCTCCAGCTTGTCGAGATAGCAGGCAAAGCCGATGGCCCCGCCCGCTTTGCCCATGCGGTGCAGCAGCCTGTCATACTGCCCGCCGGAGAGGACGCCGGAGGGCACGCCGGGCACATAGCCCTGGAAAGCAATGCCGTTATAGTAGCGCATATCGCCGAGGATCGAAAAGTCAAGCCGCAGGCCGTCTTCCCCGAGCTTTGCGATCAGGCGCTCCAGCTCGGAGAGCGCCTGCTGCGGGCAGGCGAGCGCGCGCAGCCTTCCAAGCACCTCGGCGGGCGCTCCGCTGCAGGCCGCGAGAGTCAAAAGGCGCTCCGCCGCTTCCTTCTCCGCGCCGTTTTCCCGCAGCAGCGCTCCCAGCTCATGCAGGTTCTTGCCCGCGATAAAGCCCAGGGCCTGCCGCCTTGCGTCCGGCTCGAGCCGCACAGCGTCCAGCACGCCGCCCACAATGCCGAGGTGCGACACGCTCAGCACGCTCCCGTCAGAGATAAGGCGCAGGCTCTCCCGGGCAAGGCCCAGCACCTCGGCGAGCAGATCCTCATTCACGTCTCCGATGCACTCCAGCCCCGCCTGGCGGATCTCCTTAAAGCAGCGGGAGCTCTCCGACACGCGGTATACGTTCTCATCATAATAGAGCTTCTGCACCTTTCCCGCCTCGGGTCGGGCGGAGCGCACGATGGACAAGGTCACATCGGGCTTGAGGGCCTTGAGCCGCCCGTTGGTGTCCGTGAAGGAGATCAGCTCCGACGTGGGCAGAAAGTCCTTGTTTTTCACATACAGCTCATAGTCCTCAAACTTGCCCATCCGATAGGGCGCATAGCCCTTTCGGTGGTAGAGCGAGCGGAGGGCGAAGCTGATTTTTTCCTCGTTCTTGAGGATGTCGCTGTCAATGGTCACGGGAAACGCCTCCAAAGTCGGTTTCGTTTACTTTCGCATATTAGCACGTTATCTGGTTAAAGTAAAGGCTTTTCTGCGGACCCGCAATGAGATCATCACGGATCCGCCGTATGGTTTATGGATGGCTCCCCTGCTGCTGCGCGGAAGACGCCGCGGGCGCAGGTTCTGTTCCGGCGGGCAGGCCGCCCTCCCGCAAAAGCAGCGCAAGGCGCAGCACACGCTTTGCCGTGCGCTGCAGCTCGCCCAGGGTGATCCCCTCGTGCTGGCCCAGGGTCTCGAGCAGGGTTCCGTCCGGGCGGTAGGCGCGCACGTTCTTTTTCCAGTCGCCGGGCATCAGCACGTCCACGCCCGCGCGCAGGCGGTAGGCGTTGTCCCGCAGCTTCGGAAACTCCGGGCTTGCGGCATGCTGCATCCACCAGTCGGTGATCACCACGCCCTCAAAGCCCCAGTCGCAGCGCAGGACCGAGGTCGCAAGCTCATAGTGGTAGTGCGCCCAGACGCCGTTTACCTTGTTGTAGGCGGTCATGATCGTGTGGGGCTTTGCCTCCCGCACACAGATCTCGAAAGCGCGCAGATAGAGCTCCCGCAGCGTCCTCTCCGACAGGCGGGAATCGTTGGTGTTGCGCCGGGTCTCCTGGTTGTTGCAGGCAAAGTGCTTCGGGCAGGAGGCGCGGCCCCGGCTCTGCACGCCGCGCACAGCCGCCGCCGCGAGTCTGCCCGCAAGCAGCGGGTCCTCGGCGTAGTATTCGAAGTTCCGCCCGCACAGGGGATTGCGGTGCAGGTTCAGGCCGGGCCCGAGGTGCACATCCACGCCGTAGTGCGTCATCTCCTCGCCGAGCTTTTCGTGCAGGGCCTCGACCAGCTCCGTGTTCCAGGTGCAGGCCAGGGCGGTGCCGATGGGCATCAGGGACGAAAACTTCTGCAGCCGCAGCCCCGCAGGGCCGTCGGCGGTGATAAGCTCGGGCACGCCCTTTTGCCGCAGGGCCTCGGTCACGCCGCCGAAGCCGCCCGCATTGCCGGGCACGCCGAGGGGCACGTTCATCATCCCCTCGCCGCGGGTCAGGGCCTCCAGCTCCTCGGGCGCGAGGCCCGCGACGAAGGCGTCCAGGCTCATCCTGCCGCTTTTCACATCCTCCAGCGTGCCCCGGGCGGGCTTTGCGCCGACAGGCTCGGGCAGCTCCGTGAGGATGCGCTGGCGCAGCCGGTCCCGCGTGAGCTTCAGGGGGCGGCAGGCCTCCACGGTCTTCTCCGCGAAGACGCGGAACGCGCCGATCTCCTGCTCGCCGAGGCTGAAGCGGTAGGCGCCCGTCTCCAATACGAAGGCGTGACGCCCCTCGTCATACGAGGCATAGTCCCGGTCGGTGCAGCGGAGGGTGACGGTCTCGCTCTCCCCGGGATAGAGCTCCCGGGTCTTGGCAAAGGCGCAGAGCACGCGCCGGGGCTTCTCAAGCGCCCCGGCAGGCTCGGCGCACCAGAGCTGCACGACCTCCTTGCCGGGCATGGCGCCGGTGTTTTTCACGCTGGCCGTGACCGTGAGGCTGCCGTTTAAGTGGGAGAAGTCCAGGGGCAGGGTCTCAAAGCTCGTATAGCTCAGGCCGAAGCCGAAGGGGAAGAGCACGCTTTTCGGGGCGGAGCGTTCGAAATAGCGGTAGCCGACAAAGATTCCCTCGGCATAGTTGTTATACTCTTTCCCGCCGAAGTTCCTGCTGCTGGGATAATCCACATAGTAGCGGGCGATGGTGTCGCTGAGCCTTCCGCTGGGGCTCACCCTGCCGCAGAGCACATCCGAAACGGCATTGCCGCTCTCCATGCCTCCCTGCCAGGCGATCAGGAGGGCGGAGATGCGCGCGCCGTAATCCTCGGTCCAGGCCAGGTCCATGACGCTGCCCACATTCAGCACGACCACCGTGCGGTTAAATTCCGCCGTCACCCGGTCGAGCATATCCCGCTCGTCCTCGGTGAGGTAGTAGCTGCCCTTTTCCAGGGTGTTGTCCCGATCCTCCCCGGCGGCGCGGCCGATGACGACGATGGCGGTCTTCGCGCTCCTGGAGGCTTTTTTGACCGCCGTCTCCTCCAGCTCCATCTCCGGGTAGCTGAAGGGCCAGTGGCCCCACCAGCCGTTGTCCACCGGGTTTTCCCGGACCCAGTCGGCATAGCGGGCGGCAAGCTCGGCATTGAGCTTCTGCCCCGCGTTTTTCAGCCCCTGCATGAGGTTGACGCGCCAGGCCGGGTGCACATCGCCCCCGCTGCCGTAGCCCACATAGAACCAGTCGAGCTGGCAGCGGCCGAAGACCGCCGTCTCCTCGTCCTTTTTCAGCGGCAGCGTCCCGTCGTTTTTGAGCAGCACGCATGCCTCCGCCCCGGCCTGACGGATCAGCTCCGGAAAGCCGGGGGCATACCAGCGCTCGCCCTCCGCGGTGTTTTCCTCCTGCATGAGGCCCGCGCCCATATGCCGGTCGATCGAGCGCTGGATGATCCGTCCGACCGTTTTAGAAACCAGATCCATTTGTGTCTCCTTAAAGCATCGCAGCCATCCGCGATTGCTCAAGCTCGTTTTCGCTCAGCGCGTCCGGCAGGTTGTCGCGCAGCAGGATATCGCCGGAGACCGCCGCGCGGGCCAGCACCATCTTGTAAGGCTCCACCGAATGGGTCAGCCACACGCTGCCGCCGATGACGCAGCCGCTGCCGATCCGGGTATTGCCGCCGAGAACCGTGGCGCCGGCGTAGATGACCACGTTGTCCCCGATGTCGGGGTGGCGCTTGATGCCCTTGACAAGGCTCCCGTCCTCCTCCACGGCGAAGCTCTTGGCGCCGAGCGTCACATGCTGGTAGAGCTTCACGTTCCGGCCGATGGTGGTGGTCTCGCCGATGACGACGCCGGTGCCGTGGTCGATAAAGAAGTAGTCGCCGATGGTGGCGCCGGGGTGGATGTCGATGCCGGTGAGGCGGTGGGCATACTCGCTCATGACCCGGGGGATCAGCGGCACGCGCTCGGTATAGAGCACGTGGGCCAGGCGGTAGGTGGAGATGGCGATGAAGGCCGGGTAGCAGAGGATGATCTCATCCGTGCTCTTGGCGGCGGGGTCGCCCTGATAGGCCGCCTGCAGATCGGTGTCGAGCTGACGTCGGATCTCCGGAAGGCTCCGGAGCATGACGGGTACGATGCGCTCCCGCTCCTCCTCCGCCGGCAGCACCGCCTCCAGGCAGCGCTTGAGATGGCCCATGGCCTCATGCAGGTACTGCTCCCTTGCGAGGCGGGCCGGGATGTTCAGGCTCTTGAGATGGCCGGCGTGCTGGGGGAAGAGCGCGGCGATCAGCAGATCGTCCATGCGCTCCACCCGGCCGCGGAAGCCGGTGAAATCCATCTGCTCCGCGCCGTTCTCTTCCGTCTGCTCCAGGCCGCGCGCGGCGTCGGCAATCTGTTGTTCCAGCAATCTGTCCATGTCAGCCCTCAAAAAGCGTTGTGGAGAGATAGCGGTCGCCCGTATCGGGCAGCAGCGCCACGATGGTCTTGCCCGCGTTCTCCTCCCGTCCGGCAAGCACGATGGCGGCATGCAGCGCCGCGCCCGAGGAGATGCCTGCGAGCACGCCCTCTCGCTTTCCGAGCATGCGCCCGGCCTCATAGGCCTCCTCATTCTCCACGCGCATCACCTCGTCATAGACGCCGGTGTCCAGGACCTTGGGCACAAAGCCCGCGCCGATGCCCTGCAGGCCGTGCGCGCCCGGCTTGCCGCCGGAGAGGACCGGGGAGCCTGCAGGCTCCACCGCCACGACTTTGACAGAGGCCTTCCGCTCCTTGAGATAGCGCCCCACGCCGGTGATGGTGCCGCCGGTGCCGACGCCCGCCACAAAAATATCCACGCTGCCGTCGGTATCGGCCCAGATCTCCGGGCCGGTGGTCCTGTAGTGGGCCTCGGCGTTCACGGGATTGACAAACTGCCCCGCGATAAAGCTGCCGGGGATGGACGCCGCCAGCTCCTCCGCCTTTTCGATGGCCCCGGCCATGCCCTTCGCCCCGTCGGTCAGCACAAGCTCCGCGCCGTAGGCCTTCATGAGGACGCGCCGCTCCCTGGACATGGTGTCGGGCATGACGATGACGACGCGGTAGCCCCGCGCCGCGCCGACGCTGGCAAGGCCGATGCCGGTGTTGCCGGAGGTCGGCTCGATAATGACAGAGCCGGGGCGGAGCTTTCCCGCCTTTTCGGCCTCGTCGATCATGGCAAGGCCGATGCGGTCCTTTGCCGAGCCCGCGGGATTGAGGTACTCAAGCTTGACGAGCAGCTTCGCCTTCAGGCCGAGCTGCTTTTCCAGATTGGAAAGCTCCAGCAGCGGTGTGCCGCCGATGAGCTGTTCGACAGACGTATAGATCTTCATTGCGTTCTCCTTTTCTGCAACAAACAATATCCTATTTATATGTCAAGTCTTCCCTTCTGTCAATAAAAACTGCATGCGTCAACAAAAACTGCACCGCTTGCTTTTTTCCGAAATCGGGAGTACAATGCTGTTTTAGATTATCAATATATCATCATATTTTCTCAAAAACACGCTAAGGAAGTCCTGCTATGGAATATGAGAACAGGGATCAGGGCGGCTTCATGATGAAGCTGGCCGCGTTCATTGTTGACAAAAGGAATCTGATTTTCCTGCTGGTGGGGATCGCCATGGTGTTTTCCCTCTTTTCCCGCGGTTGGGTGGAGGTGGAAAACGATCTGACGGCCTATCTGCCCGCAGGCTCGGCGACCAAGGAGGGCCTGGACGTGATGGAGCAGCAGTTCATCACCTACGGCTCGGCCAAGCTCATGGTCGCAAACCTCAGCTACAGGGAGGCGGAGCAGCTTTCTGAAAAGCTCCGGAAGATCGACGGGGTGCAGAGCGTCGCCTTCGACGATACGAGCGAGCATTTCAACAAGGCCTCGGCCCTCTACTCCGTCACCTTCGACTATCCCGAGACAGACGCGGTCTGCCTTGACGCCCTGAACGCGGTGAAGGCCGCCCTCGCCCCATACGACGCCTACGTGTCCACCACCCTGGGCGACACCAGCGCCAGACTCATCGACCAGGAGGTCAGCATGATCACGGCCTTTGTGGCGGTGATCGTGGTGGTGGTGCTCACCTTCACCTCCCAGACCTATGCAGAGGTGCCCATCATCGGCCTGACCTTCATCACGGCCGCGGTGATGAACCTCGGCACCAACTTCCTGCTGGGCAAGATCTCCTTCGTCTCCAACTCCGTCACCACGATCCTGCAGCTGGCCCTGTCGCTGGACTATGCGGTCATTTACTGCAACCGCTTCAAGGAGGAGCATGAGACCCACGGCCTGCGCGACGCGGTGGTGATCTCCCTGTCCAAGGCCATCCCCGAGGTGGGAGCCTCGAGCCTGACCACCGTCGGCGGCCTGATCGCCATGATGTTCATGCAGTTTAAGCTCGGCCCGGACATGGCCGTCTGCCTGGTGAAGGCCATTTTCTTCTCGCTTCTGTCCGTGTTCACGGTGATGCCGGGCCTTCTCATGCTGATGGGCGAGCTGATGGCGAAGACCCGGCACAAGAACTTTGTGCCCAAGGTGCCCTTTGTGGGGCGCTTTGCCTATGCCACACGGGCGATCATCCCGCCAATCTTCGTGCTGCTGGTGGTCGCCGCCATCCACTATTCCAACAACTGCCCCTATGTCTACGGCTATGACACGCTGGTGACGCCCCGCCTCAACGAAATGCAGATCGCTGACAAAATGATCGCCGACACCTTCTCCTCCCGGGCCATGGTGGCCGTGGTCGTCCCTGGCGGCGACTACAGCGAGGAGCAGAGCCTCATCCGCGATTTCGAGGGCTGCAGCCAGATCGACTCCGTGACCTCCATCGCCAATGCCGACGCCATCGGCGGCTACAAGCTGGCCGACAAGCTCTCACCGCGGCAGTTTGCGGAGCTGATGAAGCTGGACTACGAGACGGCGGAGTTCCTGTATGCAGCCTATGCCGTGCGCGGAGAGAGCTATGACAAGATCATCAGCGGCATCTCCAAGTTCAACGTTCCCCTGGTGGACATGCTGCTTTTCGTGGTGGACATGGTGGATGAGGGCTATGTCACCCTCGACGCCGACCAGGCCGAGACCCTGTCAGACGCCAAAGCCCAGATGATCATGGGCAAACAGCAGCTCGAGGGCACGGACTTTGACCGTATGCTGGTCTATCTGACTCTGCCGGAGGCCGGGGACGAGACCTACCGCTTTACCGACACCATCCGCAAGACGGCTCAGTCCCACTATCCCAAGGGCCGGGTCTATGTGGCGGGCAATTCCACCAACCAGTATGAGTTCCAGAAATCCTTCCAGGTGGACAATATCGTTGTCAGCGTGGTGTCCATCCTGATCGTACTGGCGGTGCTGCTGTTCACCTTCAAGTCCGCCGGGATGCCGCTGCTGTTGATCCTGGTCATTCAGGGCGCCATCTGGATGAACTTTGCATATCCGGCGCTCGTACATAAGGACGTGTTCTTCCTGACCCAGCTTGTGGTCAGTTCCATTCAGATGGGCGCAAACATCGACTACGCCATCGTCATCGCCAACCGTTATACTGACGATACAAAGACCATGCATCCGAAGGAGGCCATCATCGAGGCCATGAACTTTGCCTTCCCGACGATCCTGACCTCGGGCACGATCCTCGCCGTCAGCGGCATCCTCATCAGCTTCCTGACGACCGAGTGCACCATCAACGGCATCGGGGAAGCCCTGGGCCGCGGTACCATCATCTCCATTATTCTGGTCATGTTCGTGCTGCCGCAGATCCTGATCCTGGGCGGCAAAATTCTGGAGAAGACCTCCTTTTCCATGCCCAAGGTCGCCGCGCGCACCCACCGCGGCAGCGGGCTTGTGGCGGTGGACGGGCTCATTGTGGGTGAGATCCGCGGCAGCGTCAACGGCGTTTTCCGCGGCACCATCGAAGGGGACGCGGACCTGCGTCTGCTCTCCGGCAGAATGGACACGCCGGACAGCAAAGCCCCGGAGCCGAAAGCGGCGCCTGCGGCCGGGGTCGCGGACAGCGCCGTCGAAGGCGGCGGAAAGGAGGTGGGCGCAAATGTCTAAGCGCTTTTCCGCAGGGGCGGTGATTTTGCTGCTCCTGTGTCTGCTCCTCTCCCTGTGCCCGCCCGCCTTTGCCGAGGAGACGGCAGAGGCAGCGGTGATTCACATCCGCACGGCGGAGGATCTGCTGGCTCTGGCAAAGGACTGCTCCCTGGACACCTGGTCCACCGGCAGGCGCGTCGTGCTGGACAACGACCTCTCCCTCTCCGGCTCCGCCTTCGATTCCATCCCCACCTTCAACGGAAGCTTTGACGGGCAGGGCCACACCATCTATGATATGGAGCTCACCTCCGCCCAGTCCCCTTGCGGCTTCTTTCTGGAAACCGGCAAGGACGCGGATATCCACGACCTGCACGTCAGCGGCAGCGTCACCACCCACGGGGACGACAGCATGGTGGGCGGCCTTGTGGGCCTCAACCGCGGCATGCTCACCGGCTGCAGCTTCAGCGGCGTGGTCAGCGCTCTGACCCAGGTAGGCGGCATTGCCGGCAAAAACGACGCCAGCGGCATCATCGTCTCCTGCAGCGCCTCCGGCACGGTCCGCGGTCTGACAAAGACGGGCGGCATCGCCGGCGAGAACGCGGGTGCTCTCACCGGCTGCGAAAACCGCAGCTTCGTCAACACGGAGAGCGTCGACCCCGCCCTGCGCCTGGAGAGCATCGACACCAGCTCCCTTCTGAATTTTATCCGCAGCCTTCGCACCGACAGCGCTGGCATTACCACCGACACCGGCGGCGTGGCGGGCTGCTCCGGCGGCTTTATCGAGCGCTGCAGCAACACCGGCGCCGTGGGCTACCTGCACCTGGGCTACAACGTAGGCGGCATCGCAGGCCGCTCCGGCGGCTATATCAACGCCTGCCTGAACATCGGCGATGTCTACGGCCGCAAGGACGTGGGCGGCATCGTCGGCCAGGCGGAGCCGCTGACGGAGACCGCCGCGCAGGATCTTCTGGCCGGCGTCGGCTACCGGATCTACGCGCTCAACAATTCCGTCCGCGACGCCGTGGTGGACGCCCAGTACGCGTCCGACGATCTGTCCGCCAGCATCAGCAATCTCTCCTCCTATCTGGCCCCGGTGTCGGATGCCGTCAGCGGCCTTGACATCACCGATCCGGAGAGCGCCGTGTATCTGCACGATGTTATCACTGACTGTGTCTGGAACATCTCCAATGAGATGGCCGCCATCAGTCAGTCCGTGAACGGCAACTCCGGCATTCTGCGGGACGATTTCAAGGCCATCACCGAAAATCTCAACGCCCTCTCCGACACCGCCCTGCAGACCGCAGGCGTCATCGCGACGGTGGACAAGCCGGAGGACGTTCTTGTGGACGGCTCCGAGGCGAGTGAGAAGGAGGATCTGACCCTCGGCAAGACCGCGAGCTGTGAAAACCGCGGCAGCGTCAACGGCGACAGCAACGTGGGCGGCATTGCGGGCAGTCTCTCCGTCGAAAACGAGCTTGACCCCGAGAGCGAGCTGAACCTCGGCGGCAGCCGTCTCAGCAAAAGGAGCGTCAGTCTCTCCATCGTGGTCACCGAATGCGTGAATCACGGCGCGGTCACCGCCAAGCGCGAATGCGCCGGCGGCATCGCGGGCATGATGGAGATGGGCCTTGCCTCCCATTGCGCCTCCTACGGCCCTGTTTCGCTGGAGGACGGCGATTACGCCGGCGGTATCGCGGGGCTTCTTTATGGCAGCGTGAAAAGCTCCTGCGCCAAGTGC
>CADARY010000039.1 GCA_902790375.1 Oscillospiraceae bacterium | reverse complement strand
TCTTGAGGTACACAAAGTACATCTGCGAAAAAGTGCCTTTATCAGAACCCAAATTTTCTCAGGATCTGCTCTTGCCGAATTATGCGGTATTGCCTTAAAAAACTATTGACAAGCCGCGCATTCTCTGTTATATTATCCGAGCGCTCCGAAGACAGCAGGTGGGCCTGCCCGTAAATCCTGCCGAGGACATCAACATGATTCTTGATTGTTTTTGTGTCCTTGCGTCTTTTCCTGACGCGGGGGCTTTCTTTTTGGGCGCGGAACTCAATCGTGTGGAGGTGAAAAACACACATGCCTAACGCAAAGGTTCTCAGCGAAAAGCAGGCGATCGTCGAAGCGCTTGCTCAGCGCATCCAGAACGCGGGCGCAGGCGTCCTTGTCGATTACCGCGGCATCACCGTGGCGGAGGACACCGCACTGCGCGCAGAGCTGCGCAAGGAGGACGTCGAGTACTCTGTCGTCAAGAACACGCTGACCAGAAAGGCCATGGACAAGCTGGGTATGAGCGGCCTGGACGAGGTCCTCAACGGCACCACCTCTCTGGCCACCGCCGAGAAGGACCCCATCGCTCCCTTCCGTATCATTGCTGACTACAGCAAGAAGATGGGCGACCGTTTCAATGTCAAGGCTGCCTTCATGGAGGGCAAGATCCTGACCGACAATGAAATCGAGATGATGTCCACCCTCGGTTCCAAGGACGCGCTGTATTCCAAGGTCCTCGGCACCATGATCGCTCCTATCACCGGCCTGGCCGTTTGTCTCGGTCAGATTCTCGAGCAGAAGGGCGGCTCCGTAGAGGCCCCCGCAGAAGCCGAATAATCGGCACACCCAAAAAGATTATTATTGGAGGAAAATAACATGAGTGAAAAAATCGCCGCCATGATCGAAGAGATCAAAGGCCTTACCGTTCTTGAGCTCAGCGAGCTCGTTCACGCCCTGGAGGATACCTTCGGTGTCTCCGCCGCCGCTGTCGCTGCCGGTCCCGCTGTCGCTGCCGGCCCCGTGGTCGAAGAGAAGACCGAGTTTGACGTTGTGATGACCAGCTTCGGCGCTCAGAAGCTCGCCGTCATCAAGGAAGTCCGCGGCATCACCGGCCTGGGCCTGGCCGATGCCAAGAAGCTGGTCGAAGGCGTTCCCGCCAAGATCAAGGAAGGCGTTTCCAAGGAAGATGCCGAGGCTGTCAAGGCTCAGCTCGAGGCTGCCGGCGCCACTGTCGAGCTCAAGTAATCCGCTTCGACGCTCAAAACAGGCAAATCAAAACTCCGTCTCAAACGAGGCGGAGTTTTTTATTGCCTGTTTTCAATTTCCCGTACGCGCAGCGTATCGCCCTCTACGCAAAAGCGCAGCGTGAGATCTGCAAAGTCCATGGCGTAGACGCGCGCGGCATCCTGCTGATAGCGGGGGCGGGGATCGTTTGCCAGCACGCCGCGCAGGGCTTCGCGCTTGTCTGCCGGGATTTTTTCCAGCAGCGCCTCCGGGATCTCCACCCTGAGCGTCGCGCCCGCGTCCGGAGCAAAGCCGCCGCTTGCCTCGGGGTGGCAGTCGGCATAGGGGATATAGGGCTTTACGTCGAAGATCGGCGTGCCGTCCATGAGATCCGCTCCCCGCACGACGAGCACCGTGCCGAGGCCGGGGCGCGCCTGAACCGCCTTGAGCTCCACGCAGCTCAGCCCCAGGGAGTTGGGCCGGAAGGGGGAGCGGGTGGCAAAGACCCCCATGCGCACATTGCCGCCGAGGCGCGGCGGGCGCACCGTGGGGGAAAAGCGCTCCGTCACCGCCGCGGAAAACTGCCAGATCAGCCAGAGGTGGCTGAAGCCCTCGATCCCGCGCAGGGCCTGGGCATCCCGGTACTCCGGCTCGAAGACCACAAGGCTCTCCAGCTCCCGGACGATCCCGGCCTGGCGCGGGATGCCGAACTTTTCGGGAAAGTCGCTGTGCATATACGCAATGGGGCGGATTTCAGCCATAGAAGGTTCCTTCCTTTTTATCCGATCGCGCCCAGGGCGCTGAAGGAGACGCCGTTGACCAGCATGTGGAAAAAGATGCTGCACCAGATGGAATTGGTGCGCTCATAGCTGTTGGCCAGCAGCAGGGACACCGGGATATATTGCAGCAGGAAGAGCCAGTAGAGCGGCTCGGCCAGGGCATAGGGCGCCACATGGTAGAGCGCGAAGCAGAGCGCCGAGACGATATAGGCCGCAGGGCGATTGCGCGTTTGCATGAGGCCGAAGATCCCCGCGCGGAAGATCATTTCCTCCACCACCGGGGCAAGGAAGATGACCGCCGCCTTGATCGCCCGCGTGTCCAACGCCGCCGCCTCCATGACGGCGGCGTTGTTGGGGTTTTCCGATTCCGGCAGCAGCAGGAACAGAAGCCCCAGCAGGAAGTTGCAGCAGAGCATCGCAAGGTAGCCGCGGGCGATCTCCCGCAGGCAGGAAAACGGCGCGTCGATAAGGGTGTCAAAATCCCGCCGCAGAAAGCCGAAGGCCGCGGCCACCATGTACACGAAGCCCGTCAGATAATACAGCAGGTCCGCCGTGGGCAGCGGCAGGACCCCCTTCTCCGCAAGGGCGCCGAAGCCCAGCTGCAGCACCAGCAGGTGAACGGGCAGGTAGGCGACCACCAGGATCGCCTCGCGCTTTGTAAGGCGGCTTGTAAAAGGCCGGGGCCAGATGGGTGTCTGCTGTTCCATCAGGCCCTCGCTTTCTTCTGCAGGGTGTAGAGCAGATTCATCGCCTCAATGGGCGTGAGGGTGTTGAGATCCGTATCCAGAAGGATCCTGCGCACCTCGTCGCTGCCCACGTCCGAAAGACTGATCTGCTCCGACCCTGCGCGCGCGGCGGGCACGACGGAGACAGGGCCCTCGCTCTCCAGCTCCTTGAGATAGCCCTTGGCCTTGGTGATGAGGGCGTCGGGCAGGCCCGCAAGCTTTGCCACCTCGATGCCGTAGCTGTCGTCGGCGGCGCCTGGGACGATCTTGCGCAGGAAGACCAAGTCGCCCCCCTGCTTTTTGGCGGTGATGTTGTAGTTGCGCACCCCCTGTACCTCCCCCTCAAGGGCGGAGAGCTCGTGATAATGGGTGGCAAACATGGTCTTGGCCCCGAGCCTGCGCTTGTCCGCGCAGAACTCCAGCACAGCGCGGGCGATGGCCATGCCGTCAAAGGTGGAGGTGCCGCGCCCGATCTCGTCAAGGATCAGCAGGGACTGGGCGGTGGCGTGCTTCAGGATGGAGGCCGTCTCGCTCATCTCCACCATGAAGGTGGACTGGCCGGAGGCCAGATCGTCGGAGGCGCCGATGCGGGTGAAGACCCGGTCCACGATGCCGACGAGGGCGGATTTCGCCGGGACGAAGGAGCCCATCTGCGCCATCAGGACAATGAGCGCCGTCTGGCGCATGTAGGTGGATTTGCCCGCCATGTTGGGGCCGGTCACGATGGCGACGCGGTCGTCCGCATCGTTCAGGAAGGTGTCGTTCGGGACGAAGAGCACATCCTTCATGCTCTGCTCCACGACCGGGTGGCGGCCCTGGACGATGTGCAGGGTGCGGGAGGTGTCGATCTCCGGGCAGGAATAGTTGTTGCGCACCGCCACCTCCGCGAGAGAGCAGAGGGCGTCGAGCCTTGCCACCGCGTCGGCGGCGGCCTGCACCCGCTCGACCTTCGCCGCGGCGCTGTCGCGCACCTCGCAGAAGTAGCGGTACTCGAGGTCGTTGATGCGGTCCTTCGCGGTGAGCAGGGTGTTTTCCAGCTCCTTGAGCTCCTGGGTGAAATAGCGCTCGTTGGAGACCAGGGTCTGCTTGCGGATATAGTCCTCCGGGACGTTTTCCAGCCCCGCGGACTTCGGCACGTCGATGTAGTAGCCGAAGACCTTGTTGTAGCCGACCTTCAGCTTCTTGATGCCGGTGCGCTCCCGCTCCCGGGCCTCCAGCTCCTGCACCATCTTCGCCCCGTTGTCGCGCACGTTGCGCAGCCTGTCCACCTCCTCGGAGTAGCCGGGGCGGAGGATGCCGCCCTCGCGCACGGAGAAGGGGGGCTCGTCACAGATGGCGCGGTCGATCTCAAAGCGCAGATCCTCGAGGGCGTCCATGGCCCCGATGTCCTTGAGCTCGAGGCATTTGAAGTCCTGCAGCAGCTCCTTGATCCTCGGCAGGGCCGCCGCCGAGAGGGCCAGGGCGCGCAGATCGCGCCCGCCCGCCGTGCCGTAGACGGCGCGGCCCACGAGGCGCTGCATGTCCCCGATGCCGCGCAGGGTCTCGCGCAGCTCCGCGCGCTTTACGTTGTCCTTTGTCAGCTCCGCCACTGCGTTGAGGCGTCGGCGGATCGCCACGGCGGAGAGGAGCGGCCGCTCCACCCAGGCGCGCAGGAGCCTGCCGCCCATGGGCGTTCTCGTCCGGTCGAGCACCCAGAGCAGGCTCCCTTTCTTCTCCCCGCTGCGCAGCGATTCCGTGAGCTCGAGATTGCGCCGCGTCACATAGTCAAGCTCCATGAAGCGCCCGCCGAAAAACACGTCGAGGCGGCGGATGTGGCTGAGATCGAATTTCTGCGTGCGCTGGATGTACTCCAAAAGCGCCCCCGCTGCGCAGACCGCCCCGGGCTGATCGCCGAGACCCGCCGCGTCAATGTCGGAGAAGCCGAAGCGCTCGCACACGCGCGCGGCGGCGGGCATGTATTCAAAGCTGTCGCCGCCCTCCTCGGGCATGGCGGCGAGCTTTTTGGTCACAAAGTCCCAGATCTCCCGCTGCTCCTTCGCGCCGGGGGACAAAAGCGCCTCGCGCGGGGAGAAGCGGCCGAGCTCGTTGACGAGATGCGACACCGCGTCGTTTTCAAAGGCGGCGCAGCAGAATTCGCCTGTGGACACGTCGCAGAAGGCGACGCCCCCCTCGCGCCCCGCAAGGTACACGGCGGCGAGGTAATTGGACCTTCCCTCCTCGAGCATGGAGCTCTCGGTCACGGTGCCGGGGGTGATGATGCGGATCACGTCCCGCTGCACAAGGCCCTTGGCGAGGGCCGGGTCCTCGGTCTGCTCGCAGATGGCGACCTTGTAGCCCTTGGCGATCAGGCGCGCGATATAGGCCTCGGCGCTGTGGTAGGGCACGCCGCACATGGGGGTGCGCTCGTCCGGGTCCTCCACGTTCCGATCCCGCGTGGTGAGGGTGAGATCCAGCTCGCGCGAGGCGGTCTTCGCGTCCTCGTCGAACATCTCATAAAAATCCCCGAGGCGGAAGAAGAGCAGGCAGTCGTTGTACTGCTGCTTGATCTCCTGATACTGCCGCTTCATGGGAGTCAGCTCTGGCATAATGGTTTCCTCTTTCTGTTGGATTTACCTCCCTTTGGAAAAGGGGGGCGTGTGCGTTTATTCCTGGACTTCCCCGTACAGGGCCCAGGTGTTCGACGCGGTGATCCTCACGTCGATGAACTGCCCGATCAGGCTCTTGTCGCCCCGCAGGTGGACAAGCCGACCGCCGTTTGTGCGGCTGGAGAGGTTATATTCCTCCTTCCCCGTCTCGCCGTCGACCAGGACGCGGACGGTTTTGCCCTCGTATTCCCTGTGCTTTTCGCCGGAGATGCGGTTTGCAAGCTCAGTGAGCTGATCGAAGTGCACCTGCTTCTGCTCCCTCGTGTAGGGGTCGGGCATGGTCGCCGCCGGGGTGCCGACGCGCTTGGAGTAGATGAAGGTGAACATGGCGTCATAGCGCACCGCCTCGCAGAGGGAGAGGGTCTCGGCAAAGTCCTCCTCCGTCTCGTCGGGAAAGCCGACAATGATGTCGGTGGTGATGACAAGATCGGGCATATAGCGCCGCGCGACGGCCACTTCCTCGAGGTACTTCGCCCGGTCATAGTGGCGGTTCATGCGCTTTAAGATCCGGTCGCTGCCGGACTGCACGGGCAGGTGGATATGGTGGGCGCATTTCTCGCATTCCGCCATGGTTTTGAAGAGCTTTTCGGTGGCGTCCTTCGGGTGGCTCGTCATGAAGCGGATGAGAAAATCGCCGGGGATATCGTTGATCTGCCGGATGAGATCGGCAAAGTCCACCCCGCAGTCGAGATCCTTGCCGTAGGAATTGACGTTCTGGCCGAGGAGCGTGATGTCCTTATAGCCCGCGGCGACAAGGGCCTTCGCCTCCGCCACCACGTCCTCGGGGCGGCGGGAGCGCTCGCGCCCGCGCACATAGGGCACGATGCAGTAGGTGCAGAAGTTGTTGCACCCGTACATGATGGACAGCCACGCCTTGACCTTTCCGTCGCGCCGCAGGGGGATGCCCTCGGCGACCGCTTCGTCTTTGTCGATGGCGAAGACGCGCTTGTGCTTTTCCATCACCGATCTGAGAAGCTCCGGAAAGCGCCATAGCTCGTGCGGGCCGAAGACCAGATCCACCACAGGGTAGGAGCGCTTGATCTTGTCCGCCATATGCGCCTGCTGCACCATGCAGCCGCAGACCGCGACGATCTGCCCCGGGCGGGCCTTCTTCGCGTGGGTCAGGGCGCCGACGTTTCCCAGAACGCGCATCTCGGCATGCTCGCGCACCGCGCAGGTGTTGATGACCACCACGTCCGCCTGAAACTCGTCCATCGTAAAGCCGTAGCCCATCTCGGCGAGGTAGCCGCGCAGCTTTTCGCTGTCGGCCTCGTTCTGCTGGCAGCCGTAGGTGTCCACCATGGCAAGGGGACGCTGCCCGTCGGCGGCGACGCGCTCAAAGATCTCGGCGCAGATCGCCCGCTGGGCCTCTATTTTTTCCGCTTCAATCACTTTTCTCTCGATCGGCATGGGGGTATTCTCCTTAATCTTCCATTGCTGAGTCCTTATATTTTAACATATAGCCTATGGAAGTTTCAACTGAAAACATGTATAATAGGAGAAAAGAACAAAACCAGAGAAGGGAGCGCCTGGCTCCCCCCTCTGGGGGGAGCTGGCACGGCGCGTCTCACGCAAGCGCCGTGACTGAGAGGGCATACGCTGATGTGCAGGCCCTCTCCGCCCCCGGAGGAGAGGCAGGTATTGCATACTATGTCCGAAATCAACATTCTCTCCCCGCATGTGGCGGATATGATCGCCGCCGGCGAGGTGGTGGAGCGGCCGGCCTCCGTCATCAAGGAGCTGATGGAAAACGCCTTTGACGCCGGGGCTCACAGCGTGACGGTGGAGATCCGCGACGGCGGGGCCACCTTCATCCGCGTGCAGGACGACGGGAAGGGCATGGCCCCGGAGGACGCGGGCATCGCCTTCCTGCGCCACGCGACCTCGAAGCTCCACGACGAAGCGGGTCTCGAGGCGATCGGCACCATGGGCTTTCGCGGTGAGGCGCTGGCCGCCATCTCCGCCGTGAGCGAGGTGGAGCTTCTCACCCGCCGCCCGGGGGATGAGAGCGGCACACGCGTGACCCTCAGCGCCGGAGATATCCAGGACATGGGTGAGACCGGCTGTCCCGCCGGGACCGTGATGCAGGTGAAGAGCCTGTTCTTCAATACCCCGGCCCGGCTCAAGTTCCTCAAATCCGACCGGGCGGAGGCCTCTGCCTGCGTGCAGACCGCCCTGCGCTGCGCTCTCGGCAGGCCCGAGGTGTCGGTGCGCCTGATCCGGGACGGGAAGGAGGAGTTTTTCTCCCCCGGCGACGGGAAGATCGAATCCTGCGTCTACGCCCTGCTGGGCCGCGACACGGCAAAGGATCTGCTGCCCGTTTCGCTTGAGGACGGGGACATGTCCGTCTCGGGCTTTGTGTCCTCCCCCGCCGCCGGGCGCGGCAACCGGGCCATGCAGTTTTTCTACTGCAACGGGCGTCTGATCCGCTCGGCCCTTCTGCAGTCGGCGGTGGAGCAGGCCTATAGAAACACCCTGCTCACGGGCCGCTACCCGGCCTGCGTGGTGTACCTGAAGCTCTCCAACGCAGCCGTCGACGTAAACGTCCACCCCGCCAAGACCGAGGTGAAGTTTTCCCAGGAGAAGCGGGTCTTCGATCTCGTCTACCACGCGGCGCTGGCGGCCCTGACAAAGGAGGACCGCACCGGCCTTGACGCGTCGCCCGAGGCAAAAAAGCCAGTGCCCGCGAAGCCGTACACTCCTGCCCCGACGGCCGCCATGCCCGCGGCGCGGCCTGCCGCCCGGCCCGACTTCTACCGCAGCATGAAGGCGGAGGATTTCCGCGCCCAAAACTACAGCGTCAAATCCGGCCCCGCCCCCCGGCGGGAGGCGGCGGCCCCGGTTCTGCGCAGCTACGAGCAGCCCTATCAGACCCGGCTGGATCTGAGCGCTGTCAAGATGCCGGATTCGACAAAAAACGAAGCGCTTCGACCGGAGCAATCTGTTAAAACTGTGGAAAACCCTGTTCAAAGTGTTGAAAATACAGCCCTTCCGGACTACAAATTGCTGGGGGAGGCTCTGAAGCTCTACATCCTCGTGGAGACGGGCGGGGAGCTGCTGCTCATCGACAAGCACGCCGCCCATGAGCGGATGATTTTTGACCGCCTCAGGCAGCAGGAGCGCAGCGTCATGGCCCAGACCCTGCTGGAGAGCGTGACCCTGCGCCTCGGCGAGGAGGAGCGGGAGCTGCTGGAGGAAAACGGGGAGCTGCTCTCAGAGCTCGGCTTTGAGATCGAGGCCTACGGCGAGGACGATTACATTCTGCGCGCCGTGCCCGCGGACATGGAGCCCTCGGACGCCCGCGCCGCCGTGGAGGAGATCCTCGAAAAGCTCAAGACCGGCAAGGCCCCGGACCCCAAAGCGGCGCGGGACGAGATCCTGCACACGGTGGCCTGCAAGGCCGCCATCAAGGCCGGCTACAACACCGACCGGCAGGAGCTTGAGCGCATCGTGAGGGCAGTGTTGTCCGGGCAGGTCAAATACTGCCCCCACGGCAGACCCGTTTCGGCCGTGCTCACCAGGCGGGATCTGGACAGGCTTTTTAAGAGGATCGTATAATTATAAAAGCAAAAAGAGGTATTGCCTCCGGCGGGCGGATTGCCGCGCCAGCGTGCGCACTGGCTGGCAAGGACAGGCCTTTTGCTTGCAGCCTGAAAAGAGGTGGCTCTGTATGACAAATTCCATCATCGTCGTCGCGGGGCCGACCGCCTCGGGGAAGACAAGGCTCGGCATCGAGCTTGCAAGGCGCTTTGACGGCGAAATCGTCTCCGCCGATTCCATGCAGCTCTACCGGGGCATGGACGTGGGCACCGCCAAGGCGACAAAAGCCGAGCAGGCCCAGGCCGTGCACCATATGATCGACGTGGCGGACCCGGCGGAGAGCTGGTCCGTGGCCCGCTATGTGCAGGAGGCCGGGACAGTCTGCGACGATATCCTCGCCCGAGGCAGGATTCCCATCCTGGTAGGCGGCACGGGCCTCTATATCGACTCGCTCGTTTCAGGCCGCGATTTTGCGGACAACCAGGAGGACCGGAGTCTGCGAACCGCGCTGGAGGCGGACTTCGACCGCCTCGGCGGGGAGGCGATGCTGCAGGCGCTCGCCGCCTTCGACCCGGCGCGGGCCGCAAAGCTGAACGCCGGGGACAAGCGCCGGATCGTGCGGGCAATCGAGATCTACCGCCTCACCGGCAAGACTGCCACCGAGCATGACGAAGAGACCCGGCGCCGCCCGCCCCGCTTTGACGCCGCGAGGATCGTCCTGAACTATCGGGATCGGGCCGATCTCTATGCGCGCATTGACCGGCGGGTGACGCAGATGGCGGAGGACGGGCTCTTTGAAGAGGTGGAGCGCCTGCTGGCCTCTGGCCTTTCCGCCGACTGCACCGCCATGCAGGCCATCGGCTACAAGGAGGCGGTGCTGGCCCTCAGGGGCGAGATCGCCAGAGACGAGGCCCTGGACCTTATCCGGCAGGGCAGCCGCCGCTATGCCAAGCGGCAGATCACCTGGTTCGGCCGCTGGGAGGAGGCCCACCGCATCCTCTGGGAGCGGGAGCCGGATTTTGAAGCGGGCCTCCATTCTTCGACAGCGTTTTTACAAAGCCGCGGGTATCATGAGGTGAACGTGAGTCTTCACGAAATACTTATGACGGAGCGGTGAAACACTGGCCGCTCCGCAAATAAAGGAGTGGCTGAAATGCAGAAAACGCAAAATCTCCAGGATCAATTCCTCAACCAGTTACGCAAGGACCGGGCCGTGGTCACCATGTTCCTGATGAACGGCTTCCAGCTGCACGGGATCGTGCGGGGCTTTGACGGCTTTACGGTGGTGCTCGACTCGGACGGGCGGCAGCAGCTGATCTATAAGCACGCCATTTCCACCGTGGTGCCGCCCCGGCCCATCCCCTTTGACGGTGAGGACTGAACGGGAAGGGGAGAGGATGTTCTTCCACGCGCTGGCGGCCATGCTGTTTGCGGCGGTCTGCGCGTGGTGCGCTCACTCCCTGTATACGGGGCTTGCGGGGACCGCTCTGCCGGTCCCCACGCCGCAGCCTGCCGAATCCCCGGCGCCCGGTACCTTCCGCGGCGTCCTGCTGCGGCGTGAGGAGACGGTATCCGCCGCCGCCTTTCCCGAGGCCCGGGCAGGGGAGCGGCTGAATGCCGGGCAAACCGGGACCGAGAGCGCTTTGTTTTTCCCCGAGAGCGACGCCTGGGTCTTTTTGTCCCCTGACGACGCCGCGCGTCTGAGTCCCGAGCGGCTGGAGGCGCTGCTCGCCTCCGAGGCCGGAACCGTGCCGGACAAGGCCCGCCTGGTCTATGGCTTTGAGCAGCTTTGCGCCGCGCTCTACGAGGGGGAGGAGCCCCCTGCGCCGGGGCTGTGCCGGCTGCGGCTTAAAGGCTTTGCCGAGGAAATCAGCGCCCGGCTTCTCAGCGTTTCGACCGACCCTCTCGGTCAGGTGACGCTGCTGATCCGGCTGGTGGACTTTCCTCAGGAGCTGTACGGTGTGCGCTTTATAACAGGGGAAATTTTGCCGTAATACTTGCCTCCCCCTCTGGGGGAGGTGCCCCAGTTCGCAAACTGGGGCGGAGAGGGCTTTTACGTCAATGGACAGCCCTCTCAGTCATCGCCGCAAGCGGCGCTGACAGCTCCCCCAAAGGGGGAGCCAAGAATACAGAGAGAAGGTACCAACTATGGGCATTGCGGAAAATCTTGCACAGGTACAGGAAAGGATTGCGCGCGCGGCGGAGAAGGCCGGGCGGGACCCGGGAGAGATCCTGCTCGTAGGCGCGACGAAGATGAACGACGCCGACAGGGTCCGGGAGGCGATCCGGGCGGGGCTTCCCTGCTGCGGGGAAAACCGCGTGCAGGAGCTGCTGGAGAAAAACGAAGCCGGGGCCTATGAGGGAGCGGCGCTGCATTTCATCGGGACGCTGCAGAAAAACAAGGCCAAGTACCTTGTCGGCCTTGTCTCCCTCATCCACAGCGTGGACAGCGAGGGCCTCATGCAGGAGCTCTCGCGCCAGGCGCTCAAGCGCGGCCTCGTGCAGGATATCCTGCTGGAGGTCAACACCGGGGGCGAGGCGTCCAAGTCCGGCTTTGCGCCGTCGGAGCTTCCTGCCGCCCTGGAAAAAGCGGGGCAATACTCCGGCATCCGGGTGCGCGGCCTCATGACCATCCCCCCGGTCTGCCGGTCGCCGGAGGAGAATCTCCCATATTTCCGTCTTTTGCGACAGCTTTTTATTGACAATGGCGAAAAAAAATACGATAATGTAGTTATGGATTTTATGTCTATGGGTATGAGCGGTGATTTTGAAGCCGCCATCGCCTGCGGGGCGAACATCGTCCGGGTCGGCACGGCCATCTTCGGTGTGCGGCATTATCCCGCGCCCCACGTCTGACAAAGCGCACATGGGAGGATTGCCATGGGTTTCATGGATGGATTGAAAAAACTGACGCAGCCGTATGACGATGACGAGGATTTTTTCGAGGGCGCCGACCAGAGTCTCCGCCCCCAGCCAAAGGAGCAGCGGCAGGCCGTGAGCGCCGCACAGATGGCCTTTGAGAACGCCTTCACCGATCCCGGCGGCAGTCCCGCACCGGCAGCGGCGGCGGAGGAGAGCCAGCCGAAAAAGCCGGCGGAGTCCTCCGGCGGCATCTTCAGCGGCTTCAAGAAGGTCGCGCAGAATGCGTCCAAGCCCCGGCGGGAGCGCACCGTCAACTTCGGCGGCAGAGACACCTCGGTCATCCTCTTCAGTCCCAAGACCTTTGACGAGGCCGGGGAGCTGGTGAGCTACCTGCAGCAGGACATGACCTGCGTCATGACCCTGGAGAGCGTGCCGGCGGACACCGCCCGGCGCCTGCTGGACTTCCTGTCCGGTATCGCCTTCGCCCTCGGCGGGAAGATCACCCCCGTATCCGCAAAAACCTATTTCATAACACCACAGAATGTGGATATTTTAGGCACACAGCCCCAGCAGCAGACAGAGACAGAGCCGGAGAACACCGGACATTATTTTTGATCCGGCAGGATCAAGAGAGACAGGAAAGGGAGAAACACTATGATTACTGCACAGGACATTCGCGAAAAGGGTTTTGAGAAAGCACGCATGGGCGGCTATGACATGGCCTCCGTGGACGATTTTCTGGACGAGCTTGCAAACGACGTGGCCGCCACCCAGAAGGAGAACGCCGTTCTCAAGAGCAAGATGAAGGTCCTTGTCGACAAGATCGAGGAGTACCGCTCCAACGAGGAAGCGCTCAACGCCGCCATCCTCTCCGCGCAGAAGCTCGCCGTCCAGATCGAGAGCGAAGCCCGTCAGCGTGCCGCCGCCACCGTGGCCGAAGCCGAGAAGAAGGCCCAGGAGACCATCGGCTCCATCACCGACCGGGCAAACTTTGAGGAAAAGCGCCTGGCCGACGCCAAGGCCGCTGCCGCCAAATACATTGCCGCTGCCCGCGCCCTGTGCAATACCCAGCTCGGCAAGCTTGAGAACATCGCAAACGAAATGGGCGTCGCCGTCGAGGTCAAGGCCGCCGAGGAGCCCAAGGCCGCTGCCGCTCCTGCCGAGGAGCCCAAGCCCGAGGGCGATGTGGACGAGGCTGTGCGCGCCATTGAGAAGAGCGCCGCCCGCTTCCAGGCGGACGAGCAGGTCAAGCTCGAGATGCCTGAGGATGCCACCGAGCGCCGTCCCAGACAGCGCAAGCTGGAGAACACCCAGCCCTTCACCCTCTGATTTTGACAGGGGCGCGCGCTGAGCGCGCGCCTCTGTGTATATTGCCCCGTCCCCGCCTGCCGCATTCGTTGGGCTGCTTCACGAAGTCCCGGCGGCAGGGCGCGGGGTCTGCCGCATCAATGCGGCGAATAAGCTTGTACTGCGCGGGCGCTTCGTGAAGCGCCCATCAAGCCCTTTGTTTGGGCAAGACATAGATATTAGGAGTCAAACACACATGTCACAGGACTATAACGCCACCTTAAATCTCCCGAAAACCGATTTTCCCATGCGCGCCGGTCTGCCCAAGCGCGAGCCGGAAATGCTCAAGCGCTGGCAGGAGCAGGACATCTACCACGAAATGCTCAGGAAGAACGAGGGCAAGCCCCGCTTCTCCCTGCACGACGGCCCTCCCTTCTCCAACGGCAACATCCACATGGGCCACGCCCTCAACAAGGCCCTCAAGGATTTCATCGTGCGCTCCTACGCCATGCGCGGCTACTGGACGCCCTATATCCCCGGCTGGGATAACCACGGCATGCCCATTGAGTCCGCCATCATCAAGGAGCAGAAGCTCAACCACAAGGCCATGAGCGTGGCGGATTTCCGCTCCGCCTGCCATCAGTATGCCGAGAAATACGTCGGCATCCAGCGCGAGGGCTTCAAGCGCCTCGGCGTTGTGGCCGACTGGGAGCACCCCTACCTCACCATGAACAAGGGCTTTGAGGCGGACGAGGTGCGCGTGTTCGGCAAGATGTACCGCAACGGCCACATCTACAAGGGCTTCAAGCCCGTCTACTGGTGCGCCCACGACGAGACCGCCCTGGCCGAGGCCGAGATCGAATATCAGGACGACCCGGTCACCACCGTGTACGTCAAGTTCCCCATGGCGGACGACAAGGGGAAGCTGAGCCACCTGGACAAGTCGAAGCTCTTCTTCCTCATCTGGACCACCACCACCTGGACCCTGCCCGGCAACCTCGGCATCACCCTCTCCCCGGGCGACAGCTACGCCATCGTGAAGCTGCCGAGCGGCGAGATGCTCATCATGGCCGAGGCGCTCATCGAGACCGTCATGAAGGCGGGCAAGGTGGAATCCTGGGAGATCGTGGAGACCCATGAGGGCAGCTTCTTTGAGACCATGCTGGCCCACCATCCCTTCCTCGACAAGACGAGCCTGCTGATGACGGCGGACTATGTCACCATGGACTCCGGCACCGGCTGTGTGCACACCGCCCCCGGCTTCGGCGCGGACGACTACAACACCTGTATGCGCTACGGCCTGGAGATGGTTGTCCCCGTGGACGACCAGGGCCGCCACACCGAATACGCCGGCAAGTACGCCGGCCTCACCACCGAGGAATCCAACCCTGTCATCTACGCCGATATGAAGGCCTCCGGCGTCCTCTTCGCCAGCGAGAACATCACCCACAGCTATCCTCACTGCTGGCGCTGTAAGAATCCCATCATCTTCCGCGCCACCCCCCAGTGGTTCTGCTCCGTTGACTCCTTCAAGGAGGAGGCCGTCAAGGCCTGCGACGATGTGCGGTGGCTGCCCGCCTGGGGCAAGGAGCGCATGGCCGCCATGATTCGCGAGCGCGCCGACTGGTGCATCTCCCGTCAGCGCCGCTGGGGCCTGCCCATCCCCGTGTTCTACTGCGAGGACTGCAAGAAGCCCGTCTGCACCGACGAGAGCATCGAAGCCGTCGCCGCCGTTTTTGAGAAGGACGGCTCCAACGCCTGGTTTGAGCGCGAGGCGAAGGATCTGCTGCCCGAGGGCTTTGTCTGCCCCCACTGCGGCGGCACGCATTTCACCAGGGAGACCAACACCCTGGACGGCTGGTTCGACTCCGGCTCCACCCATTTTGCCTCCATGAAGCGCGACCAGGGCTTCTGGCCTGCCGACATGTATCTCGAAGGCGGCGACCAGTACAGAGGCTGGTTCCAGTCCTCCCTGCTCACGGCCGTCGGCGCGCTGGACATGGGCGCCCCGTACAAGGAATGCCTGACCCACGGCTGGACCGTGGACGGCGAGGGCAAGGCCATGCACAAGTCCCTCGGCAACGGCATCGACCCCGCCGACATGATCAAGGAATTCGGCGCGGACATGATCCGTCTCTGGGCCGGCTCCGCCGACTACCACGTGGATGTCAGATGCTCCCGGGAGATCTTCAAGCAGCTCAGCCAGAACTACCTGAAGTTCCGCAACACCGCCCGCTACTGCCTCGGCAATCTCGAGGGCTTTGACGCCGATCACCTGGTTGCCCCCGCGGACATGCTGCCCCTGGACCGCTGGGCCGTCACGAAGCTCAACGAGCTCATTGAGAAGGTCGGCAAGGCCTACGACGACTATGAGTTCCATACGGTCTCTCACGCCGTCAACGATTTCTGCGTGGTGGAGCTGTCGAGCTTCTACCTCGATATCATCAAGGACCGCCTCTACTGTGAGGAGCGCGAAGGACTCAAGCGCCGCAGCGCCCAGACGGCCCTGTTCCTGATCCTCGACACCATGACCAAGATGTTTGCCCCGATCCTCGCCTTCACCTGCGATGAGATCTGGCAGGCCATGCCTCACCGGGCCGAGGACGACAGGCGCAACGTCCTCTTCAACTGCATGAACAGGCCCTTCGCCGACTATGCCCTTTCCGGGGCCGAGATGGCGAAATGGGATACCCTCATCTCCCTGCGCGACGATGTCAACGGTGTGCTCGAGGCCGCCCGCGGCCAGAAGCGCATCGGCAAGCCCCTGGAGGCTGCCGTTCGTCTGCGGGCAAAGGACGAGAGCGCAAAGCAGGCGCTGGAAGAGGTCGCCTCCATGAACCTGTCGGAGCTCTTTATCGTGTCTCAGTGCCTGGCTGCGGACGACGAGGCTGACGGCGATCATGTCACCGGCGCCGGCGTCAAGAATCCGGGGCTGGAGATTTCCGTCAGCGAGGCCCCCGGCACCAAGTGCCCGCGCTGCTGGATGCATTCCGTTGACGCCGATCCCGAGACCAGCCTCTGCCCCCGCTGCAAGGCAGTTGTTGCAAAGCTGTAACTGCAGAGTGCGGAGTTTGAAGTGCGGAGTTTGGAGTTGTGGGATCCGCTATGCGGATAATCATAACTGTCGCGCAGCCGCACCGTCATTCCACACGCAACGCTCCTCGCTCCACACCATTCCACCGCGCCGGGTTTACCCGGCAGATAGGAGTTACCATGCTGTATTCAATCGTCGGTATCCTTGTCATCATCCTGGACCAGGCCGTGAAGTTCTGGGTCTCTGACACGCTCTTCGGCACGGACGTGGTGCGTTTCATTCCCGGGGTGCTCAGCCTCGTGAACGTCCATAACGACGGCGCTGCCTTCGGCTTTCTCAGCGGGCAGGGCGCACGCATCTACTTTATCATTGCCACCGGCGTGTTTGTGATCCTCGTGATCATTGCCCTGGCTACAAACTTTATCCGCGGCAAGCTCTCCCGCTGGTGCCTCGTGATGGTGGCGGCAGGCGGTCTCGGCAATATGATCGACCGCATCATCTACGGCTATGTGCAGGACATGTTCAAGGTGGAGCTCTTTAACTTCGCCATCTTCAATGTGGCGGACGTGTTCATCACGGTCTTTGCCATTTTGTTTGCCCTGTCCATGTTCTTTGAGAAGCCTGAGACGGATCTGATCGACGTGCTGTACGAGAAGGACGACGAGGACGACGCGCCGAAGAAGGAGAAGCTCCCGCGCAGGGCACGCAAGGCCGCGAAGCTCGCCGCAGAGGGCGAGGCCGCCGCAGACCTGCCCGCTGCCGAGACCGAGAAGAAGGACAGCGTCCGCGCCGCCCGCAAGTCCCGTCAGGAGAAGTACGAGCAGGAATATGAGGAATACAAGGCTCAGCAGCGCGCCGCCATGAGCAGGAAGGCCGCCGCGCAGCCCGTGCCTGCCGCACAGCCCGACGCCTTTGACAATCTCCAGGCTGCGCAGAGGGCGAAGAACAGCAGCAGCAGCGCTCCCGATCCCTTTGACGCCTGGGAAAACGCCAAGGTGAAGGCCGAGGCCAGCGAGAAGAACTCCTACGCCGGACGCCTCATGGATACGCCGAAGACGCCCGCAGCCCGGCAAGCCGCTCCGGCCCCGCAGCCGGCGGCCCGGCCGAAGGCCGAAGCGCCTGCGCCCCAGCCCGCGCCGAAGCCCGCGCCGGCCCCCGCGCCTCAGCCTGCGCCTGCGCCAGCCGAGGAATACAGCCTGGATGATATCCTGGCGGAATTCAAGTAAGCCGCGGTTTATATGGACGAAGAACGGATACAGATAACAGCCGAGGAGAGCGGAGAACGGATCGACGCTCTCCTCGCGCGCAGCTTTCCGGCCCTCTCCCGCAGCCTCATCCAGAAGTGCATGGAGGCCGGGGCCGTGACGCTGAACGGAAAGACGGTCAAAAAAAACGCCCGCGGCTCGGCGGGCGATGTCCTTCTGTTCAGCTTTCCCGATACGGAGGAGCTCCCCATCGAGGCGCAGGAGCTGCCGCTGGACGTGGTGTATGAGGACGGCGACCTGATCGTCGTCAACAAAGCCCGCGGCATGGTGGTTCATCCCGCGCCGGGACACCCGGACGGGACGCTGGTCAACGCCCTGCTCTTCCACTGCGGGGACAGTCTCTCCGGCATCGGAGGAGCGCGGCGGCCCGGCATTGTCCACCGCATCGACAAGGACACCTCTGGCCTGCTGGTGGCGGCGAAAAACGATTTCACGCACCGCGCCCTGTCGGCCCAGCTCAGCGATCACAGCCTCTTCCGGGAATATGAGGCGCTGGCCTGCGGCTCCTTCCGGGAGGATGCGGGGACTGTGGATCGCCCGGTGGGGCGGCATCCGGTGGACCGCAAGCGCATGGCCGTGGATGTCAAAAACGGCAAGGCCGCCGTCACCCATTGGCAGGTTCTGGCGCGCTGCCGGGGTTATACCCGTCTCCGCTGCAGACTCGAGACCGGGCGCACCCACCAGATCCGGGTTCATATGGCGAGTATCGGTCACCCACTGCTGGGGGACGGCCTCTACGGCGCGAAATGCCCCGACAAGGGGCTGGAGGGCCAGTGCCTGCACGCACAGCGCCTGCAGCTCACCCACCCCCGCACCGGGGCGCTCATGCAGTTTGAGGCGCCGCTGCCGGCGTATTTTATCGGCGTGCTGGAGAAGCTGGTTTTGCTGTAAGGCGGTCATCGGCGCGGCCATGGGTTCCGGCTCCGCCCGCAGCCTTTTCCCTGCTCCCAATTTTTTTATGGAGGCGATGGTATTGAATTTCAGAACTCTGCTTGCAATCGTGATCGCAGCGGCGGTCATCGGCGCGATCGGACTGGCCGTCAAGACGGCCAGCGTGATCAACAGTACCCTTAATGCCGTGATTGCCATTGCGGTAATCGTTGCGCTCGTGATCATCGTTATCTGGATGTTCCGATACGCGAAGAAGCGGAAGTAATAAGGGCAACACCGCACAATCCGCCTTCGGCATCTCCTGGAAAATTTGTGCCCTGATTTCGTCACTTTTTCTTGAGGTACACAAAGTACATCTGCGAAAA
>CADARY010000038.1 GCA_902790375.1 Oscillospiraceae bacterium | reverse complement strand
CAAGGTTCCCTGTATGACCGTAGGGGCGATTCACGAATCGCCCGGCGGCAAAGGCCGCATCCGACGAATGCGCCCGGGCGAATCCGAAAAACCGACTTTGTACTGCCGGGCCGTTCGTGAACGGCCCCTACGATGTACGCGGTGATTGTTAGCTGACGTAAGCTGATACCCATATAAAAAAAGGGCGCGCTGCAAAATGCTCAACTCCGCCATTGCGAACCGGTGCTGCGACACCGGCTCGCAATGACAGCGCATTTTGCAGCGCGCTTCCTTTATTATTCAGCTGAAGGTCTTGCCGCCCAGGATGCTCAGAGCCAGGATCAGCAGGATCGCAAGCGGGGCGATGTACCGGATGAGCACGGCGTAGACCCGCTTGAGGCCGAAGCGGACGCCGTGCTGCTCGACCTCGGCAATGACGCTCTCCGGCTTCCAGACCCAGCCCGCGAAGAGGCAGCAGCCCAGCGCGCAGATCGGGATCAGCAGACGGTCGGTGAAGTACTCCATCGCGTCGCAGAAGGGCGGGAAGCTCAGCCCGTTCACAGCGTCAAGCCAGATGCCCTTGAGGGGGTAGGCCGCCTGGGTGCAGGTGTAGAGGCAGCCGATCAGGAACATGACGGCGCAGGAGACGATGGTCGTGCGCTTTCTCTCCCAGCCGAACTGCTCCGTCAGAAAGGCGACGATGCCCTCAATCAGCGAGATGCAGGAGGTCAGCGCCGCAAACAGCAGCAGCACATAAAACAGCACGCCGAAGAGGCGGCCGCCCGGCATCTTCTCAAACACGCCCGCGAGGGAAACAAACGCAAAGCCGCCGCCCTTGCCCACGTGGTCGGCGCCCAGGGTGGCAAACACCGCCGGGACGATGATGAAGCCCGCGAGGAAGGCGACCATGGTGTCCATCGCGCAGATGAGCACGGTGTTTTTCGACAGATCCTCCGTCTTCGGCAGGTACGAGCCGTAGGTGATCAGGATCGCCATGCCGATGGAGAGAGAGTAGAAGGCCTGGCCCAGGGCGGAGAGCACAGTGTCAAAGCTCAGCTTGCCGGTGTCGAAGGAGAGCATGTACCGAAGCCCCTCCTCCGCGCCGGGCAGCGTCAGGGAGCGGACCAGCAGGATGACGAGGATCACGAAAAGGGCGGGCATGCCGATCTTGTTGAAGCGCTCGATCCCGCTCTCCACGCCGCGGATGATGACGACGGCGTTGAGCGCCATGAAGAGCGCGGCAAAGAGGATCGCCACCCAGGGGAAGAAGGTGTTCTCGTCTGCCCCGAGGCCGAGGGTCGCGTAGAAGTAGCCCAGAGGATCGGCATAGATGGCCGGCGCCTCCATGGCATAGCCGAAGACATAGCGCAGCACCCAGCCGCCCACATGGGAATAATAGCAGGTGATGATGAAAGCGCCCAGCACGCCGACCCAGCCGACCCAGGACCAGCGCCTGTGCCCGAGCTTCCGGAACGCGCCGACCACGTTCGCCTGGCTGGCCCTGCCGATGGAAAGCTCCGTCAGCATCAGGGGGATGCCGAAGAAAATGACCATGCCGAGGTAAATGAGCAGGTAGATCCCGCCGCCGCCCTCATAGGCCCTGCCGGGAAACTTCCAGATGTTGCCGAGCCCGATTGCCGAGCCCGCAGCGGCCAGGATAAAGCCGAGGCGGCTGCTCCACTGTGCGCGTGACTTATCCATAAAAATATGATCTCCTTATGATCTGTCGGTATGTGCAGTATTGTAAGGGAAAGTACAAATCCTGTCAAGGCTGAAAAAGGCGCAGGGCCCGCGCGGGCTTTCGTATGATTTTCGTAAATTTCGCCGCCGTTTCTCGGAGACTTCCGCCCTCTCCCTCTGCTATGATACAGCCACAGCGGACGAAGAGCCGCAACAGCAAAGGAGGAAGCTCCGATGAGCAGCATACAAAACAGCTTTCAGCGCGTTGAGCAGAAATACCTGCTCACGCCCTCGCAATATGAGGCCCTGCGCCGCGGCATGGCGTCCCGGGTCAAACCCGATGTTTACAGCCGCTATACGATTTGCAGCATCTACTGCGACACCCCGGATTTCGCCATCGTGCGAAACTCGCTCTCGAAGCCCGTCTATAAGGAAAAGCTCCGCCTGCGCAGCTACGGTGTGCCGGACAGCCGGGACACGGCCTTTGTGGAGCTCAAGAAGAAATTCGACGGCGTTGTCTACAAGCGCCGCGTGACGGTGAACGCCGCCCAGGCCGCCGCGTGCGTCTGCACTGGGAAGCTGCGCCGGGACGATCAGATCAGCCGGGAGATCAACTGGTTCCTCCATACCTGGAAGCCATTGCCCGCCGCCTTTATCGGCTATGACCGCGAGGCCTGGTCCGGCATCGAGGATGAGGAGCTGCGCATCACGTTCGACACGAATCTCCGGGCGCGAAACTGGGAGCTCGACCTGCGCGCCGGGGACTTCGGCGAGCTGATCCTGCCCCGGGACGCGATCCTCATGGAGCTCAAGTTCACCGGCGGCGCGCCCATGTGGCTTGCGCGGCTTCTGAGCGGGAACGGGGTGCGCCCCGCGTCCTTTTCCAAGTACGGTACGTATTACAAAGCCCTGATGGGTCAGGCGCCCACCTACGGCAATTACTGGCAGGAGGTAAGACACTATGCTTGACACGATCATCCAGGCCTCGGAAATCACCCTGACGGCCTTTCTTCTCTGCACGGGCGTGAGCCTGGTGCTCGGCGTGCTGACGGCGCTGCTCAGTCAGTTCCGGGAGAAAAGCTCCCAGAGCTTCGCCATTGCCCTGGCCATGCTGCCGGCGGTGGTGCAGCTGATCATCATGCTCGTAAACGGCAATATCGGCGCGGGCGTCGCGGTGGCCGGGGCCTTCGGGCTGGTGCGCTTTCGCTCCGCCTCCGGCACTGCCCGGGAGATCAGCCTCATCTTTCTCGCCATGGCCATCGGCCTTGCCACCGGCATGGGCTATGCCGCGGCGGCGGTGCTGTTCTTTGCGATCATGGCGGCCTTTCTCCTGCTGCTGCAGGCGCTGCGCTTCGGCGCGGGGGCGGAGAACGTGCGCAGCCTCAAGATCACGATCGGCGAGAGCCAGGATTACGACGGGCTCTTTGACGATCTCTTCCGCCAGTACACCGCATCGGCTGAGCTTGAGCACGTCAAGACCAGCAACATGGGCACGCTTTATGAGCTGGAGTACCGCGTGGTGCTCAGGGACGAGCACCGGCTCAAGGCCTTCCTCGACGAGCTGCGCTGCCGCAACGGGAACCTGAACATCGTCTGCGGCCGCCCCGTGACGCGGGAAGCGCTGTAAGGCAATACCGCATAATTCGGCAAGAGCAGATCCTGAGGTGAGCGAAGCGAATCGTATTGTGTACCTCAAGAAAAAGTGACGAAATCAGAGCACAAATTTTCCAGGAGATGCCGAAGGCGGATTGTGCGGTGTTGCCTTAATGCTGCTGTAAAATTATTCAAAACGCGCCGGTGCATATCGCGTCCGATCCGGTAAAAGATATCTTCGGGCGATCGAGTCCCAAATGAAGATAAAGGAGATGGAAGCATGTCTACCAACACCAGTAATCACCTGGTCAATCCCGCTGCCCGCGAGGCCATGGATAAGTTCAAGATGGAGGCCGCGGCCGAGGTCGGCGTCAATCTCAAGAGCGGCTATAACGGTGAGCTCACCAGCCGTCAGGCCGGTTCTGTCGGCGGCCAGATGGTCAAGAAGATGATCGAGGCCTACGAAAACGGCATGAAGTAAGCCCGGACAAAGCGGATGGGGCTGTTGCAAAATTCTCATTTTGCAACAGCCCCATTTTGGCGTCCGTAATCCGCTTTTTTACAGGCTCTTCAGGAACGCCGCAATGGCCTCGTCCCGGCAGGCGGGATAGAAGAGCTCGGCGAAGTGCGCCCCGCCGATCGTGCCCTTGACAAAGTCACGGTCCAGATCCTTCAGGATGTCCAGCAGCGGGCGGTAGGTGAGCGCCTTCACGCCGTCGAGGATCTTCTTGTTGCGCTGCTCGGGCACGACGCGCTCCTTGGGGTAGCCGTTGCCGTGGCCGAAGCCGAAGAGCTGGCGGAAGATCATCTCCAGCTTGAGCTCGGCGCCCCAGCCGAAGTCCTTGGCAAAGGGCAGGGCGACGCAGTTGCCGTCGTTGATCTGGGCGAACATGTAGCCGTCGGAGGGGTCGACCAGGTGGCCGCAGATCACGCCGGGGAAGCTGTTGCAGGCGAGCATGGCGCCCTCGCCGGTGCCGCAGCCGGTGACCACATAGTCGGCAGCGCCGGTGCTGAGCAGGATGGAGGCTAAAAGCCCGCACTGCACATAGGTGAGCTGGCAGGCGTCGTCCGCCGCGTACATGCCGTAGTTGACGACCGTGTGGCCCATGGGCTCCACGACCTTGCGCAGGGTCTCTTCGATCAGACCGTTTTTCGCGGCCTGGCTGTTTTCGTTGATGAGGGCGATTTTCATAGTGCTTGATCCTTTCTGTATCAGGTTATAACCAGTTTATCATATTTTTCCCGAAAGGACAACCGTCCGCTTCGGGCTTTTCCATGTGCGCGCGGGGTCAGAGAAGCTCGAACTGGAGATTTTCGAATTTCAGCCTGCTGCCCTCGTCCGCCTCCATCGGCAGCAGGGCCCGGGCGATGAAGTACGGCTCCTCCTGCCTGCTCGTGCATGTGAGCCAGGCATAGTCCCCGTCGATGCGGTCAACGATGTAGGTTTTGGTCTCCATGGCGTTTCCTCCTCCGCTTTTTCGGTTTTCCGTATTCCTATTGTAAAGGATGGGATCGCAGAGCGCAAGGCCCCCGCGTGAAAAAGTTTTGGGCGCGGGCGGCAATATTCACGCATTATGCACGTGTTTTCCGCGAAAAGCCTTGACAAAGCGCATAAAAAATACTATAATCACAAAAAATTTTTGACCATCTTCCGGGCACAGGCAGAGATGGTACCGCAATTTGTTTACGTCGTCCCCGGAGGCAATTCCGGGGACTGCCTTTTTTGTGAAAGATTTGTGAAAGAGGAGAAGACTATGGCAAAGCATACAGAGCTGGAGTATACGATCCATGAGATCACCGACCGTATCCGGGAGCTGCGCACGATCCTCGGCATCTCCGAGGAGGAGATGGCAGAGCGCCTCGGGATGCGCACGGACGACTATCAGGCCTATGAGGCGGGCGAGGAGGAGCTGAACTTTGCCTTCCTCTACACCTGCGCCCAGATCCTGAACGTCGACGTCACGGAGCTCATCGAGGGCGTCACACCCCGCCTGTCGAGCTATATCCTGACCCGCAGCGGCGAGGGCCGCCGTGTGGAGCAGGCCCACGGCATGACCTACTATAACCTGGCCTACAAATTCCGCCGCCGCATCGCCGAGCCGCTTTTTGTGCACAGCGTCTTCAGCGAGTCCGCGCAGCTCAAGCCCATCGAGGTCACCACCCATGAGGGCCAGGAGTTTGACATTGTCATCAAGGGCTTTCTCAAGATCCAGCTCGGCCGCCATACCGAGATCCTCGGCCCCGGCGACACGATCTATTTTGACTCCACCACGCCCCACGGCATGATCGCCACGAACGGCGGGGACTGCGACTTTTACGCCATCGTCCTCACGCCTGAGGAGCAGCTCGAGCCCCAGCCCGCGGCGGAGCCCGCCATCACCGCCATGCGCGAGACCGGACGCAAGCGCATTTACGAGGACTTCGTCACCCCCCTGGAGGACGGCAGCGACATGCTGCGCGGCATCCGCTTTGAAAATGCAGAGCGCTTCAACTTCGCCTTCGACGTGGTGGACGCTCTCGGCGAGCAGCAGCCGGACAAGCTTGCCCTGCTGCACGTGGACCGGTATAAGAACGAAAAGCGCATCACCTTCGGCCAGATGCGCAGGATGAGCTCCCGGGCCGCCAACTACTTCAAGGCCCTCGGCATCAAGAAGGGCGACAAGGTCATGCTGGTGCTGCGGCGCAACTGGCAGTTCTGGCCCATCCTCATCGGGCTTGAAAAGCTCGGCGCCGTCGCCATCCCCGCGGTGGACCAGCTTCTGGAGAAGGACTATCTCTACCGCTTTGAGACTGCCCACGTCAGCGCCATCATCTGCACCGCCGACGGGGACAGCACCATACAGTGCGCCCACGCCATCGAGCAGTACGGCGCCATCACCAACAAGATCGTCACGAACGGCAAGGTCGAGGGCTGGCACAGCTTCGATGAGGAGTATGAGCTCTACTCGAGCCGCTTTATCCGCACGGACGACTCCATCTGCGGCGACGACCCCATGATGATGATCTTCACCTCCGGCTCCACCGGCTATCCCAAGCTTGCCTGCCACAACTGCAAGTACCCCCTCGGCCACTTCGTCACGGCGCGCTACTGGCACTGCGTGGACCCCGACGGCCTGCACCTGACCATCTCCGACACCGGCTGGGCCAAGGCCATGTGGGGCAAGATCTTCGGCCAGTGGCTGTGCGAGGCGGCGGTGTTCGTCTACGACTTTGACCGCTTCAATGCCGACGATATCATGCCGCTCTTTGCCAAATACAAGATCACGACCTTCTGCGCCCCGCCCACCATGTACCGCTTCTTCATCAAGCAGGATCTTTCAAAGTACGATCTCAGCTCCATCAAGCACGCCTCCACCGCGGGCGAGGCCATGAACCCCGAGGTCTTCAACCGCTTCCGCGAGGCGACGGGGCTTTCCATCATGGAGGGCTTCGGCCAGACCGAGACGAGCGTCGTGCTCGGCAACTTTGTCGGCATGGTGCCGAAGATCGGCTCCATGGGCAAGCCCAATCCTCAGTACGATGTCGAGCTCATCACGCCCGACGGGAAGCCCGCCCCTGCCGGCGAGGTCGGCGAGATCTGCATCTTCACCGGCGACGGCGCGCCCTGCGGCCTCTTCGCGGGCTACTTTGAAAACGAGGAGGAGACAAGCGCCTGCTGGCATGACGATTATTACCACACCGGGGATCTGGCCTGGCAGGATGAGGACGGCTACTTCTGGTATGTCGGCCGTGCGGACGATGTGATCAAATCCTCCGGATACCGCATCGGGCCGTTTGAGATCGAGAGCGTCATCATGGAGCTTCCCTACGTGCTCGAGTGCGGCGTGTGCGCCGTGCCGGACGAGATCCGCGGCCAGGTCGTCAAGGCCAGCGTCGTGCTCATCCCCGGCAGGGAGGGCGACGAGGAGCTCAAGCGTGAGATCCAGAACTACGTCAAAAAGCGCACCGCCCCCTACAAGTACCCCCGCATCGTGGAGTTTCGCACGGAGCTGCCGAAGACCACCAGCGGCAAGATCATCCGCAGCAAGCTGCGCTGAGCGGGAAGCGATCCCGGCGCACGCGGTTTTTCCCGCCGTTTTGCGTGTTTTGGGAAAGATGTACTTGTCATCGCCCGGCTCTTATGATAAAATATCTGCCGTTGAATCTGCCCGGGGGCTGCCGGTTTGGTCTGCGCCGTCCCTGTACTTCATGAGAATAAGGAGAGAATACACATGTCCGGACATTCCAAGTGGCATAATATACAGAAGACCAAGGGTGCGGCTGACGCCAAGCGCGCGCAGGCCTTCACCAAGATCGCGCGTGAGATGATCGTTGCGGTCAAGGAGGGCGGCGGCGGCGACCCCCGCAGCAACTCCAAGCTCGCCACCGTCATTGCCAAGGCCAAGGCCGCGAACATGCCCAACGACAATATCAAGCGCACCATCGACAAGGCCCTCGGCGCCGGCAATACCGAGAACTATGAGAAGATCACCTACGAAGGCTACGGCCCCCAGGGCGTGGCCGTCATCGTGGAGACCATGACCGACAACCGCAACCGCACCGCCGGTGAAATGCGCCACTACTTCGACAAGTACGGCGGAAACATGGGCGCTGCCAACTGCGTGTCCTGGTCCTTCGACCGCAAGGGCGTCATCATCATCGACAACGAGGATGAAGAGCTCGACGAGGAGACCGTGACGATGGACGCGCTGGACGCTGGCGCATCCGACTTTGAGAACGAGGGCGACGGCACCATGACCGTCTACACCACCGAGGACGACGTGGCCGCGGTCGCGGACGCTCTGACCGCGAAGGGCTACAAGCTCCTGAGCGCTCAGGTGGAAATGCTGCCCCAGAACGGCTATATCAAGCTCACCAACGAGGACGACATCAAGAACATGCAGAGGATGCTCGACATGTTCGAGGATAACGACGACGTGCAGAACGTCTGGCACAACTGGGAAGACGCGGAGTAAGCGCCTGTCCCGGTCGGGTTAAAAGATTAAAAGGGGCTGTCTCAAAACAAGGCAATCCCTGCATAAATATGGACCGGTGGCCTGTTGTCAATTCACCTTCTGCCCTCATCGGCCCGCCGTTTTGCAGCATTCTGCGTTTTTCGGCGGGTCGATCTGGGGATCGACCCCTAAATAACCCCCAAAGGTATTCATTCCTTACCTGAATAAAAACCTTTGGGGGCTTTGTTATGAAATATTCAGTTCACGCATCAGCGCATTCTGTAAAACACCGGAGAAGTTTACGCCGCGCTCAACCGCAAGATCGTTAAGCCAGTCAGGAATGGTCAGCGTTTTCTTTACTGCTTTGCCTTTTGATTTGAGTGTCGCTTCAACCAACGTAGGAAAGCAGTTTTCAGGGACGGTGATACTGATGATATCAGATGCGGCGGGAAGGCTGCCGCCATGTTCCAGGATAGAAGCGCAATAAGCAGCAAGGGATTCCTCCGCATTGGAAAGAGCTTCGGCAATGGAATCTCCGTCGCTGAAGCACCCTTCCAGATCAGGAAACTCTACCCAATAGGAACCGTCTTCCTTATGAAACAAAGCAGGATAAATTGTCTTCATCATAATTCCCCCTATTTCAGCCCTGCGCTTTTCAAAATAGCATTCAACAAACCAGGTTTTACATCTTTCCCATGGACAGGGACACTCAGCGTTTTGTGTTCCTTTACCAGTATATAATGACTTCCGCTGATTCGATCAATCGTCCAGCCCTGTTCTTTGACAAGCATCTTGACCAAATCCTTATCCAGCATAGCCCTGTCTCCTTCGTGGCTCACATTTACGCTACGTCAAGTATAACACGTATATACGTATCTGTAAAGAGCAACTCAAGTTTTTTTATAGTATACCCCTGCAGAGCTTGCAATGATATGTGAAAAAGATAGGATCAAAAACGAACAGAGGTAAAACCTGTCCGCAGGCGATTCATAAACAAGCATTTAACCGTGCGTTAAAGTGCAATGAAAAGTTCGCAAATAATCTGATTATTGACAGTATCCACGACATGTGTTATGATTTGTGATAGAAATTAGCTTGTGACATACAGGCAAGGAAAGCACACAACGCAGGATCGTTTCATGTTTTGTTGAGTGGATCGGATTGCAGCCGTATTGTGCTGTGTTGCCTTATGAAAACCTCCTGTTATCAATCGGCAGGAGGTTTTTCTTATAGGCAACACCGCGGGGCCGGTACGGGGAGACACCGGCGGGCTGACAGAAAACAGAACGGAGGGGGAGAACATGGCAGACACGAAGACCATTTACATCGCCGACGATGACGACAATATCCGGCAGGTGATCCGGACCTTTCTTTTGAGCGACGGCTTTTCGGTGGAGGACTATCCCACCGGCGATCTGCTGCTTGCGCGCTTTCGGGAGAAGCCCGCAGATCTCGTGATCCTGGATGTGATGATGCCGGGCTCGGACGGCTTTACGATCTGTACCGAGCTTCGCAGGATCAGCACCGTGCCCATCATCATGCTCACTGCGCGCGACTCCGAAAACGACTTTGCCATGGGCCTCGGCCTCGGCAGCGACGATTACATCACCAAGCCCTTCTCGGCCATGGCGCTTCTGATGCGGGTGCGGGCCATCTTCCGGCGCATCGACTTTGAAAGCCGCAAGCACGCACAGCCCGAGGCCCAGACTGTCAGGGTCGGCAGCCTCACGCTCGACGAGGACGGGCGGCATATCCTGATGGCGGGCAAGCCTCTCGCTCTTACGCCGACGGAGTACGAGGTGCTGCGCTACCTGATGCTCCACGCGGGGCAGGCCGTGTCGCGGGAGGAGCTTTTGACCGAGATCTGGGGCTTTGAGACCGCCGTGGAGACCCGCGCCACCGACGACACCGTGCGCCGCCTGCGCCAGAAGCTCGACGGCAGCGGCGTCAGCATTGCGGCGGTGTGGGGCTTCGGCTTTCGGCTGGAGGCGGGCGCATGAAACGGCAGCGGCATATCCGGACCCACGTGCTTGCGACCCTCATCGGCCTGACCTGCGGGGTGCTGCTTGTGGTGATCCTGGCCTTCAACCTCTCCGTGCGCGGCTATATCCGCTCGCGGGTCGCCGCCCAGCTTGACGCGATCTCCCGCAACGCCGCCGAGATGTGGCACGTCGGGATGCGCGATAAGCGCGGCATGGGGATGGAGCCCTTCCTGAACCGCCCGGACGGGCAGACCGGCATGCGCGGCAGCGCGGTGCTGCTCGATGAGGAGGGGCGTCTGCTCAGCGTTCTGAACGAGCAGGACGAGGTGAGCCAGGAGCTGGCCGACTCCCTTGCCGGCAAGCCCATCGAGGAGATGGACAATCAGATCGTGACTCTGCCGAGCGGGACCTACGCCGTCTCGGCCCTGCGGGACCCGAACCAGGCGGACAAGGTGCTGCTGGTGTATGTGGACATGACCGCCATCACGGCGTTTTCCCGGCAGGTGAACATCATCCTGCTGCTCGTGATCCTTGCGGCCATCGTGCTCTCCGTTCTTCTGAGCCGCCGCTTTGCCCACGAGCTCACAAGCCCGGTGCAGTCCCTGTCGGACTTTGCCCGGGAAATCGGCAGCGGCGCTCTCGAGACGCGGGAGCTCTCCTTCCCGGATGTGGAGTTTGACACCCTGGCCGAGTCCATGAACCACATGGTCACCGAGCTGCGGGACGCAAAGCATAAGCAGGAGACCTTCTTCCAGAACGTGTCCCACGAGCTGCGCACCCCGCTCACCTCCATCCGCGGCAATGCCGAGGGCATCGTCTGCGGCCTGATGGAGCCGAAGCAGGCCGGGCGCGTGATCCTCTCGGAGTCGGATAAGCTGGGCGATCTCGTAGAGGAGCTGCTCTATCTCTCCCGCATGGGGCGCACCCGCCCCGCGAGCGAGGCACAGACGCTTGACCTCAGGGACGTGCTGAGCCTCTGCGTGTCCGAACAGCGGGCGGAGGCCGAGGCAAGGGGCATCCGCTTCAGCTTCGATTTTGACGAGGCGCCGGTAATGCTCCGCATCCGGGAGCAGGACGCACAGCGCCTTTTCGGAAACCTGCTCTCCAACGCCCTGCGCTACGCCAGTAGCGAGATCCGCCTCTGTTGCCGCCGGGAGGGGGAGGGGGTCTTCGCCTCGGTCGCGGACGACGGCCCCGGCGTGAGCGAGGAGGATATGCCCCATGTGTTCGAGCGCTTTTACAAGGGCGCGGGCGGCAGGCACGGCATCGGCCTTGCCATCGCCCAATCCGTCGCCGAGGCCAATCAAGGGCAGCTTCGCGTACACAACGACGGCGGCGCGGTCTTTGAGGCGCGCTTTCCCGCCGGCTCCGTTTCGTAGAGTTTGCGTAAATTTTACCGCTGCTTTTCGGAGATGTCCGAAGGCCGGCGCGGTATAATCCGGGCAGAAACACGAAAGGAGCCAATCACATGAAACGACTTGTTACCACGATCATCCTCAGTCTCATCCTGACCCTGGCCCTGCCGGTCTTCGCCGCAGGCGCCTCCGCCGCGGACAGCGGCAGCATCTTCAGCGACCGGGATCTCTCGGGAAGCTACGATACGGAGGTTTTCCGCATCACCCTCAGCGGCGGCACCGCCGCCTCCGACTCCGACCGGGTCACGGTCTCCGGCGGCACGGTGAGCGTGAACGGCCCCGGCACCTATCTTGTGAGCGGGACGCTCGATAACGGCGGCATCGTTGTGAACGCCGACAAGCAGGACAAGGTTCAGCTTGTGCTCAGCGGCGCGAGCATCAGCTCCGACACGGGCGCGGCCATCTATGTGGCCCAGGCGGACAAGGTCTTCGTCACTCTGGCCGAGGGGACGAGCAACGCCCTCAAAAACACCGGGCGCTTTGCCGACGCGCTGGACAGCGAGATCGACGCCGTCATCTACGCAAAGGACGACCTGACCCTGAACGGCAGCGGCAGTCTCACCATCACGTCCCCCGCGGGCCACGGCATCGCCGGTAAGGACGATGTGATCATCGCCGGCGGCAGCTATACCATTACGGCGGCCGACAGCGCCGTCACCGCGAACGACACCCTCGCCGTCGCGGACGGGAGCCTTCAGATCACAACCGAGAAGGACGGCCTGCACAGCGAAAACAACGACGACGATACGCTCGGCGTCATTTACGTCGCGGGCGGCAGCCTTACGATCCGGGCAGGGGACGACGCCGTCCACGCCGAAAGCCTCCTGCAGATCGACGGCGGCAGCTTCGACATCAGCGCGGCCGAGGGCCTGGAGGCCACGTATGTGCGCATCAACGACGGGCGCATCGCCATCTCCGCTACGGGCGACGGCGTGAACGCCGCGCGCAAATCCTCCGCCTTTACCCCGACCGTGGAGATCAACGGCGGCACCCTCACCGTCACCATGGGCCCGGGGGACACCGACGGCATCGACTCCAACGGCAATCTCATCATCACCGGAGGCACCGTGGACGTCACGGCAAACTCCGCCTTCGACTATGACGGCACGGCCAGCTTCACCGGCGGCACGGTAATCATCAACGGCCAGCAGGTCGACACGCTCCCGAACCAGATGATGGGCGGCAGAGGCGGTATGATGGGCGGCGGCAGAGGCGGCATGATGGGCGACCCCAACGCCATGATGGGCGACCCGAACGCCATGATGGGCGACCCGAACGCCATGACGGGCAATCCCAACGCCATGCAGGGCGGCCACGGCGGCATGATGGGCGGCCCCGGCATGCACGAGAGAAAAAGCTCGTAAACGCCTGCATTTGGCACCGGTGTTCCGACGCTCTTCCCTTGACGGGAAGTACGGGCGCGTGATAAAATCCAGGCAAACAGATGCAGACAGGGGGAGAGCGTATGCTGAAGAACCCGGAGCTTTTCAGGAACGTGGAGACGGGACTGAGGTCGACGGGCACCATTCCGGCCTTTGAGGAAGCCCACGGAAAAATCCTCGGCCGCGCCATGATCACGCTGACCGATATTCCGGCGAGCATCGAGGTACAGCGGGCGGACAAGGAAAAGCTGACTGCCTTTGAGATGACCTTCGATTTCTGCAACGTCGCCCTCGGCGTCGCCGTGGACGTGAAGCGCAAAACCCTCGAGAGCAGCGTCTGGGGCCGCTATCAGGCCCCCGGCGCGCGCCCCCCGGCGGAGGACTGGGTGAAGTTTTTCATCCGCACCCTGTTTGAGAACATCGGGGACGACGGGGCCTACGGCATCCCCATGTACTGCTTTGTCAACGACACGGCGGATTTCACCGCCGTTCCGACCGCGCCGCTGCCGAAGAACGCAGCGCCGGGCGGGACGCCTGCCGGGGAAGCGTAAGCGCCCGGAACCGGAAGGAGGAGCCTGTGAAAAAACTGTTCTGTCTGGTCGCGCTTCTTGTGCTGGCCCTGCTGCCGTCTTTCGCTGCCGGAGCGCAGGAGCCTGCGATCTCCGCGATCTATGCCGCGCCCGAGGCGCAGATCATCACCGAGTCTAACGGGAGCAAAACCCTTGCCGATACGCTTCTGCTTCTCTATGAGGACGGCAGCTATCGGCAATACGTGCTCCACGGCGGGAAAACGGAATGCTACAGCCGGGGTACCTACAGCCTCACGGGCTCGGACCCGGTCATCCTGACGCGCGTAGTCCGTCAGCTTCACCAGGCGGACCACTCCCTGGCCCACACCAATTTCAGCTTTGACGTGATCCTCTCCGGAGAGGCGTCGAGCTGCCTGTATCAGCGGGAGCGGGACGGACTGGGAATTACCGGTGTCTTCTGCCGGGCGGACGGGCAGAAGCTCACAAGGGCGGACGGGAGCGAAGACCTCCTGCCGACCCTCTGGCTTTATTTTGACGACGGCAGCTTCCGGCAGTATGCCCTGCTCGAGGGGCGGGAGACCGTCCTTTTCAGTACCGGCGACTACAGGGTAAACAGCGCCTTTGACGAAGAGGACTGTACGCTGCTGCTCCACAGAAGACAGAAATACGCGGACGGGACAGGCCTTGCCGCCTACGATTCCGTCCATGCCTATACGGTCAATGCGCTTGGGTATCTGCGCATCTGTCCCGCCGGGGAGGCGGAGCCCCTGCCGCTTGTACCCGCCTTCGACGAGATGCCCGCCGGATACGCTGGCGGCGACTCGGTCAATGAGGGCGTGTATACCGGCATCCGGGTGACGGGCTATACCAAATACAGCGCCATGCCCACCGATTATTTTCTCTCCCCCGGAGACAAGGTCGCCGTCCTCTCTCCCTCGTCCCTGCCGGGACAGGAGCAGACGGTCGCCACGATGCAGGGCCTTCTGGACTGGGGCTTCGAGCCGGTGGCAGGAGAGCATGTCTACAGGCAGGTGAGGACCCAGGAGGAGTGCGCGGCGGATTTCCGCCGGGCGCTGGAGGACCCGGAGATCAAGGCGATCTTCTGCGTTCGGGGCGGCTATGGCGCGACAGAGATCATGGACATGCTGCCCGAAGAGCTGATTAAAACGGGCGCCAAGCCCATCATCGGCTACAGCGACATCACGGCCTGTCACGGAGCGTGGACCTGCGCGGGGCTGCCCTCGCTGCACGCCTGCATGAGCGGGGCCTTCAGCGCGCTGCCCGGCCCCTGCGCCCAGGCGGAGCTGAACATGATGTCGGGAGAGATCCCGGCTTACGAGTGTGACGCGAGTGAGAACTGCAGGCCCGGCACGGCGGAGGGAATCCTCATCGGCGGCAACCTCTCCACCTTTGTCGCCACGCTTGACACCGACTATGACTGCACAAAGCTCGACGAGCCCTATATCCTCTTTTTCGAGGAGGTGGGCGAGAACATGCAGCACATCCACCGCTATCTCACCATCCTCAAGCACAGGGGCGTCCTGGACCGCGCCGCGGGCATCGTCTTCGGCGAATGGACAAATCTGCCTGCCGACGGCCTGGGCAATTACGGCGAGGGCCGCGGGGGCCTCTTCCAGTCCGTGGAGGATATGATCTGCCGCCAGATCCTCGAGGACACGGACATCCCGGTCGCCTTCGGCTTCCCGGGCGGCCACGGGGAGAACAATTACCCCCTGCTGATGGGCGCGAAGGCAAGGCTCGCGGTGGGGGAGGAGAGCTACACCCTCTCCTGGGAATGAGGAAAAACAGAAGGGGCTTTGAAAAAAGTCCGGTTGCCTTTGCAGGGGCCGTTCACGAACGGCCTTGCGGAGAAAAGCTCAAAAGAAGCATTTACCCCGGCGAATACGTAGCATTCTACGTTTTCGCCGGGGCGGTTTTCTTTATTGGGGCCTGTACCGTGCGGGCCGTTCGTGAACGGCCCCTACGGCGTTGATACTGCGGCATTTGCGGCAAGGAAACTGTTTTGCAGCGCGCCTTTTTCGTATACCCTTTTTACCTCGGGAGCACCGAGAAAGTGTGCATGAGGTAGGAAAAGCGGCGGCCAAAGCCCTCGGACTCTGCGATCGCATAGTGCTCCACCGCGATGCGGCAGCCGTCGGGGGCGGGGATGACGTACACCAGCTGCAGCTTATCGGGCATGTAGCCGCCGCCCTTGACCTCGTCGCCGTGGATGCGGATGCAGCTGCCCGCGCGCTCAAGCTCGAAGCTGTCCTGCCGAACCTCGTATTCCTCCGCAAACGCCGCGCTGATGGCGGCGGCCACGGTCTCGGCGTCGTCCGTGCTCGCACTTATCTCGAGATAGTTTTCGGGATTCCCGGCATCGTCATAGATCGAGATAAAGCGCTCCCGGTCGGCGTCACGGACCCGGTTGAAGGACTCATAGTCGTAGTCCATCTCAAAGCCGAGGGCCTCGTCCCGGATATGCTCGTACTGCACCTTCTCCTCCATGCCCTCGATGACGATGGTTGTCTCAAAGCGCTCGCCGTCCTGCCGCTGCGGGGCGGGCTGAACGGGCGCGGGCGCCTGCGTCTCGACGGGGGCGGCGGTCTGAACCGCCTGGGTGGGCACAGGGCTTGCTTTCCCGCAGCCGGAGAGCAGCAGGGCCAGGGAGAGGGAAGCCGTTAAGATCTTCTTGTTCATGCGTAACCTCCGCGTTTGTAATGATGAAAGACCGCGCCGCAGCGCTTCTGCGCGGCCCGGTTTTTATTGTAGCACATACCGGAGGGGAAAAATAGAAAAAACTGCAAACAATTGTTTTTTGCGCAGAGGGGATCGAATATCCCGCAGTTCAGGGTAGAAATATGCGGGCGGCAATGGTATAATAAAAAAACAAAACGCTGCCCCGCGCTTGTCGCGGGTCAATCAAAACAGGAAAGCGGGCGGAGACATGAAAATCGCGTTTATCGGTACAGGCAATATGGGCGGGGCCCTGGCAAGGGCCGCATCCAGGGAACAGGAGAACCGGATCTATCTCGTAAACCGACACCCGGAGAAGGCGGAGGCCCTCCGCCGGGAGATCGGGGGCGAGGTGACGGACTATGCGCAGGCCGTCCGGGAGGCAGAGCTTGTTTTCCTCGGGGTCAAGCCCCATGTGCTGCCGGAGCTCTGCGAGACCCTGCGCCCGCTTCTGAGGGAAAAGAAGGCCCCCTTCGCGGTGGTCTCCATGGCGGCGGGGGTTCCGGTCGCGAGACTCAGGGAGCTTCTGGGCGACTGCCCGATGATCCGCATCATGCCCAATACGCCGGTCGCGGTCGGGGAGGGGATGATCCTCTATACCGGAGACGCGGAGGAAGAGATGGAGGCGTTTCTCCACGCCATGCGCTTTGCCGGGCGCTTCCTGCGGGTGGAGGAGCGGCTCATGGACGCGGGCATGGCGGTCAGCGGCTGCGGGCCTGCGTTCGTGGATCTCTTTGTGGAGGCGCTCTCGGACGCCGGCGTCGCCTCCGGGCTGTCCCGAAAGGACGCGACTGTGCTCGCCGCGCAGATGATCCTGGGCTCTGCCAGGCTGATCCTGGAGAGCGGCAGGCACCCGGCGGAACTCAAGGACGCGGTCTGCTCTCCGGGCGGCACCACCATCCAGGGGGTGCGCAAGCTGGAGGAGAAGGGCTTTCGCTCGGCGGTGATCGAGGCGGTCATCGCCGCGCGGGACGCCTGAGCCGAACGAAAAGGAAAGAAACAGGAGGCATCTTTGTGAGAGTTGTAGTGAAGGTCGGCACATCCACGCTGACGCATCCCACCGGACACATGGATATCCGGCATGTGGAGACCCTGTGCAAGGTTTTAAGCGACATCAAAAACGCCGGGCATGAGATCGTCCTGGTGTCCTCCGGCGCCATCGGCATGGGCGTCGGCAAGCTCAATCTGCGTGAGCGGCCCAGGGATATGGCGACCAAGCAGGCGGCCGCCGCGGTCGGACAGTGTGAGCTGATGTATGTCTATGACAGGCTCTTCGGCACCTATAACCATACCATCGCCCAGATCCTGCTCACCGGCGAGGATCTGCGGGATGAGGAGCGCTATCGCAATTTTTCCAACACCGTCGGCAGGCTCCTGGAGCTCGGCGTCCTGCCGGTCATCAATGAGAACGACACCGTCTCCACCGTCGAAATCGCCGTCGGGGACAACGATACCCTCGGTGCTCTGGTGGCGGTGAGCGTGAAGGCGGATATGCTGGTGATCCTCTCGGATATCGACGGACTGTATACGGCCGATCCGCGCCATGAGAAGAAGGCGAAGCTTATCAGCGAGGTGCGGGAGATCACCCCGGAAATGCTGGCGAGCGCCGGCGGCGGCGGGACGGCCCTCTCTACCGGCGGCATGGCGACAAAGCTTACGGCTGCCAGGATCTGCATGGAATCCGGCGCCGACATGTTCATCCTCAACGGCGCAAAGCCGCTTTTGCTCTATGAGGCATTGGAAGGAAAACCCGTTGGGACAAAATTTATCGGGAGGGAGCATACATCATGAAGACGACCCGCGAAATACTGGAAGAGACAAAAGCCGCGCTGCCCTTTCTGACAGCGTCGAGAGAGCGGAAAAACGCGGCCCTGCTTGCCGTCGCCGACAGGCTTGAGCGTGAGCAGGAGGAGATCCTGCGGGCAAACCGCCTGGACGTCGAGGGGGCAAAGGATCGCTACGGCGAGGTGATGATGGACAGGCTCACCCTCACGCCCGAGCGCATTGCCGCCATGGCGGGCGGCGTGCGCGAGGTCGCGGAGCTGCCGGACCCGGAGGGCCGGGTGCTGCGCCGCGTGGTGCGTCCGAACGGGCTTGTGATCGAGAAAACCTCCGTCCCCCTCGGCGTGGTCGCCATCATCTATGAAAGCCGCCCGAACGTCACCTCCGACGCTGCTGTGCTGGCGCTCAAGTCCGGCAACGCCGTCATCCTGCGCGGCGGGCGCGAGGCCTTTCGCTCCAACGCCGCCATCGTCGCCGCTATCCACCACGGGCTGGAGGACGCGGGGCTTCCGGCTGCCCTGGCGGGCTTTATTGAGGACACCTCCCACGCGAGCGCGGACGAGCTGATGCAGGCGGTGGGCTATGTGGATCTGCTGATCCCGCGCGGCGGCGCGGGTCTCATTCGCCGCTGCACCGAGAATGCGAAGGTCCCCTGCATCCAGACCGGCACCGGCATCTGCCACATCTTTGTGGACGAGACGGCGGATCAGGACAAGGCCCTCAGCATCATCGAAAACGCCAAGGCAAGCCGCCCCTCGGTCTGCAATGCCGAGGAGGTGCTGCTGGTGCACCGGAGCATCGCCGCCGAATTTCTGCCGAAGCTCTGCGCCCGCCTGACGCGGGAGCGGCAGGAGAAGGGGCTTGTCCCGGTCGAGCTGCGCCTGGACCCCGCCGCCGCGGCGATCATTCCCGGCACGCCTGCCGGGGAGCGGGATTTCGATACGGAGTTTCTGGATTACATTCTCGCCGTCGCCGTAGTGGACGATGTGGACGCGGCCATTCGCCACATTGCGCGGCACTCCACCGGCCACAGCGAGGCGATCCTCACCGGCAGCGAGGAGAACGCGTCGACGTTCACGCGGCTTGTGGACGCCTCCTCCGTCTATGTCAACGCCTCCACCCGCTTTACCGACGGGGGCGAGTTCGGCCTCGGCTGCGAGATGGGCATTTCGACCCAGAAGCTGCACGCGCGCGGGCCGATGGGGCTGGAGGAGCTCAACAGCTACAAGTACATCATCCGCGGCAGCGGACAGATCCGCTGAGGCGCAAAGGGAATCAGCGGAGCGCCGTCAGATCGTCAGTATAATTGCAGAAGAAGCCAACGGATATTGTCGGACGAAGGAGGGTACTATGTTTGAACGAAAGCTGAAACGCCTGGACATGCTCCGGTGCGCACTCTGCGCCGACGCGCCGTGTTCAAAAGCGTGCGGGGAGACAGACCCGGCGCGCTGTCTGCGCAGCATCTGGTTTGACAATGAGAAGGGAGCGGCGTCCGGCCTTCCGGAGGCGAATCCCTGCGTAAACTGCGCCGCGCCCTGTGAAGCGGCCTGCGTGCGCCCCGGGGAGATCCCGATCCGCGCTCTGATGACGCGGCTCTACGACGAGGTGCGCCCGGAGCTGGAGCTGAAGCCTGCGGCGGACGAGGAGCGTCTCAGAACGGAGCTTTGCGGTATCCCGCTGGAAAACCCGTTCCTCCTCTCCTCCTCCGTGGTTGCCAGCACCTATGATATGTGCGCCAGGGCCTTTGAGGCCGGCTGGGCGGGCGCTGCGTTCAAGACCATCAGCGCGCTGGATATTCACGAGGTCTCGCCCCGCTTCTCCGCCATCACCAGCGACACCGGCAGCATCATCGGCTTTAAGAACATCGAGCAGCTTTCCGACCACAGCGTAGCGGAGAATATGAAGATATTCCGCCGCCTGAAGAAGAACTATCCGACGAAGTTCATCCTCGCCTCGATCATGGGCCGCGATGATGAGGAGTGGGAGGAGCTTGCCAGGGAGTGCGCGGAAAACGGCGCGGATGCCGTTGAGCTGAACTTCTCCTGCCCCAACATGGCCGAAGGGGGCCTCGGCTCGGACATCGGACAGGTGCCGGAGCTGGTGGAGCGCTTCACCGCCGCGGCCCGCCGGGGGACAGACATCCCGATCCTCGCCAAGCTCACGCCCAATGTGGCGTTCATGAGTCCGGCGGCGGAGGCCGCAAGGCGCGGCGGCGCAGACGGCATTGCCGCCATCAACACCATCAAGAGCGTCATCGAGGTCAACCCGCACACCTATGTCTCCGCCCCGGCGGTACACGGCATGTCCGCCGTCGGCGGCTACAGCGGCAGCGCGGTCATGCCCATCGCCCTGCGCTTTATCGCAGAGCTGGGGAAGAATCCCGCCCTCGCCGGCATGCACATCAGCGCGATGGGCGGCGTCGAAACCTGGCTGGATGCGCTGGAGTTCATCCTCCTCGGGGCCGACAGCGTTCAGGTCACCACAGCCGTCATGCAGTACGGCTACCGGATCGTCGAGGATCTGAAGGCGGGGCTGAAGCTGTATCTTGAGGAGAAGGGTTTTCAGAGCGTCAGGGAGGCCCGGGGGCTTGCCCTTGACACCGTCAGCGAGACGACGAACGTCCTCGAGCGGGACACCGTGCTCTTCCCGAGATTCCACCGCGAAGCCTGCATCGGCTGCGGGCGCTGCGCCATCTCCTGCGCGGACGGCGGACACCAGGCGATCCGCCTCGGAGACGATCGAAGGCCGATCCTCGACGGCAGGCGCTGTGTCGGCTGTCATCTGTGCGTGCTGGTCTGCCCGGCACGGGCGATCACCCCGAGCCGGAAGCGCATCAGTCGCAGGAAGGAATAAAATCAGCGGCACGTCCTCAAGCGCAATTGCGCCGGGGACGTGCCGCTTTTCTCTTCAGGGCTTCTGCCAGGGAAGATCCTCGAAGGAGAGAAAGTCGATATGGATGTACTCATCGGCTTCCACATAGCGGTTTGCGGGGATGAACTTGCCGTTGAACAGCCCGTAGGCCGTGCGATAGGTCTCATACTCGGCGCCGTGCCATTCGTTGACGAAAAGCCCGTCGGCCAGCAGATACCAATGGTTGTAATCCCAGCCGGTGGACAGATGCACCATCTCGCCGGCAAGCATCGTATAGATATCATAAAAGGGGCTTGCCTCGTCCGCGGCGGTGAGCTTTCCGAACAGCAGCTCGTCCACGCCGTCGTGGTTGATGTCCTCCTGCAGCCAGCCGAAGACGCCCTTTTCCGCGGTTTTGAACACCTCGCTGATGCCGCGCTCCGTCACGAGATCGGCAACCCAGCCGCGCTCCAGACCCAGCGAGACCTGCGTGACAAGCTCGCGATAGGGCTCGTAGAGGGGATCAGGCGTCGGTTCGGGCGTCGGTTCGGGCGTCGGTTCGGGCGTCGGCTCCGGCGTCGGTGCGGGTGTTTCGGTCGGCGGCGCTGTCTCTGTCGGGGCCGGGCTTGACACCGCAGCCTCCGTCAAAGAGCAGGCTGAAAACGCAAAGAGGGCTATAAGGCAGAGCGCGCAAACAATCATAGCTTTTTTCATGTCTTCCTCCTGCGGCGTCAATAATGGGGATCGGTGACGCTCCAGAGCCAGTTTTTCTGCATCATGGGGCTGTCGGGCCGGCTGCGCCCGTCCGTATGGTACGCGGCGTTGGAGACGACCGAGAAGGGGAGCGCCCCCGTCTCATACTCGTCCACGCAGGCCCGCGCCTGAAACAGCAGCACACCCAGCGGCACATGGTAGTCGCTCGACACCACGGCGAGGGAGCGGACCTGCGGGCAGCGCTCCCGCAGGAGCCGACAGGTGAAAACCGCGTTGTCCGCCGTGGTCATGGAGGCGTCCTCCGTGAGGATGCGCTCCGGGCTGACGCCGTGCTTCGTGAGCCAGGCGGCCATGACGCCCGCCTCCGTGGCCGCGGGATTCTGCCAGGCGGTCCCGCCGCCGGTCACGGCAATCAGCGCCCGGGGGTATTTTTCGGCGCAGGCAAGCGCCGTCTCGCAGCGCCCCACAAGCTCCGGGGCCATCGAGCCGTCGGCCTCCAGCTGGAAGCCCAGCACCACGATGCAGAGGCTGTCATCCTCCGGCAGACCGTCGGGGAGCAGGCCGTCGTTCACGTCCAGCTCCGTGTTGACCGAGGACCAGAGGCGCATGAGCTTTCCCCACAGCTCGCCGAGCGCGGGATCGAGGGCGGAGAGTCTGGCGAGGTCATCAGAGATTATGTCAACCGCTGCCTCCTGCCTGTCGGCATAGGCGTAGCACATGTCGCTCACCAGGCGGTAGCTCTCCTCCGTGTAGCCCTTAGGCTTCACAAAGGCCGTGGGGGCAGGGGAGGGCGTCGGCGTCTCGCTCGGCGCGGGACTGGGTGTGGGAGCCGCCGTCGGCTCTGCCGCGGGTGTGGGGGCCGCCGTCGGTACGGCAGTCGCTCTCGGCTCCGGCGCTGCCTGCCCGCTTCGGATGCGCAGCAGCAGCACCCCGGCAAGACACAGGCACAGCAGCGCAAGCAGCGCTGTTTTCCATCCTTTCATCCGCTCACCCCTCGTATCCGATCACACGGTCCACACCGTAATATTTTGCCATGTAGACATTGGGCCAGTCGCCGGGGTCCTCGGTGTTGAGGTAGGCGAGGCCCTCCAGCGCGCTCCAGGAGGTTTTGGCGTAGGGGCGGTACACCTCGACGCTCCGTTCGCCCGCGGCAGCGCAGGCCGCGATGAACTCCTCGTTATACTGCAAAAGATAGTGCGTCCGCCGGATATCCCGCACGCCGACCGCGCCTTTCCATACGCACAGCACAAGGCACACGGCGCACAGCGCCGCAAGAGAGCGCTTATGCGCCGTCTCCCAGAGCGGGACGAAGAGCAGCGCGTTAGCCGTAAGCAGGAGGATGAGGCCGATATAGGTGCTGCGCCCGGCGGTGTACCTGGCAAAGGTCAGCACAAAATGCCCCGCAAGGGAGCCGAAGACATACACAAGCGACAGGAAGCGCGCGCGCCGCTCCACCCCCCTTTTCAGGGCGAGAAAATACAGCAGCGCAAAGCTCAGGATCAGCGGCCAGAAGCGCAGATAATACGCCGCGTTCTCGAGAAAATTGGCAAAGAGGACATCCATGCGCATCTCGGCGGATTTGTTCACGCTCTCCGCCGGGGCCAGCATCATGTAGAAAAAGCCCGCAAGCAGGGAAGCCAGGGACAGCGGCATCCAGAGCGGCGGCGTCTGCCTGCGCTCAAGCCGGAGCAGCAGCAGAAAGCAGAGCGCCATCGCAGTCATGGCGACCGTGCCGTTTTCACTCCAGGCGCCGAGCGGCAGGGAGAGCAGCGCAAGGGCGATCTGCGCGGGCGTTGAAAGGCCCGTGCCGCGCAGAAAATTCGCCGCCCAGGGCAGCAGCCACACAAGGCACAGGGCCCCGCACCAGAGATAGTTGATCGACCCGGTGAGCCACAGGAAGACCTGACCGAAGTCCGGCTGCAAAAGCCAGAGACAGCCGAAGGCAGTCAGCAGCAGCAGCGCGTTGGGCCTTGCGCCGCGCCCGGCGGTAAAGCCGATGAGCCAGACGAGCGCCGTGAAGACAGCGGCGTTGACAAGATCGAAGACGCCCTTCGGCAGCATCAAGAAAAGCTGCACCAGAAAATGCGGCGCCACGCGCCCGTTCATGCTGTGCCGGTGCGCCGCCATGGAGGGGAAGATCTGCGCGAGGCGCACAATGCGGCTGTCGTCGGCGTAGCTGAAGCAGTAGCGGTAATCGTCGGCGATGAGATCCGTCTCATGCGTACAGAAGAACAGCAGCAGGAAGATCCCGGCGAGGACCAGCGCCGCCGCCCCGCGGGAGCGGTTGAAGCGTTCAAGCCTGTCCATGCCGCACCCCTCAGTTCCCGAAGACCCAGAGATGGGTCACGCCGAAGGCCTCGCGGATGAAGTAGTTGAGCATCACAAAGAAGTAGCCCCACGGCGCGGCGACGCCCGCCGCGTCCGCCACGCCCAGCTTCTGCGCCATGAGCTTGGCGCGGTACAGGTGGTAGGCGCTTGAAACGATGGCGACCTTGCCCTGCGGCTCGTCTCCCCGGGCGCGGATGATGTCAAAGGAGAACTGCAGGTTTTCCATCGTGGAGGCGGCCTTCGGCTCCTGGATGATCCGCTCGGGCGCAACGCCGCGGGCGATCAGCCAGTCGTGCATGGCCTGGGCCTCGGTGATCTCCTCGCCCGTGCCCTTGCCGCCGGTGACGATGGCGATGGTTTTGGGGTGCTCGTTCAGGTATTGCAGCGCCCCCTCCAGGCGGCGCACCAGGGTCAGCGAGGGCTGATCCTTGTAAACGGCAGCGCCCAGCACAATGAGATAATCCCGGCCCGCATCCCTGTCGGTGCGGGCGTTTTTGATGATGAAGTATTCGACAAAGCAGAAGTAGGCAAGCCCTATGCACACCAGCACCACGACAATGCGCCAGAGCGCGGCGGGCAGATAGCGGTGCAGGATCAGCAGCGCCGCGATAAAGAGCAGGATATAGCCCCACCAGGCATAGCCGCGCAGGGCAAAGCGCAGGAAGAGCGCCGCGCTCACAAGCGTGAGGATCACGGCCCAGAATCGTTTTTTCATGTGTTCAGCTCCTCCCAGCGGGCATAGAGCTCCGTGAGCTCGGTGTCCAGCTCATCCTTCCCGGCCTGGATCTCCATGAGCTTCTGATAATCGCTGCCGTGCTCCTCGGCCTCTTTGTCAAGCTCCGCGATCCGGGTCTCCAGCCGGGCGATCTCCCGTTCCAGCCGGGCGATGGCCTTGTCGTTGTTTTTTGGCCGCTCGGGCTTTGGCTTTTTCTCCTTCGGCTGTTCCCGTTCCTTCTGCTTTTCGATCTGGGTGACAAGGTCCTGCCGCTCCCGCCAGGCGCGAAACTCCCGGTAGCCGCCGCGAAAATCGGTGATCTGACCGCCGCGCAGCTCCCAGACACGGGTGGCAAACTTGTCGATGAAATAGCGGTCGTGGGAGACAAACAGCAGGGTCTGCTCATAATCCGAGAGAGCGTCCTCCATCCATTCGCGGCTTGCGATATCCAGGTGGTTGGTCGGCTCGTCCAGAATGAGGAAGTTGATGTCCCCGCCCATCAGCATGCACAGGCGCAGACGGCTCTTTTCTCCGCCGGAGAGCGCGCCCACCGGCGTCAATACGTCCTCGCCCCGAAAGCCGAAGGCGGCAAGGCGGTCGCGCGCCTCCTGCGGCTGGCAGCGGCAGTCGTAGAGCATCGTGTCGAGGGCGGAGCGCTCCTCATTGGAAAAGCCCACAAGCTGGGGCAGATAGGCGGTGCGCACCGTGGGCCCCAGATAGAGCCAGCCCTTGTCCGGCTTCTCGAGGTTCATGATGAGCTTGACGAGGGTGGATTTGCCGGTGCCGTTGTCGCCGATGAGGGCGATGCGCTCCCCGCCGGTCACCAGCATGTCAAGCCCGGAGAAGAGGACGCGCTCGCCGTAGCGCTTCTCAAGCCCGTCCATGACCAGCACCTCGTCGCCCACAAACTCCTTTTCCCTGAACTTCACATTGAGCTTGCGCTGCTCCTTGGGCTTTTCGGTATGGCTGAGTTTTTCAATGCGCTTTTCCATGGAGAAGGCGCGCTTGTGCAGCTTGTCGTTGCCCATGAAAGCCCACAGGTGCATCTGCTCGGCCGCCCGGGTGAGCTGGTCGATCTTGGCCTGGTCCTTCTCGTATTTCTTCAGCTTCTCCTCAAAGCGGTGCTGCCGCTCCGCAACAAAGAAGCTGTAGTTGCCGCTGTAAAACTCGGCCTTGCCCTCGTTGATCTCGATGCAGCGCTGCACCACCTTGTCGAGGAAATAGCGGTCGTGGGAGATGGCGAGCACCGTGCCCTTGAAGTGCAGCAGATAGTCCTCCAGCCATTCGGTAGCCCTGAGATCCAGGTGATTGGTGGGCTCGTCCAGGAGGAGGATGTCCGTATTTTCCAGGATCAGGCGGGCGAGGTTCACCCGCGTCTTCTCCCCGCCGGAGAGAGAGTCGAAGGGCTGCGCCAGCATCTGGGGCGGGATGTCCAGGCCGTTTGCGACGCGCGACCTGTCCACGTCCATCTCATAGCCGCCGAGTCTGCGGAAATCCTCCTGCAGCCTGTCGTACTCCCGCAGCAGGGCAGGGGACTGATCCTGCTCCATGCGCTCGGTCAGCTCGTCCATGCGCTCGCTGATCTTATAGAGGCGGCGGTGCGCGTCCCGGAGCACCATTTCGGTGGTCCAGCCCTCGGGATAGACGGGGATCTGGGAGATAAGACCCAAGCGCTTTCCGGGCGCGATGGCGATCTCTCCCTCGTCGGGGCGCAGCTCGCCCGTCAGAATGCGAAAGAGCGTCGTCTTCCCGCAGCCGTTGTGGCCCAGGATGCCGACCCGCTCCCCGGCGGTGACGGTGAAGGAGAGCCCGTCGAGGACATTTCTCCCGATCTCAAAGGACTTTATTAAGTTGCTGACGGATAAATCGGTCATGACAATGAATCCCTGCTGTTCTCTTATTCGCTGACGGTCCAGCCCTCGCTGTGCATATCCAGAATCTGCGGGAATTTTGCAAGCCTGCCCTGGTTATAGCTCACATGGACGTCGGCCTTCGCCTGTTTGCCGTCCTCGCCCGTGATCGTGAAGGTGACGGTCATGCGGTGCTGACCCTCCTTCAAAATGCCGTGCTGCTTGACGATCCGCAGGCCGGACGTCAGAAGCTCCTTCATCGTACCCATTTTCAAAAGCTGAAGAATAAACATATTGTTCCCTTTCCGCGCGGAGCCTGAGGAAGGCCGCGCTATATATTTTTAAGTGCGTATCGGTTTAACTCAGCAATACAGGCAGGTTCAACACTTACAACGTAAAAACCTGCATCGTAGGGGCCGATGCCTTCATCGGCCCGAAGC
>CADARY010000037.1 GCA_902790375.1 Oscillospiraceae bacterium | reverse complement strand
ATGGTTGACCTTCTCCACCTGCGGGTGATTGGCCAGAAACTCCACCACCTTCTTCGTGTTCTCGGCATGACGGTCAAGGCGCAGGGACAAAGTCTCCACGCCCTGCAGGAGCAGGAAGGCATTGAACGGCGAGATAGCCGCGCCGGTATCGCGCAGGAGGATGGCACGCAGGTAGGTGACAAAGGCGGCAGGGCCGGCCGCGTCCACAAAGGAGATGCCGTGGTAGCTTGGGTTCGCTTCCGCGATGGGAGCGTACTTGCCGGCTGCCTTCCAGTCGAACTTACCGGAGTCTACCACGATGCCGCCGAGGGTCGTGCCGTGACCGCCGAGGAACTTGGTGGCGGAGTGCACCACAATGTCCGCGCCGTGTTCGATGGGACGGAGCAGATAGGGTGTGCCGAAGGTGTTGTCGATCACCAGCGGGATCTGATGGGCATGTGCGATCGCCGCGACGGCGTCGATGTCGGGAATGTCGGAATTGGGATTGCCCAGGGTTTCAAGGTAGATCGCCTTGGTGTTGGGCTTGATGGCGGCGGTGACCTCATCCAGATCGTGTGCGTTGACAAAGGTGGTTTCGATGCCGTAGAGGGGCAGCGTGTGAGCCAGCAGATTATAGCTGCCGCCGTAGATCGTCTTCTGTGCGACGATGTGATCGCCCGCCTGGGCAAGGGCCTCGATCGTGTAGGTCACGGCTGCGGCGCCGGAGGCGAGAGCCAGCGCGCCCACGCCGCCTTCCAGCGCGGCGATGCGCTTTTCCAGCACCTCCTGTGTGGAGTTGGTGAGCCTGCCGTAGATGTTGCCGGCGTCGGTCAGGCCGAAACGGGCCGCCGCGTGGGCGGAGTTATGGAACACGTAGGATGTGGTCTGGTAAATGGGCACGGCCCGGGCGTCAGTGGCGGGGTCGGCCTGCTCCTGACCGACGTGGAGCTGCAAGGTTTCAAATTTATAGTTAGACATGATCGTTACCTCTTTTCTTTTATTCTGCTTTTACAGTGCCGCCCTCGACCACCAGGCTGTCCTCATAGTCAAGGCCGTAGGTCTCGGCAAGTGTAGCCTCATAATCCTTGTGGAAGAACTGCTCGTCGGCAAGGGAAACGATCTCATCGTTCAGCCACTTGAGCAGCGTATCGTTGCCCTTGGAGACGGCCGGGGCGATGGTATCCTGACTGCCCAGGGAGGGGATGCCGACGGTGTATCCCGCGTTCTGGAGAGCAAAGGCAATGACCTCGGTGTTATCATTTGCCCAGGCGACGCCGTTGCCGTTTTCAAGGGCGTTCTTGGCATTGGCGTAGGTGTCATACTTCTGAAGCTTCACTTCGGGGTTGTTGGCGATGAGGTAGGTTTCGGCGGTCGTGCCGGAGATGACAATGACAGGATCGTCAGCGCTCAGCTCGGAGAGGTCGGTGATGACGCGGCTGTCCGGCGACACGACGCCCAGCGCCACATTCATATACGGCAGGGCAAAGTCCACCTTTTCGGCGCGCTCGGGGGTGACGGTGAAGTTTGCGAGGATAATGTCGACCTTCCCGGTCTCGAGGTATTCCACGCGGTTTGCAGCCTCGGTGGAGACATAGTTGATTTTCACGCCGAGGTCCTTGCCGATGCGCTCGGCAAAGTAGACATCGTAGCCCTGGTATTCGCCGTTTTCATCCACATAGCCAAAGGGGTTCTTGTCGGAAAAGACGCCGATGTTGATCGTTCCGTCAGCCTTGATTTCATCAAGGCTGCGATATACGGGCGCCGCCTGCGCTGCGGCGGGGATGAGCGCGAAAACAAACAGAAGGGTCAGAGTAAGAGCCAAAACTTTCTTTGTATTCAACATGATAAGTACCTCCAATAAGTTTTATGAGATTTTATTCCTTTACCGTTTCAAACGTGAATGTATTCAAAAACCGCTGTGCGCGTTCGGTTTTGGGATGATCGAAGAAGTCGAGGGGCCTGCCCTCTTCCACAATGCCCCCGTCGTCCAGAAACAGGATCCGGTCGGCTACGGCGCGGGCAAACTGCATTTCGTGCGTGACGATCAGCATCGTGCGGCCCTGCTTTGCCAGGTCCAGCAGCACGTCCAGCACCTCACGCACCATCTCGGGATCGAGCGCTGCGGTCACCTCGTCAAAGAGCATCAGCGCCGGGTGCATGATGAGCGAGCGAACAATGGCGACCCGCTGCTTCTGCCCGCCGGAGAGCTGCCGGGGATAGTCCTTCGCCCGGTCGGCAAGCCCCACGCGCTCGAGCAAGGCCAGGGCTTCCGCCTCCGCGTCTTCTCTGCCGCGCTTTTGTACCATGCGCGGGGCAAGCGTGATGTTATCCAGAATGCTCTTGTGCGGAAACAGCTCGTAGCTCTGAAAAACCATCCCGACCTTTTGCCGGAGCTGCGGGAGCTTGCGGGGGTCTGCGTGGATCTCCTCGCCGTCCAGGAAAATACTGCCGCCCTGGACGGGCTCGAGGGCGTTGACGCATCGCAGAAGCGTGCTCTTTCCGCAGCCGCTGGGGCCGACGATGACCGCGACCTCGCCTTCCCTGAGCGTGAGGCTCAGGTCATCCAGCACCGTTTTGCCCTCAAATTCCTTGTGCAGATGCTCGATACGCAATAATTCGCGTCCCATGCTTTCAGCTCCACCTCTTTTCCAAAGCCTTTGCCAGCAGACTAACGGGCCAGCAGGCGAGAAAATACAGCACAAGCACCGTCAGGTACACGCCGAAGGCGGCGTTCGGCACCTTCATGCGGTTGGCCTCAATGATCTGCTGCGCCACCTTGAGCATCTCCACCACCCCGATCATGAGCACCAGACTGGTGGTTTTGATCATGCGGGTGACAAGGTTGATGACCTGCGGCAAAAGACGCCGTAAAGTCTGGGGCAGGATCACATACAGGAAGCTCTGTTTCCCGTCGAGTCCGAGCGCCGCGGCAGATTCATACTGGTGGCGGGGAATGCTCTCCAGCGCACCGCGTACGAGATCGCCCATCTCCGCCGTACCCCAGAGAGCAAAGACAATGACGGAAGCGGTCTCACCGCTCAGGTTCCAGCCGAACCAGCGCGTCGTGCCGAAGAAGGCCAGAAACAGCAGCACCATCTGCGGCATGATGCGCACCGTCTCCAGATAGAGCCGCGTAAGCGCTTTGACGACCGGATTCTTCCTTGTCATCAGCGCCCCCATCAGCACGCCTGCAACAAGACTGATACCGACGGCGATGAGGCTGATTCGCAGCGCCACCCACAGCCCGCCCATGAGCCGGGCAAAATTTTTGCCCTTCCACAGCACCTCAAAGCCCAGCGCCTGCATAGCGAAGCCTCCTTTCGATCAGGCTCCCGACCAGAGAGATCGGCAGCAGGATCAGGAGATAGAACACCACCAGCAGGAAAAGACTCTCCGTGGTGTTGTAGTACAGGCCGATGAGATCCTTGGCGGTGAACATGAGATCCATCAGGCTCACGGCGCTGAATACGCTGGTTTCCTTCATCAGGAAGATGACGTTTGCCATCAGGGCCGGAAAGCTCACCGTCAAAGCCTGGGGCAGGATCACCGCGCTGAGCGCCTGGGTCTGGGTCATGCCGAGACTCAGGGCGCTTTCGAGCTGGATCGGGGCGATGGCCTCCATGCCGCTGCGAAAGGCCTCTGCCATATACCCGCCGCCGAGAAAGGCAAGGCCGGACACACCGCAGGCCTCGGGCGTCGTGCGGATGCCGAGCTTCGGCAGCCCGTAGTAGAGGAAAAAGAGCTGGATAAGAAGCGGCGTGTTGCGGCTGAGCTCAATGTAGGCCCGCACAACGGTGCGAAGTACAGGAATCTTACAGTATAAAACTGCGGCGCAGACAAGGCCGATCAGAAAAGCAAGCGCAATCCCCAGCACACCGAGTCTTACGGTCAGCAGGGCTGCTTCCTTGTAAAGCGGCAGATACGAGCGGAGCACGTCTGCATTCATGCGTCAGGCTTCCTTTCCTTACAACATCGCGTCCGACACATTCGGTCCAGACGATAGTTCTGGCGGAGCAGGCGCTCCAGGAGTTTGTTCATGTCATCACCTGCTTTGGTTCCTCATGCAGAGCGTGATTCGTCCCGCCCTGCATGGCAGGAAGAGAGGATAAAGAAAACCGGAGAACCCAAGGGGTTCCCCGGCAATCTGCTCATGGTGGGAGAACTCAAATGGGTATGACAAAGCGCATATGCATCTCACAGCACATGTCACAGCACATCATGCAGTTGAAGCTCAGCTTACGCATTGTCCGTTCTCCTCCTGGAATTGACCTATTAGGTTGATATGTTTATATCACGGTAAGAGCCGTTTGTCAACAGGAAATTTTGCGGTTCATAGCTACGCAGTCTCGTCGATCACCCGGATCTCATCCCCCGCTTTTGCATTTCCCGCCTCCAGAACGACGGCAAAGATCCCCTCCCGGGGCATGACACAGTCTCCGGCCTGTCTGCGGATAGCGCAGTCAGCGTGACATTCCTTGCCGATCTGCGTCACCTCACACAATGCGGTGCCGATCCTGAGCCGTGTTCCCACCGGGAGGGCGGAAAGCTGTATTCCTTCACAGAGGATGTTTTCCGCGAAAGCCCCCGGATACAGAGGGAACGGAACCTTCTCCTGCAAACGATCGACGCTTTCTTTCGCCAGCAGACTTATCTGCCGGTGCCAGTTGCCGGCATGCGCGTCGCCCGCAATGCCATGATGCGGACACATCAGGATACTGTCAACCGGATGCTTTTGCTCTCCTTTTCTTTCACTGATGCACACCGCACGAATGATCGCCTTTTGATCCACAGCTCTAACCTCCTTGACAAAGGGATTCAAAAGCAGTATAAACATATCTGCATAGTATGTCAATAGGGGGGAGAAAATGATGCGCGCCATGATTGCCATGAGCGGCGGAGTGGACAGCTCCGTCGCAGCCCTGCTGATGAAGGAGGCAGGATACGACTGCACAGGCGTCACCATGCGTCTGTACCGGGAAAGCGGCTACCAGACAAGCTGCGAGAAAAGCTGCTGCAGCGATGCGGATGAGGAGGACGCGGCCCTTGTCTGCTGGCAGCTGAGAATCCCGTTTGAGTCTCTCTGCTGTACCAAAGCGTTTGAAAAGACAGTGATTCAAAACTTCGTCCGGGAGTATGAAGCCGGACGAACGCCGAATCCCTGTATTGTCTGCAACCGCTGCCTGAAATTCGATCTGCTGCTGTCGCTGGCTCTGGAAAAGGGCTTTGACTGCCTCGTGACCGGCCATTACGCCCGGATCACGCAGGATCGGGGTACCGGGCGCTGGCAGCTTCGCAAGGCGCTGGACGGGAGCAAGGATCAAAGCTACGTCCTCTATATGCTCTCTCAGAAGCAGCTGGATCACCTGCGTTTCCCGCTGGGAGAGCTGAGCAAGACGGACGCCCGCGTGATTGCGGAGAAGGCCGGCCTCGTGACCGCATCCAAGCACGAGAGCCAGGACATTTGCTTTATTCCCGATGGCGACTATGGCAGCTTCCTGGAACGCCGGACCGGACGCCGCGATCCGGAGGGCGAGATCCTCGATCTGGAAGGGCGCGTGATCGGGCGCCACTGCGGTGCGATCCGTTATACGATCGGACAGCGCCGCGGCCTCGGCGTCGCTGCGGAGCAGCCGCTCTACGTTGTGGCAAAGGACATGGAAAAGCACACCGTGACCGTGGGGCCGGAGAGTGCGCTGTATGGCCGGGAGCTGAGCGCGTCAGATTTCAATTGGCTTTCGATTCCGAAGCCGGATCGTCCTCTCCGTGTGACGGCCAGAACACGGTATCGCCAGCGAGAGAACCCCGCCACGGTCTGGCCGCTCGAGGGCTCGCGCGTGCGGCTTGTTTTCGATCAGCCGCAGCGGGCCATCACGCCGGGACAGGCTGTCGTGCTCTACGACGGCGATCTCGTCCTTGGCGGAGGAACGATCGAACAGGTGTACTTTGGGCAGTAAGTCCCGACTTCCCAAGGCGGGCAGGCAATTTCTGTTATCATACAGCTAAAGCAAAAAACGCAAGCAGGAAACTATGTTGGTAAAACAACTGATGTGTACAGCTTCTTGCTTGCAAACAATGCAATAAAATAAAAAAGAGCCAACTGATCCGACAAAAATCAGTTAGCTCTTTACTTTACGAGTAATGCTTAAAGTGTTGTCAAAACGTTGTCACGAGGCGTTTTCAAACCGAAAAAGTCCAGTGTTTATGCACCTTCTCAGCGTTTTCGCAATCATTCCCACTCGCTCCTGCAAAGCTTGAGTTAAACAGTTTTGTAAGGACGATGTGGTTCACAGTGTTCTGATTATCTGTATTCTCCATCGGATATGGGCTATCCGATTTTTTGTTGCCAATATGTTGCCGCAGGAATGAAGCCTACATGCTTCTGATCTTTACTATAATTCACGCATAAGGAAATATCAATTGTGCCATTGCATGGGACACGGAGGGTACTATAGCATGAAATTGGCCGGATTTCAATGCTGTCACTATAGAAACCGCAATGAAATCAGTCTGGCACCATCCCCCATATAGAACATCATGAATAGATACCGCTGTCTATTCAGTAGAGGATTCAAGGCCTGACATCCGATGAGAGATACTGCAGATATCGCAGCGCTTCCGCTGGTCTGGGACTGTTGGCTATGACGCCCGCGTACACGTTCCCTTCAAGACCGGCCGCCTGAAACAGCGGACAATCGGACATCGCAAGTGCGTTCTGTACGGTTTCGGTGACGCGCTCGTGTGTGGCCGCTTCGTTTAACTGCCACTCGATCGCGTTGTCCGAAACGACGACCTCGTTCGACACAACAAAAAGGGGCGGCAGCGCCGCATCGTCAAACGGCAGCAGATAACCCTGCGCCGATAAAAGGTCATACGCTTCCCGGTTCATCAGTACCACATCCAGCTTCTGTGTCTGTACGGCGCCCATCACCTTGGTACGGGAGGCATAGGCGTACTCATGGTTGAGTACATCGGCGTCGTCGGACAGATACAGGTCGCGGTAGACATAGACCTCCTGCCGTCTCGGATTCTTGTCGGAGGCGGTCAGATAGCCCGTCGTCAGCGCCTGCTCCAGATCCTCGCCGACGGTGACGTTCACCAGTGCCAGATAAAGCACCGGTTCTTTTTTCGTGAGCTCTCTTTGCGTTGCCCAGATAAGAATCCCAAGGACAAGCATCGTCAACAGGATCGGCCACTTATAATATTCCCAGATATATTCCAGCTTTTCACCCGGGCTCATTGCCCGAAAAGCCGCCCGATGGGCGGCTTTTTGTTGTTTCGTGAGCTTCATGCTTCGTCCTCGTCCGGTTCCCCGGAGACGGAGATCATGATATTGTTCATGAGCCACGCGCTGATCAATGCGCAAAGGCCCTCGCCGAAAACGATCAGGGGCGTGAAAACGCGCACTACGAGGAAGAACATCGCAAAGTGGACGGCAAACACCAAAATCGTGGCGAAGAGATAGTGGGTGCCGATCAGGAAGGAATTTTTCAGCATGGCGCGGTTGGTGTTTTCAACGCTTGCCAGCAGCGGAAACAGATAGGTCAGTACGATCACATACATCACCGACACGGCAATAAGGAACGCGAGCAGCAGCGTCCAGAGTACGGCAGCAGCCCCGACGGCGCTTGCCCGCAAATGCCAGACAATGTACATATCGGCGCCGAGAAAAATGCCCATCCCCAGCATGATGAGCCAAAGCTGCGTCGCCTGCCTGAAGTTTTCACGGAAGGCACGGAAGAAAAGCCTCCCCACATGATGCTCCTCATCCCGCACGATCTTAAAGCAGACGTAATAGAGCGCGGTTGTGGATGCGCCGATGGTCACAATCGGCAGGGAGCAGACAAACCACAGCAGATTCAGATAGCAGGCATAGCAGAGCTTCAGCATAAGCTGGGTAAACTTACTGTCATAAGAGAAGAATTTCAATCGTCTCGCCTCGTTTCACCGGGCTGTGGAGTCCCGGTAGATCAGATCGGTCTGGGTATGGACAATGCGGTAGTCAAGCCCCGGCTCCTTAATGCGGGTCATAAGCAGCTGAACAGCAGAAAAGGCCATCGCCTGCGTGTGGATGTGGATGGTGGTGAGCGTGGGCTTGCTGGCGCGGGACTCGGCCGAATCGTCAAAGCCGCAGAGCATCACGTCGCCGGGCGCCAAGAAGCCGCGCTCAGACAACAGCTGCATGGCCACCAGCGCGACAAAATCATTGGCGCAGAGGAAAGCATCCGGCATCTCTGTGAGCGCGGAAAGCGGCGCCTGCATGTCCCACGGCTCGTTTGCCTTAATCACAAAGCGCTCCTCCACCTCGACCCCGGCCATCAGCATGGCCCCGCGGAAGGCGGCATAGCGCTCAAAGAAGGACTGACAGTGCTCATAGTCTCCGATGAAGCCCAGCCTTTTATATCCGCGATCGAGCATGTCGTACACAAAGCGGATGACGCCCGCGGTGTTGTCCATATAGAGCTGATCGGCGTTCAGCGTGCGCCCGCAGAACCTGACGGGTCCGTCCACGAACAGCACCGGAAGGCCGAGAGAACAGATCATTTCATCATAAGCAAAGTCAAACATCTCAATGCACATGATCGCGCTTGTGCGTTCAGGCACAAAGGTGATGGGCAGCGTTCCGCTTTTCAGATCCTCCGGCGTGACTCGATGGGTGTTGAGCGTGTAACCGAGCTGGGAAATCTCCCTCTGGAATTTGTCCAGCATCAGGGAGGCAAAATGGGACTGCCCGAGAAACATGGTGGTCAGCAGCGCAATTTCTCCCTGAAATCCGGGAGAAGGACGCGCGATTTCCTTTTCTCCGGCAACAGCAGCCACGGCCCGGACATAGGAAAACTGCTTGTAGCCCATCTCAACCGCTTTTTGCAGGATTTTTTCTCTCGTAGCGTCGGCAAGACCGTCGGCATTATTGATAGCCTTAGATACCGTGTTGCGCGACACGCCCAGGGCATCTGCTATATCTTGAATCGTGACTTTACTCATCATCTGTCTCCTGATGTTTTTCTTGGTATGCATCTTATCATAGATGCCGCGCATATGTCAAATGAAAGAACGCATCGGGTGTGCATATGTAAACAGAGCAAGCGCACGCGGCTTGGAAGGTTTCCACAAAATGTGCATTTGGAAACTATGCATATCGTGCAAATGTAAAATTACGGTTGACACAGGTACACCCCAATGGTACACTCAATATGAAATCGCCTGCTGGGATTGTGCAAATGCACACTTTGCAAATCTGACAGGAAATCACAAAAGCGAAATGGAGGAGGTATAATGAAGAAAGTCCCGGAACGCGCCGCGGCAGGAGGCGGCGGCAGTTCCAAAATGCACAACACCATTGTGTATATCCGGCAGCACTGGCAGCTCTACATGATTTTCATGCTGCCCGCATTCCTGTTGACGATCATTTTCCGCTATATCCCCATGGGCGGCATCGCGATCGCCTTCACGGAATACAACCCCATCCGCGGCATTTTTGGCAGCGAATGGGTCGGTTTTGAGCATTTCCAGCGTTTCCTGTCCTCGCCTGACTTCCTGCGGTATCTGATGAACACCCTCAAACTGAGCGTGTATGGCCTGCTCTGGGGCTTCCCGGCTCCGATCCTGCTGGCCTTCCTGCTCAACCGCATCCTGAGCACAAAGACCAAGCAGAAGATCCAGCTTGTCCTGTACATGCCGAACTTCATTTCGGTCATCGTGCTCTGCGGTATTGTCCGCATCCTGCTGTCCCCGACGGGACTTGTCAATTCCCTGCTCGGCACCAGCACGAATTTCATGACCATGCCTTCGGCCTTCCGCACGATTTACATTGCGTCAGGCATCTGGCAGGGAGCCGGCTGGGCTTCCATCATCTACACGGCTGCGCTCTCCAACGCAAGCAAAGAGCTGAAGGAAGCTGCGGTTATCGACGGAGCCAACATTATCCAGCAGATCAAGGCCGTCGAGTGGCCTGCCATCAAGGACACGGTTCTCATTCAGTTCATCATGTCCGTGGGCAACATCATGTCTGTCGGTTTTGAAAAAGCTTACGCTCTCCAGACCGACCTGAACCTCAACACTTCGGAAATCATCTCCACCTATGTGTACAAGAAGGGCCTTCTGGACGGCGACTACGGCTTTTCCACTGCCGTCGGCCTTTTCAACACGGTCATCAACGTCATTCTTCTGATCTCCATGAACGCCCTCGTCAAGAAGATGAACGAAGGCAAGGGTATTTAAGGGAGGAGGCAGAAACATGAAAACGAAGAAAAAGAGTGAATTTGCCAAGCTCCCAACAGGAGACAAGACGATTCTGATCATCGGCTATGTGATCCTGGGCCTCTTTATCCTGGCCATCATTCTGCCGGTCGTCTACATCATCCTTGCCTCCTTTATCGACCCCATCACCCTGCAGAACAGCGGCCTGACCTTTGATTTCAGCAAATGGACCCTGACTGCCTACGAGCGTGTTTTGAGCAACAGCCAGATCTGGGTGGGCTTCCGCAACGCGCTGATCTATTCGGTGCTGTTTACGGTCATCTCCGTCGTGGTCACGCTGCTGGCTGCCTATCCCATGTCCCGCACCGATTTCAAGGGCAGAGAATTTTTCAATGTGATTTTTGTGATCACCATGTTCTTCGGCGGCGGCCTGATCCCCACCTACCTGCTGATTTCCAACCTCGGCATGCTGGATACCATCTGGGCGATCCTGCTGCCCGGCGCGTTCAGCGTCTGGAACATGATCATCGCCCGCACCTACTACATGGGCATCCCGAAGGATCTGCAGGAGGCGGCGGAGATCGACGGCGCCACCGAGATGGTCTACTTCTTCAAAATCCTGCTGCCGGTCTGCACACCCATCATCGCCACCATTGCCATGTGGCAGTTCGTCGGCATGTGGAACAGCTATTTTGATGCCATGATCTACCTCAACAGCGCCTCCAAGCAGCCCCTGCAGCTGGTGCTTCGCTCCATCCTGATCCAGAGTCAGCCCGAACCCGGCATGGTCTCCGACATGCAGAGCACCGCCGCCCGAGCCCAGCTGGCAGAGCTTCTGAAGTACGCGACTATCATCATCTCCAGCCTTCCCCTGATGATCATGTATCCCTTCTTCCAGAAATACTTTGACAACGGCATCATGGCCGGCGCAGTCAAAGGATAAAATATTAAATTAAAGGAGAATACCCATGAACAAAATGCGTAAGATTCTCGCTCTCGTTCTGGTGCTTTCCATGACGGCAGCCTTGCTGGCCGGCTGCGGCGGCTCGGGAAAGACCGAGACCGCGAACAGCACAGCCTCTGCCCCTGCCGAGGCTGTCCCGGAAAGCTACACCTTCCCCCTGGCCGAGAAGGCCGAGATCTCCGGTCTGACCCGGTACGCGGCCGGCACCGAGTCTGAGCCCAACAACCGCACGATCTACAAGCGCCTTGAAGAGGCCACCAACGTCCATGTCAACTGGAAGACCATCCAAGGCGACCAGTGGGCCGACAAGATCGCACTTGAGATGGCCAACATCAAGACCCTTCCCGAATTTGTTTCTCCCGCCGGCCTCAGCGATACCGACATTCTGAAATATGCCAAGCAGGGCGTCATCATCCCCCTCGAGCAGTACATCGACAAGTACATGCCCAACCTCCAGAAGGTCTTTGAGCAGGCCCCCGAGTACCGCGCCATGTGCACCGACGAGAACGGCCACATCTGGACTCTGCCCTGGATCGAGCAGCTCGGCTACGGCAAGACCGCCATCCAGACCATCGGCAACATGCCCTTCATCAATGTCGCATGGCTCGACTTCCTCGGCCTAAAGATGCCCACTACCACCGACGAGTTTGAACAGGTGCTGATCGCCTTCCGCGATAACGCCGACAAGATCAAGGCCGAGTTCGGCATTGACGGCGACATCATCCCCATGTCCTGCATCATCAGCGGCGGCAACGAGGACTGCACCATCCTCTGCAACGGCTTCGGCGAAGGCTACGGCGATCCCGATCCCGGCCGCCATATCGTCATCAGCGACGACAAGAAGGTTCTCTGCACCGCCACCACCGAGGGCTGGCGCAAGGGCGTGGAATGGCTCCACAAACTCTACACCGAGAATCTGATCGACCCCGACGCTTTCACCCAGGAGTGGTCCACCTACGTTGCCAAGGGCAAGTCCGGGCGCTACGGCGTCTGCTTCAGCTGGGACGTTGCCAACATCGTTGAAATCAGCATGGCCGACATTATCGCGAACACCGGCGCATGGAAGCCCATGCCCATGCTGAAGGCCGACGTGCTCAACCTCACCCCCCAGAACGGTTCCTATACCTCCGGCTTTGACCGCGGCCGCGGCGCTGTTGTGACCGCCAACGCCAAGAATCCTGCCCTGATCTGCGCCTGGCTTGACCAGATGTACGCGCCGCTCCAGTCCCCGCAGAACAACTGGGGCACCTACGGCGAGGATGACGAGTTCGATATCTTCGTCATGGGCACCAACGACAAGGGCGAGCCCATGCTCCAGCATGCACCTCTCGGCAGTGCTTCCCCTGTTGAAGTGCGTGAGGCTGAGATGGTTGACGGACCTCTTGCCGTGCTCGACAGCTACTACGGCGTATACGTCACCTGCCCGGATGACGCACTGTACCGTCTCAACTGGATCAAGGACATCTACACGCCCGACATGCACACCAAGTATGTCTTCCCGAACGTGTTCATGAGCGCTGACGACACCAAGGCCCTGTCGAACCTCAACGCGGATATTGACAAGTGCATCAAGACTGCCCGCGCCGACGGCATCATGAACGGCTTCGGCGATGCCGAGTGGAACAAGCTCCAGAGCGACCTGCAGGCATACAAGCTGGCTGACTATCTGGCAATCTTCCAGAAGTATGTAGACGCGTCCGACGACTCCGTTCTCTCAGCTGATTAAGCCTCCCTTTTCCATACTTTATTCCTTGCCCCTGCCCACTCCCACTGAGGTGGGAGCGGGCAGAGAGAAGGGCTTTATGCCAATCATAGAGCCTTTCTCTCTGCCAGATGCAGTCAGGAGAGTGAACTATGAGCAAAGCCTTACAACGCGCCCGTGATTTTGAAGCCAAATATCTGCCCTATACCCGTTCCGAGCTGCCCCACTTCCATGTGACCGGCGGTATCGGCTGGATCAACGATCCCAACGGCTTCGCTCCGTACAAGGGCGAGTACCATCTGTTTTTTCAATACTACCCCTACGATACCAAATGGGGTCCCATGCACTGGGGCCATGTAAAGACCCGCGACTTTATCCGCTGGGAGCGTCTGCCCGCGGCACTGGCTCCGGATTCCGACTATGACCGGGACGGCTGCTTCTCCGGCGGCGCGGTGGAACTGCCCGACGGGCGTCATCTGCTGATGTACACAGGTGTGCGCAATGTGCGCCGACGCGACGGATCCATTGAGTCCTTCCAGACCCAGTGCATCGCGATCGGCGACGGCGTGGATTACAGAAAGCAGCCCTGCAACCCGGTCATTGACGGCGCGATGGTTCCCGAAGGCAACAGCGTTCACGATTTCCGCGACCCGAAAATCTGGCGCGAGGGCGAGGCCTTTTATGCCGTGATGGGCAACCGGAGCAGAGACGGCAGCGGTGAGATTCTGCTGTTTAAGAGCAGCGACGCACAGCATTGGGAATTTGTGAGCGTCGTGTCCTCCTGCCACAATCAGTACGGACGTATGTGGGAATGTCCGGACTTTTTCCCGCTCGACGGCAAGGAGGTGCTGCTGGTCTCCCCGCAGGAGATGGACGCCATCGGTCTGGAGTTTCATCCCGGCAACGCCAACGTCTGCCTGATCGGCAGCTTTGATCAAAAGACCTGCCATTTGATGCGCCAGTCTGTGCAGGCCATCGACTACGGTCTCGACTTCTACGCTCCCCAGACCCTGCTGACCGAGGACGGACGGCGTGTGATGATCGCCTGGATGCAGAACTGGGAAACTTCCACCTGCAAGCAGATGGAGCTGCGCTTCATGGGGCAGATGACCCTCCCGCGGGAGCTGAGCGTGAAAAACGGACGTCTGTACCAGAACCCCGTACGCGAACTGGAGCAGTACCGCGGCGTGCGCATCGACTATTACAATGTGCTCATCAACGGCGAAACCAGCCTGCGCGGTATCTCCGGCAGATGCACCGACATGACCGTTACCGTCCGCCCCGGCAACGAGAACAGCATGTACAAGTGGTTCCGCCTCTACGTGGCCCGCGACGGCGAACATTTCACGCTGATCCGCTACCGCCCGGACACCAACACCATCAAGGTGGACCGGACCCACAGCGGCTTCCCGCACGACATCGTGAACGTCCGGGAATTCCCGGTAAGCGTAAAAAACGGAGTCTTGAAGCTGCGCGTGATTATGGACCGCTACAGCCTCGAACTCTTCGTGAACGACGGCGAGCAGGCGGCGTCCTTCGTCCTCTATACGCCGGAAACCGCCGGTGCAGTGAGCTTTTCCTCCGACGGGAGCGTGCTCGTCGATGTGGAGAAATACGATTTGGAGATCAAGTAAATTTAGATTTATGAAATCGTTTTTGACGGAGCTTCGCTTCGGCAAAAACACCTTAAGCCGAGCTTAGCGAGGCCTCGCGCCGACCAAACACGGCGTGTCACGCACCGCCGTGTGCGATGAGCGCGAGCACCTCAATTGCGAACGCTGTTCGCAATTGATTGTAATTTCCATGGCGGCTGGCCACTCCACATAATGGTCAACCGTACATGAAAAAAGGAGGAGTAAAAAGCCCCCGGCTCGGGCTGCGGCAGTGTGGAGACCTGTCGTAATGCGGGAGACGTAAGTCCCCGTGAGGGCACATCAGGCGGAGGCCATGTGTCCGGAGTCAGAAAGCATGGCGACTGTACAGCTCAAGAACATTAAGAAAGTCTACCCCTTCATCAGCGGCGAGCAGAAAAAGAACAAGAAGAAAGCGGACGAGCCCGAGAAGAAAAAGGTAAACCTCCAGATCACCGATGAGGGTGTTGTCGCGGTGCAGGCCTTTGACCTGGACATTGCGGACAAGGAATTCATCGTTCTTGTCGGCCCCTCCGGCTGCGGCAAGTCCACTACCCTGCGCATGGTGGCAGGTCTGGAAGAGATCTCCGGCGGCCAGCTCATCATCGACGGTAAGGTCATGAACGACGTGGCCCCCAAGGACCGCGACATCGCCATGGTTTTCCAGAACTACGCCCTCTACCCCCACATGACCGTGTATGAAAACATGGCCTTCTCCCTGAAGCTCCGCAAGGAGCCTAAGGACGTGATCGACAAGAAGGTGCGCGAGGCGGCCGAGATCCTTGACATCACCCAGTACCTCGAGCGCAAGCCCAAGGCACTCTCCGGCGGCCAGCGCCAGCGCGTCGCCATCGGCCGCGCCATCGTGCGTGATCCGAAGGTCATGCTCATGGACGAGCCTCTCAGCAACCTCGACGCAAAGCTCAGAAACGAAATGCGCGCCGAGATCATCAAGCTCCGCCAGCGCATCAACACCACCTTCATGTACGTCACCCATGACCAGACCGAGGCCATGACCCTGGGCGACCGCATCGTCATCATGAAGGACGGCTACATCCAGCAGATCGGAACTCCCCAGGAGGTCTTTGACCACCCGGCCAATCTCTTCGTCGCGGGCTTCATCGGCATGCCTGTTATGAACTTCTTTGATGCTGAGCTCAAGCGTGACGGCAAGAAGTACTTCGTCGAGGTCGGCGGCTACCGCACCGAGCTTGACGCCGAGAAGGAAGCGCGCCTGGCCGCCCATGACGTACAGTCCCAGCCCATCACGCTGGGCGTCCGCCCCGAGCATACCGACGTTGCCGACGCAGGCATCAGCGCCAAGGTTGAGGTCGCCGAAATGATGGGCTCCTCCGTGCACCTGCATGTCAACGCGGGCGGCCGTGACGTCATCATCATCGTCCCCACCATCGACATGAAGGGCAACTACAAGCTGGGCGATACCGTCCACTTCACCTTCGGCGGCAGAGTGGCTCACGTCTTCTCCAAGGAGACCGACAAGAACCTTGAGTTCTGATTTGCCTTTTTCATAATTCATATGGCACAGCGGCCCCGTTCGGGACCGCTGTGCCGCGTTTGGGAGTAAGCAATGGCTGAACAATACTACAAGGAAGCACAGAAGCTGGGGCAGAGGGAATACCGCGCCTGCGTGGCCGGGGGACGCTCGGCGTGTCTGCCGGTGCTGGATGATATCGTCACTCCGGAGCAGGTACTCAAGGGGAGCGACCTCGGGATCGAACAGATCCCGACAGAATGGATCGTCGGCACCAAAACCCGTGGACGAGTGAATACCTTCGCGCCGAACTTTATGCCTGTCGCGCCCGAAAGCTCTGAATTTGCCCAGAAATGGGAGCGCCTGTGTGAGGCGCACCTGTCAGAAGGAATCCGTGATCCGATCAAAGCCTATGAGTATATGCACCGCTATTATGTGGAGGAGGGCAACAAGCGCGTAAGCGTCCTGAAATTCTTTGACGCGCCGAGCATCCCGGCTCACGTGATCCGTGTCCTGCCGGAACGAAGCCCTGAGACGGAGAATTACTATGCCTATGTCGCCTTCTATAAATGCAGCAGGGTAAATTTCCTCGAATTTACACACGCCGAGAGTTATGGCGCGCTGCAGCAGGCGCTGGGCAAGCAGCCGGATGAGACCTGGACCGAGGAGGAACGTCGGCGTTTTTCCGCGGCCTATTACTATTTTTGCAAGGTGTACCGCTCAAGCGGGGGTGACAAGCTCAGGACGACCGCGGGAGACGCGCTGCTGAGTTATATCCAGGTCTTCGGCTATGATTCGCTGTGTGCGGCCTCGAGCACGGAAATCAAAAAGAACCTTGCCAGCATGTGGGAGGAACTCAGGCTCCGCCAGGAAGAGAGCACCATTGAGCTCAAGACAGAGCCGTCCGAAGAGAGAAAGCCCGGTCTGCTTACCAGACTTCTGCCGGGCAGTTCATCCGTTTTGAAGGCCGCCTTCCTGTATGACGGGGAGCCCGGGCGCTCCGGCTGGGTGCTGGGCCATGAGCTGGGCCGCGTCCACGTGCAGCGTGTTTTTGAAGACAGGCTCCAGACAACAGCCTACACGAACTGCATGCAGGGCGATCCGCTCCAGGTCATCGAGCAGGCAGCCGCGGACGGAAACAGGCTGATCTTCACTACCTCGCCGCGTTTGCAGCAGGCGAGCCTCCATGCCGCCATCACACATCCGGAGCTTGTCATCATGAACTGCTCCCTTAATCAGTCCCACCGCTATATCCGCTCCTATTATGCCAGAATGTACGAGGCCAAGTTTATTATTGGTGCCGTCGCGGGCTCACTCACCGAAAGCGGAAGGCTGGGCTATATCTGCGACTATCCCATTTTCGGGCAGATCGCCGGGATCAACGCCTTCGCCCTCGGCGCGCAGATGACCAATCCCCGTGCGCAGGTTTTTCTGGAGTGGTCGAGCGTAAAGGGGCCGAAGGAAGCTGAAGAAAAGCTGATCAAAGAAGGTATCCATCTCATTTCCTGTCAGGATACCGCAAGCCTGTCCCGCGGAAAACGCAGCAGCTTCGGCCTGACATATATCCGCGGCGAGGACAGAGAGCTGCTTGCCGCACCGAGCTGGAAATGGGGCGTATACTATGAAAAAATCCTGCGCCAGTTTTTCAGCAAAACCGTGCAGGATGAGTACGAGAGCAGCAGCAAGGCGCTCAATTACTATTGGGGCATGTCCGCCGGTGTTGTGGATGTGAGCTTTTTCGAGACGCTTACAAACGGGACACGGCACCTTGCGGACTTTCTGAAGGAGAGCATCGTCCGTGAAGTATGCAGTCCCTTCCTCACGCCCATTTGTATACAGGGCGGTGAAACCATCGGACAGCAGCAGGGGATGCTGAACCAGGAACAGATCGCGGGGATGGACTATCTCGTTGAAAACGTGGTTGGCAGCATCCCGGCCTATACGGAGCTCACCCCCCTTGCGCAGGCAACAGTCGATACTTCGGGCGTCACCGCAGCGACGGAAAAGGCGGGGAAAGAAGCATGAGGATTCTGGCCGTATCCGATGTAGAGTCAAATTATTATTATCGGTTTTACAGTGCCGGAAAGCTGAAGGGCTTCGATCTGATCCTGGCCTGCGGGGATCTGAAGCCTGCCTATCTGGAATTTCTGGTGACGATGGCGGGCTGTCCGCTGTACTATGTCCATGGCAATCATGACGAGGGCTATTCACGGGAGCCGGAAGGCTGCGTGTGTATCGACGATAAGCTCGTTGTATGTCAGGGCCTGCGTATTCTGGGACTCGGCGGCTCTTACCGCTATCGGCCGGGGAAGTACATGTACACGGAGCGGGACATGCGCCGCAGAATACGGCGTCTCTGGTTCAGCCTGTGGAGATATAAGGGAATCGACATTCTGGTGACTCATGCGCCGGCAAGAGGTGTCCATGATCTGGATGATCTGCCGCACCGAGGCTTTTCCTGCTTCCTGAATTTGCTGGAGAAGTATGAGCCGCGCTATTTCGTTCATGGACACATTCACCGGGAGTATGGAATCTCAATCCCCCAGAAAAACAGTTACGGGAAAACCACCGTGATCAATGCCTGCGATCATTGTGTGATTGAGTATGATCCGAAGCAGGAGCGATAGTCTGCCAAGTCTGCTTATGCGCGGAAAGCCGCGGACGCCGGAACCGACAGCGGCAGTTTTTGTGACGTTTGCAGAGAGGACCTGTCCTTATTTTCAATACAATTCCTTTTGGCAACACCGCACTTTCTTGAGGTACACAAAGTACATCTGCGAAAAAGTGCCTTTATCAGAACCCAAATTTTCTCAGGATCTGCTCTTGCCGAATTATGCGGTATTGCCTTTTTTCTGATCCATGTTTGATCTGCTGACCGAGAAAGGTGTGTGTACGATGCATAAACAGCGATATTGGTTTCCTCTCCTTCTGATGATGGCGCTGCTCCTGACAGCCTGCGGCAATGGATCTGCGGGCACCAACGGGAATCTGGCGCAGGCGCCTGTGGAGAGTTATGCCGCCACGGTGATCCCGGACGAGCCCTATGAGGCTGTGCCGTACAGGCTGTACCCGTCGCCGGA
>CADARY010000036.1 GCA_902790375.1 Oscillospiraceae bacterium | reverse complement strand
TCCACGCTCTTGCCGTACTGCTCGCGCAGGTCGTCGACACTGGCCTGCAGGCTGACCTTGCCCTCGCGCAGGAAGATCACATCGTCCAGCACGTTCTCCACATCGGAGATGAGGTGCGTGGAGATGACGACGCTGGCGTTCTCGTCATAGTTGCGGATGATGGTGTCAAGGATATAGTCCCGCGTGGCGGGGTCGACGCCGCCGATCGGCTCATCGAGCAGGTAGAGGCGGGCGCGCCGGCTCATGACCAGGATGAGCTGCACCTTCTCCTTCGTGCCCTTGGACATCTGGGAGATCCGAAGCTCCTCATGAAGGCTCAGGCGCGCCATCATATCGGCTGCGCGCGCCCGGTCGAAGTCAGCGAAGAAATCCGCGTAGTACTCCATAAGCTGGCGCACGTTCATCCACTCGGGCAGGCAGGGCCGGTCGGGCAGATAGCTTACGAGGGCCTTGCTCTCCTTCCCGGGCTGCAGGCCGCAGATGCTCACCTCTCCCGCCGTCGGGGTCAGCAGTCCGTTGATGAGCTTGATGAGTGTGGTTTTGCCGCTGCCGTTGGGGCCGAGCAGCCCCACCACCCGGCCCGGCATCACCGTGAGATTCACACCGTCAAGCGCCTGAGTCGTCCCAAAGCGTTTGCCGAGCTCTCTGCATTCAAGATAGGTCTCCATTCTCTTTCTCCTCTCCGCCGCTCTCGAGCAGCGCGATCATCTCTTTTCCGGTAAAGCCGAGGCTGCGCATGGCCTCCCGATAGCGGCGCACATGCTCCGCCGCAAGCGTCTCCCGCGCCCGGTCGATCACCGCCGTATCCTCGGTCACAAAGCGGCCCAGGCTGCGCTGGGAATAAACAAGGCCCTCCCGCTCAAGCTGCTGCATGGCCCGCTGCATCGTATTGGGATTCACCCCCGCCTCCAGTGACAGGTCCCGCACCGAGCTCAGGCGCGCGCCTGGCGCGAGAACCCCGGCGGCGATGGCCCGCCTGAACCCGTCCACAAGCTGGGAATAGATCGGCAGCTCCTGATTGAAATGCCACTGCAAGGGGCAGCGCCTCCTTTGTATTATTGTATTAAGCTATTAATACAATAATACAAAGGAGGCGCTCTGTCAAGTCTTTTTTCGACTTTTCTCGACGTTCGCTTCCCGAACTTCTTTACAAAGACGGGTTGGAAAAGTATAATGGGATACAACAGATAATCACTCTGAAAGAGACGAGAGAGAACAATGAAGCTGAACGAATTGAAAGCGGGCCGGTCCGCCCGTGTTTTAAGCATCGGCGGCGAGGGCGCGCTGCGCCAGCATTTTCTGGACATGGGCTTGATCCCCGGCACCGAGGTGACGCTCATCAAGCTCGCCCCCATGGGCGATCCGATGGAGCTGCGCCTGCGCGGCTATGAGCTGACGCTGCGCCTGGACGATGCGAAGAATATCGGGATCGAAGCGCTGGAGACTGCCGCCGCAAGACCTCAGCAAACAGCCGAGCGCCGTCCTGCCGCCCACCCCGGTCTCGGCGAGGAGGGCAAGTTCCACCCCAAGGGCACGGGCGATCCCCTGCCGGACGGGACGGTTCTGAGCTTTGCGCTGGTCGGCAACCAGAACTGCGGCAAAACCACGCTCTTCAACCAGCTCACAGGCTCCAACCAGCACGTGGGCAACTTCCCCGGCGTGACGGTGGACCGCAAGGACGGCGTGATCCGCGGTCATGCGGACACCTCCATTACCGACCTGCCGGGCATCTACTCCATGTCCCCCTATTCCAGCGAGGAGCTGGTCTCCCGAGACTATGTGATCAACGAGAAGCCGAAGGCCATCATCAACATCGTCGACGCCACCAATATGGAGCGAAACCTCTATCTCACGATGCAGCTTCTGGAAATGAACGTGCCGATGGTGGTGGCGCTGAACATGATGGACGAGCTGAACGGAAACGGCGGCACCGTGGACATCAACCGCATGGAATCCATGCTGGGGGTGCCGGTGGTGCCCATCTCCGCCGCCAAGGATCAGGGCGTGGACGAGCTGGTGCGCCACGCGGTGCACGTCGCCAAATACCAGGAAAGACCCCTGCGGCAGGATTTCTGCGGCGCCGAGGAGCACGGCGGCGCGGTGCACAGAGCCCTGCACGCGGTGAGCCATCTCATAGAGGATCACGCGGCACGGGTCGGGCTTCCCGTGCGCTTTTCGGCCAGCAAGCTGCTGGAGGGCGACGACGGGATTCTGGAGCAGCTGGAGCTGGATCAGAACGAGAAGGAACTGCTGGAGCACATCGCGGTGCAGATGGAAACCGAACGCGGGCTCGACCGCAGCGCCGCCATCGCGGACATGCGTTTTGAATACATCCGCAAGGTCTGCGACGCCTGCCTCATCAAGCCTCGTGAGAGCAAGGAGCATTTGCGCAGCGAGAAGCTTGACCGCATCCTGACCGGCAAATACACCGCCATCCCCGTTTTCATCGGCATTATGGGTCTCGTGTTCTTCCTGACCTTCTTCCTCATCGGCCCCTTCCTGCAGGATCTTCTGGCCGGAGGGATCGAACGCCTGGGCAGTGTCGTCGAGCAGGCCATGCAGGCCGGCCATGTGAACCCGGCCATTCAGAGTCTCGTGCTCAACGGCATCTTTGAGGGTGTTGGCAGTGTGGTGAGCTTCCTGCCCCTGATCGTGACGCTGTTCTTTTTCCTCTCCCAGCTTGAGGACAGCGGCTACATCGCCCGCGTGGCCTTTGTGATGGACAAGCTGCTGCGCAGGATCGGCCTTTCCGGGCGCAGCATTGTGCCGATGCTCATTGGCTTCGGCTGCACGGTGCCGGCGGTCATGTCCACGCGCACGCTGCCCAGCGACCGTGACCGGCACATGACCATTTTGCTGACGCCCTTCATGTCCTGCACGGCAAAGCTGCCGATTTACAGCTTTTTTGTTGCCGCCTTCTTCCCGCAAAACGCCTGGCTGATCATTACCGGACTGTACCTGCTCGGCATTGCGGTGGGAATACTGGTGGCGCTGCTGTACAAAAAAACGCTCTTCAAGGGCGAGGCTGTCCCCTTCGTGATGGAGCTGCCCAACTACCGTCTGCCCAGCGTGCACAACGTCCTTCTGCTGCTGTGGGAAAAAGCGCGGGACTTTTTGCAGCGTGCCTTTTCTGTGATTCTGATTGCAACCATCATGGTATGGTTTCTCAAGAGCTTCGACTTCCGCTTCAACATGGTGTCGAACTCCCAGGACAGCATCCTCGCCGTCACGGCAGGCCTGCTGGTGCCGCTCTTCAAGCCGATCGGTCTCGGCGACTGGCGGATCGTCACCTCGCTGATCAGCGGCTTTATGGCCAAGGAGAGCGTCGTTTCCACGATGGAGCTGCTCTTTGCCCGCGGTATACGCACGGCCCTCACCCCGCTCACTGCGGCGTCGCTTCTGGTATTCAGCCTGCTCTATACACCCTGTGTGGCGGCCATTTCCGCCATCAGGCGCGAGCTTGGCAGGAAGTGGGCCGCCTATGTGGTGCTCTGGCAGTGCGCGCTGGCCTGGGTCGCGGCGCTGCTCGTGCGCCTGTTCGGCACGCTGTTTGATCGTGGGATTAACATCTGGAACATTCTCATTCTTCTGTCGATCGGGGCAATGGTGTTTTTCGCCGTCCGGGCAATCCGCTCCGGCAAAACCGGGAGCTGCCACAACTGCGCAAGCTGTAATCACAATTGTGCAGACTGCGCCCACCCCTGCGACAGTCATAAAAAAGCTGACCGTTCATGAACGGTCAGTTTTTTATGCCCGGGTTCACATGCACCATAATGTGCTTGACGCTGGGAAATTCCCGCTCAATGCGGTCGTGTACCTGCTCGGCAACAGCGTGGGCGTCATAGAGACTCATGCTGCCGTCCAGGCGGATCTCCAGATCCACGTAGATGCGGCTGCCGAATTCGCGGGTCTGCAGGCTATCGATGCCCAGGATCTCCGGCTGTTCGCGCACACAGTCGGCAAGGCGGCGCTCCGTCTCCCTGTCGCAGGCCCGGTCCACCATCTTGTCGGTAGCGTCCCGGAAAATGTCCAGCGCGGCCTTGAGGATGAAGGCGCAGATCACGAGGCTTGCCAGTGGCTCCATGATCGGATAGCCCAGCCGCGCCCCGGCAATGCCGATCAGGGCGCCGACGGAGGAGAGCGCGTCGCTGCGGTGATCCCAGGCGCTCGCCATCAAGGCGGCGGAATTGATGAGCCGGGCATAGTGCCGGGTGTACCAGAACATAAGCTCCTTGATCACGATGGACGCAGCCGCCGTAATGAGTGCCGCAAGGCCCGGCGGGGTCTGCCCCACATTGCCGGTGCGGATCACGTCCACAGCCTGCCAGCCGATCAGAATGCCCGTCATGGCCAGCAGGACGGCCAGGACGATGGCTGCTACACACTCGAAGCGCTCATGCCCGTAGGGGTGCTCCCGGTCGGCTGCGCGGCGGGAGAGCTTCACGCCGATGATGACGATGAAGCTGCTGAGCACGTCCGAGGCTGAGTGCACCGCGTCGCTGATCATGGCTCCGGAGTGGGCCAGGATGCCGACCAGCAGCTTCACAAGCGAGAGGGCCGTGTTCCCGGCGATGCTGACGGCGGAGACCCGTGTGGCGACCTTTTCAAAATCCTTTTCCGGAATCATGGGTTTCACCTCTGTTTTGGCAGCAGTTTGTTTTTGCTGTCCTATTCTATGTCCGTTTCGCGTGGATGTTGCCTGCATGAACAGGCAGCAGGGGGCCGAGCCCACATCGTTCCGCCCTTTGAAGCCCTGTGCGGCTTTCGGCGGGTCGATCAGGCCATCGACCCCTGGTTTATTTCTGCGTCTGCTTTCTCTCTTCTCTTCTCAGGCGCGGCCGCCAGTAGCTCTTTCCGTAGACCAGGTATTCCGCGAGCAGGCACACGGGCAGCGCCGCAAAGACGTCCACCGCCGAGTGCTGCTTGACAAAGCAGACGGAAAGGCAGATCATGATGACCGCGAAGACGAGGGCCCCCTTCCAAAAGCGCGGGAGCTTTCTGTCCTTGAGGCCCACCGACAGGATGCCCAGCGAGTAGGCCGCGTGCAGAGAGGGACACACGCCGGTATTGGTATCGAAGGCGTAAATAAACTTCACGAGATCCGTAAGGAGGTTATCCCGCGGGAAGACCGTCGGCCGCAGATCCTGACGGCTGGGCCAGAGGATATACCAGAGCATGGCGACGGCCTGGGTGATCATGATGAAGGTCTGCAGCTTCTTGAAGCGGGGCACATCATAAAAGAAGGTGTGGGCCAGAGAGCCGAACACCAGGAAGTACCAGCCCACATAGAAGATCGCAAAGAACTCGTTGAATGGAATCACATCGTCCAGCCAGCAGTGTACAGGATGGCAGCGGGAGGCCGGGATCAGATTCTCCGTGACGAAGTACAGCGCAAAGTAGACGATCCAGCCGCCCAGGAGCTTCACATGGGCAAAGCGCGGCTCGTTGAGCCGACTCAGGGAAAAGCCGCTGTAATCATACGGCTGTTTATTCATGGGTATAGTCCTCCAGGGGAATGTTCTTGGGATACTCACGAGCCGGCACATTCGGGTAGGGCACGACGGTGTGCTCCGGCTGATGCACGGCGATGTCGGTGATGGCGTCCATCAGCTCCCCGCAGATGCGCGCGCGCTCCTCGGCAATGGGCACGTCGGCGCGGAAGCGGATGGGCTTGCCGAAGAAGAGCGTCTTGAGCTTCGGCGCCACATAGAGGGGCACAAAGCTCAGCTCCTTGCCGGTCTTTTTGTAGTAGAAGCGCGCAAGGTCGATGAATTTGTCCTGGAAGCCGTGGACGATGTTGTTGTGCTCGTCATAGCATTCCGGGAAGATGACCATGCTGGCCCCCTGCCGTAGAAGCTCGATCGACTCGCGGTAGGTGGTGATGAGCCGGGTGTCGTGGTAGACCGGAATCGTATGGGCGTTATTGAAGATCAGCACCGACAGCGGTACGATCGCACGGCTCAGGCGCCTGTAGAACCAGTGCGTGCGTTTCGGCCTGCCGGACCAGAAATCCTGAAAGGCGTAGTCCGCGACCTCCTCCCTGTGCATCATCTGTCCAGCGCACCAGACATAGTGATCCCCGGGGATATAGATCTCCCCCGCGACGGGGCCGTACATATGGCTGTGATTGCCGACGATGACACAGGGCTCCTGCGGCAGATTCTCCGTCCCCACCAGCTTATACTTCGGGGAGAAGAGCCATACGAGTTTATAGACCAGCTTATACGTCCAGGGCGTTTTCTTTTCTTCCATACCTCACCATTCCTTTGCGGAAGTATCACAAAAAGACCGGGAGGCTTCTGTCTCCCGGTCTGCGGTACACTTTCAGGCGATTACGGTCTGAGCTGCAGATAGAGCTCGCGGTATTGGCGGGCGGAGTTTTCCCAGGAAACGTCCTTCTCCATATTGCGTACAACCATTTCGTCCCAGCGGTCGCGCTCGGTGAAGTAGATGGTCTTGGCGCGGTTGATCGCATCCAGCAGCAGCCCCGCCTCATAGCGGTCAAAGGTGAAGCCGTTGCCCTCGTTGGTATACTGGTTATAGGGCTGTACGGTATCCTTGAGGCCGCCAGTCTCACGCACGATGGGCGTCGTGCCGTAGCGCATGGCGATGAGCTGGGTCAGGCCGCAGGGCTCAAACAGGCTCGGCACCAGCAGGGCGTCCGCGCCGGCATAGATCTGGTGGGCCAGGTTCTCGTTGTAGGAGATGTAAGAGCAGACTGTGCCGCGGTTGGCATTCTCGTAGTAGCGGAAGGCATCCTCATAGCGCCTCTCGCCCGTGCCGAGAACCACCACCTGGGTGTTGCCGTCGATGAGCTGCTGGAAAACAGCGTTCACAAGATCCAGGCCCTTTTGGTCGGTCAGACGGGAGATGAGGCCGATGACCATCTTGTGCTCGTTTTGCTCCAGGCCGAGGGCCGCCTGCAGGGCCAGCTTGTTGGCCTTTTTCTTCTCCACGGCGTTTTGGACATCATAGGTCTCTGCCAGCAGCTTGTCGGTCGCGCTGTTCCAGAGCTCCACGTCGATGCCGTTGACGATGCCGCGCAGCTTCCCGGAGTGGAAGCGCAGGTGGGCGTCCAGCCCTTCGCCGTAGAAGCCGGTCTGGATCTCCCAGGCATAGGTGTTGGAGACGGTGGTGATCATATCCGCATACGCAAGGCCGCCCTTGAGCATGTTGGCGTCCTCATAGCCCTGCTTGAGATGACCGTAGTCAAACACGTAGCCGGGCAGGCCCGTCCAGTAGCTGAGGGTCGGGATGTTGTAGATGCCCTGGAAGCGCAGGTTGTGGATGGTAATGACGCTCTTGGCGCGGCCAACGGGAGAGTCGGCAAAGAGGGTGCGCAGATACACCGGCACCAGCGCCGCCTGCCAGTCATGGCAGTGGATGATATCGGGGATCCAGTCCATATAGTTCAGGGCAGCCAGAGCCGCCTTGGCAAAGTAGCAGTACTTGGGGATATCGCGCACGAGATCGGTGTAGGGATTGCCCCAGCTGAAGAAATCGTTGTTGTCGATGAAGTCATAGACAACGCCGTCGCACACGTATTCCATGATGCCGACATAGAAGCTGCGGCCGTCGGAGCAGAGATCCATCTGGAACTCGCCGCGGTAGATCATCTTCTCCTGGTACTTCTGCGGGATGCAGGCGTAGCGGGGCAGGATGACCTTGACATCGCAGTTCTGTTTGGTAAGAGCACGGGGCAGGGCGTACATCACGTCGCCGAGGCCGCCGGTTTTGATAAAGGGATAGCATTCAGAGCCGATAAAGGCCACGCTGCGGCGCGGCTGCGGCAGCTCAACAACAGGTTCTTCTTCCATAACTTCCTCCTTGACGGGTTCTTCGGCAGCGGCTGCAACCGCAGCGATCGCTTTGGCAGTCTCCACGAGCGTATCGGCAACGGCCGCCTCATAAGCAGTTTCCTCGGCGGCAGCTTCTCCGGCGGCAGCTTTGGAAATGATCTCTTCACCGGCCGCCTCTCTCTCTGCGGCTTCATAAGCCTCCGTAACGGCGGCTTCCAGCTCAGCCTCCGCAGCGGCGGCAGCCTTGGCTCCCTCCGCCTCCGCTTCCTTATAAGCGGTCTTCATGGCGGCGGCAGCTTCTTTATAGGCGGCCTCGGCCTCAGCCTCCTCCGCGGCGGCCTGCTCGGCGGCTTCCTTAACAGCAGTCTTGACGGCGGCAGCGGCCTTCTTATAGGCGGCCTTGGCCTCAGCCTCCTCCGCGGCAGCCTGCTCGGCGGCTTCCGTAACAGCGGTCTTGACGGCGGCGGCAGTTTCTTTATAAGCGGCTTTCGCCTCAGCCTCCTCTGCGGCTGCCTCCCTGGCAGCTTCATCGACAGCGGCTTCGACGGCGGCGGCAGTCTCCTCATAGGCGGCCTTGACGGCTGCCACAGTCTCGTTATAGGCAGCCTTGACCGCAGCTTTCTCAGCCTCAGCCTCCTTGGCGGCGGCTTCAGCGGCAGCGCTTACTTCAGAGACGACAGCGGACAGAGCGGTTTTCACGTCCGCCTCTGTGACCTTCTCTGCCTTCTTCACAGTCTTTTTCCGGGCCGGGGTCTTCTTTTTTTCTTCGGGCTTTGCCTCCACAGCCGCAGCAGCCTTTTCCGCCTTCTTCTCGGCGGGCGCTTTTTTGGCGGCGGGCGTTTTCTTCTCCTTGGGCGCCTTCTTTTCGTCGGTTGCCTTCTTCTCAGCGGGCGCTTTCTTCTCAGCGGGCGCCTTCTTCTCGGCAGGCGCTTTCTTCTCTTCGACGGGGGCGGCCTTCTCTTCGGCGGGCGCTGTCAGCTCCACGACCGGGGCCGCGCTCTCCTGCGCCTTGATTTCCGGGGCCGTCTCTTTCACAGTCTTTTTCTTTGAGGGCTTTTCCTTCGCGGTTTTCCCGGCGCTTGTCTTCTTATCAGGCATAATGGCAATCTCCTTTCAATGCGCGATCACCTGCGGTGTGACGGCGCGAATGATGGATATGAGAAAACGAATGTACGTCAAGCAGCATTTCCCTATGTTGTTGACATTATTAAAAATACCATAAGGAAGCGGATATGTCCAGCAGAAGATTAAAAAATTTGCACAATTATAGTGGAAAAAGCGGCTGGCAGAAGCACGGGAAAGGGCGGCAGTCCCTGAGGCCCGCCGCCGCGACAAACTTTTTTACGCCTGGCCGTTCCAGGCTTTGATCTCCGTGCGCAGCCAATCGGCAAATTCGTCAATGCCCTCGCCGCTGCGGGCACAGATGGGGATGACCTTCATTTTCGGATTGAGACGCCGCACATACTCCTTGCACTTTTCGATGTCGAAGTCGAAGTAGGGCAGCACGTCGATCTTATTGATGAGCAGCACGTCGCAGATGGAGAACATGAGCGGGTATTTGAGGGGCTTATCGTGCCCTTCGGGCACGGAGAGGATCATGGCGTTTTTCACGGCGCCGGTGTCAAACTCCGCAGGGCAGACGAGGTTCCCGATGTTCTCCAGGATGGCGAAATCCACGTCCTCCACACCGAGGCCCTTCAGGCCCTGTCTGGTCATGCCCGCGTCCAGGTGGCACATGCCGCCGGTGTGGAGCTGGATGACCTTGACGCCTGTCTTCTCGATCGTGGCGGCATCCACGTCGGAGTCGATATCGGCTTCCATGACGCCGATGCGAAACTCATCCCTCAGCGCCGCGATGGTCTTGCCGAGGGTCGTGGTCTTGCCGGAGCCGGGTGAGCTCATCAGGTTCAGGAGAAAGACCTTGTCCCGCTTCAGCTCCTGGCGAAGCTTGTCCGCCTCGCGGTCGTTATTCTCAAAAACGCTCTGTTTGATCTCAAGGATTCTGTATCCTTCCATAGGGCACCTCTCATAAAAAAACTTTAGGCAACACTCTTGAGGTACACAAAGTACATCTGCGAAAAAGTGCCTTTATCAGAACCCAAATTTTCTCAGGATCTGCTCTTGCCGAATTATGCGGTATTGCCTTTATGCGTATCGGCCTGCTCGGCTTCACTGTGAAATTATTATATAGTATATCACAACTCAGGCGAGCAAATCAAGTGCCGCGGCGATGCGCTGCTCAAAGGCGGCGCGATTGGAATAAAAAACCGTGTCCGGGGCGAGAAAGCAGACGGTTCCGCTCATGGCGAAGTCTGCAAGGCTCTTCTCCGCCGCGCTTCGGGCCGTGGCTCCGGCGTGCACCGGCACGAGCCCCGCCGAGAGCGCAAGGGCGCTGTCCTGCACACCGCTGTATAGCCAGTCGACAAACTGCTCTGCCGACGGCAGATAGCAGTCCTCCAGGACCGCGAAGCCCATCAGCTCCGCCGGGTGCAGCCGCTCTCCCCCCTCCGGCAGCGGCAGCAGCCGAAGCTGCAGCTTATCTCCGCTCAGGTTCGCAAGCTCCGTGGAGGGCACGACGGCGCAGGGGATCATCCCCTGCCGCACATACTCCGCCGCCGCCTTTGTCGGCACAAGACGCCCGCGAAAGGCCGCCGCCGCCAGTGTGTTGAAGAGCGAACGGTACACATCGTTCGCGGCATCCGCCTCCATCAGTCCCTGCATCCAGCAGCCCTTGGAGAGCGCCGCGGTAAACAGCAGATCCGCCCAGTCGTCCGATGCGAGGAAGGGCCCCTCCCCCGCGTCAAGCAGATCCTCCAGGCTGTCAAGGCCTTCGTCGGTAAGTTCGGTGTTCACCAGCAGCAGCGGCAGCCGCCCGCCGATCGGAAAGAAGGCGCTGCCGATCTCCTGCCCTGCCGACGAGAGCGTCACGGGAAAGGCCCGCTCCCCGGGGAGAGGGCTGAGGCTTCCAAGCTCCGAGAGTCTTGCGGCCCGAAAATGATTGCAGAAGAGCAGATCGGGTCTCTCCTCCTCAAAGGCCAGGCCCAGGGCCTGCTCGTCGGGAAAAACCGTGGCTTCGATGCGAAGACCGGTATCCGCCCGGCAGCGGGCAATCAGATTTGCCATCGCGGCGGGGGAATAATCCGTCTCGGTATACCAGAGCGTGAGGCGGCCGGTCGCCTCACGGTCGCGGCTGCGGGAGAACAGAACCATCCCGAGGCAGAGCAAGGCCGCGGCGGCAAGGATCAGGACACGCCGGAGCCTTCTTTTTTTCATGGGCCGATCCCCCTTCCGGTCTGCGGTCTCCCGGCAAACAAGTCTTTGGGTAACACCGCACAATCCGCCTTCGGCATCTCCTTTTCTTGAGGTACACAAAGTACATCTGCGAAAAAGTGCCTTTATCAGAACCCAAATTTTCTCAGGATCTGCTCTTGCCGAATTATGCGGTATTGCCTTTGCGCTTTCCCGCTCTTTATGGTAAGATCATCTCATATCAAGGAGGAAAGCACATGCGTTATAAAGCGGTTTTATTTGATATGGACGGTACGGTGCTCGACACGCTGGACGATCTCACCAACGCCGTCAACCATGTTTTGTCTCAATACAGCATGCCCCCGAGAAGCAGGCAGGACGTCGCCCACTTTCTCGGAAACGGTGCGGCGCACCTGCTGCGCATGTCCGTGATCCCCGGGACCACGGAGGAAACGCTGCGGGAAATGCTGGGCGTCTATCAGCCATGGTACGACAGCCACTGCGCCATCCTCACAGCCCCCTACCCCGGCATCCTGCCCCTGATGGAGACGCTCCGGGCAGCAGGTGTGAAGCAGGCGGTCATCTCCAACAAACAGGATTCCGCCGTCAAGCGCCTTGCCGAAGCGCACTTCCCCGGTCTTCTCGAAACCGCTGTGGGAGAAAGCGCCGCCGTGCGGCGCAAGCCGAATCCCGACGCCGTGCTCGCCGCCCTGCGGGAGATGCATGTTTCGCCGGAAGAGGCGGTCTATGTCGGCGATACCGAGGTGGATCTTCGTACAGCGGAAAACGCCCGCCTCGACTGTGCCCCGGTGGGCTGGGGCTTTCGCACGGAGGAGGAGCTGCAGGCCGCGGGCGCGGGGCGCGTCTTTCATTCTGCCGAAGAGCTCGGCTCCTGGCTTACGAGCCGGCGATGAAGCTTCTCCGCTTCCTCCCTTAAGGGCTCCAGCCAGGCACAGGGCACGTCCAGCTCGCCGCTCATGCCGGTGCCGAGGCTGATGTAAGGCTTGTTGTCTCCGTGAAAGTCGCTGCCGCCGGTCTTGAGCAGGCCGTACTCCTCCGCAAGACTCTCCAGGTAGCGCACCTGATCGTGATCGTATCCGCTGTAGCGGCATTCGATCCCTCTGAGGCCATGATCCATGCAGCAGTCTATCAGCTCCCGCAGCTCCCCGTCATTCTTTTTGTACTGGAAGGGATGGGCCAGGACCGGCACGCCGCCGGAGAGCGCGATGCCCTCCACGGCAGGGCCGATCTCAATGGTTCTGCGCGGGATAAAGTAGCGCTGTCCCTTGCCCAGATAGCGGTTGAATGCGTCATTGACGCTCTCGGCAAGCCCCAGCTCCACCAGGATTCGTCCGAAGTGCGGACGGCCGATGGCCTTGCCGAAGCGCTCCTTCATCCGGGCATAGTCCACCGGCAGGCCGTCGGCCGCCATGAGAGCCGCCACCTGCTCGTTGCGCCGGTCCCGGTCATTGACGAGGTTGTCCAGCAGCGGGATCAGGTTCTCGATATAATAGCCGAGTATATGCACCGACACGCCGTATCTGGTGCTGACCTCGATGCCGGGCACCACCTCGACACCGTAGTCCATGCCGGCGGACAATGCCTCGGCATGGCCGGAAACCGTGTCGTGGTCGGTGATTGCAATGCCGCGCAGGCCCAGCTCGGATGCACGGCGCACGGTCTCCCGCGGCGTACAGGTGCCGTCGGAAGCCGTGGTATGTACATGCAGGTCGATTTCTCTCATGAAAAGCACCGCCTGCAGGCGGTATTGGCCTGCTCATAAAGCTTCTCCGGCTCCTCGCCGATGAAGAATTCTCCGTCTTCATAGAGCACCCGGCCGTTGACCATGGTCAGGCGCACATTTTCCTTGGAGCCCGCATAGACGATGTTGCGCAGGATATTGTGCAGCGGCTGCATGTTCGGCCGCCGCAGGTTCAGCACCGTAAGATCCGCGCGTTTGCCGGGGGCAATATCGTCGCAGTCCCTGAGCCCGATGGCGCGCGCCCCGCCGACGCAGGCCATCTCCAGCACCCGGTCGGCTCCGCCGGCTGCGGCGTCCTCCCGCGTGACCTTCTGCAAGGTGCTTGCCAGGTACATCTCCCGGAAAAAGTCCAGCGCGTTGTTGCTGGCTGCTCCGTCAGTGCCGATGGCAAGGGGAACCCCTGCCGCTGCAAGCTCGTCAAGCGGCGCGATGCCGCTTGCAAGCTTGAGGTTTGAGCAGGGGTTGGTCACCGCCCAGAGCTTCCTGCGCGCGAACAGGGCAATGTCCTCCCTGCTCATCCACACGCAGTGGAAGCCGCCCCCGCCGTAATCAAAAAAACCGATGCTGTCCAGAAGCTGCGGCGGCGTCATGCCGCAGCGCTCAATGCAGTCCTGCACCTCCGCCTTTGTCTCGCACAGGTGGGCGTAGCAGGGCGCTTTGTATTTGTGGGCCAGCTCCACGGCATAGCGCATGCGCTCCATGCCTGTGGTGTACTCCGCGTGGATGCCGAGCTGATAGGACACCAGCTCATGCAGGGCGTTGAATTTGAGATACTCCCTCTCGATATTCTCCGGATCTGCGTCGAAATTATTCAGCCCCGAGCAGATCACCGTGCGAAAGCCGCTGTCGATATTCGCAGCGGCGTAGGCGTCGTTTTTCACATACATGTCAAAGCTCGCCGTGATGCCGGAGGAGAGGTATTCGAGGATGCCGAGGCGGGTGAAGGTGTAAACCATGTCCGGCGTGAGCTTTGCCTCGTGGGGAAAGACCTGTTTGTAAAGCCAGTCCTGCAGGGGCATGTCGTCAGCATAGGAGCGCAGGAAGGTCATGGCTGTGTGGGTGTGGGCGTTTTTAAAGCCCGGCAGCAGCAAATCGCCCTTCAGGTCGATCTGCCGATCAAAGGCGGGCAGGGTCTCCGGCGTCTCTCCGACGTAGCGGATCTCTCCCCCCTCTGTCCACACCTCGTCCTGCGTCACGCGCATACCCCCGCCGAAGCGGAGCACACGCCCGTTGTAAAAACGGATCATTTGCCCCTCCTTTCCAGCCTTGCGCACATCTCGTCATGGGCCATGCGCTCCAGGCTGTCGTCCAGAACTTCCAGCTCCGCGCTGCCATACTTGCGCTCCAGCGCGGTTTTGATCAGCAGATCGGCAAAGGCCGGGTTCTTCGGGAGCAGCGGTCCGTGGCTGTAGGTGCCGAAGACGTTTTTATAGTGCGCCCCCTCCGTGCCGTCCTCGCCGTTGTTGCCGAAGCCTGCGAGGACCGTTCCCAGCGCCTCGACCTTCGGGCCGAGACGGGTTTTGCCGCTGTGGTTTTCAAATCCCACCACCGTGAAGCCCCCGAGACTTTCAGGCACCCGGTACAGATAGTTTCCGATCATGCGCGTTCTGGCGCCCACAGTATGCAGATCCAGCGCCCCCACAAAGTCACAGCGCTTGCCGTCGTAGGTCTCATAAGATTTTCCCAGCATCTGGTAGCCGCCGCAGATGGCAAGGATCGTCATACCGTCCTCGACCGCCGCTAAAAGCTCTCTGTCGCGCCCGCGGTGCAGATCCTCCAGCAGCACCTGCTGCTCAAAGTCCTGCCCGCCGCCGATGAACACAAGGTCAAAGCCCGCAAGGCTCTCCTTCGCGCCGATGGGCATTTTCACGACCTCCGCCCCCATGCCGCGCCACTGAAGGCGCTGCCGCAGGCAGCGGATGTTGCCCCCATCGCCGTAGAGGTTCAGCACGTCCGGATAAAGATGACAGATTTTCAGTTCCATCGTGCGTCCTCCTTAAACCCAGAATTCATCGCCGCCGCAGTGTTTGACCAAAACCTCGCGCAGCTCCAGCAGCGCCGTGTAGGTGGTGATCATATAAATGGGCCGCTGCTCCCCCTCCAGCTCTGTCACAAGCTTCTCGTAGTCGCGCTCCATTTCCACAAAGCGCGGGTCAATCCCGGCATACTTCACGCGCACCGCCATGTCGGGAGCACGGTCTCCGGAGACGATCACCTTCTCCAGCCGTCCGGAGAGCTCACAGAGCTTTTCAAAGTCCGCATCCCAGATCCAGGAGATGTCCGTGCCGTCGGCTCCACGGTCGTTGAGGCAGACGACAAGAATGAATTTCTCTCTCACATTCTGCAGGAAATCCAGCACCTGGTTGCAGCCGGCCGGGTTTTTCACCAGCATGACCTTGGCCCCGCCCTTGCCCAGGGCAAAATTTTCCATGCGCCCGAAGCCGCATTTGAACTTGCCCACCGCCGCCATCGCCGTCTCGCCGGGGATCTCCATCTCGCGCATGGCCGCGATGGCGCCGATGGCATTGTAAATGTTATAGAGCGCGGGCAGGTTGACCTCGACGACGTGCGGCTCCATGCGCCCGCCGCCGATGACGATGGTGCTGCCGTCAGGGCGCTGTTCGGTCACATCGGTGACGGTGTATTCCGGCTTCTCCGTTCGGTGATAGCCGCACTTGGGGCAGCGGAAGCCGCCCAGATGCCCGTAGGTGATGTAGTCGTATTCATACTCGCTCTTGCAGCGGATGCAGTGGCTTGCGTCGGAAAGCTCGCTCTTTCTGCCCGAGGGGACAGCCCCCTTGTCAATGCCGAAAAAGAGGTAGCTGTGATGCGTGTCCTCTGCGAGGGACGCAGTCAGCGAGCAGTCGGCATTGAGCAGGACTTCGGTCGGCTGTGAGATCCCGGCCAGCGCCTTGCGGATGTTTTCCAGCGTGTGGGTCACCTCGCCGTAGCGGTCAAGCTGGTCGCGGAAGAGATTGGTGACCACCACAAGGCTCGGCTTGAGCTGGGGGAAAACCTTGACCGCAGCAGCCTCGTCGCACTCGATGACGGCGTATTGCTTTTTGCACCTGCCGAATAGCGTGGAGTTCATGACAAACTCCGTCGTGATGCCGGAGATGAGGTTTGCGCCCGAGCGGTTGGCCATGTAGTTCAGGCCGGCGTCGGCGAAGCCCTGCTCGATCATGCGGGCTGTGGTGGTCTTGCCGTTGGTGCCGGTGATGGCGACGCTCTTTACATCACGCGCAAGGATCGAGAGCAGATCGGGACAGACCTTGAGCGCCCATTGCCCGGGCATGGCAGTGCCGCCGCGGTGAAGCAGGCGTGAAATCAACCGCAGCAGCTTGCACAGGCAGATCGCGAGAAATGCACGAATTGACATAGAAATGAATCTCCTTGAGCCGGATTGCAAAAGTTTGAATAATATTATACCACAGTATATTACCACGAGCAAGCAATTTACCCGTTCCCGTGAAAAAACCTTTCGCTCCCTCTCCCCTTTTTCGATTCCGCCAGAGAAAAAGCGAAAAATAATGCTTGACATTTTTTGAAAGCCGATATATAATGAGCAAGCTTTCAGGGATGGACGATTGGCGCAGCTGGTAGCGCATCCGCTTGACGTGCGGGAGGTCACAAGTTCGAGTCTTGTATCGTCCACCATAAGAACCACACTAAAAAGTGTGGTTCTTTTTTGCTTTTATGGTGAATCTATCTGTTTTCGCTCGGAAAAGTGATGAGAAAAAGGGCCAATTTTGGCTTGACCCTTATTCTGACCCTTATTCCCACGCGGCACTGTTTCAGGTGTTCACGCGCTGAGAAATAAACGCCTGCATCCGGTTCGCACTGGCAAGACGCATTTCGTCGGTACAGTGGCCGTAGAAATCCAGGGTGAACGCTGCCGTTGCATGGCCCAGGTTTTCTTGCACAGTCTTGATGTCGTCCCCTGCTCGAAGGGAATTGACCGCGTAGGTGTGACGCAGGTCGTGGATGCGGACGTTTGGCATACCGAGGCCCTTTACAATTCGCTTGAAGCAATCATACAAGGCGCGAAAGGAAACGTAGCGTCCAAGCTCATTGGTAAAGACCAGGTTGTCCTTGTTGTTCCATGCGCTTCCGGCGTCTTTCTTCCACTTGACCTGTAAGTCTCTCTGCTCTCTGAGAAGCTCCATAACATAGGGCGCGGGTACGATCAAACGGCTTTTCCCGTTCTTTGTGGGATTGAAGCTGTAGCCGCCTTCCTTGCGCTGGCTCTTGTTAATAGGCCCTTTTTGCATCATCGTTTAATAGTAGATAATCACAGCGGGCCGCCTCTGAATTTTTTGAAATTACTTCACCGTCGATCTTAAACTGACGTATAGAGTGTCGGGAATCATTGCGGCCAATATGCTTACAGCCGTTCTCGCTTGAGACGAACTCCGCATAGGTCCCGGCTCTATGAGGAGTATAGTCATTGATGTCCATCGGCAGCCTCCTGATACAGGAGTTCAAGTAATGCTTCGCTCTTGCCGTTAAGCATGCAAATCCGCAGGGGCCGATTCCCTCATCGGGCCGCCGTTCAGCGTCATGCTGCGTTGTTCGGCGGGTCGATCCGGAGGTCGGCCCCTGCGGTGCGTATAAAAGACTGCCCCTGCGAGCGAGGCTCCCATGCTCAGCAGCTCACCGGCAGCGCGCGTCTTCGCTCTCCATGCGTCTGATAGTATTCCCGTTTGTCGTTGTACATCGCCGTGTCTGCCCTGTTGAAAACGCTGCGGTATTCTCTGTCTGTCCCGCGATCATAGACCACGCTGCCCGCGGAGATTGAAAAGCCGCCCTGATTTTCCCGCAAGGACGCAAGCTTCGGAAGGAGATCGGCATAGCTGTTCTCAAGAATCACAAGGAACTCATCGCCGCCGATCCGGTACACCTTTCCCTCCGGGAAGGCGCTTTGCAGCGCGGCAGCAGCGCAGCGGATGACCTCGTCGCCCTTCTTGTGGCCGTACTTGTCGTTGACCTCCTTAAGGCTGTTCACATCAAAAAGCGCAATTGCAAAATCCGCCGTGCCGCCGCGTATCTCATCCTCAAGCCGTTCGACATGCTCTTCATAGGCCGCGCGGTTGTTCAGCCCCGTCAGCCCGTCAATGTATGCCTGCGAGCGAACCAATTGAATCTGTTTGCTCAGCTTTTCCTGGAGGGACGAAATCCTTTCATTCATCATGTCGATCTCGTCTGTGCTCCGCGTCGTCTGCTCCGTCTGTTCGACAGGCACTGCATCCGGTGAGATTTCGTGTACAAGCGTCTCAATTCCCTCGGAGACATTATTCATCCCCTGAAACAGGCGGTCAAAGCGTTTTCTGTATCGGTTGACGATCAAAAGAATAATGATCGAAGCGACAAGGATCGATATGCCGCTGATGCTCACGATTGCTTTCAATTGGTTGGAAAACTGCCTGTCATACCAATCGGCCGTAAAGTCTACCGCCACGATATCGGTGACGTTTCCATCGGAATCGAAGACGGGAGAATAAGCGCTGTAGAAGCGTCCCCACTGGTCAACATAGGCCTCCTTATCCACGCCGGGAGTGCCGAGGCTTGCATTGTACAGCGCTTCGGTATAGGGAATGTGATCCCCGAAAGCGCCGGGAGATTCCGGATCGGGGTCGATCGTAAAGACAAAGCTGCCGTCCTCGAGCGCGCGCACACAGTAAATATACGCAAGCTCAATATTCTGCTCAAAGCGGAAGAGTATATTATGGATGGCCCGATATTCAGGCGTATTGACGTCCTCCGCCTGAAGCGTGCGCAGTATATCCCCGTCCAGCATGGCGGCGGCGGTATTGGAAACGTCCAGCATACGGCTTTCTACCTGCTCCCGTATTGCGCGCTGAGAGTTCCGGATCAGAACGAAGCCAAGCAAAAAATTCATCGCAAGAAGGAATGCGCATATCAGGATCAGCGATCGTGCGGCCGGATTCAGTCTCTTCATAGCCAGCTTCCTCCTCTGTCAGATCAGTTACAGCAATGCGGGTACACGGATCGTATGCTGAAAAAACTGTTTATGCAGGATTATGATAACAAAAAACGCCATGTTTGTCCACAAAAACATAGCGTACATTATTGTTTCCTGCCGTTTTCTATGATAGAATAAACCTGTCAGGAAAGGGGGGATCTCATGGTTTTCCTGCGAACACACCAACTTGACCTCATGTTATTCATGAGCGGCACCTGTGCCATTCTCGCCTGCACAACGCTCTTCATTCAGGCCCTGCCAGAGGAGAAGCGTTCGTTCCTCTCCATGATGGAGCTTTCGGCGATGCTGCTTCTGCTGTTCGACCGCTGGTCGTACATGTACCGCGGGAACGCAAGCGATACCGGCTACGTCATGGTGCGCGTCTCAAACGGCATGGTCTTTTTCCTCGCAATCATGATCCCGCATCTGGTGACGCAGTATCTGAAGCTTCTTTTCCAGGACGAGTCCAGGCTTCAGAAGCCGCTGCTCTCGCTGAAAATCTGCGACGCGCTGTTTATCCTGGGCGTTGTGCTCCTCGTAGTCTCCCAGTTCACCGGGCTGTACTATACCTTTGATGCGCAGAATACCTATCAGCGTTCACCCACCTATATTCTCAGCTATCTCTCCCCGCTTCTGATCGTCCTGCTGCAGGAGATGACCATCCTGCAAAGACGGGATTGTCTGCGCCGCCCCATCCTTGCCGCGCTCATGACGGCCATCGCCATTCCGACCGTCGCTGCCTTTTTGCAGATCTTCACCTACGGCGTTTCGCTGAGCAACATGACCATGGTCATCACGGTCATCATATTCCACATCTTTGCCCTGGATGATCTGAGCCGCTCCGTCAAGCGCTCGCGCATGAACGAGCTGCAGTCCTACAAGGATGCCGAGCGCCGCGTCTCCGCCATGTTTGAGCAGACTGCCGAGGCCCTGGCGAGCGCCATCGACGCCAAGGACACATACACCCACGGCCACTCCACACGGGTAGCCGCCCTCTCCCGGCAGATCGCCAGGGAGGCCGGCTTTGCGGACAAGGACTGCGATCAGGTTTACTTTGCGGCGCTGCTGCACGACGTGGGAAAAATCGGCGTGAGCAACACCATCATCAACAAGCCCGGAAAGCTGACCGACGAGGAATTTGCGCAGATCAAGATGCATCCGATCCTGGGGTACCAGATCCTCTCGAGCATCAGGCAGTCCCCTTCCCTCAGCATCGGCGCGCACTATCATCATGAGCGCTTTGACGGAAAGGGCTATCCGGATGGCCTCGCGGGAGAGGCCATCCCGGAGATCGCGCGCATTATCGCCGTGGCGGATGCCTACGACGCCATGAGCTCCAGCAGGAGCTACCGCGACAAGCTTTCGCGGCAGACTGTGCGCGACGAACTGATGCGCGGCAGCGGGAAACAGTTCGACCCGCGCTTTGCGAAAATCATGATCCATATGATCGACAGCGGTGAGGCGGAGGCATTGACGGCAAGCGTCCCGCCGCATCATCCGGAAGCGGGAAGAGACTGAAAAAAAGGGTCTGACATCTGCTCAAGGCAGATCTCAGGCCCTTTTCCGATATCGTTCGATATTAAAAGAATTTAATTGAGAAACAGTATGAGGCAGATTTGCTTCAGGCAAAGCAGCGGACGCAGAGCATACTTTGGTATGGTCAAGTCCGATCATGAAGCCTGGCACAAATCCGGCCGGAAAGATTCAAACTGTTCTATCGGATAATCGTATCAGGCGTGTTTCTCTTTCGCTGCGCTCTTCGGCTCCTTGAACCATTTGTCGGTGTAGCGGAAGAGCATCGGGTACAGGCCGATAGCCGCGAACATGACGATGGTATAGCGCACCATGCGGATCATCATGGAGGACATGGCGCCGGATTCCAGATACTCGGTGGAGAACGGCAGCTTGCAGAGCGTGTTGACGCCGAAGAAGACCGCGACGCCGCCCACGACGCGCAGCACCGCACGCAGCGGAACGCGGGTATTCTCAAATCTCACGTAGCGCCGCTCAAAGAGATCTGCCAGGATGAAGCCCAGGAGCTGCCCATAGCCCGTGAAGAAATCATGACTCTTGCAATAGAAAAAGCCCGGCAGCATGATGACGAGCAGCGCACAGTAAACGACCCGGTCATTGTTGATCTTCTGCCGCAGCCAGGGAATCACCACGATGACAGCAAGGCCCAGCAGCCATCCGCAGAGCACGTCTGTCGGATAGTGCACGCCCAGGCAGAAACGGGACACGCCCACCAGCAGCGGGATGACCACGCCGATCACCGTGAGGATCTTGCTGTTCTTGCGGTGTACCGGAAGAGAAGTGTAGACGGCCACCGCGTTGGTGCTGTGCCCGCTCGGGAAAGAGTATTCCTGAGCCGCAATGCTGTAGAGATCCGCTTTCGCGTTCACAGGCTTGAGGCATTTGATGTCGGGATTGTCAAAATAGGGTCTGCGGCGGAGAAAGATGTTTTTGATCATGGCGTTGAACACCACGCCGACCATGACGTTCAGGCCTACAAAGCGGCCGAAGCGTTTGTCATAGCACCAGTACAGAAAACCGATCACCATCACGCAGGCAAGCTCCTCGCCAAACGCGGAGATGAACGAGGCCAGTGCCGTGCCGAAACTGCCCATGTGGGCCTGCAGCCACAGGATCAGGGAAACCTCCCACTGAAAATAGAAGGTATTGCCGACAAGTTCCATTTTCTTTTCCTCTCACATATCTTTCTGTTTTTTGCCGGGGTTTTGGTTTTTTCGACAATTCGCTTGCGTATAGGCACCACCGCACGATCCGCCTTCGGCATCTTTTTTCAGGATCTGCTCTTGCCGAATGATGCGGTGTTGCCTTAAGGCCGCGTCTGGATTATAATACTGTCGAATTCAGTCTATACGGAGGTAACCGCCATGGAAAAACGCAAAAGAGCGCTCGCGATCCTGCTGCTGCTTCTGATCGTCATGACCGGCCTGGCCGGCTGTGCCAGACTCAGAAGCGGGGTCCATGACCTGCACGGCAGCATCATCGGCAACGAGTACAACATCGACATCTTCGACAACACCGGTGTCCGCACCCTGCGCAGCCACGGAAAGAAAATCGACATCGACAACAACGTCGTCGAGGAGCGGAGCTATTCCTCCACCACCGACGAGTGGTACACCACCAAGACACTCAGCTCCGTGATCACGATCACCATCAACGGCAAGCAGCTCATCTCCTGCGGGGATACCTGCATCTTCTATGACAAGCGCCTTACGCCGGAGCATGAGTTCTATCTGGACGACATTGAGGGCGGCCCCTCCGGGGTGATGGACGCGGCCCTGATCAGCGGCGTCGTCAACAACATCAAGAACAAATTCGGCAAGCCCATGGTCGTCGTCATCAAATCCCAGATGGGCGCGCCCATCTATGCCTTCTCCGGCAACAAGGTCTATTGGGAGGTTCAGGACGATCTGCCGCGCTTTACCAAGCTCATGATCGACGGCATGGCTCTCTACATCCACCGCGCAAATTTCCAGATCATCGACAAGGCGCTGCTGGACTGACCCTCAGCGCCTTCCCCGGCACGCCGGGCAAAGCTTCGGCCAGTGCCGGAGCGCCGACGGGAAGGTGAAGCTCTCCCCGCAGCTCCGGCATCTTCGCGTGACCGTCTCCGTCTGCCGCAGCTTTGCCCGGCAGGCCTGACAGGTATCCGGCCAGGCCTGCACGTTCTCCGGCAGGGTGAAGATCTTCCCGCAGTTTTTGCAGGTCCTTGTGATGCTCCCCTGCTGCGTGCGCAGCTTCAGCGTAAGCTTTTTCCACATGTTCAGGCCGCCTTTCTTATACAATCAGCGCGCATGGCGTCAGGCCAAATCCTGCTCGGTCCAATGGAACACATCGCTCCCGGCGATCTTGTCGAGGACGTCGGTCGTGTCCATCAGCTCCAGGAAATGATCCAGCAGCTCGGGGTCGAACTGCGTCCCGCGCCCCTTGATCATCTCGCCGCGGATCACATCCGGGGCGAGACCCTTTCTGTAGATACGGTCGGAGCGCATGGCGTCATAGGCGTCCGCAATCGCGACAAGGCGCGCGTGCAGCGGGATCTCCTTCCCCTGCAGGTGGTCGGGATAGCCGCGGCCGTCAAAGCGTTCATGATGATGGCGGGCCACCTTCGCCGCGTCCGTGAGGCTCCCGGAGTGGCCCAGGATCTTGTCGCCCACAACGGTGTGGGATTTGATGATGGTGAACTCCTCGTCGGTGAGGCGGCCCGGCTTATTCAGCACCGCGTCCGGAATGCCGATCTTGCCGATGTCATGCAGCAGGCCCTCCGTTCCGAGGATGCGCACCTCTTTCTCGTCCCACCCGATTTTCTCGGCAAGCGCCACGGAATACCGGGCAACCCGGAAGGAATGACCGTTTGTATAGCGGTCCTTCGCGTCGATGGTCACGGCGAGGGTCTGGACGATCTCGCGGCTCAGGGTCTCGAGGCTGTCCGCCCGCTCGTTTGCAACGCGGGTCTGTTCCTCGACCTCGCGGCTCAGCTCATCCTGATAGTCAAGCTCGACCAGGGAAACACGGTGGTACTGGATCATGGCGATGGCCGTGAAGATGGTGAGGGACAGAAACAGCAGCGGGAAGCGCATCATGAACGCCTCGGAATAGTACTGCGCCATGCGCGCCTGCAGGGGCGTGTAGAACACGACCAGGAAAAGCAGCGAGTAATACGACGAGAGCAGGATGCCGTATTTCACACTCACGAAATAGCACATGCCGATGGGCATCAGGATCGACCAGAGCATGGCCGTCCCATGTCCGAGACCGAAAACGGTGTAGATCGTGAAGACGATGGCACAGAAGGTCGTGGGGATCACCGCCGCGGCCTCGCGGTTTTTCAGCACCCCCGCGCAGTACCAGCAGCCAAGGCCGCCCAGCATGGTGTTGATAGCGGCAAGCAGCATGATCTTTTCCCCGGAGATAATATTCGCTATCGTGAGAAGAAGGCCCAGGGCTGCCGTTACCATACTCACATAGGTGAGAGCGCGGAGGTTCTGCTCCAGCCTCTCTCCCCTGTAGATGGAGCGGTTGAGCATCGCCCAGGTTTCTTTCAGTTTTTTGAGCATATCTGTGTATCCTCCCGTTTTGCGCCGCTTTTTGATCGCTTTTGACAAAAACGCGGCCAGGCCCGTTTCATGCGCTGTCTGCTCATTGACAACAGCGCGCTAAATTGCTAAAATCCCAGACAGGCGACGCTCACGCGCTGCCTGTCCTTTCTTCTGTGCCCCGGAAAGAGGCGGCACGGGAGAAAAACCATTCGGGAAGGAAGGAATGAACTATGCGTATCGGCACCACCTGCGTACAGGGCGGCTATACGCCCGGCAACGGCGAACCGCGCCAGATCCCGATCGTCCAGAGCACGACCTTCAAATACGCCACCGGCGCGGAGATGGGCAAGCTCTTCGATCTGGAGGCCAGCGGGTATTTTTATACGCGCCTGCAAAACCCCACCAACGACGCTGTCGCGGCCAAGATCGCGGCGCTCGAGGGCGGCACGGCGGGCATGCTGACAAGCTCCGGCCAGGCTGCAAACTTCTACGCCGTTTTCAATATCGCCTCCTGCGGAGACCACGTCGTCTCCAGCTCCAGCATCTACGGCGGCACCTATAATCTCTTTGCCGTCACCATGAAGCGCATGGGCATCGACTTCACCTTCGTCTCCCCCGACTGCACGGAGGCGGAGCTGGAGGCCGCCTTCCGCCCCAACACCAAGGCCGTCTTCGGCGAGACCATTGCAAACCCGGCCCTGACCGTGCTGGATATCGAGAAGTTTGCAAAGGCCGCGCATGCCCACGGCGTGCCGCTCATTGTGGACAACACCTTTGCCACGCCTGTCAACTGCCGCCCCTTTGCATGGGGCGCGGATATCGTGACCCACTCCACCACCAAGTACATGGACGGGCACGGCGTCGGCGTCGGCGGCGCGATCGTTGACAGCGGCAATTTCGACTGGACAAAATACCCCGAGCGCTTTGCGGGTCTCTGCACCCCGGATGAGAGCTACCACGGCGTCACCTATACCGAGCGCTTCGGCCTCGCCGGCGCCTTCATCACCAAGGCCACGGCCCAGCTCATGCGTGACTTTGGCTCCATCCAGTCCCCGCAGAACGCCTTCTATCTGAACCTCGGCCTGGAGAGCCTGCACGTGCGCATGGCGCGCCACTGTGAAAACGGCCTCAGGGTCGCACAGTTTTTGAAGAACGATGCCCGCGTTGCCTGGGTGACCTATCCGGGGCTCGAGGGGGACCGTTACTGCGAGCTTGCGCGCAAGTATATGCCGAACGGCACCTGCGGCGTGGTGAGCTTCGGCGTCAAGGGCGGGCGCGCCGCAGCCGAGCGCTTCATGGGCCGGCTGAAGATCGCCGCCATCGAGACCCATGTGGCCGACGCCCGGACCTGCACCCTGCATCCGGCCAGCACCACCCACCGCCAGATGAGCGACGAGGAGCTTGCCGCCGCCGGTGTCTCTCCGGATCTGATCCGCTATTCCTGCGGGCTGGAGGACGCCGCCGACCTGATCGCCGATATTGACCAGGCGCTTTCTTAAGGCAACACCGCACTCTTGAGGTACACAAAGTACATCTGCGAAAAAGTGCCTTTATCAGAACCCAAATTTTCTCAGGATCTGCTCTTGCCGAATTATGCGGTATTGCCTTAACAGCTTGCAGACGCGCTCTGCAAGCAGATAACAGGAGGCTATTGCATGCCCATCAAGATCCCGAACCTGCTCCCGGCGACTCAGGTGCTGGAGAGCGAAAACATCTTTGTCATGACCGAGCGCCGTGCCATGACCCAGGATATCCGTCCGCTGCAGGTGCTGCTTTTGAACCTGATGCCCACCAAGATCGCCACCGAGACGCAGCTTGCAAGGCTTTTGAGCAATACGCCGCTGCAGGTGGAGCTGGAGCTCATGCAGACCAGCACCTATATCGGCCGCAATACCTCGCCGGAGCACATGCTGAAGTTCTATACCGACTTTGACCATGTCCGGGACCGCTACTTTGACGGCATGGTCATCACCGGCGCGCCGGTGGAGAAGCTGCCCTTTGAGGACGTGGAGTACTGGGACGAGCTCTGTGCCATCATGGAGTGGAGCAAGACCCATGTGCACAGCACCTTTCACATCTGCTGGGCGGCGCAGGCGGCGCTTTTCTACCACTACGGCATTCCCAAATATGATCTGCCCGAAAAGCTCTCCGGCGTCTATGCCCACCGGGTGGTGCGGCGCAGCTCCATGCTGATGCGGGGCTTTGACGAGGTATTCTATGTCCCCCACTCCCGCAATACCACCGTCCTGCTGGAGGATGTGTTCGCCTGCGAGAAGCTCAAGGTGCTTGCCGCCTCGGAGAAGGCCGGGCTCTATGCCGCCGCCACCGAGGGCGGTCGGCAGATCTTCATCACAGGGCACTCCGAATATGACGCGGACACCCTGAAAAACGAGTACCTGCGCGATCTGAAGCAGGGCCTCAGCCCCCGCGTGCCGGAGAATTATTTCCCGGACGACGACCCCGCGAGGCCGCCGCTGGTCAACTGGCGCAGCCACGCCAATCTCCTGTATATGAACTGGCTCAACTACTTTGTCTACCAGTCCACGCCCTACGATATTGAGACCATCGAGCCGCTGCGCTGACCCCCGCGCTCAAACCGCACCCCGTCCATCGACATGCCGGACGGGGTGCTTTGCATTCCCTCTTGTATCCCGGCGCTAAAACCTATATAATAAGTGCGTACTTCTGACACGGGAGGCGTCATCATGGTCGACCGCTTTGGCCGCGACATTACCTATATGCGGGTGTCGGTGACGGAGCTGTGCAATCTGCGCTGCCGCTACTGCATGCCGGAGGACGGGATCTTCAAAAAGCGGCATGATCAGATGCTCACCGAGGAGGAGATGATCACCGCCATCCGGGCGGCAGCCTCCCTCGGCATCCGAAAGCTGCGCATTACCGGCGGGGAGCCGCTGGTAAAGAAGAACATCCTCTCCATCTGCCGCCGGGCGTCCCAGGTCCCCGGGATCCGGGAGCTCTGCATCACCACCAACGCAATCCTCCTCCCGCCGCTTGCAAGGCCCCTGCGGGAGGCGGGCGTGAGCCGCGTGAACATCAGCCTTGACTCCCTGGACGCGCGGAAGTTCCGCACCATCACCCGCTGCGGCGAGCTCCGGCAGGCGGCGGAGGGCATCCGCGCGGCGCTGGAGGCGGGCTTTGAGAAGGTCAAGCTCAACACCGTGCTGATCGGCGGCTTTAATGACGACGAGATCCCGGACCTGGCAGAGCTCACGCGGCGCTATCCCCTCGATCTGCGCTTTATCGAGCTCATGCCCATGGTAGACAGCGGCGATTTCTCTCCCGAGGCCTTTATCCCATGTAAGGTCGTACTGGAGAAGCTTCCGGAGCTCAGGCCCGTTTCCCCCGACGGGGGCGTGGCAAGGCTCTACAGGCTCCCCGGCGCGCAGGGCAACATCGGCCTCATCAGCCCCGTGAGCGCCCACTTCTGCGCCGCATGCAGCCGCATCCGCCTGACGGCCGACGGCATCATCAAGCCCTGCCTCCACTCCGGGGAAGAATATTCTCTCAAGGGGCTGGCGTATGAGGACATGGTGGAGGAGCTGAGAAGGGCTATATTATGTAAACCTCTCTGGCGCGGCGTGCTGGACGCGGAAAACCACAGCCGGGCCGGGCGGAGCATGAACCAGATCGGAGGCTGAGACATGCAGGATTTCACACATTTCAACGAGCAGGGCCGCGCGAAGATGGTGGACGTGGGCGAAAAGCCCGTCAGCGTCCGCACCGCCGTCGCCGCCGGGCGGGTGCTGGTCAATCCGGAGACCTTCGCCCTCATCCGAAGCGGGGGCATGAAAAAGGGCGACGTGCTGACCGTGGCCCAGATCGCGGGCGTCATGGGCGCCAAGCGCACGCCGGAGCTGATCCCGATGTGCCACCCCATCCTGCTCGACGGCATTGACCTCGAGCTGCGCCTTGATGAGGAAAGCTGCGCTGTGGAGATCCGGGCCACGGTCTCCTCCGCCGGGCGCACCGGCGTGGAGATGGAGGCTCTCACGGCGGTGAGTACGGCGGCGCTCACGGTCTACGACATGTGCAAGGCCGTGCAGAAGGATATGGTCATATCGGACCTCCGCCTGCTGCAGAAGACAGGCGGCGTACACGGTGATTATGAAAGGATGGCGGAAGCATGAGCTACAAAGCAGCGGTCATCACGGTCAGCGACAAGGGCTGGCGGGGCGAACGAGTCGATACCAGCGGCCCCGCGGTGCGCGCCATGCTGGAGGAAAAGGGCATGGAGGTCTGTTATACAGCCCTGGTTCCCGACGAGACAGAGCTTATTCAGGCGCAGCTCAGAAAATGCGCGGACGAGTTAAAGCTCGCCCTGGTGCTCACCACCGGCGGCACGGGCTTTTCCCCCCGGGATATCACGCCCGAGGCGACCATGGCCGTCATCGACCGGGCCGTGCCCGGCATTCCCGAGGCCATGCGGGTCGAGAGCCTGCGCATCACGCCGCGCGCCTGTCTCTCCAGAGGCGCGGCGGGGATACGCGGCAGGACGCTGATCGTCAATCTCCCCGGCAGCGAGAAGGCAGCCCGGGAGAATCTGAGCGCGGTGCTGGACGCGGTGACCCACGGGCTGGATATGCTGGCCTCCGCAGGCTCCGCCGACTGCGTGGAAAGCGCCGCGCCGAATAAAAAGCCCGTCCCCTCTCTGGATGTTTGGCTTCAGGAGGCGAAGGGCGAGGCCGCGGCAAAGGGCTGCGGCATGTATCTCTTCCATAACGGCGTGGTGCGGGAGACGGCAAAGGCCGCCGTGCGCGAGGGCGCGAAGGACACCGCCCCGGTGCGCGGCATGCGCTTTTCCTATGACGCGGAAAAGGTGGAGGCCGCCAAGGCCATGGCCCTCGCCATGCCCGGCATCCGCACGGTCTGCGTCTGGCTCAACAGCGGGGAGCTTACGGTCGGGGACGATATCATGCTGGTGCTCGTGGGCGGCGATATTCGCCCGCATGTGATCGACGCGCTGCAGGCCCTGGTGGGCGAGCTCAAGCAGCACTGCGTCTCGGAAACGGAGATCAGCGGATGAAGATGAACTACTGCATGGAGTGCGGCACCCTGCTGCACCCGAAATCCCACGGGGAGGAGGGCGTCTTCCCCTGGTGCGATGCCTGCGGGGCGTTCCGCTACCCGGTGTTCAACACGGCGGTGAGCCTGCTGGTGGTTGACGAGGCGGAGGAGAACATCCTCCTGATCCGCCAGTACGGAAAGCCCCATTATATTCTGGTAGCAGGTTATGTAAACCACGGTGAGGATGCCGAGGACGCTGCCCGGCGCGAGCTCATGGAGGAGCTGAGCCTGCCGCTCACTTCCCTGCGCTTCAATCGCAGCCGCTATTTTGCGCCGAGCAACACCCTGATGCTGAACTTCACCGTTCATGTGCCGGTGAAGGACGCCCGCCCCAACCGGGAGGTGGATGACTGGCAGTGGTTCTCTCTGCCGGAGGCCCGGAAAGCCATCAAGCCCGGCAGTCTGGCGGAGGCCTTCCTGCTGGGCTGGCTGGATGGGGAATATCGCTTTCCCGTGTATAATGTGACGGTATGATACACCTTTACTCAGAGGGCCAGGCCCTGCAGATGCTGGAGCGCTGCGGCAGCGACATTGCCCGCATCTGCGCCGAGTGCGGCCTGCCGCCGGCCTGTCTCAAGGCCGTGCTGATGATGGAGCTTACGCGCATGGACATTCTGGACCCGCTGGCCGACACGGTGGTGGCCGTCAACTGGCTGGGCGCGCCCCTGCTGCATCCAGGGCCGGACTCCGGCAATCCCCTGCAGAAGCTGGACAGCTCCACCGGCTACGGGCAGATTTTTTCCCGTGTCGCCATCGAGGCCATCCGCTTTGCCAGAGAGCGCGGCATTTCCTGTGCGGCGCTCCTCGAGCTCAAGCCGGAGCTCTCCCCGGAGAATCCGGAGGATCTGCGCCTTGTGTGGCGAAGGCTCAACCGGGATCAGGTCTTCAACCTGAGCTGCTCGGCCCTCAACCTGCTCCACTGCGCCTGGCAGATGACCGGACGCCTCGCCTTCGGCAGCTACTCCCCGCAGGAGCTCAAGCTGATCTTCACCCGCTATAACGCGGATGTGAAGCAGGTCACCCAATATGGAGAAGCGGCCTACGCCTGGTATCTGCGCTTCGCGGCATGAAAGCCGTCAGCGGCGGGCACGGGCAAGCTTCTTGCGCCGCAGATCCTCGGGCCGGATGGGGTCGAGGCGGCGCATTTCCCGCGCATAGAGCATCAGCAGCGCCGCATCGGCCAGGAACCAGGCTGCGGGGTTTGCGAAGCACACGGCCGTAAAGCCGAGGCTGCCGACAAGGCCGAAGGACACGATGGTGCGGGCAATGAGCTCCGAGACGCCGGCCATCATGGCCTCGTTGGAAAAGCCCATGCCCTGCAGGCTGTTGCGGAAGATGAAGATCAGCGCGAGCAGCGGATAGAAGGCGCCGGTAATGGTGAGATAGCGCTGCACATCCTGCAGCAGCAAAGTCTCGGAGGGGCTGACAAAGAGAGTCGCCATGCTGCGCCCCGCGCCGTAGTTGAAGAGAAAGGCCGCCGCGCAGTACAGCATTGCCGCGCCCACCGTGCTCCAGACGCCGCGACGGATACGCCCGTATTCGCCCGCGCCCAGGTTCTGGCCGCAGTAGGTGGCCATGGCGATGCCGCAGGTCTCAAGCGGCGCTGCCACCACGTTGTGGACCTTGCTCGCGGCAGAGACCGCCGCGACCGCGTTGGCCCCCAGGCCGTTGACCGCGCCCTGCAGGATGATGCTGCCGATGGCGGTGATGGAAAACTGCAGGCCCATGGGGATGCCGATGGCCGCCATGTAGAGGATGCGCTTCGGGTCCGGACGCAGATCGCCATGATGCAGGTTCAGCATCGGGATCTTCTTTGCCATGTAGATAAGGCAGGCAATGCCGGAGGCAAGCTGGGACAGCACCGTCGCCCACGCGGCGCCCTCCACGCCCATGTGGAGGTACTTCATAAACAGGATATCCAGGACGATGTTCACCGCCACCGCGGCGATCAGAAAATGCAGCGGCGTGCGGCTGTCGCCCAGGGAGCGCAGCACGGCCGAGCTCAGGTTATACAGCATCGTCGCGCCGACGCCCATGAACACGATGAAGATATAGCGGTATGCGTCTTCAAAAATCTCCGCCGGGGTATTCATGAGCCGGAGCAGATCGTCCGTCCAGAAAAAGCAGATGAGCCGGATCACCGCCGTGATCCCGAAGCCGAGCCACACGAGCTGGGCTGTACGGCGGCGGACGCTCTCCGTGTCCCCTGCCCCGAAGCTCTGGGCGATGGGGATGGCAAGGCCGGAGCAGCTGCCCGTGGCAAAGCCCAGGATCAGGAAGTTCAGCGCCCCCGTGGCGCCCACGGCGGCAAAGGCATTCAGGCCCAGGATGCGGCCTACCAGAATGCTGTCCGCAATATTATAGAATTGTTGAAACAGGTTGCCGATCAGAAGCGGCGCGCAGAAGCGCAGGATGCTTTTCAGCGGAGAACCTGTCGTCATTTCGTTTGTCATAATAAAACCAACCTTCCAAAGCCGAGGATTTGGGAAGCGCCGAACTGGCTCCCCCGACTTTTGAGCCCATATTTTAGTCCTCCGGCGGGAAAATGCAAGAGGTAATCTGCCCAAACTTTTGTGCATGGCGCACAATCAAAACGGTTGATTTTTGTTTGACTTAACGAAAATCAGCTTTTGTGCTCCCAATTCTGCCCAGTTGCCCGGCGTAAACCGTCCCCTGTCTGGCGGGCACACTGGAAAAACGGCCCCCGGCCTGCTGGCCGGGGGCTGTTCGTTATTTAATACTAACTTTCAATAGAAACAAGACAGTCTTTGCCTACTTTCTATCGAAACTTAGTATAAGCTCCACGCTTTCGCCGTGGGAGCGGATCAGCAGCGGGTGCTTGTCCGCGGGAATGGTATCCAGCGGCCAGGGCTTGCGGTTGAGAAAATCATCGTCCTGGGGGTAGATGCCGTCCACCGGGGCAGGATAGTACATTTTATCCGCCGCCTCGCGCCACTGTTCCGCCTCCTTCGGCGTATAGCCGATGGCAGCGCACAGGCGCGCATAGTCGATGGGCCGTTGCCGCTGCAGCATGTGATACGATTATAGCAGAGCCTCCTGCCCCTGCAAGCATCACTTGCAAATGTGAACAGATCTTGTAAATGCAGGAAAATATTCTTGCTATTTCCCCGCTTGTAAATTATAATAGCATAAATAAGTATGGTTTCCGCGAGTGCTGGAAGATGTTGGAAGGAGGGCTGTCCTTATGCTTCAGCTTGTGATTTACGGGATGATTTATCTCGGCAGCGCTCTGATGGTGTACAACATCTACAGCTACGTCCGCTTTTCCCGTGAGCTCAGCGGGCACGGGGGCTGGGACAGGGAGCGCCTGATCCTGTTCACCCCGGCTGTTCTGCTGATCCTGTTTTTGATCGGCTATCTCATGATCGCCTTTTTCGGCAAGCCGGATCTCCTGGTGTCCGGCATTCTCTTCGGCGGCAGCATTTTTGTTTTCATCGTTGTGTATCTGCTGCGGCGCATTACGAACCACATTTACGAAAACGAACGTCTTAAGGCAAAGCTGATGGCGGCGGAGGCCACGAACCGTGCCAAGGAGGATTTTCTCTCCAACATGAGCCATGAGATGCGCACGCCCCTCAACGCGATCCTGGGCCTGCTGCGCCTGCTGGAGGAGGACAAGGGGATTCCGCCCGCGAGCCGCGCCCAGCTTGACAAGATCGACGCGAGCGCGAGGCACCTGCTGACCCTCATCAACGATGTGCTGGATATGGGGCATATCGACTCCGGGACGCTCACGCTCAAGAACGAGCGCTTTTCCTTCGGGCAGCTCATGATGCAGCTCAATTTCTCCATCAGCGCCCAGTGCCACGAAAAGGGCCTTGCGTACAACTGTGAGCGCATCGGCAGCATCGACGATGAATTTATCGGGGATGAGGGCAAGATCTGGCATGTCCTGCAGAGCATTGCGGAAAACGCCGTGATGTACACCGACGCCCCGGGCAGGATTCAATGCAGCGTCGAGCAGATCGGCGCGGACGAGGATACGCGGACCCTGCGCTTCACCGTGAAGGATACCGGCATCGGCATGTCGGCGGAATATCTCCCCCATGTGTATGAGCCCTTCTCCCGGGAGGACGCAAGCCCAACCAATCCCCGCGGCGGCAGCGGCCTGGGCCTGCCCATCACCAAGACCATCGTGGAGCTGATGAACGGCAGCATCGACATTCAGAGCGAGAAGGGCGTCGGCACCACGGTGACGGTTATTATGACGCTCGGCGCGGTGTCCGCGCAGCCTGCGGAGGAAGCGCCGATGCAGGAGACCGGGAAGGTCGAGCTTGCGGGTCGGCGCATCCTGGTGGCGGAGGACATCGACCTCAACGCCGAGATCCTGATGGATTTGCTGGAGATGGAGGAAATGCTGTCCGAGCGGGCCGAAAACGGGCAGATCGCGGTGGACATGTTCCGCCGCAGCGCGGTCGGCTACTATGACGCCGTGCTCATGGATCTGCGCATGCCGGTGATGGACGGGCTGGAGGCCGCGCGGCAGATCCGCACCCTGGACCGGCCGGACGCCGGGACCGTGCCCATTATCGCCGTGACCGCCAACGCCTTTGAAAAGGATGTACAAAGCTCCCTGGAGGCCGGGATGAACGCCCACCTGCCGAAGCCCGCCGATATCGACATACTGTGCGATACCCTGCGGAGACTGATCAAGCCATAACAACATTATTCATAATATTGTTTGCAGAGGACTGCAAAAGAGGGTAAATGCGCCCTCACGGTGAGCGATGATGGGAACCCGCGCATCAGCGCTTGCCCAAGGAGGAACACCATGATAAAGTCAGGACAGATCAAGCGCCAGCGTCAGGTACTGGTGGTTGAAGATCAGGCGCTCAACCGTGATATTCTGGGCATGATCCTGGAAAACGATTACGAAATCTTAAATGCGGAAAACGGTCTGGAAGCGCTGGAGATCATTCAAACCCATCTGAACACTCTGTCCATTGTCCTGCTGGATCTGATGATGCCGGTGATGGATGGCTTTGAAGTGCTTGAGCGCATGCGCGCCGATGAGCGGATGCGCCGCATCCCCATCATTGTGCTCACCGCCGAGAAGAAGGCAGAGCTCAGAGCCCTGCAGCTCGGGGCGGCGGACTTCATCGCCAAGCCCTACGACGCGCATGAGGTGATCCTGGCCCGCGTGGCGCGGATCATCGAACTGAGCGAGGGCAGACAGCTCATCCGCGCTGCCGAGCGCGACTCGCTGACGGGGCTTTATAACCCGGGCTTCTTCTTTGAATACGCCGAGCAGATCTACCGCTACCACCCCCACTGGAGCATGGACGCCGTCGTCGTGAATATCGAGCGCTTCCACTCTGTCAATGACCTGAACGGCCGTTTGTTCGGAGACACGATCCTGCGCACCCTGGGCGACGCCATCCGCGAGTTTCTGCGCGGGACCGAGGGCATTGCCTGCCGCAGGGACGCCGACCGTTTTGACCTCTACTGCCTGCACTGTGAGGATTATCACACCGTGCTGCAGTTTTTTCAGCAGAAGCTCAACGAGCTTTCGCACCGCGTCTCCGTGCGCCTGCGCATGGGCGTATGCCCCGCCTTTGACGGGGTCTCCCTGGTGACGCTCTTTGACCGGGCGCATACAGCCTGCAACCTGGTGCGCGGCAGCTACAAGACCCACCTCATGATCTACAATGAGGACATGTATAAACGCGAGCTCTATTCGCAGCGTCTTCTCAACGACCTGCGTCAGGCCGTGGAGGAACGGCAGTTCCGGGTCTACTACCAGCCGAAATACGACATTCAGTCCGATCCCCCGCGCCTGAACAGCGCCGAGGCGCTGGTGCGCTGGGTCCATCCGGAGCTGGGCTTTATCAGTCCCGGCGACTTTATCCCGCTCTTTGAGCGCAACGGCCTCATCCATGTGGTGGACAACTATGTCTGGTCGGAGGCGGCCGGGCAGATCGCCGCCTGGCGGGAAAAGCTCGGCATGACGGTGCCGCTGTCGGTCAACGTCTCCCGCACGGAGGTATTTGATCCGGGCCTTGAGAAGGGGCTTTTGAAGCTCATTGAGGATAACGGCCTGAGCACAAAGGACTTTAAGCTTGAGATCACGGAGTCTGCCTATACGGATGAGGCCGAGCAGCTTGTCGCCGTCATCGAAAAGCTGCGCGAAAAGGGCTTTGAGATTGAGATGGACGACTTCGGCTCCGGCTACTCCTCTCTCAACACCATCTCGAGCCTGCCGATTGATGTGCTGAAGATGGACATGAAGTTCATCCAGAACATTGAGGAGAACAACCGGGACTTTCGCCTTGTGGAGCTGATCCTCGACATTGCGCGTTATCTGAAGGTTCCGGTCGTGGCTGAGGGCGCGGAGACCGAGCACCAGCTTTCGCTGCTGCGGGACGCCGGATGCGACTATGTACAGGGCTATTATTTCTCCCGTCCGCTGCCGGCGGAGGAGTTTGAAAATCTGATACGCAAGGAAATCGAAATGAAAAAGGAGCGAAAAGTATGACACTGCAGGAGCTGTACACCCGGATCGACGGCAATTATGACCACGCCGTTCAGATCATGAGAATGGAAAAGCTGATCAGCCGCTATGTTTTGAAATTCCCCAGCAGCGATCTCAACGGCTCCCTCATGGAAGCCGCCAGAAGCATGGACCCCACCCAGCTTTTTGAGCGCGCCCACGCTATGAAGGGCGTATGCGCCAACATGGGCTTTGACAAGCTCGCCGAGGCTGTCGGGGAGATCACCGAGGAGTTTCGCCCCGGCAATCCGAGAAAATATACAGACGCCGAAATCAAGGACAAGCTCGCCCGGATCAACGACATGTACCAGCGTACAATCGACGGGATTCACGCGTATGAGCAGAGTCTCTGATGCTTTCCGGGCCGTTCGCCGGCAGTAAGAGGAGAGGAAGGTTCGCGCAATGAATACAAAGCTTTCAAACGCAGGCGTCGACGCCCCGCACAGCATATCCCTGCTGGGCGCCTGGGCGCTGTCCTTCGGCTGCGCTGTCGGCTGGGGCGCGTTTATGATGCCCGGCAACAGCTTTCTGCCCGTGGCGGGACCTCTCGGCACGGTGCTCGGCATTGCCGTCGGCGGGCTCATCATGCTCCTCGTCGGCGTCAATTATTCCTATATGCTCCGCACCTATCCGGACGCGGGCGGCGCCTACAGCTATGTCAAACGCAGCTTTGACCTCGACCACGGCTTTGTGGCCGCCTGGTTTCTGCTGCTGACCTATGTGGCCGTCATCTGGGCCAACGCCACCGCCCTGCCGCTGATCGGCCGTTTTCTGCTGGGCAGCATCTTCCAGCATGGCCTGCACTATCGGATCGCGGGCTTTGACATCTATCTGGGCGAGCTGATGCTGGCGATCGGGGCGCTGGTCATCTGCTCTCTGCTGTGCCTGCGCGGCAGGGCGGCCCTGCGTGTGCAGATCGTGATGGCTCTCCTGCTCTTCGGCGGGATCCTGGTCTGCTCCGTGTCCGTCTTCTCGAAGCTGGAGGGCGGGCTCCGCTCCCTTGCTCCCGCCTTTGCCCCAGGCAGATCCCCCCTCACGGGGGTGCTGACCATCGTTGCGATGGCCCCCTGGGCCTTTGTGGGCTTTGAGTCTATCTCCCACTCGGTGCCGGAGTTCCGCTTTTCGACGGCAAAGGCGCTGCCGGTCATGGGCATCGCCCTGCTCACAGGTGCTGCGGCCTATTCCCTGCTCGCGGTCATCGCCGCGACGACTCAGCCGGCAGGCTTTGAAAGCTGGCCCGCGTATATCGCGGCGCTGGGGGATCTGGATATCGACGAGGCGGCGCCCACCTTCTACGCGGTGCGCACGGCCATGGGGCCCGTCGGTACGCCTGTCCTGGTCCTCACGGTGCTCGGCGGCGTCATCACCGGCCTTGTGGGCAACACCATCGCCGCAAGCCGCCTGATCCACGCCATGGCAAAGGACGGGATGATGCCCGCGAAGCTCGGGCAGCTCGACAAAAACGGCCTGCCGAGATACGCGGTGCTGCTGATCCTCCTGGTTTCCGTCTTCATCCCGCTCTTCGGCCGGACGGCTGTGGGCTGGATCGTGGACGTGACCACGGTCGGCGCGGCCATCGTCTACGCCTACACCTCCGCCTGCGCGCTGAAGCTTGCGCGCAGAAGAAAGGACAGCTTTGTCAGCGCCTGCGGACTCATCGGCGTTGTGATCTCGCTGATCTTCCTGCTGTATTATCTGATCCCGAATCTGCTGGCCGTGACGGCGCTGTCCAGGGAATCCTACCTGATCCTCGCGCTCTGGAGTGTGCTGGGCCTGATCGTGTTCCGCTTGCTGCTTGTACAGGATCAGACCCGGTCCATGGGCCACTCCACCATTGTGTGGATCGTCATGCTGTCGCTGACGCTCTTCACCTCCCTGGTCTGGATGCGCCAGAGCTCCGTGGCCGTGGCATACGATGCCGTAAACAATATCCATGAGTATTATGAGCAGCAGCTTACCGACAGCGACGACGGTACGACGCCTGATCCGCTCAAGGCGGAGGAATACGTGGACACGCAGCTTGAGAGCGTCAGCGATGCGCTGTGGCAGAAGAGCCTTGTGCAGATCGCCTTTGTGGTCATCTCCGTGGTGACGCTTGTGAACATCTACGATACGATCCACAAGCGTGAGAAGAAGGTGGAGCGTGAAAAGGCCCTCGCCGAGGAGTCCAGCCGCGCCAAAACCAGCTTCCTGTCCAATATGAGCCATGAGATCCGCACTCCCATGAACGCCATCATCGGCCTGGACAATATCGCCCTGAAGGAGCCGGATCTGCCGCCGCGAACGCGCGAGCATCTTGAAAAGATCGGCGCAAGCGCCCGGCATCTTCTGGGCCTGATCAACGACATTCTGGACATGAGCCGCATCGAGTCCGGGCGTATGGTCCTCAAGGAGGAGGAATTTGCCTTCCGTGACTTCCTCGACCAGATCAACGTCATCATCAACGGCCAGTGTCAGGACAAGGGCCTGGACTATTCCTGCAACATCATCGGCCAGGTCTGCGATTTTTACATCGGCGACTCCATGAAGCTCAAGCAGGTGCTCATCAACATACTCGGCAACGCCGTCAAATTCACGCCCGCCTCCGGCAGCGTCACCTTTACGGTCGAGCAGATCGCCCGCACCTCCGAGCAGTGCACCCTGCGCTTTCTCATGAAGGACACCGGCATCGGCATGAGCAAGGAATTTCTGCCGAAGATTTTCGACACCTTCTCCCAGGAGGATTCCGGCACCGCCAACCGCTACGGCAGCACGGGCCTCGGCATGGCCATCACCAAAAATCTCGTGGAGATGATGAACGGTGATATCTCCGTGGAGAGTGAGAAGGGCGTCGGGACCACCTTCACGGTCACGGTAACGCTCAAGCCCTCCGAGCGCAGCTTCAGCCAGGATCAGCACGCAAGCCTCCCCAAGGGCCTGCGCATCCTGGTGGTGGATGATGACGAGGTGGCGCTGGAGCATGCGCGCATCGTGCTGCACGACATCGGCATCGAGGCCGACACCGCCTCCGACGCCCCCGAGGCGCTCAACCGCATCCGCTCCTGCTGGGACAGGGGCGAGCCCTATCAAATCCTGATGACGGATATGTACATGCCCGGGATGGACGGTCTTGCGCTGGCCGAGTGTGTGCGCAAGTTCGACAAGGGACAGACCTCCATCCTGATTCTCACCGGCTACAGCTGGGACGATATTCAGGAGCCGGCCAGGCAGTTCGGCATTTCCGGCATTGTCTCCAAGCCCCTCTTTACCGACAGTGTGCTCAACGAGCTGCACTCCATCCTGCTCAAGCGCGGCGATATTGCCGCGCCGAAGCCGGAGCCCGCCGCTGAGGAAGAGCCGGACTCTCTCGAGGGTCTGCGCGTGCTGATGGCGGAGGATATCGACCTCAACGCCGAGATCCTGACGGATCTCCTGGAAATGGAGGGCATCCGCTCCGAGCATGCCGAAAACGGCCAGATCGCCGTGGACATGTTCTCGCAGCATGAGGCAGATTACTACGACGCGATTTTGATGGACGTGCGCATGCCCGTGATGGACGGTCTGAAGGCCACCGCCGCGATTCGTGCGCTCCCGCGTCCCGACGCCAAAGAGATCCCCATCATCGCCATGACCGCCAACGCCTTTGATGAAGATGTGCAGAACTCGCTGCACGTGGGCATGAACGCGCACCTCTCCAAGCCCGTAGAGCCGGAGAACCTCTATAAAACCCTGCGCGAGCTGGTAAAGCGCAGGAAGTGACAATTTCAGCATCATTTCCTGCAAGCTGTGCTATGATTGGGGAGAGGCCGCATGATAAGCGGCGCGCCCTGCAGAACGGAGTTGATTCCATGAATAAACACAGAGGCATCGGTTTGACAACGCGCTATGTTGTTGTCGTCGGCCTGCTGCTGTTTGCAGCCAATGTTGTTCTCGGTCTCGTCATGATGAACCAGTCCGAGGCTGCCATGAAAACCATGATCCAGAAGAACATGCTGGACCTCTCCAACACAGCGGCTGCCCTTCTCGACGGGGATACCGTCGGAGCCTTTACGGAGGAGGACGTAGGTTCTCCCGCGTATCAGGAGGCGCTGAGGGAGCTCAGTGTCTTCCAGAACAATGCCGATATCGAGTTTATCTACGCCGTTCGCCAGACCGGTGAGAACAGCTATGTCTTCATCCTGGACGCGGACCCCGTGGACCCCGGCCAGTTCGGAGAGGAGATCCTGGTGACGAATGCGCTGGTCCAGGCCGGCAAGGGCATCGCCACCGTGGACGATTCCCCGGCTGAAGACCGCTGGGGCAATTTCTACAGCACCTACAGCCCGGTGTTCGATTCCGGGGGCAAGGTCGCTGCCATCGTCGGCATTGACTTCGGTGCCGACTGGTATGAGAAAGAACTGAGAAGCCACACCCTCTCCGTGAGCGTGGTGTCCATCCTTTCGATCCTGTTCGGCGCGTTCGTGATGGTGCTCATCACCGGCAAGCTGCGCCAGAAGTTCCTGGCCCTGGACCGGGAGCTTTCCGCCCTCGCGGGGAATGTGGACGAGCTTACCAGGGAGATCACCTCGAATCCCGGCTACAAGGAGAGCCTCGGCGCTGCGCCGCAGGTACCGGAGATGAAAGAGGACGGCGATGTGTCGGACGAGCTTGAGGCTCTCGGTATCAAGATCCGCTCCATGCAGGTGGAGCTGGGGCGTTATCTGAGCTACATGCGCGCCCAGGCCTATACGGATTCCCTGACCCGGGTGGGCAACACCAACGCCTATCAGGAGGAGGTGCGCACCCTCAACGAGCAGATCAAAGACGGCAAGGCCGACTTCTGCGCCGCCGTCTTCGACCTTGACAACCTCAAGCTCGCAAACGACGCTTACGGCCATGCCTGCGGAGACCGCATCATCCGCGGGGCGGCCTGGGCCATCTCGAGCGCCTTCGGGAAGGAGCGCACCTTCCGCATCGGCGGAGACGAGTTCATTGCCATCCCCCTCGGCATCACAGAGGAGGAGCTTGCGGAAAAGCGCCAGAAGATCCGGGATTCCATCGACGCCTTCAATTCCCGGCCCAATCACCCGGAGGCCGAGCTCTCGCTCTCCATGGGCTCCGCCTTCTACCGTCCGGGCGAGGACAGCAGCTTCCGTGAAGTCTTTCAGCGCGCGGACGAAGCCCTGTACGAAAACAAGCGCGATCACCACGCGAGAAAGCCCTTCCGCCGCCCGGATTTAACTCCGTAAAATCGAATAGAAGCTTTTTCGAGGGAGGCCCCGCCGGGCCTCCCTCGTTGTTGTATGATTCCGTCGATGACCTTTCCAAAATTTTCTTTCTCCGGTTGACAAGTGTAGTCTCTTGTGGTATGGTAGTTTCATCAAGACTACACATGTAATCTCTGCTTTGCAAGGAGGATCAACCCATGTACAAAGATCTGGCGCCGAAAATCTCTGATTCCGAGCTGGAGGTCGTGCGGGTGCTCTGGCGCGCGGGGGACGCCCTGCCCGTCACCGAGATCCGCGAGAGTCTGCAAAAAAGCCGCGGCTGGGAGGCCACCACGGTCAAGACTCTGATCTCCCGCCTGGTCACAAAGGGTGTGCTGCGGCAGGAGAAGCGGCAGGTGTATTATTACTCCCCGCTCATCACCGAGGCAGAATACAACGACTGGGCCACCCATGACCTGATCAGCCGCGTCTATCACGGCTCAGCGCGGGATCTGGTGGCGGCGCTGGTTCGCTCTGACGGGCTGAGCAAGGCCGACATCGACGAGCTGCGCGATCTGTTTAAGCTGGAGGAGTCGTGACGATGCTTTACCCTCTCCTCAGTCTGACGCTGAGCGGCAGCGCGCTCGCGCTGCTGCTGCTCGCGCTGCGCTATGTACTGCTGAAAAAGATGCCTAGCACGGTCTATTACTATGCGTGGCTGCTGGTGCTGCTGCGCTTTGTACTCCCGCTGCCCGGCCTTATACCTCTGGAACGGACCGTGCAGGAGCTCAGCCGACCTGCGGTCAGCACCTCTTCCCTTCCCCCTGCTGAACAGGCGCAGCAGACTGTACAAACGCTTCCGCCGGAGGGCTATGTCCAGCCTGCGCCGGTTTCGGCGAGCACAGTGGAAGCGGAGCCGACCGCTCAGACCGCGCCCGTGCAGGCTCCCGCGCCGGCCAAAAATTATGTAAACTTCAAATCGCCCGCGTTCTGGACTTCCGTCTGGGCTGTCGGCGCAACGATCAGCTTTGCGTGGGTGCTGGCAAGCTATATGCTTTTCACAGCCCGGGTGCGCCGGAGTCTCAGCGGCGCGACGGCGGAGGATCGGCGGGTCTACCGCACGCTGCCGGGGCAAAAGCCGCAGCTTTACCGCTGCGCGGCTTACAACACCCCGCTGATGTTCGGGATTCTGCGTCCGCTCATCACCCTGCCGGAGCAGGTCTATAACGAGGAGCTGCTGCGCAATATCCTGCGGCACGAGCTGATGCACTACCGCCGCCGGGACACGCTGTACAAGTGGTTCGCGGTTGCGGTGCTCAGTACCCAATGGTTCAACCCCCTGTCGTATCTCATACGCCGGGAGCTGAACCGTGCCTGTGAGCTGAGCTGTGACGAGATGCTGCTCCGGGGCATGGATCGGGCCGACAAGCTCTCCTACGGCAACACGCTTCTGACCATGGCCTCTGCCGGGGCGCTGCCCGCGGGTGTGGTGGCCACCACCTTCTCAACCGAGAAGCGAAACCTGAAAGAAAGATTGGAGCAGATCATGAACTACAAACAAAGCCGTGCGCACATCCTCGCCGCCGTGCTGACCGTGGCCCTGCTGCTGGGCTGCGGGGGCATTGCCGGCCCCGCCCCGGCTGCGGCGGACAACGCCGGCCGCGTCTCCACCGTGGACGAGCTGCTCGCCGCCATTGCGCCCGACACGGTGATTGAGCTTGCGCCCGGCACCTTTGACCTCTCAAGCGCCTCGAATTACGGCGAGGACACCCACAGCCTGTATTACAGCTGGAACGAGGTCTATGACGGCTATGAGCTTGTGCTGTATAACGTGCAGAATCTCACGATCCGCGGTGCGGGCCCGGGCGAAACCATACTCACCGCCGTGCCGCGCTACGCAAACGTGCTCCGCTTCTCCGGCTGCCAGGGCATGCGCGTGGAAGCGCTCACCGCCGGACACACGACGGAGCCCGGCTTCTGCACGGGCGGCGTGCTGTACTTCGACGGCTGCGAAAACAGCACGGTGGACGCCTGCGGGCTCTACGGCTGCGGTATCCTCGGCGTCCAGGCGCGCGACTGCACAGGCCTCACCGTGAAAAATTCCGACATCTACGAGTGCAGCTACGGCGCGGTGAGCCTGCACCAGTGCCGCAATGTGCAGATCGAGGGCTGTGACATCCATGACCACGGCAAACGCGAGGGCGACGCCATGTTCCTCTTTGACGTGAACTACAGCGACAATGTCATCCTCAACAGAAACCGCATTCACGCCAACAGCGCCCAGTATTTACTGAACAGCGATTACGCGCGGCGCGTCCTCTTCCTGTCCAACGAGGTGACCGACAACCGCTTCCCCGCCAAGGTCTTCTCCCTCACCGGGTACAGCGTGACCGTGGACGGCTGTGCCTTTGAAGGAAACGACGTGAGCCATGGCTGGTACAGCGGCAGCGGCGTCTATGCCTCGAACCTCTACGGCGAGATTCTGGAGGGCGCCATGCTCGCGGAGATGACGCTGCAGGAACTCAACCCGGACGATATTGCTCCGCCCGTTTCCCCCTCCGGCTCGCTTGAAGTGGCAAAGGGCGGCTCGGTCACGGTGACGACTGTGGATGAGCTGCTCGCCGCCCTCGGCCCCGACCGGACGATCATTCTCGACGGCACGCTCTTTGACCTCTCGACAGCCTCCAACTACGGCGCGATCGGCACAGACTGTTATTACTGGATGGAGAATGTAGACGGCCCGCAGCTTGTGATCCATGATCTGAACGGCCTTGCGATCCAGGCGAAGAACACCGAATCCGGAGCCACGACCCTTGCCGCCATCCCGCGCTACGCCGATGTGATCTCTTTCCGCAACTGCGACAATCTCTTCCTCGGCGGCTTTACGGCGGGCCACACGAAGGAGCCGGGCGCCTGCTCCGGGGGAGTGCTGAGCTTCCAGAACTGCCATCAGGTCAGGCTGGAGAAAATGCGCCTCTTCGGCTGCGGCATCCTCGGCATTCAGGCGGACCAGTGCAGCTCCCTCGATATCCTGCGCACCGAGATTTACGAGTGCAGCCAGGGCGCGGCGCAGTTTTTCAGGACCGACGGCATCCGCTTTGACGACTGTGACATCCACGATGTCCCCTCTCCCGCTCTGCGCTTCAACGAGTCCGGGGATAAAACCTGGAACGGAGAGGCCATCAGCGGTCTCAACGGGGACTACGATGTGGACGAAAACGGCGCGCTCGTCACAAGCGGTATTGAGAGCGGGGACGGTGAAACCGTGGTTTCCATCCCGACGGACAGTCCCGAATATGCTTTCCTGTCTGCCATGCAAAAGGCCATTGCGCAGGGCGATTGGGAGACCCTGGCGGACAACATGGCGTTTCCCCTCACGATCATCATCCCCAGCGAAAAGCACGAAACAAACTATGTCCACATTCCGGACAAGGAGACCTTCCTCTCGCGTGAGCTGGATCAGATCATGAACGCCGCGTATCGCCGCTATGTGGAAAACGCGCAGCTTGAGAGCGCCGCTCCCACCATCTGGGGCTATGCCGCGCTGGATTCCTCCCTCTGCTTTGCCTTCTATCCGAATGCCGCGCCCAAGGTCACGGCGCTGATCATCGACGCCGCCCGCGTCATGGGCGACACACAGGGTCTTGGGAGTTTGTCACAGTATGTCTACTCCGTACCGCTCACGGCAGCGCCCACGCCGATGCCCGAGGGGATCCGGGTACTGTTCTATGAGACGGAGATCAAGACTGATTTCACGATTTACCCCGGTGATCCCATTGAACTGCGGGCAGACGTCACGCGGCAGGGAGTACCGATTACTTGGAGTTCTGATCACCCCGACGTTCTCCGCGTGGAGTCAACAGACTATGACACCGCGCGCGTCTCCTGCGCCGACGACGGGAGCCTGCCGCAGACCTGCAAGCTCACCGTGCGCTGCGGCGGAATGGAGAAGGTGCTGACCGTGTATTGCAGGCAATAANTTCTCCCTGCGGTCAGGCTTCATTTCCGTGTGTTCAAGAGCCTCCGGCGGGCGGATTGCCACGCCAACGCTGCGGCGCTGGCTCGCAATGACAGTAAACGGACGTTATCGCTGCTCAACTCGCATTTATAAACAACGCAAAAAAACACCGCATCGGGACGGTTACTCGCCGTTTTCCGATGCGGTGTTCTATGTTGTCTGTCTTCTTATTTCTTCTTGCGGCCGAAGATGCCGCGTCCGGCGTCGCCGTCCAGCTCGCCCATGGAGGCGGCGAACTGGCGCAGCAGCTCCTTCTGGGAGCCGGTCAGGTTCTTCGGCACCTTGATGCTCACGGTGACGAACTGGTCGCCGCGCCCGCCGCCGCGCAGGTACGGGATGCCCTTGCCCCGCATGCGGAAGACCGCGCCGGGCTGCGTCCCCTCGGGGATGGTGAGCTTCACCCTGCCGTCAAGGGTCGGAACCTCCACCTCGGCGCCGAGGGTCGCCTGGGCGTAGCTGATCTCCTGCTCGAGGAGGACCGAGGTCCCGTCGCGCTCAAAGCGGGGATGGGGATGCACGATCACGGTCACCAGCAGATCGCCGGCAGGGCCGCCGTTCACACCCGCGTTGCCGCCGCCCGGCTTGGAGATGGTCTGCCCGTCGTCGATACCGGCGGGGACATTGACGTCCACCTTGTGCTGACGGCGGATGCTGCCCAAGCCGCGACAGGTCTTGCAGGGCTGGTGGATGATCTTGCCGCTGCCGCGGCACTTGGAGCAGGGAGAGCTCGACTGCATGACGCCGAAGGGGGTGCGCTGGTTCACAGTGACCTGGCCGGTGCCCTTGCAGTCGGGACATACCTCCGGCGTGGTGCCGGGGGCGCAGCCGGTGCCCTTGCAGTCGGGGCAGGTCTCCACCTTGCCGATGGTGACCTGTTTCTTGCAGCCGAAGGCAGCCTCCTCAAAGCTGATGTTCACGGTGGCGCGCACGTTCTCACCCCGGCGCGGCGCGTTGGGGTTTGCGCGGGTCGTGCCGCCAAAGCCGCCGAAGATATCGCTGAAGATGTCGCCAAAGCCGCCGAAGCCGCTGAAATCACCGAAGCCGCCGCCTCCGAAGCCCGCGTTGGGATCAAAGGCCGCGTGGCCGTACTGGTCGTACTTCCGGCGCTTTTCCTCGTCGGAGAGAACCTCATAGGCTTCGTTTGCTTCCTTGAAGCGCTCCTCACAGGCCTTGTCGCCCGGGTGCAGATCGGGGTGGTTTTCCTTGGTCAGCTTCCGGAATGCCTTTTTGATTTCGTCTGCCGTGGCGTCCTTCTTGACGCCCAGCACCTCATAATAATCTCTTTTATCGGCCATTGGGGCCTCCTTTAGATTCGATTGAAAAGCAGGGGCTTTCCAATCGAGGACTCGCTTTTAACGAATACAAATCGGGAATATCTGTATACACGCTTGAGGCGGAGTAATATGCTCCGCCTCAAACCGTCTGCCTGCCTGAATGGATTACTTCTTGTCGTCGTCCACGACGGTGTAGTCGGCGTCGTAATAGTCCTGACCGCCCTGGCCGCCGGGGTTCTGGCCCGCCTGGCTGGGATCAAAGCCTGCGCCGGGCTGGCCGCCCTGGGCCTGGTACAGCTTCTCGGAGATCTTGTAGAACACCTGCTTGAGCTCCTCGGTAGCGGCTTTGATGGCGGCGGAATCGGTGCCGGTCAGGGCGCTCTTGAGGCTCTGGAGCTTGGCCTCGGCCTCGCTCTTGTCGGCGGGATCGAGCTTGTCGCCCATCTCGCTCAGGGTCTTCTCGATCTGGTAGGCCATCTGATCGCCCTCGTTGCGGGCGTCGACCTCTTCCTTGCGCTTCTTGTCCTCGGCGGCGTACATTTCGGCCTCCTTGACGGCCTTGTCGATGTCCTCCTTGGACATGTTGGAGGAGGCAGTGATGGTGATGTGCTGCTCCTTGCCGGTGCCGAGATCCTTGGCGGAGACGTTCACGATGCCGCTCGCCCTGCAGGACGTTGACCTCAACGGAGGTCTGGTTGTCGGCTGCGGTGGAGAAGACCTGGCTCTTGCGGGTGGGGATGGTGGTGTTGCGCTCGATGAGTCTGGTGCAGACGCCGCCCAGGGTCTCGATTCCGAGGGACAGGGGCGCCACGTCCAGAAGGACGATGCCGTCCACATCCTTGTTCAGCACACCGCCCTGGATGGCAGCGCCGATGGCGACGCACTCATCGGGGTTGATGCCCTTGAAGCCCTCTTTGCCGGTCAGGGACTTGACCATCTCCTGCACGGCGGGGATACGGCTGGAGCCGCCGACGAGCAGCACCTTGGTGATGTCGCTGGGCTGCAGACCGGAGTCGGCGAGCGCCTGCTTGACAGGGCCGGCGGTCTTCTCGACCAGGTGATGGGTCAGCTCGTTGAACTTTGCGCGGGTCAGGGTGACGTCCAGGTGCTTCGGGCCGGTGGCGTCAGCGGTGATGTAGGGGAGGTTGATGTTGGAGGTGGTAACGCCGGAGAGCTCGACCTTGGCCTTCTCAGCGGCCTCACGCAGACGCTGCATGGCAACCTTGTCGGTGGAGAGGTCAATGCCCTCGGTCTTCTTGAACTCGCTCACGAGGTAATCGGTGATGCAGGCGTCAAAGTCGTCGCCGCCGAGGCGGTTGTTGCCGGCAGTGGCCAGCACTTCAATGACGCCGTCGCCGATCTCGAGGACGGACACATCGAAGGTGCCGCCGCCCAGGTCGTAGACCATGATCTTCTGGTCGGTCTCTTTATCCATGCCGTAGGCCAGGGCAGCCGCGGTCGGCTCGTTGATGATGCGCTTGACATCGAGGCCGGCGATCTTGCCGGCGTCCTTGGTGGCCTGGCGCTGCGCGTCGGTGAAGTAGGCGGGAACCGTGATGACGGCCTCGGTGACGGTCTGGCCCAGATAGGCCTCGGCGTCAGCCTTCAGCTTCTGCAGGATCATGGCGGAGATCTCCTGCGGGGTATAGGACTTGCCGTCCACGGTCACGCGGTAGTTGGAGCCCATCTCACGCTTGATGGAGGAGATGGTGCGGTCGGGGTTGGTAACGGCCTGGCGCTTGGCAACCTGGCCGACCATGCGCTCGCCGGTCTTGGCGAAGGCCACGACGGAAGGCGTGGTGCGCGCGCCCTCGGCATTGGTAATGACAACGGGTTCGCCGCCTTCGAGAACAGCGACGCAGCTATTGGTGGTACCCAGATCTATTCCGATAATTTTACCCATGATTGTTTCCTCCTGTATATGTGATATATTTTTTAACAAATGAATCTATACGCAGCGGCTTTCACCGGCGTGTGCAAATCAATTGGCCACCTTGACCATGGCGAAGCGGATCACCTTGTCGCCCAGCATGAAGCCCTGCTGAAAGACCTCCACGATCTCGTTGTCGCCCTTCTCCTCGTCGTCCACATGCATGACCGCGTTGTGGTAGGCGGGATCGAATTTCTGTCCCAGGCAGTCCATTTCCTTGACGCCCAGCTTTTCCATCGTGGCCTTGAACTGGCTCATGATCATCTCGACGCCCTTCTTGTAGGCCTCATCCTCGGTGGACTGCTTGAGGGCGCGCACAAGGTTATCGTACACCGGCAGGAACGCCGTCACCGCGCTTGCCTTGACGTCGGTGTAGAGCGCGTCCTTTTCCTTCTGGCTGCGCTTGCGGAAGTTATCGTACTCGGCGCACAGGCGCAGGTACTTGTCGTTCATGGCGGCAAGGGCGGAGTCCTTGGACTGCTCCACCGTCTCTTCGGCGGGCTTTTCCCCGGTTTTCTCTTCGGCCTCGGCTTTTTCTTCCGTTCCGGCTTTCTCTTCCGTCTCGGGTTTGGCTTCGCTCTCGGGTTTGGCTTCGCTCTCGGGCCCGGTCTTTTCTTCTGCGCTTTCCTCCGGGGCGGTCTCGGTCTTTTCCTGTTCGACCTCTTCCGCGGCGCTCTGCTTCTTCTTACTCATTTCCTGTATCTCCCTTGATGATCAGTTTATTGTGCATGCCCTCCGGCGGCGCCTCTCCCCCGCCGAGCCTCCGTGAGAGGCCCGCAGCCAGGATCGAAAGCTTGGCCGCCACAGCGGAGTAATCCATGCGCGTCGGCCCGACCACGCCGATCATGCCCCTGGTGTTGTCGCCCGCGTCGTAGGTCGCAATGACGACGCTGGAATCCTTGAGCTCCTCTGCCACGTTCTCCGGGCCGATGAGAACCTTGATTTCTCCCGCCTCGTCCATGTTCGCGTTCGGCGGGAGGATATAGCCGCCGCCGGAGAGATAGCCCATCAGGCGGTGAGCCTTGTCGGGATCCCGGAACTCCGGCTGGTTGAGCAGCCGGTTCTCCCCGCTCACGCAGGCGGAGGGGGCTCCCGCTTCGGTCAGCACCTCGATGGCGAAGGCCGCGATGACGGAGGTGACGCCCATGGTGTCGTCCGCCGCGCGCTCGGTGGAATTGATGAGCAGCGGCGTGACCGCGTCCTCGGTGATGCCGGTGAAGCCGGAATTGAAGAGGCTTGACAGGCGCTGCACCAGCTTCTGATCCACGGACACCGGCAGCTTCACGAGCTTGTTTTTCACCGTGTTGTCACTGAGCATGACGACGATGATAAAGGTGTTGGCGTCCACATAGATGATGTCGAAGCGCTTGATGGTCACCGTCGTGCGGGTGGTGAGGGCGAGCGCCGGGTAATCCGTGAGCTGGGAGGCCAGGCGGCTGACGTCGCTGATGGTATCGTCAAGCTCCCGGAGCTTCTGGTTCATGCGGCGGTTGATGTCCTCCGTCTCCTCCAGACTCAGGCGCTGCTTTTCCATGAGCTCGTTGACATACATGCGGTAGCCCATCGGCGTCGGGACACGCCCGGCGGAGGTATGCGGCTGCTCGAGATACCCAAGGCTCACGAGCTCGGCCAGCTCATTGCGGATGGTGGCGGGAGAGCAGCCGAGGCCGGCCTTGGCGGCAATGGCCTTGCTGCCGACAGGCTCCGCCGTCCGGACGTATTCATCCACCACGGCGGCGAGTATTTTCTTTTTGCGTTCACTTAAAACCATCGTCTGTTCGCCTGCCTGCATTAGCACTCTCGCCGTTCGACTGTTGGCACTCTTTCCTTTCGAGTGCTAATATAGCATTCCTTCGCCCCATTGTCAAGTGTTCCCCGGGGCGAATACAGAAAATTCACACTTTGTACAAATGCATTTTTCCTTTTTTTGTATTTACAATGCCGGATATTTGAAGTAAAATAGAAGTCAGAGAGCAAACTCTATAAAATACATCAGAACGGAGGATATGTCAATGCTGGAAAAACATTTCGCCGACGTCTATAATAAATTCAAGCTGCAGTTCTATCGCCGTGTTTTCGAGCTGGTGCGGGAGAGAGACGGGTCCCTGTCCGCAATGGAGGCCTTCTCGCTCGAGGTCATCTATATGCTGGGGCAGCCGACCGTCAGCCAGTTCGCGGACTTTCTGAACATCTCCCAGTCAAACGCCACCTACAAGGTCAATAACCTCATCAAAAAGGGCTACCTTGAGCGCCAGAACTCCACTGTGGATCGCCGCGAATACCATCTGATCCTCTCCGAGAAATACTATACATACATGAATCTCTATGCCAATTACGAGCTCACTGTCATGCGCCGCGTAGCCGAGCGTTTTCCGCCTGAGGATGTCGCCGTATTTGACCGCATTCTCCAGGTCATGTCGGAGGAGCTCATGCCTGAGTGCAAACAGCCGTAACCATTCCTTCTCTTCGGAGGTCTGAGACATGAACGAAAAACCGCAGATCACACTGAAGCTCAACTACAGGCGCACCTTTCTCATCGGCTTTGCCTTCTTCGGCATTCTCCTGCTGTGGCAGGTGTATGACTCCTGGTGCCCCACCTTCCTGACGGATATCTTCGCCCGGCGCATGTACGGGATCTCCTCGGCCCAGCTCAAGGCTGGCGATCCGGCAAAGATCCTGAACGTGCAGTGGCTGGTCGGCATCATCATGGCCTGCGATAATCTGGCCGCGCTGATCCTCCTGCCGATCTTCGGCAACCTCTCGGACAAGACGCACACGCCCATCGGCAAGCGCATGCCCTATATTCTGACGGGCACCTTCGTCTCGGCTGTGGCTTTTCCCTTCATCCCCTTCTTCTTCCACCACAACAACATTCTCGGCATGGTGCTGCTGATGGGGATCGTGCTGATGTTCATGATGATGTACCGCAATCCCGCCGTCGCGCTCATGCCGGATATCACGCCGAAGCCGCTGCGGGCCAAGGCCAACGGCATCATCAACATCATGGGCTATCTCGGCGGCGCCTTTGCCACGGTTCTCGGCATCTTTCTCAAGCTCTCCGATTACATCAATGCCGCCGACGAGGCCAGAAAGATCTGGACCATCGAGATCCCCTTCCTGGTCGCCTCGGTGCTCATGGTCATCTCCGCGCTGGTGCTCTTCTTCACCATCCGGGAAAACGAGATCCATGAGGAGATGAAGGAGCAGATGGCCGAGGGCGAGCGCCTCGCTGCCATCGCCACCCCGGTGGACGACTCGAGGCCTATGTCGAAGGCGAACAAGACCATGCTGCTTGCGATCCTGGGCGCGGAATTTCTGTGGTTCATGTCCGATAACGCCATCGGCACCTATATCGGGAACTACGTCATCTATTACCTGAACTCCGTCTCCAGCGCCACGATGGTGCTGACCATTGCCGGCGGCCTCGCCTCCGTGCTGGGCTTTGCCATTGCCGGCGCCATTGCGGATAAGATCGGCCGCAAATGGACCATTTCCTGCGGTCTCGGCGTCACGTTCCTTGCCCTCGTCATCATGTGCACGGTGGTCCCCACCGGCGTCACCGCGCCGAACGCGGCGCACGGGGAATATACCTTCCCGGCGATCCTGTATGCTGTCTGGGCGATCAAGGGCTTCGGCATGGCCCTGGTGCACAACTGCTCCTTCCCCATGGTGGTGGAGCTCTGCTCGTCGAAGAAGATCGGCCGCTTCACCGGCTATTATTACGCCTCCTCCATGTCCGCGCAGACGGTCACGCCGATCCTGCTGGGCCTCATGTTCAACCGCACGGGCGCCTGGCGCACCCTGCCGGTCTACTCCTGCGTGCTGACGGTGCTGTCGTTCATCGTGTTCACGGCGCTTGTCAAGAACATCAAGGCGCACAAGGTGGAGAACGTGGTCGGCCTGGAAGCCTTCGACGGAGAATAAATGTAAGCGAGGTGTTCTATATGAACAGGTTTTTTTCCCAGAAGCTCAGGCGGGCCGGGCTCATCGGCTCCGGCGTTGCCGCCGCGGTGGGGCTGCCGGTATTCCTGCTGGCCCCCGGCAAGGTCACGAAGCGGCAGAAGGCTCCCTTCTACGGGCGCAACTTTGCCCACCGCGGACTGCACAGCGAGGATAAAAGCGTCCCCGAAAACTCGCTGGAGGCCTTCCGGCTTGCCAGCCGCGCGGGTTACGGCGCGGAGATGGACGTGCACCTGACCCGGGACGGGCAGGTCGTGGTCTTTCACGATGACACGCTTGACCGCATGTGCGGCGTGCCCGGCCGGATTGAGGACAAAAGCTATGACGAGCTGAAGCTTCTGAAGCTGTGCGGCACGAACCAGCGCATCCCGCTGCTGACCGAGGTGCTGGAGCTCTATGCCGGGCGCGGCCCGCTGATCGTGGAGCTCAAGACCGGCAGCCGCAACAGGGAGCTGTGTGAGAAGACCTACGCCATTCTCTCCGACTACCCGGGCGAGGTGTGCATCGAGAGCTTCAATCCCATGATCGTGCGCTGGTTCCGCCTGCACGCAAAGGACATTGTGCGCGGTCAGCTCGCCACGCAGACCTGGGAATACGGCGACGGCGTCGCAAAGCCCACCGCTTTCCTGCTCGGTCACTGCCTGCTGAACTTCCTCGCCCGGCCGCAGTTCATCGCCTATCATACGGGATACCGCCCGCTGAGCGCGCGCCTGTCCGAGGCCATGGGCGCCATGCGTTTTGCATGGACCTCCCACAACGAGCGCGCCGAGCGCGGCAGGGACGGCGTGATCTTTGAATATTACCGCCCCCAGCTTCGCTTTAAGTAAAGAGGCCGTTTACGAGCAACACGGCGGATTCGTGCACAAGGGCATGAATCCGCCGTGTTGCTTTATACGATCCCGTTCTCTGTGACCACATGGTCCATCGGGACATCGTGTTCGTCCATCGGGAGGGTCGGGGCGAGCAGGCTCCCGTAGCACAGGCACATCGTCTCACAGCCGTGCAGGCGCAGGAAACGATCATAGTAGCCTGCGCCGTGGCCCAGACGCGCGCCGTTCGCCGTTGCCGTCACGCAGGGGACAAGGGCGAGCGCCGCTTCCCCCGGCTTTGCCGTCTCCGCGTCAGCGGGCGGTTCCGGGATACCAAAGGCGCCGGGCCGGAGCGCGTCAAGGCTTCGGATACGCGCGGCCTTCATCACCCGGTCCGGGCAGCAGAGCGGCACATAGACCCGCTTGCCCGCGCGAAAGGCCGCCGCAAAGAGAGGCCCTGTGTCGGGCTCGGCCCACATGCTGACGAAGAGGAAGACGCTCTCCGCCCGCCGCCACGCTTCCGATGCCAGCACCGCCGCGCAGATCGCGCGGTCGGCGGCCTCGCGGTAGTCCCCGGTCAAGGCCCTGCCGCGCTCACGGTACAGCCGGCGCAGCTCCTTTTTTTCTTTATCCATGCTTACCGCCGTAACTCCAAACTCCAAACTCAAAGCTCTCACACATCCAGGGCGCAGAGATCCTCAAGCCCCTCGCGCCTGACGGCGATACAGCTCTCCCCATCCCGCAGCATGACCACCGGCGGGCGGCCCTGGCGATTGTAGTTGGAGGCCATGGAATAGTTATAGGCCCCTGTGGTGCAGACGGCCACCTGCTCCCCGCGCCGGATATCGGCAGGCAGCGTGACCGCAGGCTGGAGGATATCGCCGCTCTCGCAGCAGCACCCGGCGAGATCGAAGACCGCCGTCTCCCCTGTCTCCCGCCCGGCATGCAGGACGGTGTACCTGGCCTTGTAGAGGCAGTAGCGCGGATTGTCCGTCATGCCGCCGTCCACGATCACATGGTTCTTGAAGCCCGGGATGCGCTTCACGGCGCTCACGGTATAGACCGTAAGCCCCGCGTCGGCCACGATGCTGCGCCCCGGCTCCATGAGGATATACGGCACGGGCAGGCCCAGCTCTGCTGCGCGGCTGCGCAAATGAGCCGCCAGCGCCGTGATGCGCCCCGGGATATCCACCTGCTTATCCTCGTCCACATAGCGCACGCCGTAGCCGCCGCCGAGATCCAGCGTGCCCGCCGTATAGCCGAGGGTATCCCGCAGCGTAAGCATAAACGCGAGCATGAGATCAACGGTATCCTCAAACACATTCTCGTCAAAGACCATGGAGCCCACATGGCAGTGCAGGCCGTCCACCGCAACATTTGGGGAGTTCAGCGCCGCCCTGACAAAGTCCAGGGCCTGGCCGGTGCCGATGGGGACGCCGAACTTCACATCCACGCGCCCGGTGTTCACCGCCTCGTAGGTGTGCGGATCGATGCCCGGGGTGACGCGCAGCAGGATCTTCTGCCTCACGCCGCGCCTGCCGGCCTCGGCGTTCAGGGCCTCCAGCTCCTCCATGCCGTCCACGATAAAGCAGCCCACGCCCTGCTCCAGGGCATAGCGGATATCCGCGTCCGTTTTGCCGCAGCCGTGGAACCAGATCCGCTCCGCCGGGAAGCCCGCCGTGATCGCGGTATGGATCTCCCCGCGGGAGACGGCGTCCACGCCCATCCCCTCCTCGGCCATGATGCGGTACATCTGCCTGAAGGAGCACGCCTTGCTTGCGTACAGGGGCAGAGCCGCGCCGCCGAAGGCGCTCTCGAAGGCGTTTTTGTACATCCGGCAGTTTGCGCGGATGCGCGCCTCATCCATCAGATACAGGGGCGTACCGTAGCGCTGTGCAAGAGCCGGGACGCTCTGCCCGGCAAAGCGCAGGGCGCCGTTTTCATCGCGTGTGATATTTGAACTGAGCATGGTCTTCACCCGCTTCCATAAGATGGGCGAATTTTAGCACGTTAAACCAGTGAAGTCAATGCCTATTCCTTTTTTCGTTCATCTTCGGCACAGATGTACAAGTCCTCCGCCTCCGACAGGGCATTTTGCAGCAAATTTACCGCCCCGGCGCTGTCCCCGCTTCCGATGCGGTCGATCGCCTCGGAAGCCGCAGCGCACAGGATGGCGTACATTTTCGGATAGTTGGGCATGGCAGGCCTCCTGATTTGTTTTGTAGATATACGGTATATCTAATTCAGACATCATACACCGGATTCGCCATAAAGTAAAGTCACTGTATATCTATGAGGTGATGAAATGGCAATCAAAAGCGTGTCCATCCGCATCGAAGAAGAAATGCTTGAGAAGCTGTCCTATGTCGCCGACTATGAAGGGCGTTCTCTCAACAGTCATATCCTTGTCCTGATCCGGCAGAGCATCCGCGCCTTTGAGGAAAGCAACGGCGTCATCGAGGGCGGCATCCGTCCCGATCTGAACGTCAAGCCCGCGCGCAGAAGCCCGGCGGAATAACACGGATAGTGCGGAAATCCCGGCAGCCTGTTGAAAGCTGCCGGGATTTCTGTTTTTTTGCTTCTATTGAATTGCTCCCTGAAAGTGAGCGACTGGACCTTGGCGGCCCAGCCGCTCAGGGGGGAGATAAAGGGAATTGGCTGGGGAATCAGGCTGTGGGCTGGAGAGCCAGGGCGATGGAGGCGTTGCCGTTGACGGTGTAGCCCGTGTTGTCCAGGATCTTGTAGCCGCTGGGTGCGGTGAAGGTGAGCTTCTGGCCGATGCTGGCGCTGATGCTCTGACCGTGGGTCACGGTCGTTGCCGCAGCTCCGTTGACACTCACGGATACGGGAACCTCGGGCAGCGGCACATTGCCGTTGCTGGCGTCCAGGATGCTGAAGGTGACGGTGAAGGCGTCGATGGTGAAGGTCGCATTGACCTTGACGCCGCCGGCAGGCATCTTGAACATCCAGCGAGCCGGGTGAGTTGCATCGGGCGTGAGCTCGGTCAGCTCAACGAGGCTGTTGTCGGTGATTCTCGTGATCTTGAGGTCTTCCTTCTTCAGGGCATTGTAGCCTTTGTCCGGCAGATCCAGGATGTAAACCTCAGCGTCGGTATCAGCCGCGCCTGCATAGAGGTTCTTCATATCCTTGTCGTCGGCAAACTGCATGTTGCCGTGAGAGTAGGTGCCCTTGGTGATGGGGTTCTTGGAGCTGGAGAGGTTGATGAGCACGTGCGCGTCGCCGTTGGGAACCATGTACTTGTTGCCGTTGATGGTGCCGATGTCGGCGTTCAGGCTGAGCTGGTCAAAGCCCTCGGTCGCGGACTCGATCGTGATGATCGTGCCGGGCTCAATCATGTTGTAGGTCTGGGTGCCGCTGATCTCGGTGGAGAGGCTGCCCATGGTGAGCTTGGCGCATGCGCCGTCCGGCTTCACCATGAAGGACACGCTTCTGGAGGCAGTGGCGAAGACTGCGGAGAAGTAGATGCCGCCGCCCTCAGTGGGAACGACCACATAGTCAGCCGCCACATCATCCGGCGCGTCCACAACCGTGACGCGTGTGCCGTTGACGTCTGCGGCGAAGATATCCGCCGCATCGGGCAGCTCATAGCCCTCGGCTGCCGTAGCCTTGATGTACAGGGGGCTGCCGATGACGTACTCGGTCGTAAGAGGATCCATGGTGGGATTCAGGCTGTAGGACAGGGTGCCGCCGCTGACATCGTTCGTGATCTTGTTGCTGGTGCTCTTGAGACCAACATAGAGCTGATCGGTGATGATGTCTTCGGGAACAACATAGACGTTGCCGGTACCGATGTCGCCCTTGCCGCTCTGGGACAGGACTCTGAGGATGTCATAGCCGTTCATGGCGGAGGTGATGGTCACGCTCTGACCGGTCAGGGCCTTGATGTGGCCGGAGCCGGTGATCTCGACGACATTGCCGCCCACGGTGGCATAGACCTTGCCGTCGGGGAAAGAAGTGCCGTCCTTATCCATCACGTCGATGCTGAGATCGACGGTGAGGGCTTCCGCCTTCGGGAAGTCAGCCTTTATGATGATGGTGCCCTGCGGCATGGTGAAGGACCAGACATGCGGCACAGTGGTGACCTGCTGGACGTTCACGGTGTTCTGCACGCCGTTGACGTAAATCTTGAGGTCGCCGAGGCCGAGGTGGTCATAGCCGTTATCGGGCTCGTCAAAGACGTAGACGATCTCGCCGGGTGCAAACTCCTCAAGGGCAAGCACGGGATCGGCAGGATCCGCGCTTCTTCTGAAGACGAAGCCGCCGTTATTGACCTGGGTGGTGATGACCACGGTGGGAACGTTGGGATAGTAGCGATCGTCGATGCGGATGATGACCCACACGGGCTCATCGGGCATGGTGAACTGGATGCCTTCGCCGGCGTTGGTCATATCCGTGTAGGGGACAGACTTGCCGCTGCCGGTGCTGATCTCGACGTCTCTGATGACCTTGTTCTCAGCAAGCGCCAGCTCGCTGCGCAGGATCTGAACAGGCGTCTTGTAGGCGATGTCCGCGAAGCTGAAGTCGGAGCCGACGTCGCGGTAGACGTTGTTGGCGAAGACTCTGACCATGCCGGCGACAGGATTGTTGTCGGCGTCGTAGACGCTGATGACCATACCCTGCTGCGTGCCGCTGAAGTTCAGCGTGATGGACATGTCGCAGTCAGGCATCGTGAAGGTGAAGACGCGGATGGCGCCGTCTGCATAGGGTGCTGCGGATACGCCGTTGGCGTAGATCCACTCCTCGGTGGGAACGATGCGGTCAGCATCGGTGCCGAAGGGGATGATGGTGATATCGTTTGCCTTGACGGTGTACTTGGAGTCGATGGAGTTTGCCACGATGGCAACCTTATCGCCGGCGATGGCGCGGTTGACATACTTGAGCGGTGCGCCGTCCACGTTCGGGCTTCTGCGGAACTCATCGCTGTAGCCGGACGGGGAGGAGATGATCAGGAACTCGACACCGGCCTTGGTCACGTCGTACATGGCGTTGAGGTTGTGGATCGCGGAGACCGTCTTGGGTCTGAGAACTGCGGTGATGACGTGATCGCAGGCGCGGTCATCGATCATCTGGAAGTTGTAGAAGTAGTTGAGCTGATCGGCGGTGTACTGCTGATCGTCGATGCGGAAGGAGACCATGTCGTACTTGGACCAGCCGGCCTCGGTCATGGCGACGGTGACGTAATCGCCGTAGGACACGTCAAACTTCGTCTCGAAGTCGAACCAGTTGACGTTGGTCGCGTTGTCCAGGACGCCGGGAACCCAGTCGATGGCGATCTGCCACAGACCCAGACCTGTCAGGTCGTTGCCGACCTCGTCCACGCACTTCATGGTGATGACGAAGGGCTTGGGATCGAAGATGGCCTGCACGTTCACGCCGGATGCGGGCATGGTGAAGGTAAAGGCATAGCTGTTGGGATCGAGGCTCGGCACGGAGATATAGTCAACCGTGACGCGGGCGCCGTTGTCCTTGCGGGTGACGATGAGCTTGCTGTCAAGCTTTGTGGCGTCGAAGCGGTAGCCGTTGCCGTTGGTGACGACGATCATCACCTGAGCGCCCGGCTCGCAGGTGTTGGAGGACTTCCAGTTGCCGTTGGCATCCAGGATCTTGTAGCCGACGGAGCCGATGCCGGTAATGGCAGCGGGACCCATGGCGACCTTGCCGGTCTCAAAGTAGGCCTCAATGGTGTACTCGACGACCTTGCCGTCGGTATCGGGGATCTGGAAGTAGCCGTAGGTATTGGCCTCGTTCTGCATCTGCTCAAGCAGCTGGGCGATTTCTGCCTGCTCAGCTGCGGTGGGTGTGCCTGCGTAGGTCGGCACGATCTTGTACTGGACGAAGGCCACGCCGTCTGCGACCGTAGTGCGCAGATCCACGTACTCAAGCACGGGGATGGAGGCGGACTTGTCGTTCTTGCCGGTGAACTCCACGCGCTTTTCCTTGCTGCCTTCCTTGTAGGTGACGGAGAAGCTGCAGTCGCGGTAGCTGGTGGCGGGCGTGGTCTCTCTGTTCATGAAGATCTCGCCGCTGATGATGGCGGGCGTCGCAGCCGTGATGATCGGGGTGACGGTGACGCCGCCCTTGGGCATCTTGAATCTGCCGCGCAGATTTGCCCCGGCCGTAACGGAGACCTTGAGACCGTCGCTGTTGCGGACCACGTCGTACTCGACCTTGTAGCCGCTGGTGATCTCGTTGCCGTCCTCGTCATAGGGTGCGAGGATGACGACCTCGTTGGTGTCCTGATCGGTGATGACAAGATCCTCATCGACCGGGTCCGTGATATCGGCAGGATCGTCAAAGGCGTAGATATTGCCGATCTGGGACGGCATGATCAGGATGTTGTTGCCCTTGGCGCCGAATCTGACACTCACGTCCACGTCGAAGGCGGGCATGGTGAAGGTGTTGCTGAAGACGTTGACGAACTTCGTCGGATCGCCGTGCTTGTTGACGATCAGCTCAACAGGCTCGTACCCGTCCATTGCCTTGGCAACGACCGTGACGCTTGCGCCCTTGGCCGCGCGGGTCACGGCATTGCCGTTGACCTGCAGGTAGAAGCTGCCGCGTGCGGGCGTGGGCTCAATCACGTAGAAGGAGTACGTGGAGACAGGCGTGAGGACAACTTCGACATCCACATCCGCATCGGGCATAATGAAAGCCCTGGAGCTGCTCACGGTGAGCGCGGTCTTCGTGGAGGCGGTGATCATCTTCTTGTAGTAGGCATACACAGCAGAGATCTCATAGTTGGGATCGGTGCTCTTGATGACGACTGCGGAGCCCTTGACCGCGGACGAGACGGACACGCCGCCGACGGAGGCCGCAGCCTTGCCGCTGTAGTTGGCGGAGATGTTGATGTCATGGCCGGTCTTGATGGCGGCGTCCACACGGACGTTGCAGCTCGGCATCACGAAGGTGTCGCTGGTCAGGTGCAGGTCGGCGGTGCCGTCGGTGTACTTGACCGCGAGGCTCTGGATGGCCCTGCCGGAATAGGTCTGGGTCACGATGGTGACCTTCGCGCCGGCAGGAGCGGCGGTAACGGCCTGGTTGTTCACGTAGAAGAGCATAGTGCCGTCAGAGGCGGACATGCCGCTCGTGAGGGTGTACAGCTTGGACGTGGAGGTCGTGCTCGTGGTGGTCGTGCCGTTGCCGTCGGTGACGGTGGTGACGGTGGTCGTCGTGGCGGTGGTACCGGGGTTGCCGGTGCCGGGCACGGAGACCGTCAGAGGCACGGGGTAGAAGAAGTTCGACCCGGCCCGGATCGCCGCGAGGTTGTCCGTCTGGTTCAGCGCCTTGAGCAGAAGCTCGTTGGCGTTGTAGGAGACACCCTTGGAGCTGACGATACCGTAGGCAGTGTCACTGCCGGCGACCACATGCTGCATAACACCGTAGCAGGTGGTGCCCACGACAGGGCACACAGGCGTCGGGACGATGATGGTGTCCCCTGCTCTCACCTTGCTCCAGTCGGAGATGTTGTTCACCTGCTTGATGAACGGATTGAAGATGGAGAAGTTGACGCCCAGGTTGTTGCACACGCCGGAGACAGTCTCGCCGTAGGACATGGTGTAGGGCACCAGGTAGTAGGCAAGCGTATCCGCGGACTTGGCGGACGTGAAGTTCGCCGTGGACGCGGTGCTGACCGTGCCGGTGGTGGCAGTGCCGGTGATCGTTCCGGTAGAGGCGGTGGTGGCGGCGGCACCCGTGTTATAGGTGGTCGTGCGCGCACCGTTTGCGATCAGGACTGCATCATTATCGCTCGCAGGCAGAGTCAGGACTCTGCCGACAGCCAGCTTGCTCCACTGGCCGTCATAAATGTTGTTGAGGATCATGATAGCGTCCTTGCACGTATAGTAGTTCAGACCTAACTTCTGGCAGATCCTCAGAACGTAGTCGCCCTGTCCCATCGTATATTCGATGACATTGGCGCCGTACGCGGTGGTTGCGGCATACGCATTGACGCTCAGCCCCGAGAACAGGGACAGAACCATCAATGCCGTAAGCAGCAGACTTATGAACCGTTTCTTCATAATTGCTCCCCCTAAACTACCCTTTCGGGTAAAATGATTACTGCGCTGAGACTTGCTTGGAACCGCAGCTCCTTTCAAATAATGAAAAAAGTATTACGATTCGGCTATAATATTACAACAACTCTCCCTAAATTGCAAGACCCAAAACTATAAAAATTTCAAAAAATTTCAATTCAGTTACACTCTGAATTTGTCCAAAGCTTCCAAATGTCTGCTTTTTCAAGGCTTTCATAGCTTTTTACAGGGCGGCGGCGATGGTTGCAAAATGAAAACATTTTTTGGATTCCCCATAAGGGAGAAGAAAAACGGGCCCGCTTTTCTGTTTTGTCTTTAAGACGCCGGTCAGGCTGCTTTGTTCCCGTTTTTTCTCGGGAGAAGAAAAAAAGTCCAGTTCCCCCGGAGGGATGCGCTTGTATTTTCAGGCCGCCGATGATACACTTGGATATATAATTTTTAAAGGAGAGGCCATGGACATTCCCCTTCTGTTTCACGACAAGTACATCGCCGTGTGCCTCAAGCCCCCGGGTCTGGATTCCGAGGCGGACATGCCCGTCCTGCTCTCCGAACGTCTTGCGGTGCCCTCGGTCTTCTGCGTGCACCGGCTGGACCGGGCCGTGGGCGGCGTGATGGTCTATGCCCTCAGGCGGGAGAGCGCCGCCGGACTGAGCCGTCAGATGGCTGACGGACGCTTTCAGAAGGAATACCTTGCTGTGGTTCACGGGCGGCCGGAGCCGGACGCGGACACGCTGCGGGATCTGCTGTATCACGACCGCGGGCGGAACAAGAGCTTTGTTGTCAGCCGCAGGCGCGCGGGCGTGAAGGAGGCGGTTTTGGACTACCGGGTGCTGGAGGAGGCGGAAAACCTGAGCCTGCTGTCGGTTCGCCTGCACACGGGGCGCACGCACCAGATCCGCGTCCAGCTTGCCGCGCGGCGGCATCCGCTGGCGGGCGACGGCAAGTACGGCAGTCCCCGGCGGGACTGCGCCATCGCGCTCTTTTCCCGCGAGCTGGGCTTTTGCCACCCACAGATGGGCGAGGCGCTGCGCTTCTGCGCTCCCCCGCCCCCGGGCTTTCCCTGGGAATTGTTTCATGCTGCGTATAACGGAGGTTTGACATGCGATACATCGAAGTGACCGTAAACACCCCAAAGGAGGAGCTGGATGCGCGCTGCGAGCAGATGGCGGCTATGGGCGCGGGCGGCTTCGTCATTGAAAACGAGGAGGATTTCCGGGAGTTTTTCGAGCATAACCGCCAGTACTGGGATTATGTGGATGAGGAGCTGGAAAACAAATTCCTCGGCGTCAGCCGCATCAAGTGCTATCTGACAGACGACGAGGAGGGCCTTGCCGTACTCCGGCAGATGAAGGCGGCCTTCCCCGCGCTCAGCACCGCCTTTGTGGAGGACAGCGACTGGGAGAACAGCTGGCGCGAATACTACAAGCCCATTGAGGTGGGAGAAAAGCTCGTTGTGGTGCCCGAGTGGGAGCAGACCCCGGACGACGGGCGCGTGCCCCTGCGCCTGGACCCGGGTCTCATCTTCGGCACCGGCAGCCACGCCACCACCCGCATGTGCCTTGCGGCTCTGGAGCCGTACTGCGCCCCCGGCGCGCGCGTGCTGGACCTCGGCTGCGGCAGCGGCATCCTCGGTATCGGGGCGCTGCTTCTGGGCTGTGACACCTGCCTCGGCGTGGATATCGACCCCAAGGCGCCGGACGTGGTCATGTCCAACGCCGCCCTCAACGGCATCGGGCCGGAGCGCATGCGCGCCTGGGCAGGCGACATTTTAGGCGACGCGGGCCTGCGCGCGAGGATCGGCGGGGGCTATCAGCTTGTGCTTGCCAACATCGTGGCCGATGTGATCATCCCCCTCTCGGCGCTGGCAGGGCAGTTCATGGCCCCGGGGGCTGTGTTCATCTGCTCGGGGATCATTGAAAACCGCTGGCCGGAGACCGCCGCCGCGCTGAAGAGCAGCGGCTTTGAAATCCTGGACCACCGCTCGGAGGAGGAGTGGCACTGCTTCGTTTGCAGGAGAGCGGAATAAAGGGAATAAAAAAGCCATAGGGGCCGATGCCCTCATCGGCCCGCCGTTTTGCGCCACTGTGCGTAATTCGACGGGTCGATCAGGGGATCGACCCCTACCTTTTTTATTTCGCAGATGTACTTTGTGTACCTCAAGAAAAAGTGACGAAATCAGAGCACAAATTTTCCAGGAGATGCCGAAGGCGGATTGTGCGGTGTTGCCTTAAAAGATAAACGCTTCGGACTCGTTGCCCTCCGGCTGAGTCTCGACCGTGGTCTGCTCCTGCACGGGCTGAACCTCCTGCTGGGGCGGGGTGTATCCGGCGCCCGGCTGCTCGCCGGTCTGGATCACAAGGTCGGCATTGTTCGCCTCGATCAGGCCGTTTTCGATCGTGCTGCCCAGCTCTTCACCGCCGGTGAAGGCGGTCTCCGCGCTGCTCTCTTCCTCCTGCGCCTCATCGCCCTCCTCCCCTTCCGGGACCTCCTCCGGGTTCCAGGCCTGCGGTGCGGGATTTGCGGCAACGACAGGCTGCTGCACCGGCCGCGGCGTGGGTACGGGTGTCGGCGTCGGGACCGGCGTCGGCGGCGCTGTCGGCAGGATCACAGGGGTCGGGGTCGGCGCGGCGGTCGGACGTGGCGTGGCCGAGGCGCGCGGGATCAGCGCCCCGCTCTGGAGCACGGTATTTTCCGCTTCGGCGGCGGCTGCGCGCTGCTCCTTCGAGGCGAAGCGGAAGCCGAAGCCGAAGAGCGGCGACATGAGCATCACTGCCAGGATCAGGATCAGCCCCAGGGCCCGGTTGACGGCCCTTGCGGCTTTGTGTTTTCGGTTCATGGCTCCTTACCCTCCGAAGTACTTCTCGGCGGCACGGTTGAAGAGATAGAGCGCCCTGCCGAGATTGGCAAGGTCCGTGCCGCCGCGCTCGATGGCGGTTTTGGCATAGCTGAGGACGCTGGCCGTGATGGTAAAGCTGTCCGTTCCGTCGCTCACGGTGAAGCGATGGGCCACGTCCAGATCGTTTGCCGCGATATTGTCCACCCCCAGGCAGCAGCTCCCGTCACTCTTCCTCTGGACGTTCACCGCGCGCCCGTCGATCTCATACTGATAGGCGCCCGG
>CADARY010000035.1 GCA_902790375.1 Oscillospiraceae bacterium | reverse complement strand
TCTTGAGGTACACAAAGTACATCTGCGAAAAAGTGCCTTTATCAGAACCCAAATTTTCTCAGGATCTGCTCTTGCCGAATTATGCGGTATTGCCTTAACTGGCTCTCACCTAAGCAAGTCCTATTGCCTTTTCCTAATTCTGTAACACATCATTGACAAACCAACAAAAAAACTTGACACTGACGAAAAAAGCGCTTGACAAGTCGTCTGTTAAATGCTATTATAACCAAGCTTTCACAGATGCGCGAGTGGTGGAATTGGCAGACTCGCTAGATTCAGGTTCTAGTGTCCACTCCGGACGTGCGGGTTCAAGTCCCGCCTCGCGCACCACTTTTAAGACTCAAAGTCGTAAGATTTTGGGTCTTTTTTGTTATTTTGGGAACTTTTTAAGCAATTTCACAAGTCTACCATTTCGCGGTCTTGGGGCTATTAGTCACAAAATAGGCACAGCGGACAATTCAGGAAAGAAGCTCTGCCAGGATGGCGGAAATTTTTTCTTTTGAGCGGGCGTCAACATGCGCGTAAATGTTTTGTGTCGTGGATGGGGATGAATGCCCAGCCCATGATGCTGCATCAAGAACAGATATGCCGTTTTGTATCATAAGCGATAAACAGGTATGCCTGAGTTCATGGAGCTTTAACCGTGGAAGTCCGCAAGCTTCAGTCAATTTAGGTACAGCGCGCGTCAATACATTCGGAGAAATTAGTTTACCATCTTTATATGTGCATATAAAAGCATCAAAATCATGACAGTAACCCTTGACGGCTTGCCTGTGCTTCTGCTGTTCTTTGAGCTTTGAAAAGTATTCGGCCTGTTCTTCAGTCATCGGCAAAGTTCTAATAGATGTATTGTTCTTTGCGCTAGGCACATAATAAACAGAATAGCCGTTTTTACCCTGTGATTTAACAGTGCCGCGTACTGCAATTGTTTTGTTTTTAATGTCGATACAGTCCCAGCGCATACCGATCACCTCGCCACGCCTGAAGCCAAACCACGCCGCCATAAGTATAGCGGGCTCTAACTCTGATCCCGAAATAGCCGATAAAAAAGTTTTTAACTGCTCATTCGTGTAGGTATTCGCTATATGCTTTTGAATCTTTGGGAGCCGTACCCCATTGGCCGGATTATACTTTAATACGCCTTCAGTTACCGCATATTTCAGCGACGAGCTAATATAGCACCGTTCATGCTTCAAGCTATTAACACTAACATCTGAAGATTTTAACCGATAATCGAAATATGATTCGATCCTTTTACAGTTCAATTCGGCTAATGTAATATCTCGGTCTTTAAAATATGGAATGATGTGCTTTTCAACGACGATCTTATAACTATAGAAAGTTGATGGTGATATTTTGTTCTCCTGAAATTTTAGCCATTTCGTTAACCACTCATGATAAAATATTTTGCTTGCCTCTTGCGATTCGGCTAGTAATACGCTCTCGTATTGTCTGTATATTTCTTTTTCTCGTGCTTCTGCGCGGTACTTGTTTCCGACAACTTGCAATCCCGTTGTGACATTCGTCTGCTTGCGCTGTCCTTTTGCATCGTACCATGATAGGCGGACAATGTAATAACCGTTACGTTGTTTTAGGCTGGATCTTAAACGCAAGTCAATTGCCGTCATTTGTTAACCTCCTTCTGATGGCGGCAATCATAGCGCTGTAATTATACCACACAACAAATGACTTCAGCAATAATCAATCATCTCCGTTTATAGTTTTGAGAAGAACGCGCCCCATGGCCTCAAAAGGAAATCGGGGCGCGGAGCGGGAGTTATGCTTTCTTTATTATTCTGGATCGCAAGGAAAATTCTTGCTGTTATCCGGTTTTTGGCTGGAAAATGAATAATCAGAATTCAGCTCGTCAAGTACCTTGAAAGCTTCAGAATGGGTAAGAATATGCCATTTATCACCAACAAACCCAGGGAGAAATAATCTTGGGTACATGGGATCATTTTCATTTGCGTTATTTAAGAGTGCAATAACGAACAACAAGAAATAATAATAGGATTCTTCTTCTGGGTCTTTTGTTTTGCTGATTTCGTTCAGGAAAAATGTTTTCGTTTCATCGTCAATGTGTTTTAAGGCAAATTCTTTTTCCCACTCGGGATCTGATTTCTCGGAAACGAAATTATTTAAAGACGATATAATATTTTCAAATATCGTTGAATCTTTTTTTGATTGAATCTCTTTATATTGAGTCATCAAATATATAGTTTTAATAAGTGTTATAAGCTCATCGAAAAACTGCTCTCGGGCCTCCTCGCTGTCTGTCTTATATAATGGAGCTATTGGAATATGTTCAATTATATCTTGTGTTGCCAGGCAAGGAAAATTCTCTTTCGCCCACTTACGGATAAAAATTATTCTCTCAATAAAGAGCTGATAAATTTTGAGCGAAAGCGAAGAATCAGTATCGTAAATAGCATGATTCCAAAAGCGCCAGGAATTAGCAACATTATATGATTCGTTTTCAGCGCAGGTTAATAAACAATTGTCGTTATTACGATCAATTAAATCAGCCATAGAGTTAGAAAGTATATTGCCAAATGCCAGGTCATCAAACCGTTTATAACTCGAATCATCTTCGAATCCGAAATTGCCGTTTGCACCAATGGCTAAAATGCAGGGGATAAAATCATCCTCTATTTTTACACGGCGATTTATGCAAGGAAATGTCGCAACACAAGAAAAAGGTGTACAGTATTCCGGGTGTTCATCAATGTACTTTTTCGCGCGCCCCTCATACTTTAATGAAATGATCGAACCGGTATATATTACAAAAATGTGTTTAGAAACAGTTTCAGCCATATCCTTATAAAACTTCATGGCTGGCTCGTATTCTTCGCGGGAATGAAACATATCATTCGAAATGCGGATATATGCTTTACGATCCTGACCGCTATTGCAAAACCGCCCGAAAATATCAACCAATTGCCGATCCTTGATAACACCGTTCGTTGTCAACTGGAGAATTTTGGTATCCCAATCGCTTTTAATTATACAATCAACTAAATATTCAAGCATATTAAGCTCAAGTGTCGTCTCACCGCCGGTGATACATACCATTTCACAGTCAGATACATTCTGAAAAATTCTATTAACAATCTCTTTTGTTATCGTAATATTTTGTGTATCACCTTTCGAGCAGTGGTCACAATGTTTATTGCATCTACGTGTTATTTCGATTGAAAGTCCACCGTATTTGTATTTTTTAATCTTGATCACCTTTCTTTGTCTTTATAATCAGCGCTATAATTACTGCGGCAACAGGAGAGTATAGCGCAATTGTTGGTATTAATACATTGATTAGACATCACTCCTTAATGTTTCGATAAGTTGATTTCACTCTGAGGACTTTAAAACCACCCCGAACAGTATAAATTAATATGCATCAATGAGAAACTTCTCAATTATTGAGAAATATTCATTTGATATTCATTGAAAGATAATATTCAAAGAGCGGGAGTCAGTGTCGAAAATGCCCAAAAACTGAGGGTAAATCACAGGATTTGTTTTCGGGATGATTTCGAGAACACCTCAATAATTGAGATAATATGCAACATTTAATGAAAAAATATGCTATCAGTGAAACAACGTTAACTGATACTCAAGAAATATGCGGTAAAACGTTGATTCGCTGCCGCGTTAACGGCTTGTTTTTCTCTGGTGTTTTGTGAATTAATGAAAGAGCTGGAGGAATTATTTATCCTTTTCTATTTCTTATATATCTTTTATTATTTCTGGGTGGAATCTGACCCCATCTTAGGTGGAATCTGACCCCATCTTAGGTGGAATCTGACCCCATCTTAGGTGGAATCTGACCCCATCCTGTTTTGTTCCTTAGATGCTTTTAAGCTCATTAAAAACTGGTATGTCTTCGATATTTTTTTGTCTCCTTCTTTAAACTGTGATTCCTGTTTTTTCCTTTCAACATAATCCTCATCCGTCTCGTACGGCAAACGATCATCGTCGTTTTCGCCCTGTCCATCTCTCTCAAACGCCTCGTACATTTCTTCTCTGCGACTTTCAAAAAAATTTTTCGCTTTTTGCTCTTCTACATCTAAATACTTTTCGGTCGATATCTTTGCTTTCTGCTTTGCTGTGGCTTCTGCGCTCTCATCCTCAATATCGGGCCCGTCGCAGAAAACATAGTAATTCCCCTCTTGATGCCGTATGAATCCTTTGCTGATTAATTCAGCTACGCCAGCCTTATATGCATCACGAGAGATTCCCCAGGCTTCGCAGTCTTTCGGGGAAAGCGCGAATTGATAACCGTCTGAATTTTTTTCAAGATATATCCACAGTTTTAACGAGCTTATTTTCGTCAACTTTTCGCAGGCATATTTACCCGCAGATTGTAAAAAAGTCGTATAAAGGACATCACCGCCAATTTCGCTTTTCTGCTTTTGCGTGGTGATGATTTTTTGATTCGGGTACGAAATCATGTTCTTTTAGCCTTTGGGATGGGGAGACGGTCAAGAACCTGCTCGAAATAAATATCATTCGCGCCGATCTCTTCCCATGTGCGTGTACCCGTACACAAGTCGTCGAATGCTTCTTTACTAATATAAAATAAATGAGTTAAACCGCTGTAGTCCTCGGGATCAAGAACAACTCTGATATCGAACGGACACGGAACACCGCCAGTATAATATTTTTTATTTGTTTTTCGCGCTATATGCTCTTTGCGTGTATCTCTACTCTGTTTAAGTAACTTAACTTCAGACATTAATAATTTTTTCTTGCCTGTGTCATCGTCCGGCGGTATATCTTTGAGCTTGCCGCGTTTAATATACTGTTGGTATAAGTTCCCATAAGAGACTCCGAGAATTTTCGCCGCCTCGCTTCGGGTGATTGTTTTTTGATCTTTCATGTTAGTCTATCCTTTCAGTTGGTTTGTTCTTTGGCTTTTTTATATTTTTGATACTCGTCGATTGATTGAGATATGGCGCGGTTGCTGTCAAATGAGAAAACGCTGAAGCCGGCTTTCTTCGTGTTCGGCTCGATGCCTCGGAGCTGGTGCCCCTGAAGCATTAACCATCCCGCCAGCCTTTGATTAAAAATTTTGAACATTTATTCACCTCCCACTTGCTTCTATTTTTGAGCGGCTGATATTTAATTTTCAAGGTGCACGTCGCGCATATCATATACCATGAAAAAAACTCTTTTTCTAATGGCAAAACGCGAATCATAATAATTAATAAAATTTGCCTTTTATAGGGGAGCTTATTCGTGCAAAATGCCGCCTACTGTGGCGCTTTTTCGTGGCGGTCTATTTACTCATGCTCGCGGCTTCACCTGCCTTGCGCGGCCTCCTCGTCGATCTGATGGGGAATCCCTTTATATCTTTATTATTTGAAATTATCACGAAATCCGCTAACAGAAAATTATGAAGAAAATGTAAATTAAAATGGGACGGGAGCTTATTTAATCTCTCCCGTCCTTCAGATTCCTTTTATATTTATAGTAACTATTTCTACTGATTCCTGCAAGTTTCATCGTCTCACTGTCAGATAACGCCCCGCCGAAATCTCTATTATGTTTCGTGATTATCTCCTGTGCGGCCTGTTCTTTGCGCGTGATGATCTTTGATCCCGCTGCGCGTCCTACTTGCTTCCCTTCGGCCTGTGCGCGTCGTACTCCCTCGCTTGTGCGCTGATGCAGATGATCAACCTCGGATTGCGATTGTTCAAAAGCAATTTGGATCTGTTTTTTTGCAAGCCTCATAAGATACTCATTTAAGCCTCTAATCAATGTTTCGTCAAGGTCTTTGTCCCCTGTTTCTGGAGCTTGCGTTGCTTCGCGGAAAACCGCTGTATCTATGTGCCGTTCTTTTAAGAAAATCAAATTCACCCCACGGGCAAACAACTCTTGATATACGGCAAATCCCTCTTCAGCGTTTCTGGACATCCGGGAAACTTCATCAAATACGATGGTATCACCTGCGGTGAGTCTCTTATATAGCTTGCTCCATGATGGACGCTCCATCTTCGTCCCCGTGAAGGATTCAGTAATAATTACAGCTGAAGGAAATATGCTCTTTATATTTGTGATTTGTCTTTCAATATTTTGCTTTGTGGTAGAAATGCGACAATAACCATAAATAATGCACATAGCTTTCACCTCTGATAATATCAGCATAAACGAACGGATAATTCGATATTGAATTTCAATCTTTGCCGGTGCTGCGCTGTGTACCTTTTTGGTACAATAAGAAAAAGGTTTATTTTGGTACAGCAAGAGGGAAAAGCAAGGGCGACTTTTCGCCGCCCATATATTCAATCGTGAAAGTGCCTGCTGATTGCTTTTATCTCACCACTGGACATTTCGCCGTTTGGCCTGTACAAGTGCAGGCGGAAGCCGTCAGGATCAACACTGTGAATCATTTTCTCGTTTTCAAGAAATCGCTTAATTAGATTTTTGTTTTTTAGCTCCTGCCGCTTAGCCCCTGATGCGCCGAATGCCAGGGAAAAAGGCTCCTGATAGTTTAGCCAAATTTCAAGTTCTTCCCGCGTTTCAAACTCGAACGCCTCATAGTGGGCGAATCCTGCGTATGTGCCGTAAAACATTTTTATTCTCCTCTCCCCGTTTGGCCTGATAGGACATCCATGTTATTACTTACTCTCGATCTTGGCGTAAACATCATCGGCATAATAACAGCCGGCGAATACGTTATAAATGGCATGGCACACTGTACCGCTTGGGAGTTTGACAAGGTAATCGTTATCGCCGATCTTAGTTAACAATTCGACTGCGCACATTTGCCCGTGCATACTGTGAACTCTTGCGCCGACTTTCATTTTTTGCCTCCTGATTGTTTGATTTTTTGGGGAAGTGGTGAGCGGCTTTATAGTCCTACGGTCTTTGACGCGCCTGTTATATCCGTTTTCACTCTTACCTCTGGTAGTCTTGGCTCGGCTGGTTTTTCACCGTACCCTTGGGGCGCAATCGGAAGTTTTCACTGCCTGATCCGTTTTCCTTGGGGCCTAATACGTCTGCCTGACTTCCCCTTTGTTTTTTATCTCCTTGACTGTCTATATAGTACCATAAAAGGAACCGCCTGTCTATTGGCAATAGTACCAAAAAGGGTACTGTCCTTTTGTATAATTTTTGGTACTCAACGATGGGGGATTTCTCCCCCTATCGTCAAGCGGGAATCGGCTGGACTTGGGACGCACTGAAAAATGAGGCGGTATAAGTGGCGTTGTCACCCTTGCTCGCATGGATCAAAAGAACCTGAAAAAGCGCCTTGCTGCCGTGAATAACCTCGCGCCCCATGGCCTTCCATCCCGCCCAGGTGTTACACTCTGCCGTAACCCCTGCGGCCTGTCTCGCGGCCTCGATTCTCGCGGCGTTGATGGGCGCGGCCTTGGCTGCCTGCCATGCACGGTGAAGAGCTTCGCCGAATGTGATCTTGGTTTTTCGGAAGATCGCCCAGGCTTTGTGCATAATCTTTGAGAGGTTGAACTTTTTCATTTTTATTAGCTCCCTTCGTAAGCGTGTTATCTCTTATTTGAGTAAATAATACCAAAAAAGGAACAAAATGTCTATTAGCAAAGTACCCAAAAAGGAACATGCTATTTTGTATACTATTTGGTACTCCTTTGCCTTGACAAAAACTTGATTTAAGAGTATACTTTATGGTACAACGAGAGAGGGGGCGTTATAACATGTATATATCGTATGAAGGTTTGTTCAAAATCATGGAAGAACGCGGAATTAAAAAGATTGATCTGCGGGAAACTGGAGGCAAGGATAGAAAGCTTCCTGAAGGATTTAAGCTAAATCCAAAAACCGTTAATGCACTGGCACACAATCAAAGTGTTAATGTCAGCACGTTAGTTTCAATCTGTGAAGCTTTTAATATAGAGGATATCGGGAAAATCATAAAACTGGTAGATGAGGAACCGGAAAACCATTGAGCGGATAATTTCAAGGGGGAGAATAAACCGTGCTAAGAACTTTGTTTTTAATTGCTGGTTGGTGTTATTTGATTTGGCTCGTTTGTGATTCTTCGCTGAAGGCTACAGGCTGGGACGATCCTAAAGAACGTAAGCAAGCCACGGCTGTAATTCTCACAAAAGCTATTCTTGATTCAACGGAGAAAACGCCGAAAAAATAAACGCTCTCCGATCTGAGGGAATGGGGGGTACTTAACATTTCGTGCAGGAGATTCATTCTTTATATAGGTGCTATGTGCTGTTCTTCACTGTCTGCGTGATTGTGTACCAAAAAAGAAAACGCCTCACCGAAAAACAACATAAGAGTTGTATCTTGGTCAAGCGTTTTATATAAGCTATGATTGCCGCAGATTTTTAGGCACAGTTTTAGGCACAAAATAAAATCTCAAACTTTGAGACTTTCTTAAAAAGTTATCAAATTTGAGCAAACACGTTTATTCTCGATAATTGAGACTAAATAAATACCTTGTGATATTGATTCAGGTTCTAGTGTCCACTCCGGACGTGCGGGTTCAAGTCCCGCCTCGCGCACCATCCAAAACCCTGTAGTTTCAACGGCTACAGGGTTTTTTGCTGCCGTTTCGGCCTTGTTTTCGGCCTTGTGCTGGATAATCTTTCTTAACGCTTCGTACACTCATTTGATACATTGCAAGGCTCCTATCATTGTTGACTTGTGAGGTTTATGATATGAATATTGAAATCAGCAACATGCGTGACTAAACGACCTTATTATGGTTCTGCTGATGTTTCCTTGGCGCCTTGCGGGATTGTTTTTCGGCCTTGTTTTTAGCCTTGTCAGCTTAAAAAAGGCTAATTTTAGGTAATCTTACATGGTATAAAAAGTTCTTGGATCAGACGCAAAACAGCACTAATTGATAACAAATAACACCATATAACACTACAGCCCACAATTCAAGTCCCGCCTCGCGCACCAAACCAACAAAATCCGAACCAGATCTTCCCTATGGGAGACGGGTTCGGATTTTGTGTTTTCTTTAGGGCAACACCGCACAATCCGCCTTCGGCATCTTTCTTGAGGTACACAAAGTACATCTGCGAAAAAGTGCCTTTATCAGAACCCAAATTTTCTCAGGATCTGCTCTTGCCGAATTATGCGGTATTGCCTTAGGAAACAGTTCTTTCCCAACGGTATGCTCTGCCGACCTGAATCCAAGCCGAGAGGCCCGAAAAAGAAGAAAACAAAATAATTTGGAGGTATTGATGATGAGAAAGCTGATTTCCTGTGCCTGTCACGAGGATTCCCAGACCGTGGAGCTGCGCTACACCGACGGCACACTGATCGGCATTGACTGCATGGCTGTCTAGTATGAGGCCGCTCGGAACATGTATGAGCGGGCAGAGCTGGACTGCCTGCTCACCCACGATCCGGTGGGTTACGCCGACCTGATCCTCAACGGCGATGTCGAGGCTTATATGCGAAAGGTGACCGATTATCGGCCACTGGATGAAAGAGAATAATCTGACTGGGCAGAGCGCTGCGTTTGATGCGGCACCCTGCTCTTGCTTTACGCCGAAAAATAGAGCATGAGAAAGTAAGTGTTTTCAACAGCTCCGGATTCGCAAACAGCGTAGTGAATGTATTTGTATCCCGTGAGCCATTTCGTGTTTGACTTTTCTGTTGCGGTGGCTGATAATGGAAGACGGTTTTACAAACAAATTTACGCGGGGGATATGGACATGACTGAGCTTGAAATTATGCAGCACGCGAAGGACTATCTGGACAAACTGGCAAAGGGGATCGACCCGCTCACCGGCCGCGAAGTACCGGAGGGCGAGATCATCAATAATGTGCGCATTTCCCGCTGCCTGTTCTACGTGTCCGACGTGCTGCGGCAGGTAATCGAAAACGGCGGCATTCAGGTCAAAGCGGTGAAGGAGAGTGAAAAAACACCCTTTGCGCTCTCTTATGAAGAGCGGACGCGTTACCCCTTTGGGGACTGGCCTGCCACGGTCAGTGTGATTGCCCAGCGGCTCAATGAGCTGGTGGACCTGAATGCGATGCAAAAGCTCAAAACCACCAGCATCACGGCCTTTCTAATGCAATCAGGCCTGCTTTGCGAGGAGGAAAAACCAAACGGGAGCAAGGCTAAGCGACCGACCGAGTCGGGGCTGGCTCTCGGCATCAGCACTACCCAGCGTATGGGACAGAACGGAGAATACACCGCCGTGGTCTACAGTCCGGAGGCACAGCAGTTCATTCTGGATAATTTGGACGCCATCATGACGATCAACGCCACGCCGCTCCATGAAAATCAGGGAAAGACATGGGAGCCGGAGGAGGACGCCTGGCTGCGGCAGGCCTTCCAGAACGGAACGGATGTCAAAGAGATGTCCGCCAAACTCAAGCGCACGCGCGCCGCCGTCCGCGCACGCCTGGAAAAGCTGGGTTTGACGGAGCAAGGAGGACAATCATGAAAAAGGAAAACGGTGCCGTTTTATCAGCAGAGGCAGGAAATACTTTCTTTGGGCTGTTTCTCCCCCTGCTCGACTTTGTAAACCAGACGTATGGGGTCAGTGATGTGCTGTATGACCAGGTTCGGAGGGGGCACCCCGATACCAGAGAGTTGAAAAAAGCGGCAGACGCCTTGTGGGAAGACCCCGGCATCATTAACGAGTTCATAGAGGCAGTTGAGGAACAGGCTGATTTGGAGGAGGATGATCGTCGTATTCTTGAAGGCTGGCGTCACCCGCTTACTGGTTTTTTCGTCCTGGAGCGTCACCTGTCGCGCGGCTCTGTTTTATTGACACAGAAACGGAAAAAGTGTATCAGGTGAAGGGTCTTACACAAACCTGGGGAGAAATGATACCGTATCTGAAGCCGCCTTTTCCGATAAAAGCAACGCTGATTCCTTTTGGCGACTGTATCATCTCAGACGGTCTTGTCTCGCCGCAGCGTGTTTCCTTCGGGCCGGAGTACCGTGAGTCTTTTAAACAGATAAGTGCGTATCGGTTTATCGAGGTATTCAGTGGAGAGCAAAATTTTGAACTTCTCATAGCCTCTTTTGCAGTATGAATATAATCATTAGTTTTTCAGAGCCGTCAGCGGCACGACATAGACACCATCCGGCCGTTGGTAGGCCGCATTGGACAGACCGCAAAGGACAATCAGTGCCGAAGGTGCTTTTCCTTCGTCCTTGACGATCTCATCCCGGATGTGGATCAGGTTTTTTGCGGCTTCCTCTATCTTGTTTGCGCCGAGCTTGATCTCAATGCCGCACCAACTGCCGTCCGGCAGCTCGATAATAGCATCAATCTCATTGCCAGCATAATCCTGATAATGGTAGAGCGTCGCACCGAAGGATTCCGCGTAGATTTTGAGATCACGCTCACATAAGGCTTCAAAGAGGAAACCGAAGGTCGCCAGATCGCCGATCAGCCTCTCCGGTGTCACCTTCAGCAGCGCGCAGGCCAGGGAGGGATCGCAGAAGTGCCGCTTCTCTGCCTGCTTCACCCGGACGGAGGAACGCAGCTTCGTAGAGTATGGCTGCTGGTTGTCCGTGAGAAACAGCCGGTTGAAGATATCCAGATAGGTTGCGACCGTCTCCACGTCGATGTCTTCATCGTCGATTTCTTTGATGTCGTTTTTCAGCGTCCGATTGGTCGCGGTCGTGCTCTCGTTGCGGGCCAGGGACCGCAGCAGCAGACGGACCTTCCGGCTGTCGCGTCTGGTCTCATCGACACGGTTCACATCGTCGTCGATAACGGCATCCAAATACTCACCGGGCAGCAGCGAGATATCAGCGTCGTTGATATCCAGATTTCCGGGCCAGCCGCCGCGCACTGTCAAACGGGCGAGCATGCGAAGATCGACTTCACCCGTGATGGCCGGAGTAAGCTTTCCTTCGCAGAGCTCATGCAGGCTGACCTTGCCGCTGGAATCCCCGGACTCATAGAGAGACATGGGGCGCATCCGCAGCTTTCCGATCCGTCCGGCCCCGCTGTGGAGCACGCCTTTCCGCTTCGGTGTGGCAGAGCCGGTCAGAATAAACTGACCCTTTATGCCCCGCTGATCCACAGTATAGCGCACCGCATCCCAAAGAGGGGGAACTTCCTGCCATTCGTCGATCAGGCGCGGCGTCTCGCCCTCCAGCACCAGGGCGGGGGACATTTCCGCCAGCGCTCGGTTTTGAAAGTTGTTGTCCGGGTTGCCGACCAAAAATTCACTGTTGCTGTGATAGGAAGAAGTCCATGTCTTCCCGCACCACTTTGGCCCCTCTATACAAACAGCACCCATTGTGGCAAGATACCGTTCCACTGCGGCGTCAACAATACGGGGAATGTATTTCTCCTTGTCCATGATCTTATCCATCTACATCACCTCTTATGCAGACAGCATACCACAATCCGATTGATTTTACAACTTCAACCCGAGAGTTTTTAAGCCTTCAATCCGACAGATTTCTATATTCCAAACCGACAAGTTCTTCTGAATCAAATAATCTTTTGAGCGACTATTATCTGATTCCCATTCCGATGCCCTCCGCTCAGTCATAGACGAGCTCGTTCAGCACGATCTCTTCGGCGCAGTTCCGGATGCTGCTCATCCGTCTGACCCACTCAAATTGATCGGCTGCCTTGAGAGCTTCGGTCACATCCTCCCGGTCGGCCATTTGCCGGGTGAGCAAGTCCATACGCTCAATACAGGCACGGTCAATCTCCGCCACATGCTGATCCAATTTGCCGGAAAAGAGCAGATTGGAAAACAGGATCGGCCGATGCGCGTCCGGGGAAAGACTGCCGTACCCGAGCCCGAATACCGTCAAGCTGCGTTCATGCGCTTTGCGTTGAGCTTGAAGGCGCAGCAAGCTCGACGCATCAGACTTTTGTGCAAATCTGCTCATATCCGCGCAACGCCGGATTCTCTTGCCGCCTGCATGACGGCCTCGGCAACCGCATTCTTCACCCGCGGATCAAAGGCTTTGGGGAGGATGTAATCGGCGTTCAGCTCTTCGTCGGAAACCAAGCCCGCAATGGCGGAGGCTGCGGCCAGCTTCATGGCGTCGTTGATGTCGCTTGCGCGCACATCGAGAGCGCCGCGGAAGATACCGGGGAAGCAGAGGACGTTGTTGACCTGATTGGGATAATCGGAGCGCCCGGTGGAGACCACCGCCGCGCCGCCCGCCCGGGCGTCGTCCGGGAAAATTTCGGGCGTGGGATTGGCGCAGGCAAAGATGATGGCGTCGCGGTTCATGGTTCTGACCATCTCCGCGGTCACCACGCCGGGAGCGGAGACGCCGATGAACACGTCCGCGCCCCGCATGAGCTCCGCAAGACTCCCCTTGCGGAGCCGGGGATTGGTGATCTGCGCAATCTCCTGCTTGGCGGGGTTCATGTGCTCGGCGCGGCCGTTCCAGATCGCGCCGCTGCGGTCGCAGAGGGTCACGTCGACAGCGCCGGCGGTGATGAGAAGCCGGGTGATGGCGGTGGCGGCAGCGCCCGCGCCGTTGAGGACGATGCGAACCTCGCTGAGCTTCTTGCCCACGAGCTTGAGGGCGTTGGTCAGACCTGCCAGCGTGATGACGGCGGTTCCGTGCTGGTCGTCATGGAAGATGGGGATGTCGCAGCATGCCTTGAGCCTGCGCTCGATCTCAAAGCAGCGGGGCGCAGAGATATCCTCAAGGTTCACGCCGCCGAAGCTGCCTGCGAGCAGGCGCACGGTGTTGACGATCTCGTCCACGTCGTGGCTCCTGATACAAAGCGGGATCGCGTCCACATCGCCGAAGGCCTTGAACAGGACGCATTTGCCCTCCATGACGGGCATGCCCGCCTCGGGGCCGATGTCGCCGAGACCGAGGACGGCGGTGCCGTCGGTGACAACGGCGACGGTGTTCCAGCGGCGCGTGAGCTCATAGCTCTTGTCCGCATCCTTCTGGATCTCGAGACAGGGCGCGGCGACGCCGGGGGTATAGGCAAGGCTCAGCGCCTCGGCAGAATCGACTGCGGCGCGGCTCACCATTTCGAGCTTTCCCTTCCATTCGTAGTGCAGGCGCAGGGATTCCTTCGCGTAATCCATAATTCCCTCCAAATATTTTTTTCGGAAATCCCCGCCTCCGTGAGAGCGGGGATTATGCGTTTACAGTATTTTATACCTTCCCGCCCATGTAGTAAAGAGCGCCGGGCGCAGTTTTTGAGAAGCGCCGCGGTTTTCCCGCCGCTCCGGATTGACCCGGGCCCGAACGGATATGGAAAAACCAGGCCCTCGGAGGACGCATGGCGTCTATCGTAAAAGTGCCCGGAGAAGCGGATCAAACGCCGCTTCTCCGGGCACTTTTCAATTCTCACTCAGGCGAGCCCCGCCTTCCGGAGGCTGTCCATGATCCGGCCGACCAGGCCGGTGCGGCCAAAGGGCGTGATCAGGTAAAAGCCGTCGACATAGGGGGCGATCTGCCCGGCGACTTCCGTGGAGATTTCCACCGCGAGATCCTCTCCCTTCTGCCGGTCGGCGCCGTGATAGCGGTCGATGATTTTCTCGTCCACCGTGATCCCGGCAATTTCGCTGTTCATAAAGCGGGCGTTGCGCTCGCTGACAATGGGCATGATTCCCCCGAGTATCCTGCCCTGGAGGGTCTCCCTTGCAAGCTGCAGGTTTTTCAGCGCCTCCGGCGACAGCACCGGCTGGGTCAGGAAGGCGAGCGCGCCGCTGCGTTCCTTCTCCTGCGCGATGCCCACCTGCACGCCGAAATTCCGGACGTTCACATTGAGCGCCGCAAATATGCGGAAGGGATTGGGCAGGAGCGTCCGGTTCAGGCCGTCCACATAGCGGATGAGCTTGCGGGAGTTGAAGTTGTACACGCTCTTGACCTCGTCGCGGCTGGCGGCGGGGATCGGGTCGCCCGTGACCACCAGCACCTTGCTGATGCCCTCGGCGCACAGGCCCATCAGCAGGGCCTGGGTGGCGTTCAGATTTCTGTCCCGGCAGGTCATATGGGGCATGGCGTCCATGCCGAGCTCCCGCCGGAGCTTGCAGGACAAGAGGCTGCTGTCGACCCTTGCCCGCGCCACCGGGCAGTCTGCCACGGTGATGAGATCTGCTCCGTATTCCCGCAGCTCCCGCGCGCCCTGCATGAATCTTGCCACATCCGCGTTATCCGGGGGGTCAAGCTCCACGGCAAAGGGCTTGCGCGCCGGGTCGCAGAGCGCGGTCCAGAAGGGGTCTTCAAGCTCGGGGCCCGCTGTTTCTTCGGCTGCTGTTTCCGGGCGATACGCGATCCGGACCGCCGTGGGCATGCGCAGCTTTTTGGAGACCTCCCGTATATGGTCCGGGGTTGTGCCGCAGCAGCCGCCCAGGAGCCGCACTCCCAGCTCCCGCAGCTCGTTGAGCTGGTCGGAGAAGTAGCCGGGATCGCCCTCGTAGTAGGTGCGGTTGCCGCGCACCGTCGGATAGCCCGCGTTGGGCATTGCGGAGAACAGCCCTTCCATCGGCCCGATTGCCCGGATCAGTTCGACCGTCTGCCTGTCGCCGGAGCCGCAGTTGAGCCCAACGGCGTCAATATTCGCGTCGGCGGCGGCCGCGCTCAGCAGCTCCCGGATCTGCCGCCCGTCCCGCGTGAAGCCGTCCGGGCCGGCGGCAAAGGAGACAAGGACAAAGGCGTCCGGCGCCCTGCCGCGTATGGCCGATGCGATTTCCGACAGGTACTGGTCCGTCCCCAGCGTTTCAAACAGGAAATGCCTCGCCCCCAGCTTCAGGAACTCCTCCGCCACAAACAGGTATTCCGCCAGAATGTCCGTGCTGTCCACGGCGTCGATCGGCCCGATATCGGCGAAAACATAGGCGCGGTCCGCAAAGCGGCCGGCAATGCGCCAGGCCTCCCGGAGCATGGCGCGGCAGTCGCTCTCCGGGAAATGGAGCCGGTTGACCCCGTAGGTGTTGGTCTTGATGGCGCGGCAGCCCGCGTCCAGATAGGCGCGGTGGATCGCCGCGATCTCCTCCGGCGCGCTCAGGTTCGCCCATTCGCATTCTCTTTGGCCGGCCCGGTTCCGCGAGGCGTAATAGGTTCCCATGGCCCCGTCAAACAGCAGCGGCTGCGTCTTCAGATATTCCCGTATGTCCTTCATCCCAGCACCTGCTTTGCGATGTCCGCGCTCTGCTTGGCGTCCCTGGCGTAGTAATCCGCGCCGATCTGCGCGGCGTAATCCGGCGTCAGCACCGCGCCGCCGACCATGATCCGGCAGTCATGCCCGCTTTCGCGGATGGCGGCGATGGTCTCCGCCATGCTGGCCACCGTCGTGGTCATCAGCGCGGAAAGGCCCACGAGCCTGACGTTCTCCCGGATCACCGCTTCCACGACCTTCTCCGCCGGCACATCCCGGCCAAGGTCGACGACGGTGTAGCCGTAGTTCTCCAGCACCACGCGCACGATGTTTTTCCCGATATCGTGGATATCCCCGCGCACTGTGGCAAGGACGATTTTTCCCTTGGATACGCTGGCGCCGCCCCGCTGCGCGATACGCTCCTTCACAAGCTCAAAGCCCTCGCAGGCGGCGTTCGCGGCGTTGATGAGCTGCGGCAGGAAAATTTCCTGTCGCTCGTAGCTCTCGCCGACCGCATCCAGCGCCGGGATCAGCAGCCTGTCCACGACATCCATCTCGCTCATCTGCTCCAGGGCCTGCCCGGTGAGTCCCTTCGTTTCCTGCCGCAGACCGCGCATGATGGCGTCCTTGATGCTCATCCCTGCCCCGGGGGCCGCTGTCGTGCGCTCCTGCGCGGGGACAGACGCAAAGCGGCGGATATAAGCCTCGGCGTCTCTGTCCTGCCCGGACAGCACGCGGTAGGCCGCGACAGCGTCCATCGTCGCCGCCTGGTTGGGATTGAGGATGGGCAGAGCCAGACCGGCGTGCAGCGCCTGGGTCAGAAAGCTGAGGGTGATCTGTTCCCGGGCCGGGAGCCCGAAGGAAATGTTGCTCACGCCGAGCACCGTGCGCAGGCCTAGCTCCTCCGTCACATACCGCACCGCCCGCAGGGTATGAGCCGCCTGCTCCTGCTGCGCGGAAACCGTGAGGGTCAGGCAGTCGATCAGCACGTCCTCTCTGGGAATCCCATAAGAGAGGGCCGCGTCCAGGATCCTCTCGGCGATGCGGCAGCGGCCCTGCCAGTCCTGCGGGATCCCGTCCTGATCCATGCACAGGCCCACGACCGCCGCGCCGTATTTTTTGCACAGGGGCAGAACAGCGGCCAGCACCTCGGGCTTTCCGTTCACGGAGTTGACAATGGCCTTGCCGTTCACCGCCCGCAGCCCCGCCTCGATGGCGGCAGGATCGGAGGAGTCGATTTGCAGCGGCAGGTCGGTCACCGCCTGCAGCGCCTTGACCACCCTGCGCATCATGGCCGGCTCGTCGATGCCCGGCAGCCCCACGTTGACATCAAGGATTTCGGCTCCGGCGTCCTGCTGTTCGATCCCCAGCGCGGCGATGCAGTCGATATCCGCTTCCCGCAGCGCCTGCTGGAAGCGCTTTTTCCCGGTGGGATTGATGCGCTCGCCGATGACGCGCACGCCGTCAAAGCTCGCCGTGCGGGCAGCGGAGCAGACGCCGTGCCGGTCCGCCGCCCTCCGCGGAGCGGACGCCGCCTTCAGGGAGCCGGACAGGGCGCGGATAAAGGCCGGCGTGGTGCCGCAGCAGCCGCCGAAGATGCTCACGCCGAGCTCCTGCGCCGGAGCCAGCTTGCGCGCGAAATCCTCCGCTGTCATGGAATACGCGCCGGTCGCGGGATCCGGCAGCCCGGCGTTGGGCTTGAGGATCAGAGGCCGGTCGGTCCAGCGGCTCAGCTCCTCTGCGAGCGGCAGCAGCTTTTCCGGGCCGAGGCTGCAGTTGAAGCCCATGGCGTCCACGCCGAGTCCGCTGAGCGTCAGGCCCATGGCCGGCACGGTGGTCCCGAGGAAGGTTCGCCCCGAGGCTTCAAATGTCATGGTCACCCAGACGGGGAGCGCGGTGTTCTCCTTCGCGGCGAGAACGGCGGCCTTGACCTCGTACAGATCGCTCATGGTTTCGATGATCACAAGATCAGCCCCGGCCCGCTCGCCGCTGACCAGAATTTCCCGAAACGCGTCGTATGCCTCCTCAAAGCGCAGCGTGCCCAGCGGTTCCAGGAGCTGGCCGAGAGGACCGATATCCAGCGCGACCTTCACGTCCCTGCCGTCGGCAGCCATGCGCGCGCAGCGCACGCCGCCCTCCACAAGCTCGGCCACGCTCCGGCCGCAGCCGGCGGCCTTGAAGCGGTTGACGCCGAAGGTGTTGGCGTACAGGACACGGCTCCCGGCCTCCACATATTGCCTGTGGACGGCGGCGACCGTTTCCGGCTGCGTGCAGTTCCACAGCTCCGGGATCTGCCCGACGGGCAGTCCCGCCGCCTGCAGCATGGTTCCCATTGCGCCGTCGAGAATGATCAGTTCATGTTTTTCCACAGCTTGTTCCACCCTTCCGATAAGCACAGTCGGCAGACATCGCGCACGCCTCGCAGCCCCGGCTCCGCCTGCCCTGGGGCCGGTCGGATACCCCGATCAGCGCCGTAACGCTCTTCTGCGGCACCATCAGCCCGCTTTCCGAGAGGCTGATCCCGATCCGCCGGGAGATATCCAGCAGCCGGAACAGCTCTGCCTGCTGGCTGACGGGCATATCCCCGTAGCCCGGGCTGAAGCGGTCCGTCAGACAGCGCGGCGCAAAGGCCTCCGCAAGGTCGGCGCAGAGATTGTCGCACACATTTTCAATGGCGGCGCTGGCAGCGGCGTCCAGGATCACCGCCCGGGCCATGTCGCTTGCCTGGGTGCGGCGCAGCAGCGCTTCCGTTTCCATCCCCAGCGTCGCCGCCATCAGGATCACCTGATCGCAGTCCCTGAGAAGGTCCCGGATATCATCCCCCGCCGGGGTATAACCCGTTCCCGCCAGCTCTCCGGCAGGCCCGCGGTCAAAAAGACGCCAGAGCACCCTTGGCGCCGCCCGCTGAAGGATTTCCCGCTCGCCGGCGGAGAGCTGCTCCAGAACGTCCTCCGGGAGCGGGCTGCCCGCGTACCCGAGATACTTCAATGTTTCCCGGCGGCTGATCCCCGTCAGTCTTGCCTCCAATCCGGTCTCCTCCTCCGCATGGTATGTTGAAACAGTTTACCACAGATTGCCTGTCTTGTGAACAGCTTTTCTCTGCCGTTTTTATTTTGACTGGAAGAGAAGAAACATGCGGCATGGAAATCTTAATGTTTCCTTAATCGTGCGCGAATCAATTGACAGAATCTGTTTTTAACGGTAAAATGTGCACAGTAAACGTCCGGGAGATGCTCCGGCAAAGCTGCTGCGCTGTGCGGAGCGGCCGGGCCTGCCGGAGCAGGAGCGAGACCCCGCGCGGGTGTGACAGTAGTGTGAGGATACCGGTGTTATACTGAGCACGTAAACGGGAGGATCACAAAAACAAATTCAGGAAGGAGAATATAATCATGATGGATGCGAAGAAAATGAGCGATCAGGAGCTGAAAGCGGTCAGCGGCGGCGCGATCGTCGATGACGGCGACGGCAAGAAATTCTGGCTGATCCGCCAGGACGGCACGGTGATTTCCCCGGTGCCGGGCAGAGAGAAGGCCATTGAGTTTGCAAAGGCATATAACATCAGTACGCAGGTCATGACAAAAGAGGAATACGCCCGTCACTACGGGAGAGAGCTGGCCTGGTAAAAAACCGCAGCCGTTCGGCAGCCTGACGCGCGCTTCTGAAAACAGTATTGCAAACCCGCTTTTGCGCGTGCAAAAGCGGGTTTGCGCTGTGCGGACTTTTATGAGCGCGTATTGCGAGGGCTGAGGAGCGGCAGCTTCGCCATCAAGGAGGAAGGATAAGCATGTCAGCAGAGCTGATCGCCTGCCTTTTCATCTTCGCACTGACCTGCGCAGGTTATATGACAGGGGTGTGGAGTCTTGCGACCGTCGCCATGGCGTCCCTCGCGGCGCTGACGCTCACAGGCTGCCTCAGCGCCTCGGAGGCCCTGGGCTGCTTTTCAAACGGCACGGTTATCATGGTCGGGGCCATGAGCGTGGCGGCTGCCGGCTTCGGCAGAACCCGCTTCTGCGCCCGCCTCGCCGCCGGCATCTCCCGCGCCGCGAGGGGGAGTCTCACAAGGGTGCTGCTGCTGTACTGCCTGCTCACCATGCTCCTGAGCCAGATGGTGCAGAGCCCCGTCATCGTCTTTGGGATCGCGGCTCCGCTGTGCATGGCCACCGCCGATTCCATGGGGATTTCCAGATCCAGGCTCGCGCTGCCGCTCGGCGTGGTCTCCATCTGCACCTGCTGCACGCTGCCCGTCGGCAACGGCGCGACCCAGGCAGCCGAGCTCAACGGCTATATCAGCGCCTACTACGACAAGCTGGAAAGCTTCGGCGGGAGCGTGCCGGCGATCGGCTTTTTCGAGCCCATGAAGGCGCGGCTGCCGATGCTGATCTTCACGGTCTTCTACTGTGCGTTCGTGATGCCGCGCTTCTGTCCGGACCGCCGCACGGCCGGCCCTGCGGGGTCGGAGGCGGCAAACGCTCAGCGCCCGCCGCTGCCCGCCTTTTCGGAGGCGGCCGGCATTGTCGTTTTCTTCGGCACTGCCGCAGCGCTGATGCTCCAGGCAAGCCTGCTGCGCGCCCTTGCGGTCTGGCAGATCTGCCTTGTCGGCGCGGTCCTCATGGTGCTGCTCGGCGTGCTGAAGCCCAGGGAGGCCGGACAGGCGATCCCGGTGAGCATGCTGCTGCTCATTATCGGCTCGCTCGCCATGGCGGGGGCTCTCTCCGGCACCGGCGCGGGCGATCTGATCGGCGGCTTCATCGCGGGCCTGGTCCGGAAGGCGAACAACAGCTATGCCGTCGGCTTCCTCTTTTTCTTTTTCCCCTTTGCCCTTGCGCAGCTCATGTCCAACCGCGGGGCGATGCTCCTGTTTTTCCCCATCGCCTGCGCCGCCGCCAATCAGCTCGGCGGCGATCCCCGCGGGCTGGTGATCCTGGTCGAGGCCGGCGCGCTCACCGCGTTCATGACGCCGATGCCGACCGCCGCCGTGCCGTACATCATGGAATACGGCGGGTACGATCAGCGGGATCTGATCCGGGGCGGCTGGCTCTATGCCCTCATCGCCTGCGCCCTCTCGGTCGGCTGGACCATGACGATCATGCCCGTGTTATGATAAGAAAGCAGTGCCGCACAATTTGTCCCGACAAAGTGCGCGGCACTGCTTTCTTATGCTTCCGCGATGGCCTGAAGCTCGGCGTAGAGGATCTTCCCGCCCTCGTTCTGGGGAAGGGCTGGAATCGTCAATACCCGCAGACCTGCGCGGGCGGCGCTGAGCTTCCTGGAGAGAAGGTCCCTGACCGGAGCCGCGTCTGCTCCGGCGGTGACAAAAACAGTCAGATGATCGTCTGTCCCGACGCTTGCGCAGAGGATGTTGAGCTCGTCCATCACAAGGGCGTCGACCTCGTCCAGACTGGTCCGGTGGCCTGCCAGCTTGATATAGCGTTTCAGGCGGCCGGTGATGGCAAGATAGCCTTCCTCATCAAACTCGGCGATATCGCCGGTGCGGAGTACGCCCTTCCACTCGTCTCCCCGGCAAAGATCCTCGCCGCACCTGGCATAGCCCATGGCCACGTTGGGGCCCTGATAAACGAGCTCGCCGCGCACATGGACTCCTTCCACGGGCTCTCCCTGCTCGTCCGTCAGCCGGACGCTCCCGCCCGGGACGACACGGCCGACAGAGCCGGGCTTTCGCAGCGCGTCCTCCGGCGGGAGAAAGCTGATGGCGGCTGTCGCTTCGCTCTGCCCGTACATGATGACAAAGCGCTTCCCGTTCTCCGAGGCATAGCGGGCGTAGTACGCCTGCAGCTCCGTGCTGAGCTTGCCGCCCGCCTGGCTCATGGTTTTGAGACTCGGAAAATCATCCTCAAAGAGGGCGATGCGGTGGAGCATGTCATAGGTATTGGGCACGCCGTGGAAGCATGTCGCCTCCTCCGCCTCGAACAGATCCCAGAATTCCGGGTCCATGACGGAATAGCCCGTCACCACCATCGCCGCGCCCCGCAGGAGATTGGCGTGGAGCACGGAGAGCCCGTAGGTATACTGCGGCGGCAGGGCCGTGATGGTCCGGTCCGCCGCGCAGATCCCGAGGATCTCCGCGAGCGTTTCGGCGTTGAAGCACAGATTCTCCCAGCTCTGCCGCACAAGCTTTGCCGAGCCCGTAGAGCCGGAGGTGGTGATCAGAAGCCCGAGCGCGGGATGCACGGGATAGCGCTCCAGGTAGTTGGTTTTCAAAAGGACGTAATCCCGGATCACGGCGACCTCGCGCATCGCGGGATATTCCCCGCGCAGCTCCTCCGGCAGAAGGAGAAGGCCGGGGCGGTAGACCTTCATGAGCTCCCTGCGCGACGCGGAGGGAAGCTCCGCGGAGAGCGGCAGCACGGGATATCCGCCGTTCATCAGCGCGGCGTAGCCGGAGAGCGCGCCGATGGAGTTGCGGCAGAGAAACAAGGTCAGCGGCTTCTCCTCCGCGGCCCGTTCGACATGCTTTTCAACGGCTTCCCCCAGCGTGGCAGAAAGCGCGGCAAGCTCGCGGTAGCGAAGCGTCACGCCGGTGTCCGCAATCATCGCCGGGGAATCGGCAAAGCGTTCAAAATCCCAGAGTTTTCCCATAGCGGCTCCCTTCATTTTTTGGCGCTTTCAAGCTTTTTGCGCACAAGCTCGAAGCCGGTTTGGTAGGAGTTGATTTTCATGGTCTCCCTGCCCTTGAAGGAGATGTGGAAGGTCTCCTCCAGACGGCAGATCAGACTCATCTGCGTGATGGAATCCCAGCCGTCGTCATGGAAGCGGAAGCTGACGGGGTTAAAGTCCGTCCCCTCGAAGCAGGCGGAGAAGGCCTCCCAGTAGAGCTCCGCAATACGGTCCGGACCGAGCGCCTCCGGGGCCGCGGCTGCGCTCTGCTCCCCGGAGGGGGCGGCCTCCGCAAGCGCGCGGCTCGGCGCGTACAAAAGCCCCTGCGCGCCCTCGTTGGTGACCCGCGCGGGATTGCCCATGACGGTGGTGTTCGCGGCAACGTCGCTGAACACGGCGCTGCCGATGGCGACGACGCTTGCATCGCCGATGTGGATGCGATCCTTCAAAAGCGCGCCGCTGCCGATGAAAGCGTTCTCCCCGATGACGGTATGCCCGCCGATAAACGCGCCCGCGCCGACGCGGCTGTGGTCCCCGATGACCGCATCATGGCCGATGGACGCGCCCTTGGCGGCATAGAAGTTATTGCCGATCCTTGCCAGCGAACCGACGGAGACGCCCGCGCCGATGACCGCCCCCTCGCCAAGCTCCGCGTCGGGGCAGATATCCGCCGAGGGATGGATCAGCCGCGCCCCGCGATAGCCCGCGTCCGCCATGCGCTCGAAGGCCTCCCTGCGGTATTTCGGCTCGCCGATGGTGATGACAAATTGCGTGTCCTCCGGGCGGCAGCGCCTGCGAAACGCCTGGAAGCCGACGACGGGACAGCCCAGCAGGCTTTCGAGAGCGGCATGGTCGTCGATAAAAACCATCTCCTCCCATTGCCCGGTCTTATCCGCAACGTATTTGAATTCCCGGCCCATTGCGCCTGCGCCGTAAAATGCCAGAATCAAGTTTGCTCCTCCTTTTCAAAGCGATACGCCCCAAGCCTTTTCGATCTCACGGCGTAAAATGCGCAGCTGTTCGGTCTCCGTGTCATTCCAGATCTGCTTTCCCTCGGCGTCGGTCTCGGCGAGAAGGAGAAGGAGCCAGCCTTCCTCCTTCACGGTCTGCCGGGCGATGGGGAATACCAGCTCAAACGCCAGGCAGCAGTGCGAAACGTGCCCCTCAAAACGGGAGCGCCGGAGCCTGGCCGGCACACAGCGATGCTCCAGCACACAGGCCATCACATCGGGGCTGGCCTCGCCGGTATCCTGGAAGCTCGCCCTGCTGCTCCCGGCCCGCTGATCAAAGGGAATGCTCACCATGACGCGGAAAATGTCCGTTTTATCCGCGTCGCGCAGAAGCTCCGCAAAGCGCAGCGTCCGCGCGTCGAGCCCCTCGGGGAGCCTGAGCTTGTTGTGCTGCCGGATCGAGAGCTCCGCGATGGCCCTCCAGTCCCCGGGCAGCCCCTCTGCGGGGAAGCGCTCGAGCAAGCCGTCCAGGAACAGAATGTCCCCGCTCAGCTCCGCGTGATCCACCGACTGGGAATCCACAAAGGTACCGTAGCGCCTGACCTGCTCAAAGCGCCCGATGTCGTGCAGCAGGCCGAGAAACCAGGCGAGCGCGGTGTCCTCCGCGCCCATGCCGAGGGCCTGCGCGTAGCGCTCCGAGAGCATGGCCACGCGGAGGGTGTGCTCGATTTTGTGGGAGATCAGGATGTTCTGCGTATCGTATTCCTGCGTATAGCGCAGGAATACGTCTTTGGCCCGTTCTTTGTCAAACATATGGCTTCGCCTCCTGTTTTGTCTCAAGCCGCCTCGCGGGCGTCCTGCCCGGCCTTCGTCAGGATCTTCTGAAACATGTGTATACCTTTACAGCCTGCATTATACAACGGAAAACATCGGATTACAATTCTTTTCGCGCTTTGCAGGAAAAACAGCAGCGGCGTTATTTTCCCCTTGCCTTTCTTTCGAAAACGGCATATAGTAGGGAGCAGGAAAACAATGGCATCTGCCGGCTGGGCCTTCCGTGACGGCGGACGCTGAACACGCACGACAAGGATAAATGAAGGAGGAACGATCATGAAAAAGCTGCTGAGCATCATTCTGGTTCTCTGTACGCTTGTGTCGCTGACGGCCTGCGGCGGCAAAGCGCAGAAGGAAAGCGCCGGCGGATTCAAGCCGGCTCTCGACACGGGGAAAAGCTGCAGGATCACAATTGCCGGAAGCTATGATAACTTTGAGGCGCTGGAGGCTGAATTTGTCCGCTTCAACGAGTTCTATCCGAACGTGGCGCTGAGCTACAAGAAGCTGGACGACTATAACAACATGCTGGGCACGGTGCTGGAGAGCAGCGACAAGCCCAACATTTTCTTCTCCTTTGCCTGGATGATCGGCAACGATCAGTATGCGCCCGTGATTGCGCATATGGAGGATCTTTCGGACCCCGCACTGGGGCTGGATCTCAAGTGCATCCGTCCGGGACTGCTCAGCCGGGATGCCGAGGGCCGCGTCCTGCAGGTGCCGGTTTTCTCCAGAACCTACGGCATGCTGGTGAATAACACGCTGTTTGAAAAGGAAGGCCTCAGCGTCCCGACCACATGGACGGAGCTGATGGACGTGTGCCAGACGCTTTTGAGCAAGGGCTACAAGAGCCCCATGATGGGCTACAGCCTCAAATCGTCCAGCTGCCTGATGAACACGCTCGCGTATCCGGAGATCGCGGCCGCGCTCACCCGGAACCCGGAGGCGCTGGCGCTTGCCAATGAGCTGAATCCCGCCGCGGGGGAGTACATGCGCCCGGCCCTGGAGGCGGTGGAGCGTCTGGTTCAGAGCGGCTGCGTTGATCTGGCTGCCTGCGATGAGATCGAAGACAACTACACCAAGGTGATCCTGCGCTTTTTCGAGGGCGACGTGCCCATGATGCTCTGCCACGGCGATACCGTGTCCGGCACGAGAAAAAGGGAAAGCCAGTCTGAGGCTTTCACCAAGGCGCCCTTCCGCTACACCTTCGCGCCTGTCCCCCTGACGGAGGACGGCGGATACTTTATCGACAGCCCGTCCGTGGAGTTTTCCGTCAACAAGGACTGCGATGATCTGGATATGACAAACGAATTCATGCGCTTTCTGATCCGAACTGAGGAGCTGAATGAGATGGCCACGGTCAAGCGGCTGCTCACGCCCACCACGGATCTGTCCCTGGATTCGGTCTACGCGCCCTTCGGCCAGGTGCCCGCAGAGCGTATCATCTCCCCGGAGCTGGCCGGCATTACGGACCCGCTCACGGTCCAGATCCGTCTCGCGGCGTTCCAGGTCGGGAGAGGAAGCATGAGCGTGGATGAAGCCGTCGCCAAATACGGAAGCTTTGAATAATACTGCTCCGCCGATCCATCGGGAATACGGCGGGGCGCCTCCCGGCGCCCCGACAGGGCTGTGACGCTTTTGTGACAAAAGCTGTGGTAAGATGATCTCGCAAGCAGGGAAGAAAACAGAAAACAAACAAAACGAATAAAAAGGAGAAATTATCATGGCTAACATCATCAACGATCAGCAGGCAGGGAATGTCACCGGCGGAGCCCCTCATGCCAACGGCCAGTACTGGACCGAAGGCGGCGCGACCTATTACCGCATCGCCCCCAACGACTATCTCGGCAACATCGCCCAGATGTTCGGCACCAGCCCCTATGCCATCCAGCAGCTCAACCCCGGCAAGATCAAGAATGTCGACGTCATCCGCACCGGCGACGTGATCCGCGTCCGCTGAGGGGCTGCGGAATAAAGAAAGCAGAATAAAGGCAACGGAGAGACCGGAATACGGCCTCTCCGTTTTTCAATGTATGCGATTTGCCTGATTACCAGTCCCAGCCGTAATCGTCCCAGCTTCCTTCGCCGTAGCCGTAGTTTTCGTTCCAGTAATCGTAGACGGGCTCGTTCCAGACGGTGACGACCTCGCTGCCGCGGCTGTAGCCGCAGTTCCAGCAGACGCTGGTGCCGACATTGCCTACGCCGCACATCGGGCAGTACCAGTCCGCGTCAAAGGAGCCGGAGCCGGTGTAGCCGTTGTCAAAGGAGCCGGAGCCGGTGTAGCCATAGCCGGGGTCATAGCCGCCGTCGAAGACGCCATAGCCGCTGCCGGGGATGTAGCCCATGACGGGGTCATAGCCGCAGTTCCAGCAGATGGTTCCGTTGTTGCCGCTGCCGCACAGCGGGCAGTACCAGGCGTCGTCGAAGGAGCCGGAGCCGGTGTAGCCGTCGAGAGTGCCGGAGCCGGTGTAACCGCCGTAGTACGGGATAATGAGCGAGGGGTCAATATAGTCGTTGCTGTAGTAATAGTAGTAATAGTCGGGGTCGAAGCCGCAGTACGGGCAGTAGTCGCCCCAGACCTCGCTGCCGCACAGGGGGCAGATCCAGGTGCCGTAGAGCCAGGCCCAGGTCGTGTAGAAGTCGGTCACGTTCTTGTTCTTGAGCTGCTCCTGGGCAAAGCGCGTGTAGATATAGGCGGTGGTGGTGCGGGCGCTCTGGTTGTTCTGGCGGAAGGTGCAGTAGACGCCCCAGCCGTTCATGCCGGTGTTGACGTTGCTGATGGAAAGGCGCGTGCTGTTCTCGCCGACGACGCTGCCGCCGCAGATCGCCATGAACTCACCGGGAGTCTTGACGTTGCCGCTGGGGTCGACAAAGCTCCAGGTGCAGCTTGTGTAGTTGAGAGCGTCGGCGATGAACAGGGCGGTCTCGCCGGCGTTGTGGGTCTCGTTGGTGGGGTTCTTGGTGACAGCCAGGGACAGCGCGGCGGGCGCGGTGTTGGGGCGGTTCTCCCGGCCGGCGGCGAGGGTGTTGTCAAACACACTGTAGCTCTTGACAAAGCGCTCCTGGCTCGAGGCCTCGGAAGCGGGGAACCAGTCGAAGCCGGTGTTGCTTCTCTGCTTGCCGGCAAAGGCGGTGTTGCCGACGCTGAGGAACTGATCCTCGGTCATCTCCTTGCCGTCCTTGTCTATGTAGGTGATATCCGTCTTCCCGTCGATGATCGTGACCATCTTGACGCCCAGCACGCCGCGGTCAAAATGATCGTCGTGCTTGGACAGGCCGTAGGTCGAGGTGATGGCGGTGTTCACGTGCTGCATGCCGTTGGCCTGCGCGGACTCCTCGGGGGTCAGATCATGGCTCAGCTCGGAGTAGTCGGTGAAGACGTAGGTCCACATCTTGGCAGCGTCGTCATAGAAGGTGTCGGCGCTGTCCGTCATGATGTTGGGGAAGCCGTCCTTCAGGGCGGGGTCGGCGGCGTCGGAAAACTCGTGCTTCACGGGCTCGATGCGCTGGCCGTCCTGGCTGACCTCCCAGCCCTTGAGCTTCGCGTCGTTGCGCAGATCGCTGGTGGTCGTGACGGCCAGCAGCTCAAGTCTCCCGTTGTGGTCCAGATCCGTCACGGCATAGTACCAGGCGGTGGGGGCGTCGTCCTGCTTGAGGGCGCTGAAGTTCCGGTAGAGCAGCTCAAGCTGGTCGGTCATATTGCCGGCGGTGGTCACGGTGGCTGCGGATGCGCTCACGCTCAGCGAGAACAGCATCACAAGCACCAGCGCGGCGGCGATGATTTTCTTCATATTCGGGTTGTCCTCCTTAAAAAAAGATTGTATCCCCATCATAACCAGTTTCTTGCAAAAAAGCAAGGTCTGAGACAGGGCGCGGCGCCTAAAAAAATCTTAATATGGGTATCGGCTTACGTCAGCTAACAATCACCGCGTACATCGTAGGGGCCGTTCACGCGCATTCGTCGGATGCGGCCTTTGCCGCCGGGCGATTCGTGAATCGCCCCTACGGTCATACAGGGAACCTTGCTGATGAATGCCGATACCCATAAAATCTTAAATCAAGGCAGGGAACGGCTCGTTTCCCATTTACTTCTTGCGCGGCGGGGCGTTTATAGTTTATTATAAAGGCGCCGCCGCATTATTCGACGGGAGCGCCCGCGGGCGGCCCGGCGCGGAACACACTGCAGAGAATCAGGAGGTTTTTTGATGACAGACAACATTCGCTTTGTACCCGGACAGGAGGGGAGCGCGCCATGAGAAACAGGCTCACAGCGCTGCTGCTTGCGCTTGTCATGATCGCCGCTCTTGCCGCCTGCAATCCGGAGGAGCTCGCGTCTAAAATCGACCCCTCGAAGCGATCCTGGGTGGATTCGGACCTGATCGGGGCGATCAAGGCGGAGGATGAGATCCGCCCGCAGGACGATTTTGCCGCAGCGGTCAACAAGGACTGGAAGCTTGAGCAGGGGGAGGCGCATGCCGGCCTCTTCGACGATGTCTCCAGAGCGGTGATCGCCAAGAAAAAGAAAGCCGCGACCGACGAGGCCATCCCCGGCGAGACGGCGAAGGTCCTGCGCGCATACTACAAGCTCGCCTCCGACTGGGAGACGAGAAACCGGGACGGGGTCGAGCCGCTTCGCCCGTATCTGGACGATATCGCTTCCCTCGGCAGCGGGGAAGAGCTGATGGCCTTCTTTACGGATCTCGACAGAAATCCCCTTGGCCTTGCGCCGGTGTGCGTGGAGCAGGGGAGCGCTGCCTACTCGGAAAAGAACGACGCCTACGGCCTTGCGCTGAGCGAGCCGTCGTTCTCCCTGAACACGGCCGATTCCTATTACGCCCTGGACGCCGGCTCGCTGGAGGCCTATGAGAAGCTCGTGAGCATTGCGGAGTATCTGCTCGGGCGTCTCGGCCGGTCCGAAGACGAGGCGCGCCAGATCGTGGCGGACTGCATCGCCTTTGAAAAGAAGCTCGCCGCGGTCAATAACGTCTTCGCCGATCCGGACGACATCGTATGCAGCCGGGAGGAGGCGCTCTCCCGCGCCGGCGGCTTCCCGCTGGACCGCCTGCTGGACGCCTGGGGCTTCGGCGAAAACGACGTCTTCTTCCTCGACCCCGACTACGCCGGGCGCATCCCCTCCATCTGGAGCGAAGGGAATCTCGAACAGATCCGCGCCTATCTGACGGTGCACTATCTGCTCGGCTGCGAGAACTATCTCGACCGCGAGGCCTGCGATACCGTGAAGGAGCTCCGCCAGGACTGGCTGCACTTCCCGGTCGATACCGGGGAGACGGAGGAAATGCTGGAGGATGCGCTCATGTTCGACGGCTACATCGGCAGCACCGCCATGGTGGGCGCGATGAACCGCGTGTATGTCGAAAACTTCTTTGACGACGCCGTGATCGCCGAGCTGCGCGACACGACGCAGCAGATCATCGACGCCTACAAGGAGATCTTCTCCGCCGAGACCTGGCTCTCCGACGAGGGCAAGCAGAAGAGCATCGAGAAGCTTGACGCGATCTCCATCCATATCGCCTACCAGGATTTCGACTCGGTGGACTACGGGAAGCTGCGCTTCAAATCCCATGAGGAGGGCGGGAATTTCCTGGAGGCCTACTTCGCCTCCCGGCGCTTTGCGCTGGACCATACGGCGTGGCTGACAAAGCAGCCCTATGACGCCGCCTATTGGGACCCGGTGAACCCGATCCTGTCCACGACGATCACCAACGCCATGTACCGGCCGGACACCAACGGCATTTACATCTTCGCCGGCATCTGCGAGGCGCCGGCCTACGCGCCGGAGCTGAGCCGGGAAGAAAAGCTCGCGGGCATCTTCACGATCATCGGCCATGAGATCACCCACGGCTTTGACAAGACCGGCTCCCAGTACGACAAGGAAGGCAAGAAGAACAGCCTCCTGCCCTATGAGGATCAGAAGGCCTTCAACGACCTCAACGACAACGTGGCCCTCTACTACTCGACCCTCAGCCCCTATCCCGCCTCCGGGCTCTACAAGGGCGCGCAGGTCAACGCCGAGGCCACGGCGGATATGGGCGGCCTGAAGGTGACGCTGTATCTCGCGTCCAAAATCCCGGGCTTTGACTACGACCGGTATTTCCGCTCCTTCGCCAGAGTCTGGCGCACCAACGTCCCGCTGGAGACGGAAAAGCAGTATTTCACCGGGGACGTGCACCCGCTGAGCTTCTACAGGGTCAATGTGGGCGTGCAGCAGTTCGATGAATTTTATGACACCTACGGCGTGCAGGAGGGCGACGGCATGTATCTTGCGCCGGATAAACGGATCAAAGTCTGGTAAGGGGGAAGAACGACCATGAGTGATGCAGTGATAAAACTGGAAAACGTCAAAAAGTCCTACGGCAGCCATGAGGTGCTCAAGGGCGTGAACATGCAGGTCAACCGCGGGGACATCTACGGTCTGATCGGCCGCAACGGCGCGGGCAAGACCACCATCTTCAAAATGATCCTGGGCCTGTCGGAGATGAACGCGGGCACGGTCTCCATCATGGGCTCGACCAATAAGCAGACCCTGCTCAAAAACCGCAGCCGGGTGGGCTTTCTGGTGGGCACGCGCTTTTACAGCTACCTGAACGCCCGCCGGAATCTGGAATACTATGCCACCGTCAAGGGCATCCCGGACCGGGAGCAGAAGAAGGAGATCGACCGGGTGCTCGAGATCGTGGGCCTGCAGGGGGTCAAGAAGCCCGTCAAGAGCTATTCCCTCGGCATGCAGCAGCGCCTCGGCATCGCCAACGCCATCCTCGGCAATCCCGAGCTGCTGATCCTGGACGAGCCCACCAACGGCCTTGATCCCCAGGGCATCGCCGATGTGCGCCATCTGGTGCAGCGCCTGCGCGACGAGTACAACATGACCGTCATCGTCTCCTCCCACATCCTCGGGGAGCTGGAGCATACCGCCGACCGCTTCGGCATCGTCAATGAGGGCGTCGTCGTCCGGGAGATCACCCAGCAGGATCTGCAGGAGAACCAGCCCGCCGTGGAAATCGCGGTCAACGATCTCAAGAAGGCCCGCGAGGTGCTGGAGGCCAACGGCATCAAGATCATGCGCGAGGTGGTGGAGAGATCCTCGCTGGAGGATTTCTACTTCCGCCTGATCGGAGGGTCGAAGGAATGAGGCTTCTGATACGTGCGGATCTGCGCCGTGTCCTGCGCAAGCCGGGCTTCTATGTGCTGATCGTGCTGACGCTTGCGCTCTTTGCCCTGCGCAAGCCGGACGGCATTGCGGCGGAGTATCTTGAAATGACCCGGACAACGCTGGAGGACATCGGCCTGCCCTTCCTGTGCATCCCGATTTTTCTGGCTGTCTACGGCGATGAGTTCAAAAGCGGCACGCTGCAGTGCGTGATCGGGCGCGGCCTGTCCCGGGAGAAGGTCGTGATCGCAAAGCTGCTGGACGCGGCCATCCTTCTGGGCTGCGCCGTGGCGGCGGTGTTCCTTGTGGTCTTTATCCGCAACAGCTTTTCAAACCTTGCCATCACGCCGCGGCAGAACCTGCATTTTCTGTACTTCTGCGTCGTCTGCGTGCTGCGCGGCGTCGGGTATATGGCGCTGGCATCGCTTGTGATGTTCCTGACCTGGAGCGCGGCGGCCGGGACTGTGACGCTCATCATCTGCTCCATGCTCTCCTCGCTCTTTCTCAGGGCGATCCAGGACTGGAGCCATCTGCCGCTGTACGACCTGAGCTATGAGGGGCTGCTGAACGCCTCCTGCACGGCCATCCAGGCGGGCGAATTCGGCTGGCAGCTCATCCCCGCGCTGGTGATCTACCTCGGCGGCGTGGTGTGGCTCAATATCCTCATCTTCAACAGAAAGGAGCTGGAACTGTGAGAAAGCTTCTGACTGCCGATTTTCGCAGGATCATGCGCAAGCGGTCCTTCTGGATCGCCCTGGCCCTGGCCCTCGCGGCGACGGTCTTCGGCACGGTCGACGGCATCGAAAGTGCGCCGCAGAAGGGGCTGAAGTTTACCTCCTCGATCATGAGCGTCACGGGCACGGTGGATCTCCTGTTCGGACTCGTGGTTTTGCTGAGCGTTTTCGGGGATGAGTTTCGCTCCATGACGCTCATCAGCGTGATCGGGCGCGGCGTTTCCCGCTGGAAGTTCATCCTGGCAAAGTTCCTCGATTCCCTCTTCCTGCTCGGGCAGATGTATCTGCTGTACGGGCTCGGCGTGATGCTGATGCGGCGCGTGCTCGGCGTGAGCCTGACGCCCGCCGAGACGCGGGCCATTGTCTCCTCGATCGTGACGGCGCTCTATTCGACCCTCGCGGTCGTGACGCTCTCGGCAGTATTCTTCTACCTGACGGGGAGCGCGCCCTTCGGCGTGTTCATGTTCCTGACGCTGGACATCATCCTGCCCGTCGTCATCGTCTTTGCCAAAATGCTGCCGCAGGTGGAGCGCTTCCATCCCGATCGCTGGTATATCTTCGGCTTTGCGTCGCGCGCCGCCGCCGATTTCACCTACGGCTCGACCGCCGCGGGGGTCCTGATCCTGGCGCTGGGCATCGTGCTGTATATCGGCTCGGCCCTCGCGCTGACCTGGGCGGTCTTCCGCAACAAGGAGCTGGATTTCTGATACCCGGCGCGGTGTGACACTTCTGTGACGATCCCTGTGGTAAGATGATCCCGCAAGCAGGGAAAACAGACAGGAAACGAAAAACGAATAAAATGAAAAGGAGATAATCATCATGGCTAACATCATCAACGATCAGCAGGCAGGAAACATCACCGGCGGAGCCGCCCATGCCAACGGCCAGTACTGGACCGAAGGCGTCGCGACCTATTACCGCATCGCCCCGAACGACTATCTCGGCAACATCGCCCAGATGTTCGGCACCAGCCCCTACGCCATCCAGCAGCTCAACCCCGATAAGATCAAGAACATAGACGTCATCCGCGTCGGCGACGTGATCCGCGTCCGCTGAGAGAAGAGAAACACCGGGGGAATCCCAAGTGCTTCCCCCGGCGTGTTCAGTATTATGACAGGAACAGTGAGGAGAGCAAAATGAAAAAAACGATCGCCATGCTTCTGGTCGCCGTGCTGCTGCTCGGCGCGTCGGCCGCCTGCGCCTCGGCGGCGGAGCCGGGTCTTGCCGACCAGGTCGAGGATCGGCTCCACGCCTCCATTCAGCATGAGGAGGATTCGCCCGCGTGGGTCACGGCTTTGGAAGCGGCAAAAGATGAGAACACGAAACAGCTCTTTGTCGTGGCGGGCTTCGGCATGGATAAGACCACCGCCACCGTCTCCATGCATGAGCGGGACGAAAACGGCAGCTGGAAGCAGATCCTTTCCACCCCCGGCTTCGTCGGTAAAAACGGACTGTGCTTCGACGCCGACCATAAAGAGGGCTGCGGCCAGACACCCGTCGGCGTCTATCATTTCAACAGGGCCTTCGGCATCGCCCCCGACCCCGGCTGCGCGATCCCCTATACCCAGGTCACGGACGACACCTGGTGGTCCGGTGATCCGGCGTACCATTACAACGAAATGGTGGATATCAGGGATTATCCGGAGCTTGTCAAGGACGACAGCGAGCATATCGTCGATTATGAATACCAGTACCAGTACTGCCTCAACATCAGCTTCAACGAAGCCGGCACGCCCGGCAGGGGCTCCGCCATCTTCCTGCACTGCTTCGGCCCGCTCAAGCCCTACACGGGCGGCTGCGTCTCCCTGCCGGAGAACATCATGAAGCAGGTCATGCAGCGTGTGCGGCCCGACTGCGCGGTCGTCATCGACACGCTGGAGCGCCTGAGCCCCGAAACCTGGAAGGACTGGGGCTTCCAGCCGACCGTCACGGTCTTCTACGGCGTATCCGTCCCCTTCACGCAGGCGGAGCTTGAAGCTGCGGTCTCCGAAATCAAGGCGAAGTTCGCCGCCTGGGACGGCTGCGAGCTGCACAGCATCCGCTATGCCGGGGACGAGAACAACAATGAGGAAAACCTCAGGTGGATGAATGAGCTCAACCCCGACGGACACTATACCCAGGTTGCGCATTTCCTGACGGACTTCCACTCTCCGATGGAGCAGGCCGGCGCCTGGGAGGCCGATAAGGAGTACACCGACTACGGCTGGTGGCTTGCCCGCACGGCGGACGGCGGCTGGGACGTGCTGACCTGGGGCTACGGCTGATACAGGGCAGGGAAACAGCGAGAGGGACATGGCGAAATACCATGTCCCTCTTGTGCTTTAGGCCTCGACCAGGGCCGTCATGACCTTGGAGTAGCACCACATGTTGGGCTCGTACTGTCCCGACTCGAAGAAGCTGCGGGCGTCCCCGGTGAAGTAATTGACGATCGCGGCGCCCACCCCGGCAGAGCGGGAGATCCCGGCGTCACAGTGGACAATGATGCGCTTGTCGCGGTTGTCCAGCACAAAGCGCGCCACCTTCCTTGCGTCCTCGTCCTGCATGAGATCCTCCTCCTCCACATCCAGGCCGTATACGTCCTTTCCGGGCTCTTCGGCGTCGCTGAAGCAGAGCGGGAGAATATCCGCCACGCGGTTTTCCCTTGTGCAGAAGGGGGCCTCGTCATACTCCCGGCTGGGGTCGGAAATGGAGATGATGACCGCCGGCTCCCGGTGCTTGCCGCGGCAGTATTCGACCGCGCTTTCCCGGCTCATTACATACACTTCAAGGCCCTTTTTCCGTCTCAGCCACATGCGGCATGACCTCCTCTTCTGCGCTCAGGTCCGCCGGAGCAGGAAGACCCGGAGCGGATCGAACCATTAGGGCGCGCTAACATGCGCAGACTATATCACGCCCCGTTTCCCGTGTCAATCGTTTTTCCGCAAACTCCGGAGGATCAAAGCCCCGGCGCATTTCTCCTATTGAGAAAGCCGTTTCTCTGTGCTATAATGCAACTCACGGAGAATGCTTTCAAAGGAGACAAGAATATATGAAATTAGGCATCGTGGGACTTCCCAACGTGGGAAAGACAACGCTTTTCAACGCCCTAACCGGCTCCCAGGCGGAGACGGGCAGCTACACCAACGCTTCCGCCAAGCCCAACATCGGCACCGCCAGGGTGCCGGACGAGCGGCTTGACTGGCTGGCGGAATACTACCACCCGAAAAAGTACACCCCCGCCACCATCGAGTTTGTGGACGTCCCCGGCGTGGCCGCCGGCGGCAAGGGGCGCGAGGTGTTCCAGGCCATCCGCATGGTGGACGCGCTGGTCGAGGTGGTCAGATGCTTTGACGACGACAGCGTTTTTATCGAGGAGGCCGACGCTCTGCGCGACGCGGAGTCCTTCGACCTGGAGCTGATCCTGGCGGATCTGGAGATCGTGGAGCGCCGCCTGGACCGCGCGAAGAAGAACGCCAAGAGCGGCGACAAGAAATACAAGCGCGAGGTGGAGATGTGCGAGCAGCTCATGGCCCACCTCGAGGCCGAAAAGCCCGCCCGCGACTTCCCCTTTGCCGAGGAGGACAAGGACATCCTGGTGGACGGCGGCCTTCTGACGGTCAAGCCCGTCATCTATGTTGCAAACCTGGACGAGAGCGGCATGGCCGACGTGGCGAACAACAAGAATTTCCAGGCCCTCAAGGCCTTTGCCGAGGCGCGCGGCGCGGCGGTGCTGCCGGTGGCGGCAAAGTTTGAGGAGGATATCGCCGGTCTCGAGCCCGAGGAGGCGCAGATCTTCATGGAGGATCTGGGCCTGACCGAGACGGGCCTTGACCGCCTGATCAAGACCTCCTACGATCTGCTGGGCTACATCTCCTTCCTCACCGCCGGCGAGGATGACGTGCACGCCTGGACCATCGTGCGCGGCACCAAGGCGCCCAAGGCCGCCGGCAAGGTGCACACGGATATCGAGCGCGGCTTTATCCGGGCCGAGATCGTCGCCTTTGAGGATCTCAAGGCCTGCGGCAGCATGGCCGCCGCCAAGGAGAAGGGGCACTTCCGCCTGGAGGGCAAGGACTACGTCATGCAGGACGGCGACGTGACCATGTTCCGCTTCAATATCTGAAACGATGGAACGCAGCTTTGACCTGATCTGTATCGGCATGGCCCTGGTGGACTCGATCATCCGCGGCTTTGACCCGGAGCCGGTCTCCGCCTCGGGCTTCCGTGCCGAATCCGGCTCGCTCAACGTGGGCGGGGAGGCGGTCAACGAGGCGATGGCCGCGGCAAAGCTCGGCGCGCGCACCGGGATCGTCTGCGCCCTGGGCCGGGACGATGCCGGGGACATGGTGGAGGCGGCGCTGCGCCGCTGCGGCGTGGACACCGGGCGCATCCTGCGCGAGGACAGCCATCCGACGCCGGTCACCACCATGTTCGTGCATGCCGACGGGACGCGCAAGTCCATCACCAACGGCGCCCACCGCTATAACTTCCACCCCGAGCGGGACAGCGCGCGCTTCACCGATGCCGGGGCCATCCTGCTCGGCTCCCTGTTTCGCGCGCCCTTTGACGATCCGGAGATCATCGCCGCGGTTGTCGGCGCGGCGAAGAGGGCCGGACAGCTCGTCTTTGCCGACACCAAGCTCCCGAACTTCCGCTTTCTGAAGCTGGCGGATCTGCGGGACAGCCTGCCGCTGATGGACTGGATCACCCCGAACGAGGACGAGGGCCGCTATTACACCGGCAGGGACACGCCCGAGGAGATGGCGGCGGCGTTTCTCGACTGCGGCGTGAAGAACGTGGTCATCAAGCTCGGCGCAAAGGGCTGCTATTTTCGAAACGGGGAGCGCTCGCTCCGGCTGCCGGCCTGCGCCGTGCAGGCGGTGGACGCCACCGGCGCGGGGGACAACTTCGCGGCGGGCCTTGCCACCGAGATCCTGCGCGGCAGCGACCCTGACGCCGCGCTCCGCTTCGCCAACGCCTGCGGCGCCATCTGCGCCGGCGCGGTCGGCGCGGGGACGGCCCTGAAAAACCGGGCGCAGGTCCTTCGGCTGCTGGAAAAAGAGCGGGAATAAAAGGAACGCCCATCCTGACGCACGGCGCGCGGGGTGGGCGCTTTTTCCAAGGCAAGACCGCATAATATGACTGCGGCATCTCCTGGAGATGCCGCAGGTGGATTGCGCGGCGCTGCCTTAAGGAAAATTTCAGCGACAGATTGCTTCGTCTATTGACAGCTTTTGAAGAAAATGCCATAATATCAACAATGTTATCATTGTTGCTCTGTGCATTCTTGATTGCTGAGGGGAGCATTTTAAGAGCGGAGGCTGGATGCAATGCGCTGGCTGAACAGAATAAAGGAAGACGGCCTTTCTCTCCGGCAGACGTTTATGGTGATGCTCGTCGTCTCCCTTGCCATTACCGCGGCCCTGTTGATTACAAGCTATCGGACGATCAAATCCTTCCGTTCGCTGTCCGGCGCGATGGACATCTATATTGATACGCAGGAGGCGGCGGACCGGCTGCTGAAGGCTTCGGACTACCTGACCGAGCAGGCCCAGTGCTACACGGTGATCGGGGACCGGCGCCATCTCGAAAACTATTTCCATGAGACGGAGATCGACCGCCGCCGTGACAAGGCCATTGAGCTGATGCAGGAACGGCTGCCGGAGAGCGCGGCGCTGACCGCCCTGAAGGAGGCCATGCAGGAGTCGATTGCGCTGATGGATCGGGAATACTACGCCATGCGCCTTGTGCTGAGCGCCGAGGAGGACAGCGACATTCCGACCGCCCTGCAGGATGTCACGCTCACGGAAACGGATCTTGCGCTGCTGCCCGAGCGCAAGATGGAGCGGGCCCGGGTCATGATGCACGACAGCGGGTATTATGATCAGAAGGAGCTGATCCGCCGGCATCTGGACGAGTGCGTCAACGAGCTGAAAAACGGGACCCACGACACCCAGCAGAAGATGGAGGGGCGCATGCGCACGGACCTCGTGTGGATGACGGTTCTGATCGTGGTGCAGTCGATCAGCCTGATCCTCATGCTGTGGGTGACCACGAGCCTCGGCATCAATCCCCTGCTGCAGGCGGTGGAGCACATCAAGCACGACCAGAAGCTGCCCATCACCGGCGCGCATGAGTTCCGCTATCTGGCGGGCACCTACAACAATATGTATACGGTCTATAAGCGCAGCATCAACAATCTCTCCTTCAAGGCCTCTCATGACGAGCTGACCGGCGTCTACAACCGCGCGGGCTACGACCTTATCAAAAAGAGCGTGGATCTGTCCACCACGGCCTTCCTGCTGGTGGACGCGGACAACTTCAAAACCATCAACGACGGCTGCGGCCATGAGATCGGGGACAAGGTGCTGCAGAAGATCGCCGTGACCCTCCTGCAGAGCTTCCGGGCCGACGACTATGTCTGCCGCATCGGCGGCGATGAGTTCATGGTGCTGATGGTTCACATCAACGAGGGCGTGCAGCGTATGATCGAGAACAAGGTCAGGCAGATCAACGCCGATCTCGCGGACACCGCAGACGGCCTGCCGCCGGTCTCGGTGAGCGTCGGCGTCTCCCTGCGCTCGGACGCCGACGATCCGCAGGAGAGGTTCCACGAGGCGGATATCGCCCTGTACGATGTCAAGGATCACGGGCGCAGCGGCTGCTGCTTCTATAAACCCGGGATGCGGGAAAAAAGCCGGGCGTATCCCCACGGCAGCAATACGTGAAAAACGGAAACGGGAAAGCGAAACGAGGAGGAATAAAAATGGCAGAGCTGAACAAAATGAAGGATCAGGAGCTGGAGGCTGTCTCCGGCGGCTACGGCGAAGGCAGATGGGTCACGGTCACCGGCCTGCAGACCGGCTACCTGGCCATGCGGCTGCGGCCCACCTATGATGCGAACAACGAGATCCGCGGCAGCGAGAGCTACAACGGTCAGGCCCTGCAGATCACCGGCGGCTACACCACCGGCAGCGACGGCAGAACCTACGTCTGGGTCTACAATCCCAGAACCGGCACGAGCGGCTGGGTCAACGCCCAGTTCCTGGCCTGATAAGAGAAGGAAACGCAACCCCCGCGCGGCTGTGAGGCAAAGCTTCGCAGCCGCGCGGGGGTTTTAAATGCCTGTGATGACAAAGCGCTCAGGGAAGGGCAATCCACTCAAAGCCGTGCTCCTGCGCATAGGCTGCGGCGCTGCTGTTGAACGGGGCATAAATCGTGATGCCGTCGCTGCCGTCAAAAGCGTCAGGCGCGATCTCGGTGGACGGCCCCTTGATCTCAATGTACTTGAGATTCGGGCAATCCGCAAAGGCGCGCGAGCCGATCATCGTGACCCCGACGGGAACACGGACATACTCAAAGCTGCCGCCCGCAAAGGCTTCCGCCTCGATCTCCGTCAGAGAAGCAGGGAGGAAAAGACCGATATCCGTTTTTGGTGATGTATCGGCTCTCGTAAAGGCAATGCTGTACAGCATCGGGGAGCTGATTGTGCCGAGGTTGAAGACGCGCTCCGTGCGGGAGGAGCTGTAGCTGCCGCCGTTGAGGGCGACATGGGCGTAGCTGTTGGAAGCGGGCTTCACCGTCAAGCTGAGATCGGCGAACCCGGCATCCTCACGCACGATCCAGACGTTGCTGTAGCCATAGTAGCTGTAGGGCTGGAGAATGACGTCGCCGGAGCTGTCCTTGATGACCGTGCTGCGGGAGAGAGTGGTGCTGCCGCGCTTCATGGTGACGGTGCCGCTGCCGCTGTTGTCACCCGTACCGACAGCAACGGAATAGCCAACGGTCCACCAGTTGTATACAAACACGGTTCCGACGGGTATATTGCTCGCCTCGCTCGTAAAGAAGCGGTAGACGCCCTGCTGGTTTACGGTGAAGGCGCCGGAGGCGTTCAGGGTGACAAGCTGCTTCGGGCCGTTGTTGACGGAGTAGTACATGCCGTCGTACACGCCGTAGACGACATCAACCTCGGCCTCGCCGTTGTTGACGATGTCCTTTACCTCTTCGTCCTCAACGTCAATGAATTTCGAGTTGACGCTGGACTTGGTCTTGCCCTCAAGGGCGTCGTTTGCGGTCACCTCGCAGGTGATGAGGCATTCAAAATCTGCGGCTGTGGGGACAAAGGTCTTCTTTGTCGCGCCGCCGATGGCGACGCCGTCGCGCAGCCACTGGTAGCTGAAATCGGTGAACTTCTTCTCACCGCTGACGGTCGCCGTCAGGATCTCGCCCACGAAGCCAAGGATCTTGCTGCCGGAAACGCTGCCGCTGATGGTCACGATGCCGGTGAAGGTATGCTGTTCCCAGACGGCATAGAGCGTCGCATCCCAGGAGAAGCCGCCTTCAACCATCGCGCCGTCCAGATACATGGGCACCTTCGCGCCGGGGGACAGGGCCCAGCCCTTGAACTCAAAGCCCGGATACGTGTAGCCGATCTGGCTCATGGTGGCAAGCTGGGTGTCGGTGTTCTTGGTTGCGCGCTGGAGCTTTCTGGAGCTGGCTGTCGCGCCGTTGGGATCGTAGGTGATGGTGATGGTGTCGCCCCATTTTGCGGTGACCGTTCTTGCCGTGGTGTAAACTGTGTCGTCTTCCACTTTGTCTACGTCACCGAAGACAACCTTCTGGCCGGATTTATAAAGATTTTCCTCGTCGTCTCCCAGCTGCCAGCCCGCGAAGGTCTGGTTGGCAGGCGCCTCAAAGCCAAGGCTGGAATAGCTCGGCAGCTTCACCGCAGAGTCCTTGGGGTACTCCTCGACGGTAGTCGTGCCGCCGCCTCCGCCGGGATAGAACCAAATGTCAAGCTTATCGCGCCAGATAGCGTAAAGGGTGATATCGCTGGGGATGGAGTCAGAACGGATAATGTCGCCGGGCTGGTAGCTTATGCCAGTTCCATCCGGGCGGGTGTTCCACTCGCCGAAGATCTTAAACGCATTCGGCGCAATATAGGCATTATCCTTGACAATACCGAAAGCATACTTACTGATGGTATTCGGGGCCATGGCCGTACCGCCGCCGCCGTTCTTGTCATAATAAACGGAATAGGCAGTCTTGAACCACTGGGCGTAGAGAGTCAGGCTTGCGCTCGGCGTGATATCGCCCTGGTCGGCATAGCTCTCGCCGCTCCCGTCAGGCCGGGTGTTCCAGTGAGAAAAAGTGTAATTTGTTCGGGTAAAGGCATTGGCTTTGAGCGTTATCCTCTCACCGGGTATGATGCTCTGCGGTTCCATAGAACCAACCCCGCCGTTTCCGTTGAAGAGGATGAGGTAATCCCACTGGGCGTAAAGCGTCAGGTTACGAGATACGTTTATAACACTCCTGTCAGCATAACTGGTTCCGCTCCCATCGGGCTGGGTATTCCAGCCGCAGAAAGCATATTTTGGACGTGTAAATGTGTTTGCCGGTAGCGTGATCATCCCTGAACCACAGGCTACTGGATACATGCTTCCATCCCCGCCGTTGGGGTCAAAGGTGATGGTGTACCCGTCCGCCCACGCCGCAGGGGCGAGGGAGAGGCACAGAATCAGGCACAGCAGCAGGGGCAGAAGCTTGCGCAGCGCGGTCTTCATGGCGATTCCTCCTTGATTCATTTTGCACAGAGAATTTTATCCTGCTTTCATACTAACACGGTTTACATTATCTGACAAGAATAAAATGGGATTCCGGGAGGAAAACAGGCTCCTCGCGTAGGGGTCGATCCCCAGATCGACCCGGCAGTACAACGCCTGTCCCTCGGATTCGTCCCGGCGCGTACGCAGGATGCGGGGCTTTACCGCACGGGTCGATGAGGGCATCGACCCCTACAGAGCATTCTTCCCAGCCGCCGAAGGCGGCCGGGGGGAGGCAAGCGCGCAAAATGCTCCCGGCACGGGTGTGCCGGGAGCGGGTTTGTGTATGGGACGATCAGGAGAGGAAGGGCTTGAGGGCTTCTTCCAGCACGGCCTTTTTGTCGGAGGACTCGCGGAGGTTCTTGCCCAGGGTGGTGAAATAGGTCTTGATCTTCGGCTCGGTGCCGGAGGGGCGCACGATGACGGTGGAGCCGTCTGCCAGCTTGTAGATCAGCACGTTTGCCTTGGGCAGGCCGGTCTCCTCGGGCTTGGAGAAGTCGATCGCCTTTACGATCTTGAAACCGGCGATCTCGCTGGGCGGATCCTTGCGGAGGCTCGTCATGATCGAGGCCATCTTGTCCATACCGGTCAGGCCCGGGAACTCGAAGGAGTCCACCTTGTTGAGGTAGCGGCCGTACTCGGCGTAGATCTCCTCCAGTCTCTGCTTGATGGAGGAGCCGATGCTGCGGTAGTAGGCGGCCATCTCGCAGATCAGCATGGAGGCGACGACGGCGTCCTTGTCGCGCACGTAGGGACCGGCGAGGTAGCCGTAGCTCTCCTCAAAGCCGAAGATGAAGCGCTCGACCTCACCGGCGGCCTCGAGCTGGGCGATCTGATCGCCGATCCACTTGAAGCCGGTCAGCACGTGGCGCAGCTCCACCCCGTAGTACTCCGCCACGGCGTCGGCCAGCGGCGTGGAGACCAGGGACATGACGGCCACGGGATTCTTGGGCATGGTGCCCCGTTCGATGCGCCCGGCGCAGATGTAGTCGAGCAGCAGCACGCCCATCTCGTTGCCGGAGACCAGCTCATAGCTGCCGTCCGGGCAGCGCATGGCGATGCCCACGCGGTCGGCGTCCGGGTCGGTGGCGAGCATCAGATCCGCGCCCGTCTCCTTGGCAAGCTCAAGACCGTACTTGAGGGCTTCGAAGATCTCGGGGTTGGGGTAGGGGGCGGTGGTGAAGTAGCCGTTGGGGTATTCCTGCTCGGGCACGATGGTGATGTCGGTGATGCCGATATCGTGCAGAACCTTGGTGACAGGGATAAGACCGGTGCCGTTGAGGGGGGAGTACACGAGCTTCAGCCCTGCGGTGCGGGCCAGACCCGGGCGAACCTGGCAGGCCTCGATGGCCTCATAGAAGGCCTTCTTGCAGTCGTCGCCGACGAACCTGATGAGGCCCTTCTCCACGCCCTCGGCAAAGGAGATGCGCTTGGCCCCGGTGAGCACGTCGGTCTTCTGGATCTCGTCATAGACGATGGCGGCGGCGTCGTCGGTCATCTGGCAGCCGTCGGGACCGTAGGCCTTGTAGCCGTTGTACTTGGCGGGGTTGTGGGAGGCGGTGACCATGATGCCGGCGTTGCAGTGGTAGTAGCGGGTGGCGAAGGACAGCGCGGGCACGGGCATGAGCGAGTCATAAATGCGCACCTTGATGCCGTTCGCGGCCAGAACGCCCGCGGCTTCCATGGCGAACAGGTCGCTCTTGAGGCGGCTGTCATAGGAGATGGCGACGGTCTGGGTGCCGCCCTGGGTGAGCACCCAGTTGGCAAGGCCCTGGGTGGCCTGGCGCACGACCCAGATGTTCATGCGGTTGGTGCCCGCGCCGAGGGTGCCGCGAAGACCGGCGGTGCCGAACTTCAGGGAAACGGCGAAGCGATCCTTGATCTCGTCGTCATTATCCCGGATCTTCATCAGCTCCGGCAGAAGGTCGGGATCCTCCAGATCATGGCTGAGCCAGCGTTCGTATTCTTGTTTGTACATGAATTGTCTCCTCTCAATTGTGATATATTGCCGAAAATGTTTTGCTAAATACAATTATATCATAGCTCTTTGCCGGAAACAACGGATTTTTTATGCGACTGTGATTATTTTAAGGTTTTTCCACCCGCGTCGGCTTCATGCGGTAAAGCGTCCGAACGTCAACTCCGTAGGGGTCGATGGCCCAGGCCAGCCTCTCTTGCCCTTTCAGGGCAATTCACCTTCTCCCCTGATCGACCCGAACGCGCTTCCGGGCTGATGAGGGCATCAGCCCCTACGGAACTGCGGATTTTTACCTTCCCATTTTTACAGGATCGACCTGCCGTCCAGCACGGCCTGCGCAAGCTTCTCTCCCCGGTAGCGGAGCTTGAGGGAGAAGAAGGGGCGCGCCTCGTCCAGAAGCCGCAGGAAGATCTTATCCCCCTCCCAGATGGGCAGCGACAGGAGCGTCTGCTTGTCGACCCATTCCAGCACGCCCTCGTCGCACTCCTTCACGCTGCCGGTGAAATCCGTGCTGTGAAACAGATGCATGTATTCCGTGCCCCACTCGTCGGACACGAAGGTGACGATGCCGCGGTAGGACCAGCTGCGCATGGTCAGGCCCGTCTCCTCGAAGACCTCGCGCACCGCGCAGTCCTCGGGGCTCTCGCCCGGCTCGAACTTGCCGCCGATGCCGACCCACTTGTCGCGGTTTTCGTCCCGCTCCCGCTTGACGCGGTGGAGCATCAGGTATTTTCCGTCCCGCTCCAGATGGACGAGGGAGGTGTTGCGCATCAGAGGCGCACCTTGTCGCGGGTGATGTCGGCGAGGGTCGCCGCGCCGCACATGGTCATGGTGGACTTGAGCTCGTCGATGATCTTGCGCATGTAGACCTTGAAGCCCTCCTCACCCGCGGCATAGATCACGGGCAGGATGGGACGGCCGATCAGCACGCCGTCCGCGCCGAGAGCCAGGGCGCGGAACACGTCCACGCCGGAGCGGATGCCGCCGTCGACCAGAACGGTCGTCCAGCCGTGCACGGCCTCGGCGATCTCGGGCAGCACCTCCGCCGTGGAGGGCACGCCGCCCTGCACCCTGCCGCCGTGGTTGGACACGACAATGGCGGAGGCCCCGGCCTCAACGGCCTTCTTCGCGCCCTGGACGGTCATGACGCCCTTGACGATGAAGGGCATGTCGGCGTGGCCGATGATCTCCCGCATCTCGGACACGGACTTGCTGCCGGCGTTGGGATTCATGGCCTTGAGGAAGGGCAGGCCCGCGCCGTCCACGTCCATGCCGGCGCAGAAGATCCCGGCCTCGTTGAGAACATCCAGCTTCTCAAACACGGCCTCCTTGTTCCAGGGCTTGATGACCGGGCAGCCGAGGCCGCCGACCTTCTTCATGTCCTCCACGGACTGCAGCATGATGTTGGGGTCAACGCCGTCGCCGGTCAGGGCCATGAGGCCGTAGTCCGCGCAGGCCTTGATGAGAATGCTGTTGTAGGCGGGATCCTTGTACTTCGGCCCGTAGTGCAGGTCGATGGAGCCGAGGGGCGCGGCGAAGATCGGGGCGGTGAAGACGCGGCCGAACAGCTCAAAGCGCACGTCGGGCTCGGCGTTGGGGCAGAGCGTGTCCATGTTGACGCAGATCTCCTGCCACTTGTCAAAGTTGCGCGCGGCGACGTTGCCGGGGTACTTGCAGCCGGGGCCGGGCATGGCGTTGCCGCAGGCCCTGCCGTTGCAGACAGGACACGCCTTGCAGTACGGCCCGACCTGATCCTTCGCGGCGGCGAGAATTTCGTTATAATTCATGCTGAACACTCCTTTGTGAAAATGAATAATGACGGTTTCCATCCAACATTATGAGCAGACGGAGGCAAACTGTCAAGAGCTTTCGGCGCATCTCTGCATCCCGGGGCTGTCTCAAAAGGCATAAGCATACAAATCCGTAGGGGCCGATGCCCTCATCGGCCCGTTGTTCAACGTCAAGCTGCGTTGCTCAGCGGGTCGATCCGGGGGATCGACCCCTATGGTGCGTATAAATATGCGAATTGAGACAGTCCCTTTTGACGGTATTCGGTTCCGGAACCCTCGCCGCTCTCAGGCGGCGGCTTCCTCGCTCTTTCCGACGAGCTTCAGCACGAGCGGGAACAGGGCGATGTAATAGAAGGTGTAGATCACGCTGAACAGGAGCTTGCCCCAGTGAGAGCCGAGCCACCCGACCAGCACAGGGCTGACATACTGCTTGAGCAGAGCCATGATCACAAGGCCAGCCGCGCAGATCACGGCGCTCTTGACGGTATGCTTGAGGGGTTTAAAGTTGATCCAGTGCCTTTCCACAAAGCGGCCGACGATGAAGCCCATCACCTTGCCGATATCGCCGTAGCCGTCGTTCATCATCTTCTGGGGGTCGACGATCAGCTTGCCGTCGGCGGCGACGTCCATGGGATAGCGCTTGAAGGTGATGTAGGCGATGCCTGCCCAGCAGAGAATGAAGCAGCCCAGCAGGATGGCGTCCTCCTTCTCCGGGTGCGCATCCAGATACAGGAAGAGCTTCCAGGCAAAGAACACGCTCACCACGCTTTCAAGGATGCCGACAACCACGTCCTGCGGGGTATGTACGCCCAGGTAGTTGCGGGAAAAGCCCGTGAGGAACACAAAGACTACCATGATCGCGGCTAACCAGCGAAAGCCCTTGCGGCTCCAGACGGCCACCGCCGTGCCGAACCCGAGGGGGCCGGCGGTAGAGGTGTGGCCGCTGGGGAAGGAGTAGCCCGTCGCGGTGGTGATGGAGTCGCCCGCCGGCACGACGCGGCTGTCGCGGATCCAGGGGCGGTAGGCGCATACGGTCAGCTTGATGATCGGCGTGAAGAACATGCAGAAGTAGTAGGACACCAGCGGGAGAAGACCTCTGCGCTTTTCCCAGTACCAGTACATGAACACGGGGATCATGATCAGATAGCTCACCGCGAACATGGACACCCACTCCATAAAGGGCGTCAGGGCGTCATTGATATTTTGACGGAAATTCTGCAAGATAAGCAGGTATTGAATATCCAATTCTGTTTCCTCCCTGTCAGAAAATTGCCAACATTATGTACGAGAAAAACCGCAATGTCAAGTATAAATATGAATAGGAATAAAAGAGAAGATTCACGCTTCACACGCCCGTCAGATCCCAGTCGGGGATCATCTCCTCCGTCGCGGCGTCCGTCTCCTGCCAGAAACCGTCAAGCCGGCGCACCTGCATGTAGTGGATCAGGGCCCGGTTTTCCTCCTCCGTCACGCGCCTCGTGAGCTCCGGAAAACGCGCGAGCCCCGGCATCGGGGTATACTGGCTCATGAGGGAGAAGAGCACGCTGCCGCGCGGAAATTCGTCGGCGGCAAAGTCCATGACATCCCGCGCATCGTCTGCGCGCCCCGGCAGGATCAGGTGCCGGATCAGCACGCCCGAGCGGAGGAGACCGGCGTCGTCCAGCACATACGGCCCCGTCTGCCGGAACATCTCCCGGATCGCCGCCGCCGCGACCTCGGGGTAATCCGCCGCCGCGCTGTACCGCCGGGCGGCCTCGCCGTCGGCATATTTATAGTCCGGCATGTACACCTGCACAAGCCCCTCAAGCTGCCGCAGGCTCTGCGCGCTCTCATAGCCCGAGCTGTTCCAGACCACGGGGATGCCGAGCGTGAGCCCCGAGAGCGCCTCGGCGATGGCGGGGATATAGTGCGCGCCGGTCACAAGGTCGATGCTGTCCACGCCCGTGTCCCGCAGCCGCAGCAGCGTTTCCCGCAGCGCGGACACCGTGACGCCCTGCCCGCCCTCTCCGCGGGAGATGTCCCGGTTCTGGCAGAAGACGCAGCGCAGATTGCAGCCGGTGAAGAACACCGCGCCGGTACCGTTTTTGCCCGCGATGCACGGCTCCTCCCCGTAGTGGGGCGCGGCCCTCGCAATGCGCGGCAGCAGAGGGGAGCGGCAGAGCCCGCCGGGCGTCGTATCCCCCCGTATGGCGCCGCAGCGGCGGGGGCAGAGCTTGCACGAGATTTCCATGTTCCAACATCTCCCAGCAAAAAACAGGCGAATATGCAAAATGACAGTTTTGAGCCCTTCGGCGGGGATGATTATAGCCCATATTTGTACAGTTTGCAAGAAGATTGAAAAAATAGAAAATTGTGCATGATTTTTCTGCTTTCTGTGCTAAAATGGGAAGGAATCAAAGGGAGAGGTAATGCTTTTCCCTGCGCGGACGCTGAAGAAAAGAGGAGTGGACATGCTCAATATCGTGCTTGTCGAGCCGGAGATCCCCCATAACACGGGCGCCGTTGCGCGCACCTGTGCCGCGACCGGGGCGAGGCTCCATCTCGTCAGGCCCCTGGGCTTCGATATCTCCGACAAGGCGGTCAAGCGCTGCGGTCTGGATTACTGGTACCTGGTGGACATGAACGTCTACGATAACCTGGATGACTACTTCGCCCAAAACGGGGATACGGGGCTCTGGCTTGCCACAACGAAGGCGCCCCGCGCCTACCACGAGGCGGACTTTTCCGGGGATGTGACGCTGATGTTCGGCAAGGAGACTGCGGGTCTGCCCCGGTGGCTGCGGGAAAGGTACCGCGAACGATGCATCCGCATCCCGATGATCTCTCAGGCAAGGAGCCTGAATCTTTCCAACTCCGTCGCCATCCTCGCCTATGAGGCGCTGCGGCAGCAGGGCTTTCCGGGCCTGCTGGCCGAGGGCTCCATGGCGGATGAAACCATGTAAACAAACCATTTACTAAAACAGGAGGAACCAGCATGAATTACAACAAAAAAACCGTCTACGACGCAGACGTCAAAGGCAAGAAGGTTCTGCTCCGCTGCGACTTCAATGTTCCCCAGGACAAGAAGACCGGCGAAATCACCAGCGACAAGCGCATCGTCGCCGCCCTGCCCACCATCAAGTACCTGCTCGAGCAGGGCGCAGCCGTCATCGCCTGCTCCCACCTCGGCAAGCCCGTCGCCACCTTCGACTCTTACGTGAAAAAGCAGGTCGAGAAGGGCAAGAACGAGGCTGACATCACCCGCGAGGAGTGGGAGAAGTCCCTGAAGAAGCTGACCCTGGCCCCCGTCGCCAAGAGACTGAGCGAGCTGCTGGGCATCGAGGTCATCTTCGCTGCCGATACCGTCGGCCCCGACGCCAAGGCCAAGGCCGCCGCGCTGAAGCCCGGCCAGCTCCTGCTGCTGGAGAACCTGCGCTTCGACAAGGGCGAGACCAAGAACGACCCCGCCTTCGCCAAGGCTCTGGCCGACATGGCCGATGTCTTTGTGTCCGACGCCTTCGGCACCGTGCACAGAGCCCACGCCTCCACCGCCGGCGTCGCGGCGTATCTGCCCGCCTACTCGGGCCTGCTCGTCAAGAAAGAGCTTGACATCATGGGCAAGGCCCTGGACGACCCCAAGCGCCCCTTCGTCGCGGTCCTCGGCGGCGCCAAGGTCTCCGACAAGATCAACGTCATCAATAACCTCCTGGAGAAGGCCGACACCATTATCATCGGCGGCGGCATGGCCTACACCTTCAAGAAGGCCCAGGGCTTCGGCATCGGCAAGTCCCTGCTGGAGGCTGACCGCATCGACTACGCGAAGGAGATGATCGCCAAGGCCGAGGCCAAGGGCGTCAAGTTCCTCCTGCCCGTGGACAACTACTGCGCTGCCGAGTTCTCCGCCGACGCGGAGCCCATCCTCGTAGAGGGCGACATCCCCGAGGATCTCATGGGCATGGACATCGGCCCGAAGACCGTGGAGCTCTTCTCCAAGGCCGTCAGCGGCGCCGGCACCATCGTGTGGAACGGGCCCATGGGCGTGTTCGAGTTTGATAAGTTCGCAAACGGCACCAAGGCCATGGCCAAGGCCCTGGCCGAGTCCGGCGCGATCACCATCGTCGGCGGCGGCGACAGCGCGGCTGCCGTTGAGAAGCTCGGCTTTGCCGACAAGATCACCCACATCTCCACCGGCGGCGGCGCTTCCCTCGAGTTCCTGGAGGGCAAGGAGCTGCCGGGCGTGGCCTGCCTGCTGGACGCGTGATACAGAGCATCGGGAAAGGATTTGATACCTATGAACAGAAAATACCGTAAGACCGTTATCGCCGGCAACTGGAAAATGAACATGCTGGCGTCCGAAATCAAGCCCTTCATGGAAGCGCTGAAGGAGAACCTGCCCAAGACCCGCACCTGCGAGATGGTCCTGTGCACTCCCGCCGTGATGATCCCCGCCATGATCAAGGCCGGCAAGGACTGCAAGGTCGCCGCCGGCGGCGAGGATGTCTCGAAGTACGAGAAGGGCGCTTACACCGGCGAGGTCTCTGCCAGCCAGCTTGCCGACATCGGCGCCAAGTACTGCATCGTCGGCCACTCCGAGCGCCGTCAGTACCACGGCGAGGACGACATGCTTGTCAACGCCAAGGCCAAGGCCCTCATCGAAAAGGGCATCATCCCCATCATCTGCGTGGGCGAGAGCCTTGAGCAGCGCGAGATGGACCTGACCATGGAGTATGTCGCCTACCAGGTCAAGGCCGCCCTCAGCGGCATCGACGCCACCAAGCTGCGCCGCTGCATCATCGCCTACGAGCCCATCTGGGCCATCGGCACCGGCAAGACCGCCACGGCCGAGCAGGCGCAGGAGGTCTGCGAGGGCATCCGCGCCGTCATCCGCGGCATCTACGGCGCCCGTCCGGCCCGCGCTGTCAGCATCCTCTACGGCGGCAGCATGAACGCCAAGAACGCGGCCGAGCTTCTGGCCCAGCCCGACATCGACGGCGGCCTCATCGGCGGCGCTTCCCTCAAGCCCGTTGACTTCGCCGCCATCATCAAGGCCACCGATCAGGAGTAAAGCCATTCAATTGCGAACAAGGTTCGCAATTGAGATACTCGCGCTTATCGCACGCGGCGAAGCGTGATACGCCGCGTTTGGTCGGCGCGAGGCCTCGCTTAGCTCGGCTTATGGTGTATTTGCCGTGGCAAAGCTACGGCAAATACATTTTTTAATTCAAAATCTGCCTGGTGCTGAACAGCTTATCAGGAGAATAGTAAGGAGCTTATACAATGAGCAAAAAAGCAGTCCTGATCATTATGGACGGCTACGGACTGGCCGCTCCCTCCCCCGGCAACGCCATCTATGTTGCCGAAACCCCTAACCTTGACAAGCTCTTTGCCGAGAATCCCCATACCGCCCTGCAGGCCTCCGGGCTCGACGTGGGCCTGCCCGAGGGGCAGATGGGCAACTCCGAGGTCGGCCACACCAACATGGGCGCGGGCCGCGTCGTCTTCCAGATCCTGCCGAAGATGACCCAGGAGATCAAAAACGGCAAGTTCTTCCAGAACCCCGTCTACCTCAAAGCCATTGAGGACGCCAAGGCCGGCGGCCATGCCCTGCACATCATGGGCCTCATGTCCGACGGCGGCGTGCACAGCCACCTGACCCATGTCTTCGCCATGCTCGACATGGCAAAGCAGCACGGCGTGGAGAAGGTCTACGTCCACTGCTTCCTTGACGGACGCGACGTGCCGCCCACCAGCGGCAAGATCGCCACCGTCCAGGGCCGCTTCTGGGGCATGGACCGCGACAAGCGCTGGGACCGCGTGGAGAAGGGCTACAACGCCATCGTCTGCGGCGAGGGCATCCAGGACCCCGATCCCGTCCACGCCGTCGAGGCAAGCTACGCAAACGACAAGACCGATGAGTTTGTCGAACCCGTGGTCTGCTGCGCCGACGGCCGGATCAACCAGGGCGACAGCGTCATCTTCATGAACTTCCGCCCCGACCGCGCCAGAGAGATGACCTGGGCGCTGAACCTCGAGAGCTTCGACGGCTTTGCCCGCAAGAAGACGGTCTTCCCCCTCAGCTATGTCTGCACCGCGCAGTACGACGAGGCCCTGCCCCTGCCCATCGCCTACCCGCCCGAGGTCATTGAAAACACCCTCGGCGACTATGTGAGCGCCCTGGGCTATAAGCAGTTCCGCGTGGCCGAGACCGAGAAGTACGCCCACGTCACCTTCTTCTTCAACGGCGGCGTTGAGAAGGAGACCGAGGGCGAGGTGCGCTGCCTCGTCCCCTCCCCGAAGGAGTACCCGACCTACGACCTCATCCCCGAGATGAGCGCCTTCAAGGTCTGCGACAAGGTGGTCGAGGCCATCGCCTCCGACGAGTACGGCCTGATCGTCTGCAACTTCGCAAACTGCGACATGGTGGGCCACACCGGCGTCATGGATGCCGCCGTCAAGGCCGTCCAGACGGTGGACACCTGCATCGGCCGCATCGTGGAGGAGGTCGGCAAACACCCCGACACGGTCCTGCTGGTCACGGCCGACCACGGCAATGCCGACTGCATGTTTGACGAGCATACCGGCAAGGTCAATACCGCCCACACCACGAATCCCGTCCCCTTCGCCGTGTGCGAAAAGGGCATCACCCTCAAGCCCGGCCGCCTGGCGGACATCGCCCCCACGATCCTGCAGATCATGGGCCTCAAGCAGCCGAAGGAAATGACCGGCGAGAGCCTCATCCGCTGGTCGTTATAACCTGTTAAAAAGGGGCTGTCTCAAAACAAAGCAATCCCTGCATAAACCCTCATCGGCCCGCCGTTTTGCAGCATTCTGCGTTTTTCGGCGGGTCGATCTGGGGATCGACCCCTACGGTTTTGCATGCATATACGTTTTGAGACAACGCCTTTTTGTTTTACACTGTCGCGTAGCCCATGGGGTTTTTGGACTGCCAGGCCCAGGTGTCGCGGCACATGTCGTCGAGGTTGTACTGCGCCTTCCAGCCGAGCAGCTGCGCGCTCTTGTCGGGGCTCGAGTAGACCGTGGCCAGGTCGCCGGGGCGGCGGTCCACGATCTCATAGGGGATCTTCACGCCGGTGACGCGCTCAAAGGCGTGCACCATGTCCAGCACGCTGTAGCCGACGCCCGTGCCGAGGTTGAAGACATTCTCGCCCCGGTGCTTCATCATGTACTCGATGGCGCAGACGTGGCCGCGGGCCAGATCCACCACATGGATATAGTCGCGCACACCGGTGCCGTCGGGCGTGTCGTAGTCGTTGCCGAACACGTTCAGGTGGTCGCGGCGGCCCACGGCGACCTGGGCGATGAAGGGCATGAGGTTATTCGGAATGCCGCGCGGGTCCTCGCCGATCAGGCCGCTCGCGTGCGCGCCGATGGGGTTGAAGTAGCGCAGGAGGGAGACGGAGAAATCGTCCACCGCCTTGGCGGTGTCGCGCAGGATCTGCTCGGACATGTACTTGGTCCAGCCGTAGGGGTTGGTGCAGTTGCCGGTCTTGCTGGTCTCTTTGAGCGGCACCTCGTTGTCGCCGGAGTAGACCGTGGCGGAGGAGGAGAAGACGATGTCCTTCACGCCGTGGTCGCGCATGGCCTCGCACAGGCGGACGGTGGAAAAGAGGTTGTTGTCGTAGTATTCCAGCGGCATCGCCACCGATTCGCCCACAGCCTTGAGGCCCGCGAAGTGAATGGCGCAGTCGATGTGGTGCGTTTCGAAGATGCGGTCGAGGGCCGCCCGGTCGCGCACGTCGTTCTCGTAGAAGGCTACCTTTTTGCCGGTGATCTGCTCCACGCGCTCGATCGCCCTGGGGCTGGAGTTGACGAGGTTGTCGATGACGACCACGCCGTAGCCGCGGTTCAAAAGCTCCACGCAGGTATGGCTGCCGATATATCCGGCGCCGCCGGTGACAAGGACATTCATGTTAAAGGTTCTCCTCTCAGAATTTTAATTATTTTGCAGGGGCTGATTGAAAGAGTATTCGTAGGGGCTGATGCCCTCATCAGCCCGAAGGTTCACGCTTTGAAAAAGCCGGGGAAGGGTCGATCTGGGGATCGACCCCTACGGCCCGAAGGTTCAGTCCAGCAGCTTTTCGGGGTAGACGCCCTGCTCGCGCATGCGCTTGAGCGCCGCGCTCACGCTCTGCAGATCCTCCTTGTAGGTCATGCCGTACCACTGCTCATGGCAGGGGAGCACCCGCACCGCGGCGCTGCCGTCCTGAATGCAGGCGTTGGCCACAAAGGGCAGGAAGTATTCGGCCTTCAGGGGGTTGACCGGGAGATTCTCGTCCAGCCATTTCGGGAAGCGCGCATACAGCTCGTCGAGCATCGCAGGCCCGAAGGCCCAGCAGTTCATGGAGACCTGCGTGTCCCCCGGCAGGCTCACCCAGTGCTCGCCGTCCTCGGTGTAGGCCGCGTCCTCGCCGCGCTTTTCAATATGTACGCGCTCCACCACGTCGCTCAGCAGGCCGTCCTCCACCTGGCAGATGCCGCGGGAGACGTAGCCGTTTTCCGTGACGGTGTTGCGCAGGAGGTAGGCGACCATGGCGTGTTCGTTCGCCGGCCGGTCGGCGGCGAGAAAGTCATACAGCGCCCGGTAGGCGCCCGGACCGTAAAAGTCGTCGGCGTTGATGACGGCGAAGGGCCCGTCCACGATGCCGCGGCAGCAGAGCACCGCATGCCCCGTGCCCCAGGGCTTGACGCGCCCTTCCGGCAGGGCATAGCCCTCCGGCAGCCGGTCGATGCTCTGAAAGACGTACTGCACGTCAAAATATTTCTCCGCGCGGCAGCCCACGGCGGCCTTGAAATCCGCCTCGATCTCCTTTTTGATGATGAAGGCGACGCGCCGGAAGCCCGCGCGGTAAGCGTCATACAGAGAAAAGTCGATGATCGCGTGTCCGAAATCGTCGACGGCCATGATCTGCTTGAGACCGCCGAAGCGGCTGCCCATCCCGGCAGCCAGAATCACAAGTGTCGGTTCCCGCATAAGTACACCTCGCGTTTTTTATTCAATCAGCTTTCCGATTATAACAGCTTTTCCCACTCTTGTACAGGGGAAGCCCGGCATTTTTTCACGCTGCGCGGGCGCGCCGGGATGCTTACAGTTTCCCGCGAGTTGTTCAAATCGTCAGAAAAGGGATTGACGCAGAGGGGGATAATCAGTATAATATTCACAGCGTAATGCGGCAAAAACCATCAAATATCATGGCAGGAGGAAACTATCATATGTTTGGTTTTTTTAGAAAACTGAAAAAAATCGTGGTCGGCGTGATCCTCTGCGCAGTGGGCTACGGCCTGTACAAACTGCTGAACACCGCCAAGACGCAGGAGTCGCTGTTTGACATCCTCGGAGAAGACAACTACCTGAACATTCTGGACAAGGTGCGCCTGGTGGGGGATCTGCTGGGCTGGCCTGTCGAGTTCATCAGAGCGCTGCTTCCGTAATCCGCAACGGAACAAAAAATGGTAAAGGAGTAATTCAATGAATCCGAAATATGAACCTCTGTTTACGCCGTTCAAGATCGGCGAAGTGGAGATCCCGAACCGCATCGTGCAGTGCTCCATGGGCGGCACCACGCTCTTCGGCTGGCTGGAGCCTTCCCACTTTGACAAAGAGGCTGCAAACTTCCTGCTCCAGCGCGCAAAGGACGGCGTCGGTCTCGTGCTGCCCGGCATGCAGGTCATCCGCGACACCATGGGCAGAAAGTGGCTGGACTCCAACCGCCAGATGTACCGCGTGCTCAAGCCCTATATGGACGAGTATCACAAGACCGGCAGCAAGCTCTTCATCCAGCTCGCCGGCGGCTTCGGCCGCTCCATGGCTGTCACGCCCTGGATGGCCGCGCTTGCCAGAAGCGACCTTTTAAACAAGCTCGCAAGCCCCATTGTGGACGTGCAGTATGCCTGCGCCTCCGCCTCCGCCACCCCCAACCGCTGGGCCGATAACCTCAACTCCCGTCCCTTCACCATCGAAGAGATCCAGGAGATGGTCTGGCACTTCGGCGCCACCGCCAAAAAGCTGCGCGAGGCCGGGGTGGACGGCGTTGAGATCCACGCCGTGCACGAGGGCTACAACCTTGACCAGTTCGCCATTGCGAACATGAACTTCCGTACCGACCAGTACGGCGGCAGCCTCGAGAACCGCCTGCGCTTCGCCACCGAGATCGTACAGGAAATCCACCGCCAGGCCGGCAGCGACTTCCCCGTCTCCCTGCGCTACTCCGTCCGCTCCTGCACCAAGGGCTGGCGCAAGGGCGCGATGCCGTATGAGGAGTTTGAGGAGTTCGGCCGCGACATGGCCGAGTCCGAGAAGGCCGTCAGGATCCTGCAGGATGCCGGCTACGCCTTCCTCAACTGCGACAACGGCACCTACGATGCCTGGTACTGGGCCCATCCGCCACAGTACATGCCCGACAACTGCAACCTCGCCGATGTCGAGCATATCCGTCAGTTTATCGACATCCCCGTCGCCTGCGCCGGCCGTATGGACCCGGTCAAGGCGGCTGAGGAGATCGCCGCCGGCCGTCTGGACGCCGTGGCCATCGCCCGCCAGAACCTGGTCGACGAGAACTGGGTCACCAAGATCCGCACCGGCCATGAGGAGGACATCCGTCCCTGCATCCGCTGCCACAACGGCTGCTTCAACTTCTCCAAGGCCAACGGCACCGCGAACATGCAGTCCCTGGGCGACTCGCTGCACCTGGGCCGCTGCGCGCTGAACCCGCCCACCATGCAGCAGGAGCGCTACAAGATCGTCCCGACCAAGAAGCCCAAGAAGGTTGCGATCATCGGCGGCGGCGTCGGCGGCATGGAGTGCGCGCTGGTCCTGAAAAAGCGCGGCCATACCCCCGTCATCTTCGAGAAGGAGGATCAGCTCGGCGGCCTGTTCCTGACGGCCTCCGCCATGACCTTCAAGGAGAACGACAGGGAGCTCATCGAGTGGTACAAGCGCGAGATCGCCAAGGCCGGCATTGAGATCCACTTCAATACCGAGGTCAACGATCTGGGCACGCTCAGGCGCGGCTTTGACGAGATCATTGTCTGCACCGGCTCCGTCCCCAGAACCATGCCCCAGATCAAGGGCTTTGAGAAGACCCGCTCCTTCCGCGAGCTGCTGCGCGAGAAGAAGGTCGAGGGCGACAAAATCGTCTTCCTCGGCGGCGGCCAGTCCTCCTGCGAGGCGGCATACGACCTCGTTCTGGCCGGCAAGCACCCCGTCATCGTCGAGTACGGCGACGACCTCGTCGCGGCCCAGGCCACCTGCCTTGCCAACACCTCCTTCCTGCGCGACGCCATGGAATACCACAACGTCCCGGTCTTCCTGCACAGCACCATCACCGAGATCGGCGACGGCTACTGCATCATCAAGACCCCGACCGAGGCGATCCGCTGCGAGTGCGACGCCGTCATCAACGGCATCGGCTTCGTCCCCGCCCCCGTCGGCGAGAAGGGCGCCCATGTCCACAGAGTCGGCGACTGCGTTGCCATCGGCAACCTCCGCACCGTCATCTGGCGCGCCTGGGACATCTGCATGAGGATATAGTTTCCTGACGCGATACAGCAAAAAAGCACGCTTCGGCGTGCTTTTTTGTTGACATATTATTTCAGGCAGGATATAGTAAAAAAGGTTTATACTACTAATTATATCATGATGAATGGAGGAACAATCATGAAGACCAGACATCGCTTTGCCCTTGCGATGATGATCTGCCTTGCTCTGCTTTTGGTACTGGCTCCCGGCGTCTTCGCCGCGGAGGAGCAGGCGGGTGTTTCAGTTCGGTTCATCAATGAAAAGGGATATGACCTCATCGGCTTCAAGGTCCTGGATGCCGACGGCAATGCAGTGGAACCTGTCGAGACCGGTGATGTCTACGGCTATCTGCTGCTCCCCGGCGAATATCGCGCCGTCTATCACGATGACCTGGACATCTTCCCCGATTATGAGGACAGCTTTTTCGTCGGTGACGAACCGCAGGAGATCCCGCTTTCATTCAATGCTTTTTCCGAGCATAGAATGGATGGGCAGGTCTTCGTTAACCCCTTTTACGCAGATGAATTTGACGAGGACGACCTGGCTTTTCATGAGCAGGCGCTGCAGGCCGAGTTTGACCGCGTCGCGGACAGACTTATTGCGGAAAACGCCGGCTCTTCCGGCGGACTCAGCATTGACTATTCGACTGCCTTTCAAAGTCCAGAAGATGAGATTGAAGCCGGTGCCATAACCTTGCGCAATGCGCTTCGTCAGCGTCAGGATTCTGTCTCTGTTATAGTTTACACAGGAAAAACAGTATGGACGCCGGATGACTTTTATGATGCAGTTGACACCATTTATAACGGCGCATTAAGACACACAGGGGATCAATGTGAAGGAGACACGCTTGCTTGGGAAAGAAAAAGCTGGGAATGCAGCGGATCATACAACAAATACGATAACAATCGGGGAAGCTATTATCATGTGATAGCATTTTCCACGATCTACCAATCCAACGCCGCACAGGAGGCGCAGACCGCCGCCAAGGTAAACGAGCTTGTCAGCACGCTTGGGCTGAGAAGCAAGAGCGACTATGACAAGATCCTGTCTATTCATCAGTACCTGTATGAAAATGTCGATTATGATCACACCTATAGCCGACACAGCAGCTATCACACGCTGATCGAGCATAATTCCGTGTGTCAGGGCTTTGCCACAGCCGTCTATCGCCTGTGCCTTGCGGCCGGGCTTGACGCACGTGTTGTCAGTTCTGTAACTATGAATCACGGCTGGGACATTGTCAATCTAAACGGGCGCTGGTATTACCTTGACTCTACCTGGGACTCTAACAGGATGGAGCCCTATAAGAAAAACGGGAGACCTGCCCCTGACGGCTGGCTGCCGTATTATTTCCTGCGCGGCAGTGACTGGTGGCTGATCAACCATACAGATGATTCTGGGATCAGCGAGCTCGGCGACGAGTTCGACGAAACGCGCAATAGTTATGATCCTCTCTTTGCGTCCTATGTGATCTCCGGAACCGACTATGATCCCGCAACCGCTACCTACAGGATAGCCTACGACGCCAACGGTGGCAAGGGTATACCTGAGGATCAGATCAAAATACACGGCATAGATCTCACCCTGTCCAGCACCAAGCCCACCCGCGCAAGCA
>CADARY010000034.1 GCA_902790375.1 Oscillospiraceae bacterium | reverse complement strand
TGCTTGCCACGCTGGCAAGCGGCAGCTCCATTGTCGGGGGCTTCGGCACGGCCCTGACCGGGACGATGGTCCCCGCCCTGGGCGCGGGTACCGCGGCAGCAGGCGGGGCAGCTGCAGGCGCCGCCGGGCTGCTCGGCCCGATTGCGGCTGTGATCGCCATCGTGACGGCGCTGGGTATTGCGATCTATGAGTGCTGCAAGCACTGGGACGAAATCAGGGAGGCGGCCGCGAAAACGTGGCAGCAAATCACAAAAGCCTGGGACGGCGCCGGTGAATGGTTCCGCAACAGTGTATGGGAGCCCATCAAAGCATGGGGCGACCAGTCGTGGAGCGATGCGCAGGATGCTGCCGCGAGAGCCCGGGATCACATCCTCCAGGTCTGGACGGGTGTGGACGACTGGTTCCATGTCAGTGTATGGGAGCCCATAAGATCCTGGGCTGCGGAAGCCTGGGACAGGATCAATCTGACCGTGGAAAATGCCAGGGACTGGACACAGCGCACCTGGGCCGGGGCCGGTGAGTGGTTCCACACCAGCGTGTGGGATCCCGTGAGGAGCCGGGCTGCGGAAGCCTGGGCCGGGATCGATCTGATCGTGAGCAATGCCAGGGGCTGGACACAGCGCACCTGGGCCGGGGCCGGTGAATGGTTCCGCAACAGCGTGTGGGATCCCGTGAGGAGCCGGGCTGCGGAAGCCTGGGCCGGGATCGATCTGACCGTGAGCAACGCCAGCGACTGGACGCAGCGCGCCTGGGCCGGGGCCAGCGAGTGGTTCCAGGTCCGTGTGTGGGATCCCGTGAAAAAGTGGGCGGCGGACGCCTGGGAGAAGGTCGGCGAGGGATCTGACAAAACCGGCACGGATACAGCCGTCAAGTGGTTTCAGGTCGGCACATACCTGAGCGAGCAGATGCAAAGCGTGCGCAGCACGGCAGAACAGGCATGGCAGGGCGTCCAGACCACCAGCGCCACGGCGGCTGACGCGATCAAGACCGCCTTTTCGACAGCCTGGGATGGAATCACCCAGATATGGCAGGCCGCGGGCGACTGGTTTTCCGGGTCGGTCTTTGGCACGATTGTTGACGGCGCCGCCGGCGCTGTCGAGAACGTGCTCGGCTTCTTCAGCGACATGGCCTCCAGCGTGGCCGAAACGATCAGCAGCATCGGAGGGTGGCTCAGCGATCTGGCCTCGGCCGCCAGCGATATGTTCTCCGGAATGGTGAGCTTTAATTTCAACATTCCGTTTCTGGCAGACGGTGCGGTCATCCCGCCCAACCGCAAGTTCACCGCCGTCCTGGGCGACCAGCACAGCGGCATGAACATCGAGACACCGGAGCGGCTGCTGCGGCAGATCATGCGGCAGGAGATAGCGCCCGTGCGCGGCCTGCGCGGCAGCGCGGGCGACACCCTCTCCGAAGCAATCAGCGACGGCAACACGAACGGCATGCTGCTGGGCGTACTGGATGAGATCCTCGACGCGGTCATCGCCGGGCACGACATCATCCTGGACGAGACCAACGTCGGAAAGTCGATGCGCCGAATCATGAGAGAACAGGACCGCATTGCCGGTACTGCGCGCATATAGGAGGAGGTATGGCATGAGCAATCCCCTTGCTCCGTTCGACATTGATGGGCAGGATTTCTCTGACTGCGTCAAGCAGGGAGGACTGCGCTGGAAAAAGTACGACCTTGAGAGCCAGAAAGCCGGCCGCGCCCGCGATACACAGATGCACCGGCTGATCCTCGGCAAAAAGCGGCAGCTCGCAGTCAGCTGCCGCCGCTTGACGGACACACGCGCCCGCCAGCTTGCCACAGCGCTGGACAAAGAGACCGTAACGATCCGGTTCCCTGACATGCGCAACGGTATCACCACCAAGACCTTTTACGGCACGGAGATCGATGGCGGTGTTTGGGGCGTCCTGAATGGTGTTCTGAAATGGGATAACGTGACCTTTTCTCTGACGGAGGTGTAGCTCATGAAAACGACAAGCCCGCTTTACCGGGAGCTGCGCGAGGCGCGCGGCTCCTGGTATGAGACGCAGGTCGTGCGCGGCGGTGTCGTTTACGGCGACAACGTCCGAAACCCGTACCAAAAGAACATACACAAGCTTGATATCAACCCCGCACTTTTTGACGACGGCGGGCCGCAGATCGGCATTGCGCGCGCCAGCAAGTGCAAGCTTGAGATCTTCGAGAGCAGCGACAACTGGCCGCGCATGGCTTCCTTCCTGGTGCGCATGCGGATCCACAGCGACGACGACAGCCGGGTGAGCGAATGGATCCCAATGGGGACCTTCTGGACCGATCGGAGAGTGCCGGACGACACCGGCTATCTGTCCATCACCGCTTACGACGGCATGCTGCTGCTGGAGCAAAGCTGGACGGACAAGGTGGCGCAGCTGCCGACGAATTGGCCGATCACGGCGAAGGCTGCCGCGGCACTGCTGGAGGAAGCAACGGGCATCGAGCTTGAAAACGACGACATCCTTGACGATGTCGTCGCGTTTATCGGGCTCAATACCAGATCCACCGCACGCGACGTATGGTCGGACATTGCGGCAGCCCACGGCTGCAACCTGCAGCTGACGCCTCTGGGCAAGCTGCGGCTGGTGGAGCTGGCGCGGCTGCCGGGCACCGCCTACACGGGAGCCGTGGCCGATATTGCGATTGCAGATTATGCCATCGCCGATACAGACGGCGGCGGCCTGCTGCCGAGCGATTATTTCGACCTGGGCTTTGATGTGTCCGGGATGGCACCGGGCAATGATCTGCCGGAGATCACCGGCGTGGAGCTGCGCTCCGAAACCGGTGCCAAGGCTTTTGCCGGCGACAAGAGCGGCTATGTTCTCAAAGGCGTCTGCAACTTCTCCAACAGCGAGGCGGCTGCGCTCTGTCTGTCACGTATGCAAAACCGCTTTTACCGCCCATTCAACGCAACGACGGCTTTTTCAATCGACCCCGCTGCAGATCCGGGCGACCTGGTTTCCATCGAAGGCATGATTTACCAGGTCATGGCCATAACCTGGACAATCTGCGCGAAGCCTACGGCAGATCTGAGCGCGGAGTTTGAGGAGGAAATTGACCACGAATATCTCGTGCAGAGCAGCGGCGGCAAAACGCTGCGCATCGCCATCAGTGCCGCATGCCAGTATGCCGACGAGCAGCTGCAGAACTTCCTTGAGGGCGACTTTGCCGACACCGTAGAAGCCCTGCAGGGGCAGATCGACGGCAAGGCGCAGACTTGGTACCAGGCGACGGATCCCGCCCAGGGATGGACGACGGAGGAGAAGGCAGAGCACGCCGGGGATCTCTGGTACCGCACGACGGACGCCACCTCCTGGCGTTACACCGGGAGCGCCTGGTCGAGGATGGACGTGCCGGACGAGGTCTTTGACAAGATCGACGGCAAGGCACAGATCTTCGTGCGGCAGCCCGTGCCGCCCTACGATGTCGGCGATCTTTGGTTTGGCGGCACCGGGGCCGACATCAAGACCTGCACCACCGCCCGCGCCACAGGAAGCTACGTCGCCGCCGACTGGGTCAAATACAACAAGTACACCGACGACACGGCCGCCAACGCCGTTGCCCAGGCGCTCCAGACCTTTATCAACGGCAGTTACAAGGACACTGTGGAGGCCCTTCAGGGGCAGATCGACGGCAAGGCACAGACCTGGTATCAGGCGGCGGATCCCGCCCAGGGCTGGACGGCAGAGGAGAAAGCGGAACACGCCGGGGATCTCTGGTACCGCACGACGGACGCCACCTCCTGGCGTTACACCGGGAGCGCCTGGTCGAGGATGGACGTGCCGGATGAGGTCTTTGACAAGATCGACGGCAAGGCGCAGATCTTTGTGCGGCAGCCGGTACCGCCCTACGCTGTAGGCGATCTTTGGTTTGGCGGCACCGGGGCCGACATCAAGACCTGTACCACCGCCCGCGCCACAGGAAGCTACGTCGCCGCCGACTGGGTCAAGTACAACAAGTACACCGACGACACGGCCGCCAACGCCGTTGCCCGGAATCTGCAGGACAATTACCTGACGGCGGTGGAAACGCGCTCGTACATCGACCAGCAGGCCAATTCCATCCGCTCGGGCGTCGCCGCCGTATATGTGAGCAATGAGGCCCTGTCTGACGCTCTTGCAGGGTACAGTCCTACAGAGCAGATCGAGCAGAACTACTACAGCAAAACGCAGGCGGATCAGCAGGCTGACGCCCTCGCCAGTGAAATAAACCTCACCGACCAGCGGCTGACCATCGCTTTTTCGCAGCTGCGCGCCGACACCAACGACGCGATCAACGCCATGAGCTACTACATCCGTTATGAGAACGGTGTGGTCATCGTCGGCAAGACCGACAGCCCGACATCGATCCGCATCTCCAACGATCAGATCGGGCTTTTCTATGGCGAGGAGATGCTTTCGTACTGGAACGAAAACCGGCAGTTCACACCGAAGGAGCTGCAGATCCCGGAGGGCGGCAAGTTCACCCTGGGGAAAGTGCTCTGGCAGCCGCGCACCAGCGGGAACCTGTCCTTGATGTGGGTGGGGTAAAGGAGAGACCGTATGGCATTCTATTTTAACATTGACAAAACAAACCCTAATATTGGCGATACCGTCACCCTCACCTTTTATTCCCGCGGTGGTGCAGATGTTACTGTGCAGGTTGGCCCATCTCAAGCCTACCCTATATTCACTGAAACGACTTCAGAAAATACATACAGTTTTGTCTGTCTGGAATCATGGTTTAACTGGGGACACGTGACCGGCGCAACTCTGCGGCTGTTTATCTATGCAACGACCGCGACCGGGAATCGCGATAGCAATACCATCTACATCCAGCGCTCGCCCATCAGCATCGCAGCGCAAACTGGCGAAATAGCCATCAATGGCACAAACACGCTCATCGTAACAGACCCATACAACAGGGTGCATGATGTCAGGATATACGGTTGCGATGCAAACGGGCGCCGAAATCTGCTGGAAACCAGAACCGACATCAGCGGCAATTTTACTGTTGCGCTGGCCGAAACCGCTTTTGTTACTTCGAGCCGAAAAGGCCAGGAGCTACGGGTGATCGTGGTCGTCAGCGATGCTGCGTCAACCGGGTTCAACAGAGCTTTTGAAACGGAGTACAAACTCACACGAACGGCGATTGGAGTCAATTTTGTTGCCTACATCGATCGGTCGACTGATCCGCCCACCTATTATGCCATAACCGGCGACACGTTTTATCTTCGATTTGACAACAGACTGGGGCGGACTCTCTCATTTTCGTTTGCCTGTGGATCAAAAACGCTATACGATGCAGGCGGAGAGGCCACCTATACTTCCCAGGCAGATTCCATCACCCTGGATTGCCTGAAACGCTGGTTTGACGACGCAGAGGTAATCAATAACACGCGGCTGACCGTCTTGCTCACGGTCAGCGATGAGATGCTGCGCGAAACCACGTTCACCTTTGAAGTCCGCGCCGGCAGCGATATGAAGCCGCTGCTCTATGTCACCGCCTCACCGGTACAGCCGAGCTCGTGGCCGTCTACTCTCAGGACCTATTATGTGCAGGGTTACACCAAGGCCAGGTTTACGGCAATTGTCGGAACTCCGACAGGCGCCGCAATCACCAGTGTGGCACTTTCAAGCCCGCAGATCGGCTCCCTGCAGATGACGTACGACAGCACCGCCGGGACCTATGGGGTCACCACGCAGGCCCCGCTGACGGCCAACACGGAGTACACGATCACTGTTCAGGATCAGCGCGGCCTCGTCACAACGCTGACGGCATCGATCACCGTCCTGCCCTACGCGATCCCCGGCATCACGGTGGACAGCTATCGTCGGTGCCGCAGCGATCAGACCCCGGATGACAGCGGCGGCTGGTGCAAAATGGTGGTTTCCTACGTGTTTGCCGCGCTCAATAACCTAAACACCAGGGACACAAACGTCTCCACGACCGGATACAGCGATGCGCGCACTCTGACGGCGTACTCAAAAACGGAAACGTACTTTTTCGAGGTCAGCACGGAGCACAGTTTCCAGATCACGATCCACGCGGTGGATCTGCTCAACGACGTGTCCAGAGTGGTCACGCTCTCGACCGCAGGCGTCATCATGGACTTTCTTGCAGGCGGGCAGGGCATCGGCCTTGGGAAGGTGGCAGAGCTCTCGAAGTGCGTGGAAGTAAACCCGCAGTGGAAGTTCAAGGCGGCCACAATCGAACTGAACGGATCAGATTTAGGCACGCTGCTGGCAAGTATCATGCAGCGGCTCACGAATGGAGGATTATAGATATGAGCTTTGTGAAACGCGAATATTCCCCCCGGCAGACAATCATCACAGCGGAAAATCTCAACGCCATTCAGGACGAGCTGATCTACCTTGACCAGGACAAGTACGACGCGCCCGACGGCGGGATCCCTGCCGGGGATCTCTCCCAGGCGGTACAGCAGCTGCTCGCCCTGGCGGGATCGGCGCTGCAGAGAGGCGACACCGACACCGCACTCAGCCCCAGCAGCGAAAACCCTGTGCAGAACAAGGCGATCTACGGCAAAATGACCAGCACCGCCCAGGCCGACGCGATCTTCCATCTGGGCTTCTATCTGGACGAAAACGGCGACCTGTGCCAGGTCGACTAAAAGGAGGTATATACATCATGGGCAAAGTAGGAACCGAAGCGACACTGCTGGAGATCCTCGCAAAGCTGAACGATATTGAGCAGGGCGTGCAGGCACAGACGGATCTGTCGTACCTTGCCATGCTCAATGCGGAGAACTACCGGGCTGTCATGGCCCGCTGGTTTCTTGCCAACGGCAGCAGCGTCATGGTCGATCTGACCGCGCTGTGCGACCGCTGGTACAACATTACGCGGCAGGGCTGGACAGGTGGGGTGCGCTTCGACCAGCCTGCAGAGGGCCAGCCGGCCAGTTCCACGGGCAGCAAGACCGGCAGCAACACCGGGCTCAGCTGTACGCCGTCCACCACCATCGTGGCTGGACAGGACGATTATGCGGGCATTCCCCTGTTCGTGCCGACTGACTGCAACGTCTACCTCGACAGCGACGGCAGGCCGCGCATTTCTGCCATCGACGGCATCGCAGGCCCGGTTTTCAAACGCAGCGACCCGACGGCCATCGTCGGCGTGCTGCAGATGACCGGCTGGGTGCGCTGGATCGAGGAAGCGGGCAGCTATGGATTTGACTACACCGACGTGATCGGCGCGGATGGCTTTGCCCCGCTGCCGGAGGCTGTGGAGCTTGTCGACAACAGCGTCCGCTCCTGGGTTGTGCATGGCAAGTACGGCTTCGGTGAGGGCTGGACATGCTGCAGCGGCCAGAAGACCAAGGTCTGGAACGTCAGCCATAATTCCCAGATCTCCGGCGTTCGCTCTGTCTGGGGCAATCGCTATTGCGGCTTTACGGCCGCAGACGATGCATTTTTGAAGCTGATGCTCTACATCAAGTACGGCCGTCTCGACAGCGACGGCGTCCTCCACGGCTGCGTGAGCTATAACTACGATTACACCCCGGCCCTTGCGGAAACCGGCGTGGAGCGCATCCTGCTCACGCCTGCGCAGGCGGCGAACCTCGTCGTCGGGTCTGCCGTCTGTTACGGCCCCACGGCAAGGGCGATCAACAGCCCCGTGGATCGCGCGAAGATCACCGCCATTGAAACGGTGGAGATCGACGGCACGGAGTATGGCGCCGTGTACGTCGACAACGGCGGTGTCACCTTCGACACCTCCACGACCGACCATCTGACCACGATGCAGTGGCACACCGGATCCACGGACGGCGTCCTGGGCAACGACGGCGGCATCAACCCGCTGAGCGATAAATTCGCCGTAAAGCTCCAGGGCATTGAGATCCTGACCGGCTGCTATGAGGCAGCCGGCGACACGATCTTCCGGTATGAGGAATCCGGCGGCGTGCAGTGCGAGGTTGCCCACGTCTGCCGCGACGCCTCCAAGATCAGCACCGGCATCACGGCCGACTACAAGACCTGTGCCTATGGCACCCCCTGTCCGGCATCGAGCAGCTGGCAGTACCCCAAGCGCCTCGGCCACGATGCGGCCCTGCCGGAGGTCATGCTCGGCAGCGTGCTCGGCGGCAGTACCTCCAGCGGCCCGCGTGATGGCCAGTACATCGAAGCCTACAGCGCTGGCACTCTGCGCGAGTGGCTGCGCTGGGGCGTCCTGAACAACGGTCTGGGGATTGGCGGCCTCTCGTTCTGCTCCGGCAACAACGGGCTGGGGAACGCGTACTGGCACATCGGCGGGCGGCTTTCCGTAACCGGGAACAGGGGTGAATATCAGGCGGCAGCCTGATAGAGGGGACGCACGTCCCCTTCGTCAGAACAAGGCCGCAAGGTCAGGCCGCACCGCAAGCGGCACGACCTCGACCGGCGACCTTGTTCTTCCTCTCCGGCTCAAAGCACGAGGGCTTCGAGCCGGGTAAAAACTGAATAACAAGCCCCGGTTTTAACCGGGCAGGGACTGACAGTGCATCCGCTGGTGGTCTGGCTTGTCGGTGGCTGCGCTGGGGCAACCTGAACAACGGTCTGGGGAATGGCGGCCTCTCGTGCTGCAACGGCAACAACGGGCTGGGGAACGCGAACTGGAACATCGGCGGGCGGATTTTTGAATAATGTTTGACGCAACAAAGGCAGAGGGCACCTGCCCTCGCGCACTGCCCCTCCCGCGCTGCGGCGAAAATGCGTCGTACCGGCACCGGGGACGGGCGACCGCTCCCCGGATGCGCGGCGGATATCTGGCCGCGCATGGGCTTAGTAGATGGAACCGAAAGGCCCTGAGATTCAAAAAGCATACTCGAAGGGAGGATTCCCTTGAAGACATACTGTAAACGCGCAAACCCTACCGATCCGCAAACCATCGAGCGCTATGCCTACGAGGCCATGTCCGGCAAGCTCAAGCGCAAGGACTACAGCGAGTTTGTAGCCGGCTACTGTTCCCTCTCGGCCAAGGAGATCCGCAAGCGCGCCCGCGCTGCCGTCACCTGGTATCCTGAGCTGGAGCAGGCACTGCACTGGATCGCCCTGGACATTGCCGGGCGCATCCGTGCCCGGCAGCTGGATCTGCCGCCCGTCCGCTTTTCTGAGCGCTGTGACGGCATGTGCCGCAAGGTCAGGAAGATCTGCCTCATGAGCGTGATGCAACAGCTGATGGAGCACGTCGCCGTCGGCTGCATGGAGGAGCTTTGGGCGGCGAAGTACGAGTACCACCAGTACGCCAGCATCCGGGGACGCGGCCAACTCAAGGGCGCCCGGCGGATCCTCAAATGGACGAAGCACGGAAAGACCTCGTATTTTGTCAAGCTGGACGTCCGCAAGTGCTTCCAGAGCATCACGCGCGAGACCGCCATGCAGTGGCTGCGCCGCGACATCGGCAAGAACGTGCTGCTCTTGTGGTTTGTGGATGAGCTGCTGACGATGCACGGCGACGGGCTGATCATCGGGAGCCTCCTATCTCAATTCCTCTGCAACTACTTTATGAGCTACGCCTACCGCTTTGTCATGGGCCTGCACAAGGAGCGTCGCGGCAAATCTGTCAAGCTCTGCAGCTGCGCCCTGTTCTATATGGACGACATCCTGCTGGCCGGCGCTGACCGCCGCAACCTGGTCATGGCTGTGCGCCGACTGATCCACTACATGCGGGACAGCTTCGGTCTCGCGATCAAGCCCACATGGAACGTGCGCCGGCACGATGACGCGCCCATCGACATGATGGGCTATGTGATCACAGCAAAGGGCCGACTCAAGATCCGCAGGCGCGTTTTCCTGCGTGCTCGGCGGAGTTTCCGTAAAGTATGGCGCGGCGACCGCACGCGCATCACCCTGTACCGCATCGGCGCGTACTACGGGTACTTCAAGGCGGCCAGGATCCAGCACCTGAGACCCGCCAGGCGGAAGGATCCCGCGTGCATCGACATCAAGGGCACGCAGCAGTTTGCGGGTACAATTTTAGGCGCACAATTGAGGAGGGATTTATTATGCGCTGCATGAGCATTTCTGCCGACCGGCAGAAAGACGCCGAGGTCGTCGTCCACGGCGAGACGGCCACCATTTATATCCGCCGAGACGCCACGGAAAAGGAAACCGACGAGGGCAAGTCCTGGGAGTGCGACGAGGCCAGCATGGTTCTCCCTGCCGAGGATGCTCCCACTGCCGAAGAGATCCTGGAGGATCCCGAAACCTGGTTTGACTATGCAGCCGGCTGGCACGAGCCTCGCATCCGCACCCGAGAGCAGCTGCAGGCCGACATTGAATACATCGCCGCCCTTTCGGGCATCGATCTGGAGGTGTGAGACATGGCGAAAATCCACAGCAAGATCTATCTCACCGCTAAGCGGAATTATCCCAGGCTCTGGAGCAAGGAACGCCTGCTTGCCCTGGTAGCGGCAGGAAGTCTTTTCTCCTGGGAATATGAAGAGATCACCGGGGAGCCCTACGCTGCGGAGGGCTAAAGTGTCAAACCTGCAGCTGATCGAGGCGCTGTGCTCCTGCATGGAAAGCCTGCTGGAGCTGGTGCTGCGCCTGGCATCTGCCCTGGATCAGATCCAGGCCCTGGACGCAGAAAACCGCGCAGCCGTGGAGGCTGCGCGGGAGCGTGTTCGGTCTATTATCGGCGCGAACGAAACGCCGGATTTTGAGGAGGGAACCAAATGAGCAACGCAAGAGGCATTTACTACACCGTTTTGGCGGCACTCGCCACTGTCGGCGGTGTTGCCGCTCAGTATCTGGGCGGTTGGGATCAGTTGACCAAGCTGCTGGCATGGGCTATGGCCATCGACTATCTGACCGGCGCGCTGTGCGCGGCCGTTTGGCACAAGAGTCCCAAAACGGCCACCGGCGGCTATGAGTCCCGCGCCGGCTTCAAAGGTCTGATCAGGAAAGGCGTGATTATCCTGATCGTCATGATTGCGGCAGAGCTGGACAAGCTTGCCGGTACTGCCGCCATGCGCACGGCCACCATCCTGTTCTTCGCGGCCAACGACGGCATGAGCATCTTGGAAAACCTGGGCATCATGGGCGTCCCCTACCCGCCCGCCTTGAAGAACGCCTTTGAAGTCCTGCGCCGCAAGAGCGAGGATAAGGGCGACGGCGACGCCACCCCCCAAATGTCCACAGTGGACACGCCCGCCGAGGAGGACGAATACCAGCCGCAGCATACGCTCCCCAGCGATCCCTACGCCGAACTGAAGGAGGACATGGACTACAAGGACCATTCCGGCCTGCTGGACGAGGACGAGTAGGTGACTGCTGTGGAATTTGCCCGCATGGTTTTAGAGGAGTTTCACGCCCGCGGCTGGAACGCTGTGCTGCATGGCCCGGAGGCACACCTTGTGCTGCCGTGGATCGGCGGGCTGATTCTGGCGGTGGCCATTTTTGTGATTATCAGGAGAAAGCCATGAAAGATCTTGAACTGTACAACATTTTCCGTGCCAACGGCATGACCCGTGCCGGAGCCCTGGGCACCATGGCCAACATCCGGGCCGAGGGCCTTATGCGCGGCAACAATGCCCAGGACAGCTACGGATTCGACGACGCCCAATATACTGCCGCTGTTGACACCGGCAACCCAGAGTTTTTGGAGCGGTTTTGCACCGATGACGTCGGGTACGGCTACGCACAGTGGACAGATTCCAAGCGTAAGCGGAAGTTGCTCTCATACGCCATAAACAAGGGCACCTCCATCGGTGATGAGTACATGCAGGCCCACTTCATCATCAAGGAAATGAAGGAGGACTTCCCCTCTGTCTGGCAGACGGTGTCCACCTCGGACGATCTGGAAGCTTGCGTGCGCACGGTGCTGTATGTTTATGAGAACCCCCAGATCAAGAACGTGACGGCGCGCTACAAGTATGCCCTCGAATTTGAGGCGCAGATCCCGGACGGTGAGGTGCCCCCGCTGCTGGCCGTCACGGCTGACGGCAACGGCACCCGGATCGGCGATGATCTGACCGTCAAGATGCTGCAGCTTGCCATGGCACACGACGGGTACTGGGAACACGACGAGATCACCGGCATCAAGACGCCGGAGTTTCGGCAGCGCATTGTGGAGTACGCCGAGGACGTCGCCGGCTGCTGACCGGAGCCGTATGCGTGGTATGCTTACATACATACCACGCGGGAAATGGTCCGGGATGCCCCCCCCCGAAATTTAGCCCGAGGATTAGCCCGAACTGCTCTATTAACCCGGCCTTTAGCCCGGATTTTTGAGCAACTGCGAGGACATGTGAGCAGACTTGAAAACAGCAAAAAGCCCGCAAACTCAATGGTTTGCGGGCTTTTTTGGTGCTCCAGCGGGGACTCGAACCCCGGACACCCTGCTTAAAAGGCAGGTGCTCTACCTCCTGAGCTACTGGGGCATGTTCAGAAAAGCGTCCCCCCAAATCGAAACCCGGCAAAGCGGTTTCGATTTGGAAAGGAAGAGAGAGGGAGCAGTACGCGCTTCCTCTGAAGTGGCTGGGATGGCGGGACTCGAACCCACTATATCGGAGTCAAAGTCCGGTGTGTTACCATTACACTACATCCCAATCAATCAGCAAACCGAGACCGGCGAGGCCGGCCTCGGCTCGTTTACAGTGGGGTGGGATATGGGGCTCGAACCCACGACACCCGGAACCACAATCCGGTGCTCTGCCAACTGAGCTAATCCCACCATATTTGTCCGCGCGGTCTCCCGCACGTCCTATCATAAACCCAAAGCCAAAGCTTTGAAGTTGTTTTCCTGCTGCGCTCCCCTTTCGGAGAGGCTATATCAAAACCACGCGCCGCGCACTGCGGCCCGCAATGGTCTTTACACGCAAACACAAAGCCCGGCGAAGCCGGTTTGTGTTTGAAAGGAAAGAGGAACTTACGGATATGGAGCTTTCGACGTATTTTTGCAAACGGCGAAAGCGGAATGAAGTAAGTTTCTCCTGACGTTCTGGCACGCCAAGAGGGATTCGAACCCCCGACCTACTGCTTAGAAGGCAGTTGCTCTATCCTGCTGAGCTATTGGCGCATGTATCAAGCCCGCACCAACGCACGCATCGCCAAACTGCAGCCCAGCGAAGCGGGCTCAATTTGGGAAGGAAGAGGGAGCCTCCTCTGACGTTGGAGCGGGTGATGGGAATCGAACCCACGTATCCAGCTTGGAAGGCTGGTGTTCTACCATTGAACTACACCCGCACGTCGTCCCCATTCAGCCATGAGATAATACCATATGAAGTGCCGGAATGTCAACAGCTTTCTGAAAATTTTTCCCGCATTTCGGTATTCGCGTCTCAAAGCTCCTCTTCCGGGATCTCCAGACACTGCGTCAGGCGCACATGGCCGCCAAGCTTCGTCTCCCGGCCGGCAGGGTCGCTCTCGACCCGGAGGATGCCGCCAGGCTCGCGCAGAGAAAACGCTTCTCGCCTCCCTGCCCGGGACGCCAGAAGCATGCCGACGGCTGCACTGCCGCTGGCACAGGAGTTTTCCCAGAAGCAGGTCCCGCAGCCGGGGACGTAGACAAGCGGCGTCATGCTCCGCTCGCTCCCCTCTCCTTCGAGAAACAGGAGACCAAGACCGTCCGCGCCCAGGTCCGCGCAGAAGCGCCGCACCGCCTCTTCGGCGGCGGGCCGGTCCCGCAGCAGGGCATAAAACACAGAGCCCGGCTCGACCACGAGATGCGAGATCCCCTCCATTCGGACAAGGGGAAGGCTCCCTGAAAGCTCGCCGAAAGCAAGCTGCTCTTCCGCGATTCCCAGCGCGGGCGGCATCTGAAGCTCCGCTTCAAAGCTTCCCGCCCCTTCGTGCCGCAGACGCACCGCAACGGGCTTTTCCGCGCCGGAGACGCGCAGAAGCAGCTCCCCGCGCGAAAGCCCCTGCCGGATCAGGACAAGCGCGGCCGCGCTCATGGAGGCGTTGCCGCAGAACTCGCCCCCCGCCATGCGCAGGGCAGGCAGGCCCTCGCCGTCCGGGACGCTCAGGAAGCCGACCTGCTCGACCTCCGGGCAGCGGCGCATGATGGCAGCGGCGACCGACGGCTGCCGGGCGATCTCCACGGGGCTCTCCGCAATGGCGGTGATGTTCCCCGTGGGGTCGAGAATGCTGCACCGCAGCGCGTTTTCGTTTTCCATGGCTCAGCGCTCAAAGACGCGCAGGAACTGTCTGGTGCGCTCCTCGCGCGGATTGTCGAAAACCTCCTTCGGGTCGCCCTGCTCCACGATCACGCCGTCCGCCATGAAGATCACGCGGTTGCTGACCGCCTTTGCAAAGGGCATTTCGTGGGTGACGACCACCATCGTCATCTTCTCTTCGGCAAGCTGACGGATGACCTTCAGCACCTCGCCGGTGAGCTCCGGGTCCAGGGCGGAGGTCGGCTCGTCAAAGAAGAGGATCTCGGGCCGCATGCACAGGGCGCGCGCGATAGCGACGCGCTGCTGCTGGCCGCCGGAGAGCTGGTAGGGATAGGCCTTCTCCCTGCCCTCCAGGCCCATCTTTTTGAGCAGCTCCAAGGCCCGCGCGTAAACCTCGTCCTTATTCTCCCCGTGGAGGATCGGCGCTTCGGAGACGTTGCGCAGGACAGAATAGTGCGGGAAGAGCTGGAAGTTCTGAAAGACCAGGCCGAAGCGGGTCCGGAAGCGGGCCAGCTCCGCCTTATTGGCATACACCCCGTTGTGCAGGGCATACTCCCCGTCATAGAGGATATCGCCGCCGTCGGCATGCTCCAGGAAGGAGGCGCAGCGCAGGAGCGTCGATTTGCCCGAGCCGGACGGGCCGATGATGGAGACCACATTGCCGCGCTCGACCGAGAGGGAAATGTCCCTGAGCACGCTGACCGAGTCGAAGGATTTCTGGAGGCTGCGGATGCTGAGGATGCTGGGCGCGGGGCCCGTGCTGTTGTTGATCTCTGCCATGTCTTGCCCCTCTCTCACCTGTAGTAATCCAGCCGCTTTTCGATCCGGCCCATGACGTAGTCCACAATGACGTTGAAAATATAGTAGAACGCGCCGGCCACCACGAAGGGCGTAAAGCTCGTCTGGGAGTTTGCGATCTGCTTGCCGATGGTGAACATCTCCTGATAGGAGACGGTGAAGGCCATGGAGGTATCCTTGACCAGAGTGACGACCTCGTTGGTAACGCTGGGCATGATGCGCTTGATGACCTGGGGCAGGATGATGCGCATAAAGGTCTGAACCCTGGTATAGCCCAGGACCTCGGCCGCCTCGTACTGCCCGACGGGGATGGACTCGATGCCGCCGCGGTAGATCTCGGCAAAGTAGGCGGCATAGTTGATGGAAAAGGCGATCACCACCGGGATGAGCTTATTGCGCGCCACCGTGGCCCCAAACAGATAATAGGGGCCGTAGGTGACCGCGAGAAGCTGCAGCATCAGCGGTGTGCCGCGCAGAACCGTGATAAAAAAGCGCGTGACGGCGGAGACGAGCTTCACCTTGCTCATGCGCAGCAGCGCCACGATCATGCCGAGCGGCAGGGAGAAGAGCAGGGTCAGGAAAAAGATGGCGCAGGTCTTGCCCAGACCCTCGCTCATCTTGACGATCATAGTCATCAGGGACATAAGGAAACCTCATTATCAATAGTATGGATTACAAGCCAAGCGCCCGAAAGCGCAGTGACCTGCGCTTTCGGGTGCAGATTTGCTTGTTACGATCGCTTATGCGGCAGGTGTTTCGGCAGCAGGCGCTTCGGCATCCTCGTTCAGGAAGAGGAGGTTGTTGACGATGTCGGCGTACTCCTCCTTCTCGGCGATCTTGGCATAGGTGCCGTTTGCGACCAGAGCCTGCACCGCGTCATCGACTGCCTTGCAGAGCTCCGCGTCGCCGGAGCGGAAAGCGATGCCGTACTGCTCGGCGCCAAGCTGCTCGTCGATAATGGCAAGGCCGTCGTGCTTGGCAACGTAGCTGGCCGCGACGGGCATGTCAACGAACACCGCGTCAACCGCGCCGCCCTGCAGCTCGGTGAAGCACTTGAGGAAGCTGTCGCAGGTCAGGACGGAATCGAAGGTCTTGGCCATGTCCACGAGATCGCCGTTGAGCAGGGACTCGCCGGAGGTGCCGAGCTGCACCGCCACGATCTTGCCGGCCAGATCCTTGGAGGATTTGAAGCCGCTGTCGGCCTTGACGACCAGAACCTGGGTGTTGTCATAGTAGGGGGCGGAGATCACGTAGCCGGCTTCCTTCATGCTGTCGAGGATGGTCATGCCGGACCAGACGCAGTCGCACTCCATGGAGTCAAGCTGCACCAGCTTCTCGTCCCAGTTGACGCCGAAGACTTCAAACTTCCAGCCCAGGTAATCGCAGACGGCCTTGCAGACCTCAACGTCAAAGCCGGTGTATTCGCCGTCGTCGCCCATGTAGCTGAAGGGGGGATACTCGGGGTCGATGCCCATGACGAAGGTTTTGTCCGCGGCGAAGGCGGCAGGGCACAGAAGAGAGGCCGTCATGACCAGCGCCAGAAGAATAAGAATGGTTTTTTTCATTGTCGTTTCTCCTTTTATGATCGTTGGATTTTTATTTTGTATTCGCAGCGTCTTAACGATTTAGCATATTAGCACAGTAAAGTGATGCTGTCAATAGGAAAAACGCACGATCTTCTTTGACAGGGCCGGCCGCCTGTTGTATACTCATTCCAAGAAACCCGATCGCCCTGTTGATCGGGCCGAAAAAACAACGCCGGGAGATGATTAAATGAATCTGGAAAAAACCATCAGGAGCCTGGAAGGCCGCGGCTTCAAGGTAAGCCACTTTTCCTCTGCCGCAGAGGCGGCGGAGCACATCGCCGCCGAGGTCTGCGGCAAGACCGTCGGCATCGGCGGCAGCAAGACCGTCGAGGCGCTGGGGCTCTATGAAAAGCTTGCGGAAAACAACACTGTGTACTGGCATTGGAAGACGCCGGGGCGCGACACGCTGAAGGCGGCGGCGCTGGCGGACGTGTATCTCTCCAGCGCAAACGCCCTCAGCGAGGACGGCGAGATCCTCAACATCGACGGCACCGGCAACCGGGTGGCCGGGATGCTCTTCGGACACGAGAAGGTGTTCATCGTCGTGGGCACGAACAAGATCGCGCCGGACTATGACGCGGCCCTTTACCGCGCGCGCAACACGGCCGCAGTCCAGAACTGCGCCCGTCTCGGCAAGAGGACGCCGTGTCAGGCTGACGGGAGCTGCCACGACTGCCGCAGTCCCGAGCGCATCTGCCGGGCGCTGACGGTGCAGTGGACCCCCATGGGCGGTATGGAGACGGAGGTCGTGCTCATTGACGGCGACTTCGGCATGTAAAACGGCAAAAATATCCGCAAAGCGTTGACTTTATGGCGCAATACAGGTAGAATAGTACTGTTGTCAAAGGACGGCAGCAATTCCCGCCGCACTATAAATATTTTCATAGAGGTGTTTCCATGTACAAGGTAGTAACCAAGCGTTTTCTCAACGACGCCAAGACCATCTGCCTGTTTGAGATCGAGGCGCCGCTGGCGGCCAGGCATGCCCAGGCCGGTCAGTTTGTCATCTTCCGCCTGGACGAGCAGGGCGAGCGTGTCCCCGTTTCCGTTGCAGACTGGGACCGCGAGAAGGGCACCGTCTCCGTCATGGTGCAGGCTGCGGGCCGCACCACCAAAATGCTCCACACCGTCGAGCAGGGCGACTATATCTCCGACTTTGTCGGCCCGCTCGGCAGAGCCACCGAGATGGACGGGCTGAAGAAGGTCTGCGTCGTCGGCGGCGGCGTGGGCTGCGCCATCGCCTACCCCATCGCCAGGGAGATGCACAAGCGCGGCATCGAGGTCACCTTCATCGGCGGCTTCCGCTCTGCCGACATCGTCATCCTCAAGGACGAGCTGAAGGAAGCCTCCGACAAGCTCATCATGTGCACCGACGACGGCACCTACGGCGAGAAGGGCTTCACCACGGTCTTCCTCAAGCAGGAGATCGAGAACAACATCAAGGAGGGCAAGCCCCAGTTTGACCGCGTCATCGCCATCGGTCCCGACATCATGATGAAGTTCCTGGCCGACGTGACGAGGCCCTACGGCATCAGCACCATCATCTCCCTTGACCCCATCATGGTCGACGGCACCGGCATGTGCGGCGGCTGCCGCGTCATCGTCGGCGGAGAGACGAAGTTTGCATGCGTGGACGGCCCGGACTTTGACGCCCACCAGGTCGATTTTGACTCGCTCATCAAGCGCGCTGCCTTCTACAAGGACGAGCAGGACGCTGCGGCCCAGCACATCTGCAACATGACGGGAGGAAAGAGAAATGGCTAATATGAGACTGACCAAGAACGAAATGCCCGAGCAGGACCCCGTCGTCCGCGCCGGCAATTTCGATGAGGTAGCCCTGGGCTACACCCCCGAGATGGCCATGGACGAGGCCAAGCGCTGCCTCAACTGCAAGAATCCCGCCTGCCGCACCGGCTGCCCCGTGGCCGTGCGCATCCCCGAGTTTATCGCCAAGGTGGCCGAGGGCGCGTTTGAGGAAGCCTATGACATCATCACCTCCACCAACTCCCTGCCCGCCGTCTGCGGCCGCGTGTGTCCGCAGGAGAAGCAGTGCGAAGCCAAGTGCGTGCGCGGCATGAAGGGCGAGTCCGTCGCCATCGGCAGACTCGAGCGTTTTGTGGCCGACTGGCACATGGCCGAGCAGGCCAAGCTCGGCAAGGTCGATGTCGAGGTTCCCGCCTCCAACGGCCATAAGATCGCCGTGGTCGGCTCCGGCCCTGCGGGTCTGACCTGCGCGGGCGACCTGCGGAAGATGGGCTATGACGTGACCATCTTCGAGGCCCTGCACAAGTCCGGCGGCGTGCTGGTCTACGGCATTCCGCAATTCCGTCTGCCCAAGGAGATCGTCGCCAAGGAGATCGACAATCTCAAGGCCATGGGCGTCAAGATCGTGAACAACGCCATCATCGGCAAGTCCGAGACCGTGGACGAGCTCTTTGCCGACGGCTTTGAGGCCGTGTTCATCGGCTCCGGCGCGGGCCTGCCCCAGTTCCTGCACATCCCCGGCGAGAACCTGCTGGGCGTGTACACCGCCAACGAGCTGCTGACCCGTGTCAACCTCATGAAGGCCTACCGCGACGATTACGATACCCCTATCAAGCACTTCCACCGTGTCGCCGTCGTGGGCGCGGGCAACGTGGCCATGGACGCCGCGCGCGTCGCCAAGCGTCTGGGCGCGGAGCATGTGTATATCTGCTACCGCCGCGGCCGCGACGAGCTGCCTGCGAGACTCGAAGAGGTCGAGCATGCCGAGGCCGAGGGCATCGAGTTCCATCTTCTCAACAATCCCACCCGCATCCTCGCGGGCGACGACGGCTTTGTCACCGGTATCGAGCTTCTGCGCCAGGAGCTCGGCGAGCCCGACGAGAAGGGCCGCCGCTCCCCCGTCGGCACCAGCCCCAACCCCCTGATCCGCAACACCACCGGCGGCCTGACCTTCACCCGCAAGGGCGGCATTGAGGCCGACGAGGGCGGCGTGACCGCGCGTGAGGGCATCTTTGCCGGCGGCGACGCCGTCACCGGGGCTGCGACCGTCATCCTCGCCATGGGCGCCGGCAAGGCGGGCGCCGTGTCGATCGACAAATACATCAAGAGCAAGAACGCATAAGCTTCCAAAATCAGGGACAGGGGCCGCAGCCCCTGTCCCTTTGAGCCATGAGGAGAGGATGATACCATGAAGCCACTGAAGGAAATGACGAGCCGTGAGCTGTTCTGCCTGCTCACCGGCGACGGGGATGTCGTGCAGCAGGCGCTGCTGCGTCAGTTCATCCTCGGCTACAAGAAGAAATACCCGGAGAAGGTCGGCCATTTCGGCGAGATGGACCTCGCGGCCATCGTCGCGGAGATGAGCGCAGACCAGCAATAAGCCTCCGCAGCGCAGCACCGGCAGGGCAAACGCCCTGCCGGTGCTGTGCGTTGATGCGGAAGACGAGCGCCCACCGCCCGGGTCGATCTGGGGATCGACCCCTACGAACCAGCCCCACGCCACTGAAAAAAGCATGAAAAAAATCCGCCTCCCGATTGCACCCGCCGGAAATATATGGTATTCTTATAATAGGATATTGTTTTCACGAAAACTGCGGAAAATGCATTACAAGGGAGGAAGAACCATGAAGCGCATCCTGAGAACAGCCCTGCTCCTGCTGCTCTGCCTGACGCTGCATTGCTGCCTCGTCCCGGCCGCACATGCGGAGGAAGTCGCGTCCGGGGAATGCGGTGCAAACGGGGATAACCTGACCTGGACGCTGGACGACACCGGCTTGCTCACGATCTCCGGCGAGGGAGAGATGAGAAACTTCTCTTACAATTCCACGGATGCCTGGCGTGCCTATCTAAATCGGATTATTGAAGCTGTAATCATGCCTGGCGTGACGAATGTCGGGTATTCTGCCTTTAATGGCTGTACCAGACTTACAAATGTGACGATTCCAGAGGGCGTGAAAAGCATTAGCGGTTCTACTTTCTTCAACTGCAGCAGTTTGACGAGCGTGATGATCCCAGAGGGCGTAACGAGCATCGGCTATCGTACTTTCTTCGGTTGCAGCAGTCTGGCGAGCGTGATGATCCCGGAGAGCGTGACAAGCATCGGCGACCATGCTTTCTCCGGCTGCAGCAGTCTGACGAGCGTCACGATCCCGGAAAGCGTGGTGAGCATCGACGGCTCTGCCTTCTCCGATTGCAGCAGCTTGACAAGCATCACAATCCCGGAAAGCGTGGTGAGCATCGGAAATGCTGCTTTCTCCGGCTGCAGCAGCCTGACGAGCGTCACAATCCCGGAGGGCATAACGAACGTCAGCGATTATGCCTACAGAAACTGCAGCAGTCTGACGGACGTCACGATTCCAGAGGGCGTAACGAGCATCGGTGATGGAGCTTTCTCCGGGTGCAGCAGTCTTACGAATGTGACGATCCCTGAGAGTGTGGTGCTAATCGGCAGTTATGCCTTTAATAACTGTAGAAAACTTGCAGATGTTTACTATGGCGGATCAGAAGAACAGTGGAAGCTCATCCGCATTGAATCTTATAATAACTCTTTAAAGAACGCCACAATGCACTATGGGATGATCCCGGAGATCTACACGGTGTCCTATGACGCAAACGGCGGCACGGGCGCGCCGGAAAGCCAAACGAAGACCGAGAAGATCAGCCTGACGCTCTCCAATGTTCGACCAACACATGAGAAAGCGAATACCGGAAGCTATACCGTGCGACTCAACCCCAACGACGGTAGTCAGGCCGTTTTCATCCTGCGCGCAGAGAAGACCACCAGCTTTACCTTCTGCGCATGGAACACAGCGAAGGACGGGAGCGGAACCGATTACGCCCCCGGCGCAAGCTACACGGTGGACGCGGATCTTGCGCTTTACGCCCAGTGGGACAGTACGACGGTCACAGCATCAGTTACCCTGCCAGAGCTGTCCCACGTCGGCGCAAGCTTCCTCGAAACAGGCATCACCGGCAACTATACACCGACAGACGATGTGACGCTGTATGCAATTTGGGAGTCTAACACCTTCACCGTTTCCTACAACGCCAACGGTGGAACGGATGCGCCTGCGGCCCAGACGAAGGAGCCGGGTGTTGCGCTGACGCTCTCCGCTGTAGTGCCGACACGCGCTAACACCAGCGCGGGGAGCTGCACCGTGACGCTCAATGCCAACGGCGGCAGCGTGAGTCCGGCCTCGCTGAGCGCGGCACGTACAACAAGCTACTCCTTCAAGAACAACTGGAACACCGCAGCAGACGGCAGCGGCACAGACTATGCTCCCGGCGCAGCCTACAGCACCGACGCAAATGTGACGCTCTACGCCCAGTGGGAAAGCAAAACCGCGACGGCGGCGGTCGCGCTGCCCACCCCCACACGCGACGGCTATGTCTTCAAGGGCTGGGCGACGAGTACGGATGCCGAAACAGGCATCACCGGCAGCTATACACCGACAGACGATGTGACGCTGTATGCAATTTGGGAGTCTAACACCTTCACCGTTTCCTATGACGCCAACGGCGGCACGGATGCGCCTGCGGCACAGACGAAGGATTCCGGTGTTGCGCTGACACTCTCCGCTGTAGTGCCGACACGCGCTAACACCAGCGCGGGGAGCTGCACCGTGACGCTCAATGCCAACGGCGGCAGCGTGAGCCCAACATCTCTGAACGCGGCGCGGACAACAAGCTACTCCTTCAAGAACTGGAACACCGCAGCAGACGGCAGCGGCACAGACTATGCTCCCGGCGCAGCCTACAGCACCGACGCAAATGTGACG
>CADARY010000033.1 GCA_902790375.1 Oscillospiraceae bacterium | reverse complement strand
TTCTTGAGGTACACAAAGTACATCTGCGAAAAAGTGCCTTTATCAGAACCCAAATTTTCTCAGGATCTGCTCTTGCCGAATTATGCGGTATTGCCTTAGCCTTTCACGGCGCCGCTGGTCATGCCGCTGATGATCTGCTCCTGGAAGAGGATGTAGCCCAGAATGGAGGGCACGATGGAGATGACGATGGCGGCATACATGGACACGTAGTCCGTGGAGAACTGGTTGGTGAAATAGCGGATGCCCACCTGGATGGTTCTGAGCTTCTCGGAGGAGACGATGAGATTTGCAAACACGAACTCATTCCAGCAGGTGAGAAACTCAAAGGTGGCGGCGGTGACGATGCCGGTGCGGCTGAGCGGGAGGATGACATAGAAGAAGCGCCCGAAGAAGCCGCAGCCGTCGATATACGCCGCCTCCTCCAGATCCATGGGGATGGAGTCCATGAGACCGCGGATGAGGAAGGTGGACATGGGGATGCCGATGGCGCAGTAGAGAAGAATCATGCCGCCGTAGGTGTTATAGAGCCCGAGGCGGTTGATGATGACGAAATACGGCACCATCAGGGCGTTGAGGGGCACCAGGATGCCGGCGGTGAAGAGCGTGTAGATCGACTCCCGGCCCTTGAAGCGAAAACGCGAGATGCAGTAGGCGCTCATGCTGGCGACGATGACGTTGAAGATCGTAGCGACGAGGCCGACAAAGACGGAGTTTAAGAGCATACGCCCGAGGCCCGCCACCGACAGGGCATTCACATAGTTCTGCCACTGGGGCTTCGCCGGCAGGGCAAAGGGCGAGAGGGCGAGAAATTCAAAGTTCGTCTTCAGAGAGGAGATGACGAGCCAGACGAGCGGGAAAAGGGTATACAGCGCAAAGAAGATGATGAGAATCCAGCGCAGAACGGCAAGGACGACTTCCTTGGGCGACAGCTTGTGATGGACACGGCTTTCGGTCATTTCATCTCCCTCCTTCTCTTGCGCGCGGCGGCGGCTTCCTCATTGCGCCCAGTGAAGATGGCGCGGATGCAGACAATGAAGATGACGCCCACGAGGATCAGGATCACGGCTGAGGCACTGGCCCTGCCGTAATTGGAATCCTGCATTTTCTTGTACATATACAGCACCATTGTATTGGTGGTGTTGGCCGGACCGCCGTTGGTGAGCATGTAGACCTGCTCAAACTGCCGCAGGCCAAGGACGCTTGCAAGCGTCACACAGGTCAGCAGGGAGGTCTTCTTGATCAGAGGGATCGTGATATAGATCGCCTGCTGGAAATCGCTTGCCCCGTCGATGGTGGCGGCCTCATAGTAGGCGGTGTCGATGGTGGTGATATCGGCCATCATGATGACCATGTAGTAGCCGACATAAAAGACCCAGTAGATGAGCACCGCCGGGAACGCGGTTTCCACGGTGCCGAGCCAGTCCCGCGCAAGATGGCCAAGTCCGATGACCCGCAGCAGGCCGTTGAGCAGGCCGGTGTCCGCGCTGTAGATGGCGCGCCACAGCGTTGCCAGGGCGATGCCGGAGATGACCTGAGGGAAGAAATAGACCGTGCGGAAAAACTTCCAGCCCCTGGGCTTGCGCGAAAGAATGATCGCCATGAGCATGGCCAGCGGCACCTGGATAAAGCCCGCCACCAGGGCCCAGATGATGTTGTTTGTAACGGAGCGGATAAAGGATTTGTCACGGAAGAGCTTCTCAAAGTTCTGGAACCAGACGACGGTTGGAGCTGAGATGCCGTTCCACTTGAGCATGCTGACCACGACCACATAGATGACGGGGAGCACAAAAAACGTCAGCATGATGACCAGCGCCGGGGACAGAAATGCGGCCAGCGGCCCTCTGTCGGAGCGTGTCGGTTTCAATTTGCCACCTCCTTGAAATTGCACGATTGCAGACAGGGCCCGTAATCGGCTGTATTAAGGAATAGGGTGCGGCGTAAACCGCACCCTATGATTGATGCCTGAACGGAAGATTATTCGTCGATCGCGTCCTTGAGCATATCCACGAAGCCCTGAGCGTCCACCTGATCGAGGATCAGGGAAGAGACGGCGGCCGGGAACTCGGTGGAGAAGGCAGTCGGGAATGCACCGTTGACGTGCAGGATGGTGTAAGCGGCATTGTTGGCAACCTCGGTCACCTTCTGGGAGATGACGCTGGTGTCGGGGGACGGCGTGTACTTGACGAAGAACATGGCGCCGGAGCTCAGAGCCAGCTCGCTGACATGCGCGGGATCGGTGATGTACTGGAGGAACTTGACCACAGCGGCTTCCTTGGCAGGATCATCCTGCTTGGCAGGCGCGAGGAAGCCCTGCACGGTGGTGACAAGGCCCTTGTCGCCCAGGCCGCCCTCGAAGCTGGGGTTCACGGCGACTTCGCAGTCGTCAGCCAGCAGCACGCCGTCAACGGCGTTGTCTTCCTTGTAGAAGTTGGCGATCCACCAGGGGCCGTTGAGATAGACGACGGTGTCGCGGCTGAGGAAGTGGCCGTTTACGTCGCCGGCAGTGGCGGAGACGGCGCCGTCAAAGGTGTAGGCGTACATTTCCTTGAGCGCCTCGGCAGCCTTGACGAATGCGGGGTTATCCAGACCGTCGGCATAGACGTCCTTGCCGCCGATGGCCTCAACCAGGAGAGAGTACCACAGCATGGAGGACCAGGCATTGTCGCCTGCCATCTGGCCCATGGCGTTCAGGCCTGCGGCCTTGGCGTCCTTGCAGAACTGGAAGAACTCGTCATAGGTGGCGGGGAAGTGATCCCAGCCGCACTGAGCCAGGAGCTTGGTGTTGTAGATGGGAGTGAAGACCGCGCTCTCAAAGGGCAGGATGGAGACCTTGCCGTCTACGCTCCAGGCGTCAAAGGCACCGTCGGTGAAGTTGGCGCCCCAGCCCTCGTTGAGGTAGGGGGTCAGATCCATGAACTTGCCGGACTCGGCGTAGGCCTTGATGTCGAAGGTGGTATCAAGGATGCACACGTCGGGCGCGGAGCCTGTGGTGATGGTGGTGCGGATCTTGTCGCGGTAGGCCTGATAATCGGTCTGCTCCTCGACGACGACCTTGATGGAGCCGGCGTTCTCGGCGTTGAAGTCCTCCACGAGCTTGGCCATGCAGGCGGCCTTGGAGTCGGTGCCGACCCAGATGCTGGGGAAGTTGATCACGATCTCATCGTCGGCATAGGCGGGGAAAGAGGCCGCCAGGCCGAACACCATAACCAGAGTCAGAAGCAGGGCGATGGTTTTTTTCATGATGATTCTCCTTTTGATTTTTTAATTAACGTCGTTAATCAATGAGCTCCAAACAAACTCACTGAGACTATGGTTTGATTATACGAACTTGGCAACTGTTTGTAAAGAGCTGTGGCGCGCATGAATCTGTAGATTTTCAAGGCCGGTATTTGTAAGACCTGCACAAATCGAAGCGGAAAAGCGAAATTCTTTCCCGCGTTTTTTGTCGCTTTCGCCTATATGCTCCGCAGGCTGTCGAACAGAGCCGCGTCCGCACAGTGCGCGCGCCGAAAGACGGGCGGCTGCCCGATGGGAGCGGGAAGCGTATGCTCCCCGGCGCCGTAGGTTTTCCCGGTCCAGAGATGAACCCATTCGCCCTCCGGCAGCCACAGCGTGCGCGTATCGGCGCCGGGCTTTACCACCGGGGCAACCAGCAGGTCGTGCCCCAGCAGATAGCTGTAGAGGCGGTGATCCCAGGCGCGCGCCTCGCCGGGCGCTTCCAGAAACAGCGGGCGCATGACCGGCAGGCCGCGGGCCGCGTTTTCCGAGGCACAGCGCTGCAGATAGGGCAGCAGCGCGTTATGGATGCCCGTCAGGCGGGCTGCGGCCGAGAGCAGGCGCTCACTGTCATACAGCTGCACGTTCGACTCGGGGCGGTTTCCCTCGTGGGTGCGCATGACGGGCGTAAAGCAGGAAAATTCCAGCCAGCGCAGCATGAGCTCTTCGTCCCGATGGAGGTGGAAGAGGGTGGTGTAACCGCCGGTGTCGCAGCAGTGCAGACCAAAGCCGGACATGCCGAGGCTGAGGGCCGCGGTGATGACGGAGGGCAGCCCGTCGTCCTCCGACCAGTCCACGTTCTGATCCCCGGCCCATATCAGCGTGGCGTATTTCCCGCTCCCGGCGCCGCCGGCGCGCATGAAGAACACGCACTCCCCCAGCTTGCCGGCCTCCTCGATCGCCTCCCGGTTGCAGCGGGCCCAGAGCACCGGCCAGGCGTTGTGCAGCGTGAGGCCGCTGCCGCCGTGGCAGACGGCGTCGGCAGGCAGATACTCCCCGAAATCAGCCATCCAGCCGCGAAAGCCCAGGCCGATGAGATTGTTTCGGATCACGCCCTTGTACCAGGCAAAGGCCTCCGGCATGGTCAGATCCACCACGCCGCAGTCGTATTCGCCGAAGTCGAAGAGATAGTCCGTGCCGTCGGCCCTTTTGACGAAGTAGCCCTGCTCCTGCGCCTGACGGAAGAGAACGCCGCCCTCGACGAGATAGGGGTTGATGTAGCCCATCCAGGCGGTGCCCGGCTCGGCGGCGATTACCCGGTCAAGGTCGGGATAGAGCTCCCGGTTCCAGCGCCAGTCCCATTGCAGGCGCTTGCCGAAGGAGGTGATGCGCTTGCCCTCCCAGTCCTGGATCCAGACGGCGGAGATGTCAACGCCCGCGTCCCGGCAGCGCTTTTCCAGGGCCACGGCGCGTTCCGTCCCGCCCTGGACGCCGAGCCACAGGCCCTTCATGGCCCAGTCCGGCAGAGCGGGCTGACGGCCCAGCAGACCCGTGAGCTTTTCAAGCAGGCCGTCGTACGTTTCGGCTGTGCCGAAGACGAAACGCGCCTGCCCGCTCCACAGGGCAATCTCGGAGCAGGCCTCTTCCCGCAGGTCCAGCTCCGCGTATTCGGTGTTCGCCAGGTGCATGAAGCAGAGCCGGGAGGACACGAGCGTCGCCTGGGGGTAGAAGGTGGTGTAGTAATCGCCGCCGCTGCCGTCCAGGGCGTCGGCAAGGCGGGTGATCTCGGTCAGCTTGTTGCGCCCCACGCCCTGCTCGCGTGTCCAGATGGGCCAGAGCCTGCCGCGCAGGTCAAGGGCGGAAAACTGCTCGCCCCCGCCAACCAGATGCTCGCCGGGCTCGGCATACAGGCGCAGCCACATGCGGTTGACCGTGGGGTCGGGACAGGAAAGGTCAAGGTGCAGCAGGCCGTCCCGCTCGCACAGGCGCAGCAGCGTCTGACCCTCGGTATCCGGGTGCGCAAAGCGCAGCGTGTCCCCCTCGACAGCGACAAGGCGCGCGCTCAGCCGCTCGTCCACCCGGTCGCGGATATCGAAGTTGCCGCGAAACATGCTTATCTTCTCCCGGCCGCGGCCGAGGAAAAGGGCAGGCGCCCGCTCGCTGTGGCGCAGCAGGCACTTCCCGTCAAGCCACAGCTCGGCCTGCCCTGCGCGGGGCGATTTGATTTCAAACATAGCTGTCTCCTTTTCGCAGCCGCTTCAGCTTCACAGAGCGCACAGCGGCTGCGCTCATTCGTTGTACCATTCGTCCCGGTCTTCGTTCCGGTCAAGGGTGAAGGTGCGGAAAACCGGCTCGATCTGCAGGCTCATCAACAGGGCGAAGGGGCCGGGGATTATGGGCAGAAGATAGGGGATGAGCCAGGCGATGGCCAGAAAGGCCAGCAGCTCCAGCAGCAGCAGAAGGCTGCGGCCGATATGCCGGAAGCACAGATAGGCCACAAAGCGCAGGCTGCCGGCAAAGCTGTTTTCAAAGCGGGAGATGTAGGCAAACATCCACGGAAAGCTCAGCGCCACAGGGATCAGCAGCATCCCGCCGAGGGCGGAAAGCTGACGGCCGCGCTCAAGGCCCATGTGCGAATAGCCGTAGATGTCCAGCGCGGCCAGCGCCAGCAGCCCGAGATAAAACAGCCACATGGGAAAGCTCTGCCGGAAATTGCGCCGAAGTCCCGTGAAGAACACCTTCGCAAGCTCGCCGCGGTCATGCCGCACGTTTTTGACGATCGTATAGTAGAGCGCCGTGGTCGCAGGCCCGAGGGTCACGACGGGCAGTGAGCACAGAAGCCACAGGATGCCCGCGAAGACCATGTCGATGATAAAGCCGATCGCCTGCCGGAGCTTGGATTCCTTCATTTCTCCCTGCCGCGGCCGCAGTCCGCATCGACGCTGTAGCGGCAGACCTCGAAGCCGAACATTTCGGCCAGAACCTGCAGCGAGTCGGCATGATGGCCCTTGACGACGACAAAGTGCGGCTCGAAGCCGGAGCGGATGCTGTCCTCCACGATCTCGCGGCTCGGGCGGTCGGTGCGCACGACGATGGAGGTGCCGTTGAACTGCTTGGGCTTATCGGGCACGGAGCCCTCGGCGATGAAGAAGCGGAAGCTGCCGTCGGGCTTGCGGCCGATGCGGAAGATGGTGGCCTCCGGGAACGCCTCGCAGCCGAAATCCATGGCGGGGCCGATCTTGCGGTTGGGGTGCACGCCCACGACGGCGCCGGTGTCCCGGCGGGCAAGGGAGCAGGCCGCCATGCCGCAGTGCCAGTAGGTGATGCTGCTCTCGCCCTCGTCCAGGGCCACGGGGTCGCCGAAGAAGACGGGCTCATGGCTGAGCTGCATGCCGATCCACATGGACAGCGCCCCATAGGTGTCGGCCTCGCAGGCGGCGGCAACGCCCATGTCGTTGAGCATGCTCAGCACCGTGCAGACCGGGGTGCCGAAGGAGGTGAAGAAGTCCGGCCAGCAGCGGGAGGCCAGAGCGCCGATGTGATGGGTGCTCACGTAATCGGAATAGGCCTTGAGCAGGCGGGCGTGGTCGAGGCGGTTCCTTTCCGGGGTCTTGTCGAGGCCGCAGGTGCATGCCGCGCTCTTTGCGAGGTACTCCGCGCACTCCTCGTCGGTATAGCCCTTGGCCATGTCGATCAGCTCGCGCGCTTCGATGCTCTCAAGCTCCACGCCGAAGGTGTTCATCAGCTCGGTATCCAGCGCGCGGCCGAAGCCGAAGCCCTGGGGCGTGTGGCCGATGGCGGACATGGTCAGGCCGCGCATGGCCTTTTTGATCCGGGCAGCCGCCACGGTGGCCTTCACGGCGGAGACGACGGAGGCCTCCTCCGGGGCGCCGAAGCACCAGTTGAAGGCGCGCCCGCCGAACGCGGAGAGGGTGTTGGCGGCGGAATAGGCGCCGGTCAGGGAGTTGAGACGCAGACGGCCGCCGTCGATCACCGGCTCACGCAGGGTCCAGAGCAGGACCGGGCAGTCAAAGCGGCGCAGCACCTCGGACATGTAGGCGGCGTTGGCAAAGGTCAGGTTCTGGAAGACGACCAGGTCAGGGCGCTTTCCGTCGAGGAAGCTGCGCAGCTTGTCGAGCGTGAGCAGCATCTCCTCCGGGCAGGCGATCTCCGGGTCCACGCTGCGCAGCATGGCGCAGGAGCGCTCAAACTGATCCTGTGCGGTCTCCAGGTGATAGGTTGGCACGCCCACCGGGATATAAACAGAGCAGAAATCCATAACGAACCTCCTGTAAAAAATTATTTAACGCTGTGAAACAGGATATTCCTTTCTTGCCATGCTGTCAAGGACTATTTTGCCTTTCGGAGAAAAATGTTGAAAAGCAAAAATGTAAAAATATCTATTGACAAATACAAGCCGCGGGATTACACTGTTAATTGCTTAGAAGCCTTAATCAAATGGCGCTTCGGGCACTGAATTTTTGGCTTACATTTCGCAAGATAAAATGTATATTGCAAGGAGGATACAGCATTGAACTACGATCTGAAAGAAGTCTGCAAGGATATCCGCTGCGACACCGTGGCCTGCATCGGGCACCTCGGCGTCGGCCACATCGGCGGGTGCCTCTCCGTGGTGGAGGCGCTGGCCGTTCTGTACTTCAAGGAAATGAACATCGACCCCAAGCGGCCTCAGATGGCCGGGCGCGACCGCTTCATCTGCTCCAAGGGCCATGCCGGCCCCGCGGTCTACGCCACCCTCGCCAACCGCGGCTACTTTGACAAGAAGGAGCTGCTGACCCTCAACCAGGGCGGCACAAACCTTCCCTCCCACTGCGATATGAACCGCACCGTCGGCATCGACATGACCACCGGCTCCCTTGGCCAGGGCTTCAGCTGCGCCGTCGGCGTGGCGCTGGGCTCCAAGCTCGAGAAGGACGGCGCCACCATCTACACCCTGATCGGCGACGGAGAGAGCCAGGAGGGCCAGATCTGGGAGGCCGCCATGTTCGCTGCGGCCAAGAAGCTCGATAACCTCATCGCCTTTACCGATTACAATAAGCTGCAGATCGACGGCACCGTCGCCGAGGTCAACGACGTTGCGCCGCTTGCCGAGAAGTGGGCGGCCTTCGGCTGGAACGTGATCGAGGTCGAGGACGGCAACGACGTCGAGCAGGTGGAAAAGGCCGTCGAGCATGCCAAGCTCGGCCGCGACAGCGGCAAGCCCACCATGATCATCCTCAACACCGTCAAGGGCTGCGGCGTGCAGTGGATCGTGGATCTGGGCGCCGGCAACCACAACTCCAAGGTCAGTGAAGAGCAGGCCGCGGCTGCGATCCGCGAAATCAGAGGGGAGGACTAATCCATGGAAATGAGAGCTGTTTACGCCGCGTGCCTCGCGGAAATGATGGAAAAGGACAAGCACGTCTGCATCGTCGACGCAGACCTGGGCAAGGCCAGCGGCACGCTGAGCCTGCGCGCAAAGTTCCCCGAGCAGTCCTTTGACTGCGGCGTTGCCGAGCAGAACATGGCCTCCATCGCGGCGGGCCTGTCCAGCTACGGCTTCAAGCCCTGGATCGAGACCTTCACGCCCTTCGCCACCCGCCGTATATGCGACCAGATCGCCATCTCCATCAGCTATGCCAAGCGCAATGTGAAGATCGTCGGCACCGACCCCGGCATCTCTGCCGAGCTCAACGGCGGCACCCACATGAGCATGGAGGATATCGGCGTGCTGCGCTCCATCCCCGGCATGGTGATCTTTGAGCCCGTGGACGAGGTACAGCTTCGCGCGGCCATGCCCGTTCTCAACGAGTATGACGGCCCTGTGTACGTGCGTCTTTTCCGCAAGGAGACGCCCGCCGTCTTCGGCGAAGGCTACAAATTCGACCTCTTCAAGGCTGACACCATCAAGGCGGGCAAGGATCTCACGATCTTCGTCAGCGGCATGCTGACCGCGGACGTGGTCACGGCCGACGAGCAGCTCGCCGCCGAGGGCATTGACGCCGAGATCATCAACATCCACACCATCAAGCCCATCGACAGAGAGACCGTCATCGCCTCCGCCCGCAAGACCGGCGCCGTGCTGACCGTGGAGAACCACAACGTCATCGGCGGCCTGCACTCGGCTGTGCTCGAAGCCCTGGCCGAGGAGAAGATCCCCGTGTGCGCCGTCGGCGTGCAGGATCGCTTCGGCGAAGTGGGCAAGCTGCCCTACCTGCGCGAGGCAATGGGCCTCACCGTCGAGAACATTGTCAAGACCGCGAAAAGGGCAGTCAGCCTGAAGTAAGGAAGAGAGAGGACACGGAAATGAAAATTGCCATCGGAAGCGATAAATCCGGTTTTTCCGCCAAGGAAGCCATCAAGGCCTATCTGACTGAGGCAGGCATCGACTTTGACGATCTCGGCACCACCGATCTGGAGCAGGTTCACCCCTACTACCAGGTGGCGAGCGAGGTTGCCCCCAAGGTGCAGGACGGCACCTATGACAAGGCCGTGCTGATCTGCGGCACCGGCGCCGGCATGTGCGTCGTGTCCAACAAGTATAAGGGCGTGTACGCTGTCGCGTGCGAGGGCGTGTACTCCGCCAAGATGTCCCGCGCCATCAACAACGCAAACGTCCTGTGCATGGGCGGCTGGATCGTCGGCCCCGAGATGGCCGTCGAAATGGTCAAGACCTTCCTCGCCACCGAGTGGTGCCAGGATCTGGAGGATTGGCGCGCTGCCAACATGCACAAGTTCGCCGTGAAGGTCAATGAGATCGAGGAGAGCATCTATGGCGCCTGAGTTCGTCTATGCCCAGCCGGTCAAGATCTATTTCGGCGAGGGCGCGTTCGCAAAGCTCACGACGGTGCTCGACGAGTGCGGCGTAAAGCGCTGCGTCATCGCCTGCGGGCGGCACTTCGCCCCCACGGCCGAGGCCATGAAGGAAAAGGACAGCCGCATTGCCGCCGTCTTCGGCGGGGTGGAGCAGAACCCGCAGCTTTCCGGCGTGATCGAGACCACACGCCTTGCCCGTGAGACCGGGGCCGACGCCGTCATCGGCATCGGCGGCGGCAGCGCCATCGACACGGCAAAGTTCGCCGCGGCCATCGCCCTCGGGGACGCCGAGGCGATCGCCTGCTACCACGGGGAGAAGCCCTTCCCGGAAAAGCGCCTCACGATCATCGCCGTCCCCACTACCGCCGGTACCGGCAGTGAGGTGACGCAGGTCTCCGTCGTCAGCCACGGCAGCGAGAAGCGCACCATCAATAACCCCGCCTTCATGCCGAAGGCCGCCATTGTCGACCCCGTGCTCTCGAGCACGGTCCCGCCGCGCACCACCATGAACACGGGCCTTGACGCCATGGCCCACGCGCTGGAGGGCTACTGGAGCAAGAACCACCAGCCCATCTCCGACCTGATGGCCATCGAAGCCGTGCGCACGATCCTTGAAAACCTCGAGAAGGCCTACCGCGACGGAAGCGACATGCAGGCCCGCGCCAATATGGCTTACGCGTCCCTGCTCGGCGGGCTCAGCTTCGCCCTGCCGAAGACCGCCGGCTGCCATGCCTGCAGCTATCCGCTGAGCGAGGATTATCACCTGCCCCACGGCGAAGCCTGCGCCTTCACGCTCGACAGCTTTGTGCGCATCAACGCCGATGAGCGGCTGGAGCTGCTGTGCCGCCGCGTCGGCCTCTCCGGCACGGAGGAGCTTGCCGGGCGCATCGCAGAGCTCAAAAAGCTCGCCGGACTTCGCAGCCGCCTTGGCGATCTGGGCGAGGTGGATCTCGACAAGCTTGCCCATGACTGCGCCGTGCACGGCCTGATGAACAATAACCCCGTCCATATGGACGAGAAGGCGCTGCGCGCCATGTTCGAAAAGCTGGCATAAACAAAAGCACAAGGGACCCCCGCCCGCAGGGGTGGGGGTCTTCTTCCGGACAGAGGATAGACGCCGATGAAGGACAACGTGAAATATACCCTGATGGTGGCCGGGATGGTATTATCCTGGTCAATCTATTATGCAGTCAGCAAGGTCGTGGTAGACGCCACCGGCTCGGCAAGGCTGGCGGGCTTCTTCCTGCGCCTTTCGGCGCTGGTGTTCCTGACGATCCAGCTGCTGGCCGACGGCAGTTTCAAACGCCTCTTCCATCAGGGAAAGGCCGTGCTGATCCTGATCACGATCGGTGTTTTCGGCTTTCTGCTGGACCTGTTTGCAAACCTCGGCTACGCCGGCGGTTCCCTGAGCACCGGCACCGCGCTTCTGAAAACGGACGTGCTGATGGTGAACCTTGCCACAGTCGCCCTTTATCACAAGAGGCTCTACTTCTCCGACTGGCTGGGGACCGGCATCATGCTCATCGGCGTGCTGCTGGTGCTGGGCGTGGATTTCGGCGGGATGACGCTGCATGTCACGGATCTGTACTTTCTGCTGTCGGCGGCCTGCGTGAGCGCCAACGCCTTCATCATCAAGGCGGCCCAGGAGAAATACCACGAGGACGCGGACATGATTTCCTATTATAACAATGCAGTGGTGCTGATCCTCTTTGCCATCAGCTGCGCCTTCTGCGGCGACTTCAAAAAGCCCATGGACTTCACCCCCGGCTTCTGGGGGCTTGTGGCCCTGGGCGGACTTGCCCAGACGGGGATCTACTTCTTCTACTACCGCAACCTCAAGCATTTTGAGGTGTGGATCGTGAAGCTCTATCTGCTGCTGATGCCGGTGCTCAGCTGCTTCATTGGGGTGTTCTTCCTCAATGAACAGCTCACGACGAAAAAACTGCTGGGGATCCTGATCGTTCTGGCCGGCGCGGCAGTGATCCTGATGCGCGGCAGGATCAATCATACCCCCGCGCAAAGCGCCAACAAGTAAGAAGGGGAGCGGTTATGTCCTACAAGGGCGACAATTTGATGAGCGTCAAGCGCACCAACCGTAGCGTTGCCCTGCGTGCGCTGCACGAAAAGGGCGCCATGTCCCGCAAGCGCCTGGCGGAGAGCATGAACCTGACGCCGGCGGCGATCACGAAGATCGTCGGCGAGATGATCAGCGACGGACTTCTGTCCGAGGGCGAAATGCTATCGAGCGGGAACGCCGGACGGCGGGAAATCCTGATCGATATCAACCCCAGGGCCGCCTGCGGTCTTGGGGTGCTCATCAACCTGCGCCAGGCGATTCTGTCTGCGGCCTGGCTCGATGGGAGCGTGATCTTCGCCGAGGAGCTTCCCCTGCCGGCCGGCGCTCCCACCGAGCAGACGGCCGTGCAGCTATCCGGACGCCTGCTGGAGCTGCTTAAAGAAAACGGCATCGAGCGCGAGCGCGTGGTCGGCCTCGGCATCGCCGTGCGCGGCATTACCTCCGAGGACGGGCGCACGGTGCGCAATTCCTTCGGCGCTCTCGCCGAGACGGAATATCCCCTGTGCGCGCGCTTTGAAGAGCTGACGGGCTTTCGCTGCCTGATGGAGAACAATGTGCGCTCCCTTTTGGCGGCGCAGATGTTTCTGTCCCGCGACGAGACCGCGGGCTCCCAGTTTTTCCTGCGCTGCGGCTATGGCATCGGCGCGGCCTTGTCCATCGACGGGAAGATCTGGCACGGCGTGACTGCCCAATGTGCCGAGATCGGCCATATCCCCGTGATCCGCCGGGGCGGAAAGCCCTGCCACTGCGGCAAAAGCGGGTGCCTCGAGACCATCGCCTCACCCGGCTCCATCCGGGAAGACGCGCTTGCGATCCTTTCGGAGGAGAAGACCCCGCTGCTCTGGCGCAAATGCCAGGAGCAGGGACGGGAGATGCTCAGCGTTTTCGATGTGTTCACCGCTGCCAGCAACGGCGACGAGGGCGCGTCCGGTATTGTCGACCAGGCGGTGCAGGCCCTGGCCTTTGCTGTCAAAGCCCTGATCTATCTCGTAGACCCGGGGAAGATCGTGCTCTACGGCAGCCTCTTTGAAGACCCCTACTACCTCTCCCGCCTGTCGAGCGAGCTGCAGGAGGGCGTGGATACCCGGCATCACGTACTGATCGAAAAGAGCAGATACAATCAACAGTTGGAAGAGCGCGCTGCCTGTCTCCTGGCAGTGCAGGATTTCATAGACAACGGAGGAATACGATAATGGATGCAGTGTTGAAGACACTCCGCGAGAAAAACCCGGGCCTGAAGCTCTACAGCGTCCTGGACCCGGAATTTCGCGGATACGGGCGCGTTCTGAGCGCCGATACCAAAGCGCTCGCCGCGGCGATGGCGGCCACCGCCATCCCGGAGGAGGGCAATTGCTACAGGGCTTCCGTGCCGGAGCTGGAGGCGGTGCCGCTGATGAAGGAGCTCGGGCGCACGGCCTTCGGCGGGATGGAGATTCAGGCGGGCTACTGCAACGGGCGCGGCTATAAGCTCAACGCCATGGAGTACCACAAGTGCAGCGAGCTCAATTTCAGCACCACAGGCCTTGTGCTCCTGCTGGCCCTGCCCGGCGCGCTTGACGACGGCAGGCTCTTGAGCCGCGACGTGGTGGGCTTCTATCTGCCGGCGGGCGTGCTGGTGGAGATCCACCCCCTCGTGATGCACTTTGCCCCCTGCCGCATCAGTGAGAACGGCTTCAACTGCCTGGTGGTCCTCGAGAAGGGCACGAACGCCCCCCTCGAGCGCGTGGACACCAAGGCCCCGGGCGAGGAGAAGCTTCTGTGGATGCGCAACAAGTGGATGACCTGCCACCCCGATTCCCCGCAGAAGGAAAAGGGCGCCTTCGTCGGCATCTCCGGCGAGAACATCGCCCTCGCCATCTGATTGCGGAAGCGGAACAGAAGGAACGCGCCCCTTTTCTTAAATAATGTGAAGTTTACATTTTGCAGCTTGACTACCGTGTTGTGAAATCGTAAAATAGAGCCACTTTGAAAAAGGAGGTCTTCACAGCATGAAGAAAATTCTTGTTATGTTTCTTGTTCTTGCCATGTTCGCATCGCTTATGGCGATGCCCGCCATGGCAGACGATACACAGGCCGTTGAGCTCAGCGGGACCGGCGTGACGCTGTACTATCCGCAGTCCTTCACCGGGGCTTCCGGCATCATCAGCTCCCGCGACGGCGGCGAGCTCGGCTACAACACCGGCTGGTATTACGCCGAGGTGGATTACACCGCCATGAGCAACGACGAATACAACGCTCTCATGGAGAAGGAAGAGCTCACCGAAGAGGAAATCGAAAACTACTACAACAATATGGGGAACCTCTTCATGATCTTTGCCGTGCCCGACAAGTCCAGCATTGAAGAGCTGGCCGCCTTTATCAAGGGCCTCGGCACCGAGCTGGATCTCACCCGCATCCCCAAGGTCGGCGAGGGGGACGGCTACAGCTTCTATCTGTACACCGACATGGCACATGACACCAGCAAGTTCCGCCCGGAATACGCGGAGGAGTTCGAAGCCCTGCGCGCGCAGGTGCCCGAGATCGTTGCAGGCGGCAAGTTCTATGCCCCTGTTGATCCCAACGCCGCCATGATCGGCAAGAAGCTCAGCTTCAAGACCACCGACATCAACGGCAATCCCATTGACAGCGAGGAGCTCTTTGCCCGGCACGAGATCACCATGCTGAATCTGTGGACGAGCTGGTGCCACTTCTGCATCGAGGAGATGCCCGAGCTCGAGGCCATCAACGGCCGCATTGCCGGCAAGGACTGCGCTGTCGTCGGCCTGCTGTTTGACGGCAATGATCCCGATGCCCTCGAGACCGGCAAGGGCGTTCTGCAGAATGCGGGCGTCACCTTCGACGTGATCCTGCCCCCCGAGAATGCGGAGGAGATGTTCACGGTAGACGGCTACCCCACCACCTTCTTTGTCGGCAGAGACGGTGTGATCCTGGGCGCGCCCATCGTCGGTGCGGATGTCGAGGCCTATGAGCCCGCCATCGAGAGCCTCCTGGCTGCCGGCAGCAGCGCACCCGAGGCCAAGCCCGCCGGCGCCACCGCCGTGGTCCGCGAAGCCAAGGGCGCCTCCGACAACGGCGTTACGCCGAACGACGCAGGCATGTACCGCATCTACGTCGCCGATGAGGACGGCAAGCCTGTTGAGAAGGCAAAGATCCAGTTCTGCTCCGACAGCGAGTGCATGCTGGGCACTACTGACGCGACCGGCCTTGCCACCTTTGAGGTGCCGGAGGGCACCTACACCGTGCACGTCCTGAAGGTTCCCGAGGGCTACGCGAAGGACGAGAATGCCTACACCATGACCGGCTACAGCGATCTGAGCATCGTACTGAAGCAGGCGTAAGAAAACGAAACAGAGGGTGCTGTCTCAAAAGAGGCAGCACCTTTTTTTGCACGGCGTCCGCCCGTGAAAACACAAGATTTGGGGAAAAAACTGGGGTAATATCCAACATTTTCCGACAGGACGCCTTGACATTGTCTCCGGGGTGTGTTTTAATGTTCATGAAATATTCATGCTTTTTGGCTTGAAAAGGGGGAGAATTTCATGCACAAAAAGAGCGTGCTGCCGCGTGTCCTTGCGCTGACGCTGGCGCTGGTGCTGGCCCTGGGGGTTCTTGCGCCGGGCGCCTTTGCCGTTATGCCCACCCGCGGCGATCTGCTGCGCTTCATTCCGGTGGCGGTGTCCGTGGATAACAGCAATGTGATGGTCTATGGCTACTTCACCAACCTCAATCCTGACTGCTCGGTTTCCAACTTCCGGGATTTTGAGATGTCGCTGTTCATGGACAATTATATGATCGTCTCCGGCAGCTTCGGCACACTCGACAAGTTTACCATCGGACCGGAGGATGTGCTCTATCACACCTTCGTCTTCCCGGGCAGAAGCGGCCTGTATCCCGGCACCTATATCTGTGAGGATGATGATTTTGCCGTCATCTCCTGCACCTTCGACTACAGCGAGTTGGTGTACAAGGCAGGCGGCGTCAAGTAAGGGCGAAAACAGCAGAGAAGAATCCAGGCTCCCCGGGTGACCGGGGAGCCTTTGCATACAGGAGGTCTGTGCGCATGAAAAAAGAAAACGCACTCGGCATTGTGCTCTGCGTGTGCGTGGCGCTGATCTGCGCCGCGACACCGAAAGAGCTGATCCGGGAAATCGACCGACTGGCGGAATTGAAAAAATATTTCAGGCATTCACTTTATTATCTCCATGGTGTATAATGGGTGCAGGAATCTGACAGATGAAAGGAATCAGATGCGAAAATACGGCCTTGTGCGGAGGTAAAAATGGCAGAGCTTAATGATTTTATAAACGAGATATTTGAACTTACCGGCGGCAGGCAGCTGGAAGAAGATCAAAAATTCCCGGAGAGCGGAATACTTGAAAAGGTTTGTCGTGTTCTCATGTACGCCAGCACCATGCGGGAGGAAGGTAGATACTCTTCATTCAGGGTGTGTTTCATCGATCCCCGGTCCGTGCTTCTTGACATGTATATTTATTCTCATGTCGTCCTTTTTGATGATCCGATAGATTTTACAACCAAGGAAATACAACGGCTGGCTCCCGCGATGAACCCGGATATCAGCTATATGCTGCTGGATATTACAAAAGAGCCGGTAAAAATCACCGGCATTATCGCCGCCTACACCGCAGGGGAAACGATTCATATGAAAGAGAAAGAAAACAGCGGCCGTATGCCGATGATTCCCAACATTCTGGTCAGCGGCCCCGGCGAGCTTAAGGCCTGTCTGGGCGAAGCGCCCATAGTTTCCTACCAGTGGGGCAATCTTGTCCACTACAGAACCGATACCTTCGATTCCACCCTGATAGCCAGGGTGCTTCAGGAAGGCTCTGACGTATCTGAGAACAACAGAATCAGCTTTCTGAACAGGTTGCTGAAAAACGTCAAAAGCTATGGCCACGGCGGCCATATCTACATCGTGCCGAATGAATATGACGGGCATGTATACACCAGGATAAAGTATAATTTGCGCTGCAGGTTCATGTTTGCGGACGATAGCCGGTTCACCGCGAACAGAAATACCGATAAGGATCTGATTGCATATACGGATATGGTATCAAAGCTGACCTCGGTGGATGGGGCGGTCGTCCTGACCCGGAATCTGGATCTTGTCGGATTCGGTGCGGAGACGCTGGTCAACACCACGGACAGCACCAATGTGGAAATGCGTTTCATCGACTATGACAATACCTGGAACAGAAATAAAAAATATAACGACAACGGAATGAGGCACAGAGCCTGTTATTCATTCTGCAACAGGCTTGAAGGCGCTGTTGCGCTTATCATATCCCATGACGGTTTTATCAAGGCATGCACAAAGCATGACGGAAAAGTCGTTGTGTATGACAACATTTAGCTGCCGCAAGCCTGAGCGGCCGGGGGGAGAAAAATGCATGAGCTGCTGAAAAAAGAAAACGCACTCGGCATTGTGCTCTGCGTGTGCGTGGCGCTGATCTGCGCCGCGACGCTGATCGTCACGCAGGCCTTCTGCCGGCAGTATACGCCGCGGCCTGCCGTGACGCCGAGTCCCGTCCCCACTGCGGCGCCGACGCCTGTCCCGACGCCTGCGCCCACCCCGACGCCTGAACCGATCCCGACGCCGGAGCCCTATCTCCCGCCGCGGGAGCTGGAGATCGCCCGGGAAATCAATCCGCATGTGATCGGCTGGCTGGAGATCCCGGATACCCGTATCCGCTATCCCATCCTCCGCCACCCCACGCAGGACAACTACTACCTCAACCTCACCATCGACGGTGAATCCGGTTACCCCGGCTCCATCTATACCAACAGCATGGAGGGGGAAAATTTCGACACCTTCAACACGGTCATCTACGGCCACAACATGGCCGACGGCACGTATTTCGGAAGCCTCAAGAGCTACAACGACGCGGACTTTCTCGCCGCCCACCGGGAGATCGACATCTACACGCCAACCCGGCTGCACCGCTATGATGTGATCGCGGTGGTGTGCTACGACGACCGCTATATCACCGACCGCTATGACGACACAGCGGAGGCTGACCGCGTCGCCTTTCTCAAATCTCTGCAGGAATTTGGCGCGGTGATCCCGGCGGACGCCGAAGTCAGCACGGATGGGCACATCATCACGCTCTCCACCTGTATCGGCGGCATGCCCAACAACCGCCTGCTGATCGTCGCGTCGGAGCGGGACGGGGAGGAATAAGGGACTGACTCGGAATGAGACAGTCCCTTTTGTCATACCTGTCCGGGGCCGCGCATATGCTTATTGCAGGGGGTGAGCGCATTGGCATATGCTGAGACGCAGAGGAGCGCGCAGAAGGAACATGCGCTGAGCATGCAAAACCGCGCAAGGCTCAGCCTGACGGGTGTGGTGGATGTAAACGGCTTCGACGAGAGCGTGATCCTGCTCGCGACCTCGCTGGGCCCATTGTCGATCCGGGGAGAGCAGCTTCATATCGACAGGATCGACCTGACGGCCGGAGAGCTGGAGGTGCGGGGAAAGCTGCGGGAGCTGAGCTATGAGGAACCGGCGGCGGAGGGCGGCTTCTGGTCGCGCCTTTTCGGCTGAATGGGCCTGGAGATCCGGGCAGAGGCTCTGTCGCTGCTGCTGGCCTGCGCGCTGGGCGCGGCGCTCGGCCTGCTGTATGACCTGCTGCGGCCGATCCGGCGCAGGGCCCGGGCAGGGCTTTGGGATGCGCTGTTCTGCCTGTGCGCGGCCGCGGCCGCCTTCCTCTTCGCCATGCGCGCGGAGAACGGCGTGCTGGGCACAGGGGAGATCCTGCTCAGCCTTGCGGGGCTGCTGCTCTATCTGCGGCTTTTGAGCCCCCTGCTGCTGCCGCTGTGGGAGAAATGTGTTCAGGAAATTGGAGCCTTTGCGCAAAAAGCTCAAGAGAACGCAAAAAAAGTTCCGGAAAACGCAAAAAAACTCTTTCAAAATCGACGCGAATGAGATATGATAAGAAAGCTTTCATGTAGGAAATTTAGAAGGGACAGACATGGACGCAAAAGAAACGCTGGTTCGAATCGTACTGCTGGCACTGATGCTCTACGCGGCGGCCTGCCTTGCCGCATCCCGGCGGGAGCTCCACGAGGCGCTGGGCGCGGAGGAGGCGCTGCGCGCAAGGCTGCAGGCGGTCGAACAGGAAAACCTTGCGATGAGCCGGAAGCTCACCGAGGGGTGGAGTGCGGAGGAGCTGGAGCAGCTTGCGCGGGAGAGATTGGGTCTTGTCCTGCCGGGCGACAAAATCTTTCGCTTCCCGAGAGAGGAGCCGGAGCGGGAAAACTGAGCGCTTCGGAAAAAGGCAGATCCGATTGCCGGATCATTGACAGTTGAGAGACAGAGAGGAACATCCATGGATTGGCAAATCGGCGAGATACTTGAAGGAAAAGTTAGCGGTATTACGAAGTTTGGGGCCTTTGTCGCTCTTGCCGACGGGAAGAGCGGCCTGGTGCATATTTCTGAGGTGGCCAACGCCTTTGTCAGCGACGTGAGCGAGCATGTACAGGTCGGGCAGACGGTGAAGGTGAAGCTGCTGAGCGTGACGCCCGAGGGGAAAATCAACCTCTCCATCAAGCGCGCCCTGCCGTCCGAGCCCGCACCCCGGCCCGAGGCGAAGCCGAGACGGCAGGAGCCGAGCGACGCAAGCCCGGCATACGCTCACGCGGCCGTGCCTCCTGCGGCGGAGAGCAGCGGGAACCAGGATTTTGAGGAACGACTCAAGAAATTCATGCAGGAATCCGACAGCCGTATCGCCGGCAGCCGGATGTATGCCGAGCATAAACAGCGCCGCCGCAGCAGATAAAGATTCATAAACAAAAGTGCGTATCGGGTTAACTCAGCAAGCACCGGCTTCCGGTCTGTCATTGCGAACCAGTGACCGATGTCACTGGTGTGGCAATCCGTACTCCCAGCGGCCAGTTAGGATTTCTGAGATGTTAAGTGCCTCCGGCGGGCGGATTGCCACGCCAGTGTGCGCACCAATGTCATTAAGCTAAAAATCTAGTAATCTGTGAAAATGAGCTTTCTGTAAAGGAGG
>CADARY010000032.1 GCA_902790375.1 Oscillospiraceae bacterium | reverse complement strand
TCCCTGTGGAAAACTTCTCGCATGATGTGCCTTGCTGCTGTTCAGCCGTTCGTTTTAAGCTGTTGCTATTGCTTTGGCCTGCATGAATATTTCAGGTTATTTATTGTAATCAAAAAATCTGTACTACTATAATAGTAATTAAAACATTATATGGGTATCGGCTTTACTCAGCAAACCGTCAAAGTGCGCGTTTCGTAGGGGTCGATCCCCAGATCGACCCGAAACGCCAGGACATTGTACAAGCCTCAGGGCTTCGGGCCGATGAAGGCATCGGCCCCTACGATGCAGATTTTTTACGTTGTAAGTGTTGAACCTGCCTGTATTGCTGAGTTAAACCGATACGCACTAAACATTATTTCGGGAAAGGACTTTACAGTTATGCTGAACAGGGTTACGCTTTCGACAGCACAGCATAGCACACCGTATTTTGAAAAAAATACGACAGCTATTATCAAAGGTGTAGCATTAGTCATGATGTTTGCCCATCACTTCTTCACCTTTCCGGAGTGGTGGGTGGATGGTATTGATTATCCCATTCTGAAAGTGTTAGCACCGTACTTTCGTGAGCCTTTAAAAATATGTGTGCCCATTTTCTGCTTTCTTACAGGCTACTTCTATTATTACAATAAGGATAAATCATTTTTGTATTCGGCAAGAAAAATTACTGATATTTTGATTGACTATTGGTGTGTATTTTTTTTGTTTGCTTTCATAGCAATAAGAACAGTACACTATGTCTATACTCCTATAAACTTTCTTAAAGAAATGTTCGCGCTGACAAGGCCGACAATGATATTTTGCTGGTATGTGTATTTTTATTATTCATTCATGCTCATCTTTCCGTTAATTGTCAAGGCGCTATCTAAAAACATTCATTTTGATTTATTCATCTCCACCCTTTTGCTTCCAGTTCTTTTACGTGTAGTGATAAAAATTTTAGGTATATTCATCGTAAATTCTACTATAGAGCAGGTATTAAATAATCTTGCATTGTGGTTTCCAAGTGTATTAGTTGGCTTTGTTTTCGCAAAAAATGAATTGTTCGAAAAAATCTCATACTACAACATATCTTCGAAAGCGATAGATGTTTTCTTGTGGATTGTTGGGTTATTGTGTGTTCCTATGGGAAGGTATTTTTTACCATCTATTTCGTTGAATTTTGGCGTTCTGCCCATAGTGCACACGAAACTAACAGTTACCGTACTTTTAGATTTTATTTATGCACCAACGTTTATTTATTGTTTGGTGAATCTGTGTAGGGTGATTGAATTAAAGAAAACTCAATTCGTTCTTAAGCAGATTGGGAAACACAGTCTTCTGATGTGGTTTGGGTCCTGCATTTTTTATAATAATTCAAAATCAGTTTTTCAACCTTTACTCTATTGGCCTCACAATCCGATCTTGGTGCTAATCTGGGGACTATTGATTTGCTATGTTTTCTCAATAGCATTAGATAAAGGATTGAGCATAATAAAAAATATAAAAAACAAGTCTTTTTTTCGTACGTCGTAACAGTCGGAACAGAAAAGTTTATATAAAGGTGAACGAATTCGCAGTATTTTTTAAACTGCGAATTCGCCGTTTTTACGCAATAATAGAAAGCACCAAATTTATCTCACCCAGTCCGCGAGCGCCTGCACCGTTTTGAAATACAGCGGGCAGTTCTGGCGCATGAAGCGCTCGATCTCCGGGATGTCATAGGCCCAGCCCGCAGCGGCGAAGTCCGCCCCCGCGGCGGCGGCCATGTCATAGCCGGGCTTCAGATCGTCGATCATCAGCACGTCCGAGGGCCGGAGGAAAAAGCGCTCCATCAGATCCGTCAGCGGGAAGGGATGGGGCTTGCGCTGATCCTCCGGCCGCTCCCAGCCGTAGACCGCGTCCGGCTCCGGCAGGCCGTTCGCCGCGTAGTCCCGGCGGATATTGTAGTCGAAGGAGTGGGACACCACGCACACAAGGCCGCCCTCCGCCCGCTGCCGCTCCATGATCTCCCGGACGCCGGGGTAGGCGACGGGGACATGGTCCTTCACATAGTTCTGCCAGAAGCGGGCCTCGTGTACAAGGTCCGCGTCCGTCATGCCGTAGCGCTCCCGGCACATGGGGATAAAGCCCGGGTCGAAATTCAGGAGGAAATAGTCCTCCAGGCTCATGCTCTCCCCGGGGTAAAACTTGCGCAGGTATTCGGCAAAGCAGGGATGATGGATGGTGGCGGTAGAGTTGACGACGGTATCGTCATGGTCAAAAACCAGGCATTTGTATTTCATGTCTGTGCTCCGATTTGTTTTTTCCGACAGTATAGCACAAAACATGCGGAGAGTGAAGCTTCACTTCTCGCTTTCGATCTCAGCGTCCTGGATGGTCTCGCTCTTGCTCGTCTTACGCGCGCTCCTGCGCTTTTTCATGCCGGAGAAAAGCCTTTTGAGCAGCGGGCGGAAGAGGAAGAACAGCGCCGCGAGGATCGCAAGCGTCGGGATCGCGGAGACCAGGGAGACCAGCAGATCCTTGAAAAACTGCCCGGCATTGCGCAGCGCGTCCGTAAAGGCGCGCCAGAGCTCCTCACCGTAGCTGATCTTCGTGAGCTTCTCGGGGGTGTAGACCTGCACCTCCTTGACCGTGATGTTCAGCGTGCTGTAGGCCACGCGGCGGTCCCAGTTGTTGAGGCTTGCCTGCAGGGAGTCGATGCGGTAGCGCACATCGGTGAGCTTGTCCTCGATGGTGATGATGTCCTCCACCGTCTCAGCGAGCTTCATCATCTCCACAAGCCGCGTCTCCTGGGCCTGCAGGGCCAGCATGCGGGCCTGCACGTCATAGTACTGGGCGGTGACGTTCTCGGTGTACGTATAGGTATAGGGGACGTTGCCGAAGGTGGAAAGCCCGGACATGATGTCGCTGAACTTTTCGCTCGGCACGCGCACGGTGTAGCTTGCGCTGCGGCGGGAGGTGTAGCCGCGGGCGCTGTCATAGTAGTTGCTGCCGTTGACGGAGCTGGACTGGATAAAGCCGCCCTCTCTCTCGATCATCGCCTCCAGGTCCGCGATGCTCTTGTCAAACGCCGTGGTCTCCACGGTGGCGTCGCCGGAGTAGATGATCTTCTCCGGGTTCTCCTCCGGGGCTTCGCTGCCGCCCTCCGCGCCGCCCTCCGCTTTGGCGGAGGCCGTCCTGCCGAAGCCGCCCTCCTCATAGGCCATGTCATAGGCGGCGTTCATCGCCATGGGGGCGGCGGGGTTCATCTGCATGGGTTCGGGCACATAGCCGGACGCGACGGCGCTCTCCTGCCGCATGGCCGTATCGCCGCTTCTGGTCGAGCCGCAGGCACTGAGCCCCAGGCACATCAGCAGAGCCAGCAGGAGCGCGCAGGTTCTTTTCATCTTCATGGTTCAGCCCTCCATTATTTATAGTGTCATGCTTTTATTCATTCTGTTTCATGCTCTTCGCCCAATTGGACGGGTGACGGACGGAAAAGTTCCCGCTTATGCACGGGAAATTCCGCTTTCTTTTCGCGCCTCTCCCGCCCTGCGCAAGGCAGGCAGACTGTACCTGTTCTGAAAACGCACAAAAACAGCCCGGCCGCCCTGTGCAGGAATGGGCAGTTTGAATGAAAATGCCGTCAGGGCCGAATAATGCCTTGACTTTTTCCGAAGTCGAGAGTATAAATATACACATCAAACGAATATTTCACGCTTCGGAGGACATGACAATGAATAAAAATGACATTAAGAAAATTGTGCTTGCATATTCCGGCGGCCTCGACACCTCGATCATCATCCCCTGGCTGAAGGAGAACTACAACAATCCCGAAATCATCGCCGTGGCCGGCAACGTCGGGCAGGTGGGCGAGCTGGACGGTCTGGAGGAGAAAGCCATCAAGACCGGCGCAAGCAAGTTCTACTCCCTGGACCTTGCCGATGAGATGGTCAACGACATCATCATCCCCTGTGTGCAGGCCGGCGCGAAATATGAGGACTATCTGCTGGGCACGGCCTTCGCCCGTCCCATCATCGCCAAGGGCCTTGTGGAGATCGCCCTGAAGGAAAAGGCCGACGCCATTGCCCACGGCTGCACCGGCAAGGGCAACGATCAGGTTCGTTTCGAGCTCGCGATCAAGCATTTCGCCCCGGGCATGAAGGTCATCGCCCCCTGGCGCGAGTGGAGCATCAAATCCCGCGAGGAGGAGATCGACTACGCCGAGGCGCACAACGTGCCCCTGAAGATCAACCGCGAGACCAACTATTCCAAGGACAAGAACCTCTGGCATCTGAGCCACGAGGGTCTGGATCTGGAGGATCCCTGGAACGAGCCGCAGTACGAAAAGCCGGGCTTTCTCGAGATGGGCGTGAGCCCCATCGACGCCCCCGACGCCCCCGAATACGTGACGCTGGAGTTTGTCAAGGGCGTGCCGGTATCTCTCAACGGGGAGAAGCTGAGCGCGACGGACATCATCTGGAAGCTCAACGACATCGGCGGCAGGAACGGCATCGGCCTGCTCGACATTGTGGAGAACCGGCTTGTCGGCATGAAGTGCCGCGGCGTGTATGAGACCCCGGGCGGCACGATCCTGTATGCGGCGCACCAGGCGCTGGAGACCCTGTGCCTCGACAAGATGACGATGCACAAGAAGCAGGAGCTGAGCGTCTGCTTTGCCGAGCTGCTCTATAACGGCCAGTGGTACAGCCCCCTGCGCGAAGCTCTCTCCGCCTTTGTCACGGCGACGCAGAAGAACGTCACCGGCACGGTCAAGCTCAAGCTCTACAAGGGCAACATCATCAAGGCCGGCATCAAGAGCCCGTATTCCCTCTACTCCGAGAACATCGCCACCTTCGGCGAGAGCGACTACGACCAGTCGCAGGCAACGGGCTTCATCAATCTCTGGGGCCTGCCCACCACCGTCCAGGCGCTGATGGAGAAAGGACTGCTTTAAGATGACCAAGCTATGGGCAGGGCGGACGGAGGCGGAGACGGCAAAGCTCGCCGACGACTTCAACTCCTCCATTGCCTTTGACAGCCGCATGGCAAAGCAGGATATCACCGGCTCCATGGCCCACGCGGCCATGCTGGGGGCAAAGGGCATCATCAGCGAGGCCGAAGCCGCAGCGCTGATCGACGGCCTGCAGGGCATCCTGGACGATCTCAGCGCCGGCGCGCTCTCCATCGACCCCCAGGCCGAAGACATCCACATGTTTGTGGAGGCGGTGCTGACCGAGAGGCTCGGCGACGTGGGCAAAAAGCTCCATACGGCCCGCAGCCGCAACGACCAGGTGGCGCTGGACTTCCGCATGTATCTGCGCGGCGAGATCGACGGGATCACGGCGCTGACGAAAACGCTCGCCGCTGTCCTCTGCGACAAGGCGGAGGAATACAAGGCGGCCATCATGCCGGGCTACACCCACCTGCAGCGGGCCCAGCCCATCACCTTCGGGCACCAGCTCATGGCCTACGCGATGATGCTGCTGCGCGACCTGTCGCGGCTGGGTGACTGCCGACGACGCCTGAACCTCTCCCCCATCGGCTGCTGCGCCCTGGCGGGCACCACCTATGACACGGACCGGGAGATGGAGGCCGCGGCCCTCGGCTTTGACGGGATCTGCCTCAACTCCATCGACGGGGTATCCGACCGGGACTTTGCCGCCGAGCTCTGCGCGGCGCTCTCCATTGAGATGATGCACCTGTCGCGGCTTTCGGAGGAGCTGATCCTCTGGTCGAGCTGGGAGTTCCAGTTTATCGAGCTGCCCGACGCCTACACCACCGGCTCCTCCATCATGCCGCAGAAGAAAAACCCCGACATGGCCGAGCTTGTGCGCGGCAAGACGGGCCGGGTCTACGGCGATCTGATGGGCATTCTCACGGTGCTCAAGGGCCTGCCGCTGGCATATAACAAGGATATGCAGGAGGACAAGGAGGGCGTGTTCGACGCCTGCGACACCGCCAGGATGTGCCTGGAGGTGATGGCGGGCATGCTCCCCGGGATGAAGGCCAGAACCGACAGGATGCTCCGGGCTGCGTCCGAGGGCTTCATCAACGCCACCGACCTTGCCGACTACCTGGTGATGAAGGGGCTCCCCTTCCGCTCGGCCTACAAGATCTCCGGCGCGCTGGTAAAGCAGTGCATCCGGGAGGGCAAGACCCTCGAGACCCTGAGCCTCGAAGAATACAAGCAGGCCTCTGCGTTAATCGAAGAGGATGTATATACACACATTGACCTCAGCACCTGCGTGAACAAGCGCGTGAGCGCGGGCGGCACCTCCGTGCAGTCTGTGGAAAAGCAGATCGCCGCGGTGCGCGCGGCGCTGGAGGCGACGCCATGAAGGGCGCGCTCGAAAAGGCCCTGGCCCTGCAGCGGAAGCTGCACGCGATCCCCGAGGCCTCCGGCTGTGAGGTCGAAACGAAAAAGACGCTGATCGCCTTTCTCAGGGCGGAGAGCGACCTGGAGATCATCGACTGCGGCAAATGGTTCTACGCCGCCCACCGGGAAGCCGGGGCAAAAACGGGCGTCGCCCTCAGGGCCGACATGGACGCGGTCATGGGCGCGGACGCAAAGCCCTATCACGGCTGCGGCCACGACGGACACGCCTCGGTCATGGCAGCGCTGGCGGCGTCCATAAAGGGAGAGACGCTCGGCAAAAACCTCTTCTTCCTCTTCCAGCACGCCGAGGAAACCGGCGCGGGCGGCGGCGAGTGCTGCGCCCTCTTCGACCGGGAGCGGATCGACGCCATCTACGGCTTTCACAACTGCCCGGGCTTTCCGGCAGGCTCGGTCCTGCTGCTGCGCGACACCTTCGCCTGTGCCTCGATGGGGCTGATCCTCTCCTTTGAGGGGAGCCAGAGCCACGCGGCCTACCCGGAAAACGGGACCAACCCGGTCTTTCCGATGGCGGCCTTCTTCAGCCGCTGGGAGGCGCTCACCGATCCGGGGCAGTTTTCCGGTCTGGCCATGGCGACGCCCGTAGGCCTGAGCGCCGGCTCCCGCTCCTTCGGGGTGGCGGCAGGCAGCGGGGAGATCGACCTGACCCTCCGGGCCTGGGCGGATGCGGACCTGCAAAGGCTCGCGGCGCGCGTGGTTGACACGGCCGCGGCGCTTGCCGGAGAGGCGGGCATCGCCTTTCGAAGCGAGCAGCAGGATGTCTTTCCCGCCACGGTCAACGCCCCGCAGCTCTATGAGACGCTCAAGAGCGCAGCCATCCGGGCAGGGCTTCCCTGCCTGAGCCCGCCGGAGCCCTTCCGCTGGTCGGAGGATTTCGGTCACTACGGCGCCCGCTGCCCCGCCTTCTTCTGCGGCATCGGCGGCGGAGAGAACGCCGCGGGGCTGCACACCCCGGACTACCGCTGGAACGAGGCCGTCACCGACGCCGCGCTCCGCCTGTTTTCAGCACTGATCCGTATATGAGTTTGCTCTGCAAATGAATATAAATCTGATTATTTAAGGAGACGAAAAAAATGAAAAAAACCATTTCTCTGCTTCTGTGCGTGATTTTCTGCTTTGCATGCCTCGCGCCCGCCGCCTTCGCCGCGGATCAGAAGACCCTCAAGGTCGCCACCAACGTGGCCTTCCCTCCCTATGAGTACTACGAGGACGAGAAGGCCGTCGGCATCGACGTCGACATCATGCAGGCCATCTGCGACAAGCTGGGCTACAAGATGGAGCTGAACGACATGGAGTTCGGTTCGATCATCACCGCCGTTGCCAGCGGCAAGGTCGATGTCGGCTTCGGCGCCATCACCATCACCGAGGAGCGCGCCAAGAGCGTCCACTTCACCACCAGCTACTCCACCGGCATCCAGTCCATCATTGTCAAAGAGGATTCCCCCATTGCCTCCGTTGAGGATCTGCACGGCGCCAAGATCAAGATCGGCGTACAGCAGGATACCACCGGCGACATTTACGCCACCGGCGACTTCGGCGAGGACCATATCGCCCGCTTCAACAAGGGCGCTGACGCTGTCCAGGCTCTTATCACCGGCAAGTGCGACGCCGTCATCATCGACAACAGCCCCGCCGAGACCTTCGTTGCCCAGAACAAGGGCCTGAAGATCCTCCCCACCGTCTACGCGGAAGAGGAGTACGGCTTCGAGCTGAGCCTTGACAACGACGAGCTTTACAACGAGGTCAACGGCGCTCTGGAAGAGCTGCTGAAGGACGGCACCGTGCAGAAGATCATCGACACCTACATCAAGGCCGAGTAATCACACGAGTAATCACAGTTTTCTGAATACGAAACCGGGGGCGTCTCGGCGCCCCCGGATTCCTGACTTTTGGAGGTTTTGTCCATGGCAGAGAGTTTCGCCAGGCTCAAGGAGAGCTTTATCTTTAATTTCATTGAGGGCGCCAGGTGGAAGTACATCACCAACGGCCTTTGGGTCACGTTGAAGGTCACGTTCTTCGCCCTGCTGCTGGGCGTTGCGATCGGCGTGGTGGTGGCGATGATCCGCTCCGCCTACGACCAGATGAAAGACGAAATGAAGCCCGGCTTCGGCAAAACGATGCTGACGGTGCTCAATACGATCGCGCGGCTCTATCTCACGGTCATCCGCGGCACGCCGGTGGTCGTGCAGCTTCTGATCGGCTATTTTGTCATCTTCGTCTCCACGACGAACACGGTGTTCGTGGCGTCCATGGTCTTCGGCATCAACTCCGGCGCCTATATCACCGAGATCATACGCGGCGGCATCATGAGCATCGACCACGGTCAGTTTGAGGCCGGGCGCAGCCTCGGCTTCGACTACTTCCAGACCATGCGCTTCATTGTCATCCCCCAGGCCTTCAAGAACGTCCTGCCCGCGCTGGCAAACGAGTTCATCGCCCTCCTGAAGGAGACGGCGGTGTGCGGCTACATCGGGCTGATGGATCTGACCAAGGGCGGCGACGTGATCCGCGGCCGCACCTTCTCGGCCTTCATGCCGCTCATTGTCGTGGCGGCGATTTATCTCGGGCTGGTCATTTTCTTCAGCTGGCTGGTCGGCAAACTGGAAAGGAGGCTCAGAAGCAATGAGCGCTGAACCCATCATCTCTGTCAAGAATCTTGAAAAGCATTTCAACGACGGCGCGGTGCACGCCCTCAACGGCGTCAACGTCGACATCGCCAAGAGCGAGGTGCTCGTGGTCATCGGGCCCTCCGGCTCCGGCAAGTCCACCTTCCTGCGCTGCCTGAACCTGCTGGAGCGCCCCACAGGCGGTACTGTCATCTTTGAGGGCACGCATCTGACCGCCCCGCGCACCAACATCAATGTCTACCGCCGCCGCATGGGCATGGTCTTCCAGCACTTCAACCTCTTCCCCCACATGACCGTGCTGCGCAATCTCACGCTCGGCCCGACGGAGCTTTTGAAGAAGAGCCAGGAGGACGCCAACAAAAAGGCCATGCAGCTTCTGGAGCGCGTGGGCCTTGCCGACAGGGCGGACGCCTACCCCTCCCAGCTCTCCGGCGGACAGAAGCAGCGTATCGCCATTGTGAGGGCCTTGTGCATGGAGCCGGACGTCATGCTCTTTGACGAGCCCACCTCCGCTCTGGACCCCGAAATGGTGGGCGAGGTGCTGGACGTTATGAAGGAGCTTGCAAACGAGGGCATGACCATGGTGGTGGTCACCCACGAGATGGGCTTTGCCCGCGAGGTGGCCGACCGCGTGCTGTTCATGGACGAGGGCATCGTCGTCGAGGAGGGCGCCCCGGAGGATATTTTCGAGCACCCCAAGAGCGAGAGGCTGCAGAGCTTTCTGTCGAAGGTGCTGTAAGCTCAATTAAAGGAGAAGCAAGAATGAACCTGCATGGGCGCGATTTTCTCACGCTGCTGGACTTTACGCCGGAGGAAATCGAAGGGCTGCTCGATCTGGCAGCCGATTTGAAAGCGAAGAAAAAAGCGGGCATCCCGCACAGGATGCATGAGGGCAAGAACATCGCCCTCATTTTTGAGAAGACCAGCACCCGCACCCGCTGCTCCTTTGAGGTCGCCGGGCACGACCTCGGCATGGGCGTGACCTATCTCGACCCCACAGGCTCGCAGATCGGTAAGAAGGAGAGCATCGCCGACACGGCCCGCGTGCTCTCGCGCATGTATGACGGCATCGAATACCGCGGCTTCGGCCAGGCCGTCGTGGAGGAGCTGGCACAGTACGCCTCCGTCCCCGTGTGGAACGGCCTGACCAACGAGTTTCACCCGACCCAGATCCTGGCGGATTTTCTCACGATCCGGGAGCATTTCGGGAAGCTGCGCGGCATCAAGCTCGTCTACCTCGGCGACGCGCGCTACAACATGGGCGACTCGCTCATGGTGGGCTGCGCCAAGATGGGCATGCACTTCGTCGCCGCCGCGCCCGAAAAGTACTTCCCCGACCCCGCGCTGACCGCCAGATGCCGGGCCATCGCCGCGCAGACCGGGGCCGTGCTGGAATTTGAGACCGACCCCGCGAAGGCCGTCTCCGGCGCTCAGGTCCTCTACACCGACGTGTGGGTCTCCATGGGGGAGCCGACGGAGGTCTGGGCAGAGCGCATAAACGATCTCGCCCCGTACCAGGTCAACCGCGCCCTGATGGACGCTGCCGCGCCCGAGGCGGTTTTCCTCCATTGCCTGCCCGCCTTCCACGATCTCAGGACCGGCATCGGCCGGGAGATGGGAGAGAAATTCGGCAGGAGCGAGATGGAAGTGACGGACGAGGTCTTTGAAGGCCCCCGCTCCCTGGTGTTTGACGAGGCTGAAAACCGCATGCACACCATCAAGGCGGTCATGGCGGCGACACTGTGAGTAAGATGAAGAAAGCTTATCTTGTACTGAATAACGGTCAGGTCTTCGAGGGCCTGCGCATCGGCGCCGAGGGCGACGGCCTTGGCGAGCTCGTGTTCACCACCGGCATGACGGGCTATCTCGAAACCCTGACGGACCCGAGCTATGCCGGGCAGATCATCCTGCACACCTTCCCCCTCATCGGAAACTACGGGGTCATCCCCGCGGATTTTGAGGGGGCCTGCCTTGCCAGGGGCTATGTGGTGCGGGAGCTCTGCGAGACCCCCTCCAACTTCCGGAGCGAATACGCCCTGGACCGCTTTTTGAAAGAACACAAGATCCCCGGCATCTGTGCCGTGGATACCCGCGCCCTCACCCGCATCATCCGGGAGGAGGGCGTTATGAACGCCCTGATCTGTGACGCGCCGCCGGCAGACCTCACTCCGATCCGCCGCTACGCGGTGACGGGCGGCGTCCACGCGGCAAGCTGCCGCGAGGCGCATTCCTTCCCCGCCGCAGGGCCGGAGCGCTTTCACGTGGCCCTCTTGGACTACGGCGCCAAGCACCATATCGTGGAGAGCCTCACCGAGCGCGGCTGCCGCGTGACGGTCCTGCCCCACGACACCGCCGCCGAAGAGGTGCTGGCCCTCAGGCCCGACGGCCTCATGCTCTCCAACGGCCCCGGCGACCCGAAGGAGAACGTCTATGAGATCGCGCAGCTCAAAAAGCTCCTGGGCAGGCTCCCGGTCTTCGGCATCTGCCTGGGGCATCAGCTTGCGGCCCTCGCCCTCGGCGGGGACACGGTGAAGCTCAAGTACGGGCACCGGGGCGCAAACCAGCCCGTGAAGGATCTCAAGCTCGGCCGCTGCTTCATCACGAGCCAGAACCACGGCTACGCGGTGGTATCGGAGAGCGTGAAGGGTCTCGCGCAGCTCCGCTATGTAAACGCCAACGACTTTAGCTGCGAGGGTCTGGATTATCCGGAATACGGCTGCTTTACCGTGCAGTTTCATCCCGAGGCCAGCGCAGGCCCCCACGACACGGGTTTTCTGTTCGACCGCTTTGTCGGCATGATGGGAGGCGAGGACCATGCCTAAAAATCCGAATATCCGCAAGGTGCTGGTCATCGGCTCCGGCCCCATCGTGATCGGCCAGGCGGCGGAGTTTGACTACGCAGGCGCCCAGGCCTGCCGCGTCCTGCGGCAGGAGGGGATCGAGACGGTGCTCGTAAACTCCAACCCCGCCACCATCATGACGGACAAGCACCTGGCCGACGCCATCTATCTCGAGCCGCTGACGGCCCAGACCCTGCGGCGCATCATCGCGCTGGAAAGGCCCGACGGCCTGCTTGCCGGTCTCGGCGGGCAGACGGGGCTGACGCTTGCCATGCAGCTTGACCGGGACGGGACGCTCGACAAATACGGCGTGGCGCTGCTCGGCTCCGGCATCGAAGCCATTGAGCGCGCCGAGGACCGGGAGCGCTTTCGGGAAACCCTCGCCGAGATGGGGCAGCCCGTCATCCCCTCCGCCACCTGCGAGGATGTGGAGACAGCCCTGAAGATCGCCCGCGAAATCGGCTATCCGGTCATCGTGCGCCCGGCCTACACCCTCGGCGGTTCGGGCGGCGGCATCGCCCAGGACGAGAGCGAGCTTGCCGGCATCGCGCGGCAGGGCCTGGATCTGTCCCCCATCACGCAGGTGCTGATCGAAAAATGCGTCTCCGGCTGGAAGGAAATCGAGTTTGAAACCATGCGCGACGCCGCCGGAAACGTGATCGCGGTCTGCTCCATGGAGAATGTCGACCCCGTCGGCATCCACACCGGCGACTCCATCGTGGTCGCCCCGGCGCTGACGCTGGCGGATAAGGAATACCAGATGCTGCGCTCGGCCGCGCTCAGCATCGTGGGGGCTATCGGCATCGTGGGCGGCTGCAACGTGCAGTTTGCGCTGAACCCGAACAGCTTCGAGTACGCGGTCATCGAGGTAAACCCCCGCGTCTCCCGCTCCTCAGCCCTGGCCTCCAAGGCCACCGGCTACCCGATTGCGAAGATCTCCACCCGCATCGCCCTGGGCTATACGCTGGACGAGATCAAAAACGACATCACCGGCAAGACCTGCGCCTGCTTTGAGCCGACCATCGACTACGTGGTGGTCAAGTTCCCCAAGTGGCCCTTTGAGAAGTTTGCCGGGGCCAGCCGGAAGCTCGGCACCCAGATGAAGGCCACCGGCGAGGTCATGGCCATCGCGCCCTCCTTCGAGATGGCGCTGATGAAGGCCGTGCGCGGGGCGGAGCTGGGGCTGGACACCCTCAACGCCCCGCCTCTCTCGGACGCGCCGATCCGCGAGCGCCTTGCCGCCCAGGACGACCGGCGCATCTTCACGGTCTTCGAGGCCCTCAAGGCCGGGATCGGCGTGGACGAGCTTTTTGAGATCACGAAAATCGACCGCTGGTTTCTCCGGAAGCTGCAGGGCCTTGCGGCATTTGAGCGGCACATCCTGTCCGACGGCCTCTCCGACGCGGATTACCGCAGGGCAAAGCGCCTCGGCTACCCGGACGAGGCGCTCAAGCGCCTCTGCGGGCTTGACAGCGTCCCCGGCATGGAGATGCACTACAAGATGGTGGACACCTGCGGCGCGGAGTTCGACGCCGAGACCCCCTACTTCTATTCCTCCTTTGACGCCGAGTGCGAAAGCCGCCTCTTCCCCCGCTCGGGCAAGCCCGTGGTCATGGTCCTCGGCTCCGGCCCGATCCGCATCGGCCAGGGCATCGAATTTGACTACTCCTCGGTGCACTGTGTCTGGACCCTGCGGGAGATGGGCTACGATGTGGTCATCGTGAACAACAACCCCGAGACCGTCTCCACCGACTATGACACCGCTGACAGGCTCTATTTTGAGCCTCTCTGCAGGGAGGATGTGTGGAACATCGTGCAGCTTGAAAAGCCGGTGGGCGTGGTCGTGGCCTTCGGCGGTCAGACGGCCATCAAGCTCACGGACTATCTGGATAAGAAGGGCGTGCAGATCCTCGGCACCTCCGCCGACAGTATCGACGTGGCGGAGGATCGCGCAAGGTTTGACGCCCTGCTGGAGCGCTTCGGCATCCGCCGTCCGAAGGGGCGCGGCGTGCTGACGCTGGAGGAGGCGCTGGAGGCCGCCGAAGCTCTCGGCTATCCCGTTCTCCTGCGCCCGAGCTATGTGATCGGCGGGCAGAACATGTGCATCTCCCGCGACAGGGCGAGTACCGAAAAATACATGAAGGGCATCCTCGCCCAGGGGATCGAAAACCCCGTGCTGGTGGACAAGTACATGCCCGGCACGGAGCTGGAGGTGGACGTCATCTCCGACGGGGAGGACGTGCTGATCCCCGGCATCATGGAGCATATCGAGCGCGCGGGCGTACACAGCGGCGACTCCATTGCGGTCTACCCGCCCTATAACCTGAACGACAAGTTCTTAAAGCGCATCACCGAGGTGTCGGAAAAGCTGGCCCTGGCGCTCGGCACCAGGGGGCTTGTGAACATCCAGTACCTCATCTGGCAGGATGAGCTCTATGTCATCGAGGTCAATCCCCGCGCCTCCCGCACCGTGCCCTATATCAGCAAGGTTACGAACGTGCCGATGGTGGATCTCGCCTCCAAAATCATGCTGGGCGCGAAGCTCCGCGACCTCGGCTTCGGCGTCGGCCTCTATCGCACACCGCCCTACTACGCGGTGAAGGTGCCGGTCTTCTCCTTTGAAAAGCTCTCGGACGCAAACTCCATCCTCGGCCCCGAGATGAAATCCACGGGCGAGGTGCTGGGCCTCGGCCGGACGCTGGCGGAGGCGCTCTTCAAGGGTCTGACCGCCGCGGGCTTCCGACTCCCGGACGATCTCGCCGGTCCGCGCGGCGTGCTGCTCAGCGTGGAGCGCGAGGACAGCCAGGAGATCCTCTCCCTCGCCCGGCGCTTCTTTGAGCTGGGCCTCACGCTCTACGCCACGCGGGACACGGCGGCGGCCATCGCCTCCCTCGGCATCCCGGTGGAAGCGGTGGAAAACGCCACGGAGAGCGACGAGATCACCCGCCTCATGGACAGCGGCGCGCTGCGCTATATTGTCTACACCGGCGCTGTCAAGGACGGCACCATGGGCGATTACATTGCCCTGCACCGCCACGCCATGCAGCGCGGCGTCCCCTGCCTCACCTCGCTCGACACGGCAAACGCTCTCGCGGAGATCATTGCGAGCCGCTTCCACGAGAGCAGCACCGAGCTTGTGGACATCAACGCCATGCGCGCCGAGCGCCAGGTGATCCGCTTCACCAAGATGCAGGACTGCGGCAACGACTATATCTTCATCGAGAACTTTGACGGCGCCATCACCTGCCCGGAGTCTCTGTGCGTGAGCCTCTGCCGGGCTCACACCGGCGTCGGCAGCGACGGGATCGTGCTGATTGAGAAGTCCGACGCCGCCGACGTGAAAATGCGCTCCTTCAACCGCGACGGCAGCGAGGGCAGAATGGCGGGCAACAACATCCGCTGTGTGGCAAAGTATGTCTACGACCGCGGCATCGTCCGCAAGGAGGAGCTGACGGTGGAGACGGGCAGCGGCGTGAAAGCCCTGCGCCTCTTCCTCCGGGACGGGAAGGTCAGCTCCGTGGAGGTGGACATGGGCAAGGCCTCCCTGCGCGCTTCCGAGATCCCCGTCCTCTCCGACCGGGAGAGCCTGGTGAACGCCCCGGTCAGCATCGGCGGCAAGGTGTACAACGTCACCTGTGTCAATGTCGGCAACCCCCACTGCGTCGTCTTCTGCGACGCGATCGACGGTCTGGATCTTGAAAGCATCGGCCCGCAGTTTGAGCGCGCCCCCCTCTTCCCCGAGCGGGTGAACACCGAGTTTGTGCGCGTGGTGAACCGGCACACGCTGCGCATGCGGGTCTGGGAGCGCGGCAGCGGCGAGACCCTGGCCTGCGGCACCGGCGCGTGCGCGGCGGTGGCGGCGGCCTGTGAAAACGGCCTGTGCGACAAGGGCCGCGACATCAAGGTCAGCCTCCTCGGCGGCGAGCTCACGGTGAACTGCACGGACGAGCGCGTCCTGCTCACCGGCGGGGCCAGCGTCGTATACGAGGGAAGCTTCGAATATTGAGCGACAAAAAAAGACACCCTTCGGTGTCTTTTTTTGTCGCGCTATGGATCACACGACGCCCTGGGCCATCATGGCCTCGGCGACCTTGAGGAAGCCCGCGACGTTCGCGCCCAGCATCAGATCGCCGGGCTTGCCGCACTCGACGGAGGCGTCGTAGCAGGCCTTGTAAATGCTCTGCATGATGCCGTGCAGTCTCTCGTCCACCTCGTCAAAGCTCCAGCTCAGGCGCATGGAGTTCTGGCTCATCTCGAGGCCGGAGGTGGCAACGCCGCCCGCGTTGGAGGCCTTGCCGGGGCTGTAGAGAAGTCCCGCGCCCTGGACAAGGGCAATGGCCTCGGGGGTCAGGGGCATGTTCGCGCCCTCGAACACGGCGATGCAGCCGTTCGCGATCAGGGCCTTGGCGCCCTCGGCGTCCATCTCGTTCTGGCTGGCGCAGGGGTGGGCGATGTCGCACTTGACGTTCCAGATGTTCTTGCAGCCCTCGACATACTGTGCGCCGGGAACCTCATCGGCATAGACGGAGATGCGGGCGCGTCTCTTCTGCTTGATGTCAAAGAGCTTCGGGAGATCAATGCCCTTGGGGTCATAGACATAGCCCTTGGAGTCGGACATGGCGACGACCTTGCCGCCGAGCTGGTTGACCTTCTCTGCGCAGTACTGGGCGACATTGCCGGAGCCGGAGACCACGACGGTCTTGCCCTCGTAGCTGTCATTGCGCAGGTGCTTGAGGGCTTCCGCGGAGAAGTAGCACAGGCCGTAGCCGGTGGCCTGGGTGCGGGCGAGGGAGCCGCCGAAGCTCAGGCCCTTGCCGGTGATGACGCCGCCGTCAAAGCGGTCGACGATGCGCTTGTACTGACCGAAGAGGAAGCCGACCTCACGCGCGCCGACACCGATGTCGCCGGCGGGCACGTCGGTAAACTGGCCGATGTGGCGATACAGCTCGGTCATAAAGCTCTGGCAGAAGCGCATGACCTCGGCGTCGGACTTGCCCTTGGGGTCAAAGTCGCTGCCGCCCTTGCCGCCGCCCATGGGGAGGGTGGTCAGGGAGTTTTTCAGCACCTGCTCAAAGCCCAGGAACTTCATGATGGAGAGGTTGACGGAGGGGTGGAAGCGCAGGCCGCCCTTGTAGGGGCCGATGGCGGAGTTGTACTGTACGCGGAAGCCGCGGTTGACGCGGGTCTTGCCCTCATCGTCCACCCAGGGGACGCGGAACTCCAGCACGCGCTCAGGCTCCACAAAGCGCTCAAGCAGGCCGGCCTTCTCCCACTCGGGGTGTTTGTCAACCACGAGCTCGAGAGACTCAAACACCTCGCGCACGGCCTGCAGGAACTCGGGCTCCCCGGCGTCGCGGCGCTCTACGTCGGCATAGACGCGATTGAGATATTCGCTTTTAAACATGTTTACTTTCCTCCTGACTATTGGATAAGGATTCTACCCGCAAATTATACTGCAAACGGGAATAAAGATACAAGAAAAACCGCATGTCCCTGTGTAAAAATTCTCTGGGGACATGCGGCTGCTTCTTGTGAAATTGTACGAAAACGCAAGGGGATCAGGCCGCCCGGGGCGCGCCGCTGCCGTCGGCGGCGGGCTCTTTCTGAGGCGGCGTCCCGGCGTCGGGCCCGTTCTCCGGATTGTAGAGATAGTAATACTCGTCGTAGAGGCCTACGCAGGCGTCCATACCTGCGTTGGCCCCCAGGGCCTTGAGCAGCACCGCTTCCCAGGAGCCGTATTTCTCATACAGCCATTCCGGCGTGGGGCCAAGCTCATTGCCGTAGATCTCCAGGTTCCGCTTTTTTGTGAGGGCCAGGCCTTCGGGGTCGTCCTTGCCGGCTTCCAGGCGCAGCTCATTGCGGCGTCGGCTGACGGTGCGGGCGATCGTCTCGATATCTTCGTCGGCCTTGACCATGTCCAGGATGATATCATACAGCTCTTCCATGCTGTCGTGATAAGCCTGGCGCTGCCCGCGGGCATCGGCGACCTGTTTTTCATCTGTCCAGTCGATGGCGTCTGCATAGTCTTTCAGCGTGGATTCCTCCGCCTTGCTGGGAGAGAAGCCGTAAACCGCGTCGGGATTATACACGATATCCCGCATGGCGGTGGGATTGTCCCGCGGGTCATGCTCATAGGCAAACGGAGCCCTGTCCGTTTTCCCGGTGTCGGCAGCGGCGCCCGCGCTCAGGATCACGCACAGGCACACGAGCACGCACAGTGCAGAGACGATTTCTTTTCTCATACCGGTTTTTCCCTCTCTCTGCGTTTTACCAGACGATCACGCGGTTCTCCGGGGCAAGATACATGCCGTCGCCCTCGGTGATGCCGTAGAAGTTCAAAAACTCGTCAAACTGCTGGAGCGTGCAGTTGATGCGCAGATAAGACATCGGGTGCACGTCGTTGATGTGCACATAGGCTCTCTGCAGGCTGTCCTTTTCGAGCCAGAGCTCCGCATAGGCGCGGAAGAAGGCGTCATAGTCGAAGTTCTCCCTCTGGGCTGCAACGCGCAGGACGGCCTTCATGCCCGCCATATCGGCCCCGGCCTCGCCGGTCATGATGCTGCCGTAGAAGTCCTGCCCCTCCCAGGGGTGCATGGCGTTGTAGTAGTCCTCCATTTTCTGGTTGCGGGTAACAAAAGCGGCGTAGTCCTCCTCTGTCCACCAGTCGGCCATGTTGCCGTTCTCGTCGAACTGAGCGCCGCTGGAATCAAAGCCGTGGGAGATCTCATGGCCGATCAGGCAGCCGACCTTGGCCAGCACCTCCTCATCGCTCATGTCGCTGCTGTAAAGGCTGCCCTGGGCAAAGGCGCCGAGAATGGTAACGGTGTTGTTTGACCAGTCGTAGAAGCAGTTGACGATCGTCGGCGGCGCAGCCCACTTTTCCTTGTCGACAGGTTCGGGGAACTCCCTGACATTCCTGGCGAGATTGTATGCGCCGATGCGCCTTATGGCCTCCCAGAGCGTGCCGCCCTTCTCCGGCCCGTCGAAGTCCAGTCCGTCGCAGCTGTAAATGTCCCAGCTGTCGGGCCACAGGCTGCGGGGCTTGATGCCCTCCAGCTTCTTGATGGCCCTTTCGCGGGTCGCGTCAGAAAGGAAGTCGGCCTCTTCGATGATGCCGTGATAGGCGTCCAGGATCTCCTTCATCATGTCCATGATGCGGTCCTTGTCCTCCTGCCTGAGGTAGGTCTGGGTGTAGAGCTGCGCCACGGGCCATTCCAGCGCCGCGGCAACCGAACTGGAAAACACCGTCTCATCGTCGAGCATGCCGCTCGCGCCGGAGATTGCGTTTTTGCAGGCATAGTTCCATTCATAGCACTCGCGGTCAAGGCTCCCGGCCGCGTCGCGCGCGCCGTGTACGATCATAAAGTCCTTGATGAGGGGCAGGTTTTCGTCGGTATAGAGCTCAATCAGCTTTTTGAGGCCGTCCGGGTTTATGACCTGATACCGATCCGTCTCGGGGTAGCCCGTTGCCGCCAGATCCTCCAGGATCGGGAGCGGGCCCTCCGCCGCCTTCATCTCTTCATGGCTGTAGAAATTGAGTATCTTCTCATAATAGTCCGGCTTCTGTTGATCCTCATTGGTGTACAGGGCGGGAGCGAGCATCGTCTCAAAGGCGAAGCAGTTGTCGATTTTCCGCTGCGCCTCGTCCTCGGTATAGCCGAGCTTGACCAGCATCTTGCGCGCAAGCTCCGTGATGGCGTCCTTCTTGATGGCGCCATAGGCGGTCAGCTTTTCATACTCGGCGGAGTCTTCCAGCAGCAGGCCGGCATTCCCCACAGCAAGCACATTGCGGCTGGAATCCAGCTGATCCTGAGCGGAACCGGCAAAAAAGAGCGCGGCAAGCTCATCCTCGTCACGGGTTTCGACGAAATACGCGCTCAGCTTTTCGATCGAGTCGACGGCCTCCACGGGCGCGATCAGCTCCTTGAGCGGGGCGACGCCCAGCGCGTTGCGGCTGTCCCAGTCCATCATCAGCTGAAAGAGGTCATAGGCGAGCCTTGCGTCGTGTCCCTCCGGCGCATCGCCGAGGAACATGTTCCTGACGTCCTGCATCTGCTTCAGGTTCACATCCATCACGGTGCCGCCGAAGCTGTAGCCTTCCGGGATCTCAAGCGCGAGGATCCTGTCCTTGTTGGCCGCAAGGGCAAAGTTGTCCTTCAGGTCGGCGGGGGTGTCCGCGGTCACGACGCCGTCCAGGTCGATGCAGAGCCAGGGCGTACCGGTGGTGTAATCCGGCTCGTCGGCAAAGGCGGGCGCGGTCAGCGACGCGAGCATCGCAAGCGCCAGCAGGATGCTGAGCAGTTTTTTCATTCGTCATACTCCTTCCCGTTGTACAGGATATTGTCAAGCTTCTATCAGTTTACTATTCTTTGCCGATTCATGCAACAGCAGAAATGTAAATTCTTCTAACGCATAAAAATGAATATGGGTATCGGCTTTACTCAGCTGACAATCACCGCGTACATCGTAGGCGCATTCGTCGGATGCGGCCTTTGCCGCCGGGCGATTCGTGAATCGCCCCTACGGTCATACAGGGAACCTTGCTGATGAATGCCGATACCCATAAAATTAAAAAACAGCCCCCTTCAGCAAAAAGGAGGCTGCCAAAGCTCAGATCGTATCCAGATCCTTCAGGAACAGCGCCGCCTCCCCGTCGGAGGGGATGCGGAAGCCCGTGCGCGGGGAGACCGTGAAGGCCTGCACCGCCGGTCCGTCCATCAGGCAGGAGCGCTTGAACTGCTGGGAGAAGAGCCGCCTGCACCAGCTTGTGAGCCAGCGCTTCAATTCCTCGTCGCTGAACTCGTCGCCGTAGGCCGCTTTCGCCAGGCGGAACACCTTGGACGGCGCGAAGCCGTTGACCAGAATGTGATGCGTAAAGAAATCCTGCAGCGAGTAGGAGCCGACGGCGTCCTCGCTCTTCTGCTCGATCATATCATCCCGGATGGGCAGCAGCTCCGGCGTGACGGGGCAGTCCAGCACATCATAGAGCGCGGCCTTGAGGAGCTTGTCCTCCGTCGTCGCGGCGATGTGGCCGACGTTTGCGCGCACCTGCGTCTTCGTGAGGCCGAGGTTCACGTCATACATGCTGGTGTGGTCGCCGTTGTAGGTGCACCAGCCGTCGATAAATTCGCTCAGATCCTCGGTGCCGACGTCAAGGCCGTTCACCTTGTTGGCGATGTCCATGAGCACCTGCGTCCGCTCGCGCGCCTGGGCGTTTTCAAAGGCGATGGAGTAATCGTCGCGGGCGTGGCCGATATCCTCAAAGTGCTGGAGGACGGCCTTGGTGATGTCGATGACGCGCACCTCGCAGCCCCACTGCTCGGCCACCACGACCGCATTGGATTTGGTGCGGCTGGAGGTGCCGAAGCAGGGCATGGTGCAGGCGATGACGTTGGCGGCGGGATATCCCATGCGCCTGACCGCCAGGGCCGAGACCATGACCGCGAGGGTCGAGTCCACGCCGCCGGAGATGCCCACGACACAGTGGGTGAGGCCCGCGTACTGCATGCGCTTGACGAGGGCCGACACCTGGATATCCAGCATGCGCTCGCAGTAAGCGGGCAGGTCGGCGGGATTCTCGGGCAGCTGCGGGTGCTTGTTGAAGCGGCGGGTGAGCGTGGTGTCGGCCTTCGCGCAATTCCAGGCGACGGCGGTATAGTCCTCGTCCACCCAGTCGAAATCCCCGCTCTGACGGCGGAGGTTTTCGAGATATTCCACGTCGATCTCCGTGACGGCAAAGCTGTCCTCGCCCTCGGTCTCGGCGAGGATGTCTCCGTTTTCGGCGACAAGGCACAGGCCGGAATAGCTGTTGTCGGTGCTGCTCTCCCCCTTGCCGGGGGCGGCGAGCATCACAGCGGCGAGGTTGTGCCGGGATTCGTATTTTGCGTTCAGCTCCGCGTCCCGGGTGGAACAGACCGTCTGCGGGAAATCCGCCATCTTGACGATCAGCGATGCACCAGCGCGGGCGTTGCGGGCCTCATAAGACCAGACGTTGTCCAGGTCAGGGCCCAGTTCCATCGCGATGCCGAGGGCCGGAAGCGCCTGGCACCAGATGATGGTGTCGGCATCGCAGGGCACCGCCTCAAAGCCGGCTTCGTCGTTGTCGATCTCGTGGAAGCTGCCGCTGTCGCCGATGAACTGCGCGGTCTCGCGGCGCTGGGGAATGAGGGCCAGGAGCCTGCCGTCCGACACGGCGGCGGCGGCACTGTTGACCGCCTGGCCGAGGGAGAGCACCGTGCCGACCAGCACCAGCATGTCCTTCCCCTTCGTCGCGGCGACGACCTTTTGAAGGGCCTTTTCCGCCCCGTCGAGCAGGACGCGGTGGCGGAACAGATCGCGGCACTCCACGCCCGTGAGCGTCAGCGCCGGGAAGGCCAGCACCTTGACGCCGAGCCTGTCGGCCTTTTCGATCGTCTCAATGACCCGGTCCGCGTTATAGTCGCAGTCGCAGACCCGGATGACAGGCGCGGCGGCAGCGACCTTGATAAATCCGTTTTTCACAGAAAATACCTGACTTTCGTGATATTTACCCTCTCCGTCACGGCGCTCGCGGGGGACGCGCCGCGACAGCTCCCCCGGAGGGGAGCTGTCCCGATGCGCGTACCGGAGCGGAGGGGGTGCGCTTGTCCTCAGAACTTCACGCGCTCGGCGATATAGTCCTTGACCTCGCTGATGGGGATGCGAACCTGCTCCATGCTGTCGCGCTCGCGGATCGTGACGCAGTGGGGTGTTGAAGTCGAAGGTGATGCAGAAGGGCGTGCCGATCTCATCCTCGCGGCGGTAGCGCTTGCCGATGGAGCCGGTCTCGTCGTAGTCGCACATGAACTCCTTGCTGAGCTCGCGGTAAAGCTCCATGGCGGGGCCGGTGAGCACTTCCTTCTTGGAAAGCGGCAGGATCGCGCACTTGAAGGGAGCCAGGGCCGGATGCAGGTGCAGCACGGTGCGCACATCGTCGTTGCCCTTCTTGTCCTGACCCACGACCTGCTCGTCATACGCCTCGCACAGGAAGGCGAGGGCCACGCGGTCGCAGCCGAGGGACGGCTCGATGACGTAGGGGATGTAGTGCTCGTTGGCGTCCTGGTCGTAGTAGGTGAGATCCTTGCCGCTGGCCTCCTGATGGCGGCCCAGGTCATAGTCGGTGCGGTCGGCAATGCCCCACAGCTCGCCCCAGTCGGTGAACGGGAAGGCGTATTCGATGTCGGTGGTGGCGCGGGAGTAGAAGGCCAGCTCCGCCTTTTCATGGTCGCGCAGTCTCAGGTGCTCGAAGAACTCGCACTCCATCTGCTCAAACTCGCGGGTGCGGAAGGTGAAGTTGCCCGGGGTGATCTCGTTGCGGAAGGCCTTGCCCACCTGGCACACGCCGAAGGGCAGCTTGCGGCGGGTGGTGCGCTGGATGTTCGCAAAGTTGACGAAGATGCCCTGGGCGGTCTCGGGCCGCAGATAGCAGACGGAGGAGGAATCCTCGGTCACGCCGATGGCGGTCTTGAACATGAGGTTGAACTTGCGGATGGGGGTAAAGTCATGCTTGCCGCAGACGGGGCAGATGATATCGGTATGCCCGGCAATGAACGCGTCCATCTCGTCGAAGCTCATGGCGTCCACGTTGACCTCGGGATGCTCGTCCCCGATGAGCTTGTCGGCTCTGTGTCTGGCCTTGCAGGCCTTGCAGTCGAGCAGCGGGTCGGAGAAGCTGGAGACGTGGCCGGTGGTGACCCAGGTCTGGGGGTTCATGAGGATGGCGGCGTCGAGGCCGACGTTGTACTCGCTCTCCTGCACGAACTTCTTGAGCCATGCCTTCTTCACGTTGTTCTTGAACTCCACGCCGAGGGGGCCGTAGTCCCAGGAGTTGGCGAGGCCGCCGTAGATCTCGCTGCCCGCGTACACGAAGCCGCGGTTTTTGCACAGGGCGACGATCTTGTCCATTGTCTTTTCGTTGTGTTCCATTTTTTCTTTTCTTCCTTTCCCACGGCTGGATGCCGCGGAGATTTAATAACGCTATACCTTGGCGGAAGTCGAAAGCTGATCGCCCGCCCCCGGCATGGTACAGGGTTTCACAGTGCAAGCACGTACCCTGTCAGAAATCGAACAGGCTGATCGCCCGCCCTCCGCTGCGGTACAGTCATGTGCGCCGGTTACCCCGGCGAAGCTATATATTATCAGAAACGCCCGCGTTATTCAACACCAAAACCCATTTGTGGAAAAGATAACACGTTCTACTCTTGTTCTTGATTATTTATCCCGGATATGATAAAGTTATGTTAATCGACAAATACGAACACAGGAGAAACGCCATGAGAACCTTGATCGTTGTAGCCCATCCGGATGACGAATGCCTCGGCGCCGGCGCCACGATCCACCGACTGACGCGGGAGGGGAACCCTGTTGCCGTGGCGACGATGGCAAACCAGGCTGCGGCGCGCGCGAATCTCTCCTCCACCCTGGCTGAGGAGCAGCAGCGCGCCTTTGCGATCCTGGGGGTCGAAAAGGGCTACGCCGCAGACTTCCCCAACATCAAAATGAACACGGTGCCCCACCTGGAGCTGGTACAGTTCATCGAGAGCTGCATCGCGGACTTCGGCGCAGAGGCGATCATAACCCACCATCCCTCCGACACCAACAATGACCATGCCATTACCAGCGGCGCCGTCCAGGCCGCCGTGCGCCTGTTCCAGCGTCGGGAGGGTATCCCGGCCCTGCGGGAGCTGCGGTACATGGAAAACGCCTCCTCGACCGAGTGGTCGCTGGACAGCTCATTGAATCGCTTTCTTCCGAACCACTATGTGGAAATCGGGGAGGAGGGGCTGGCAGTCAAGCTGCAGGCCCTCGCCTGCTACAAGGGCGTCATGCGCCCCTATCCGCACCCCCGCTCCGCCGAGGCCTTAAGGGGTCTGGCCGCCTGGCGCGGCGCGCAGGCGGGCTGCCTGTACGCCGAGGCCTTTGAAACCGTGTTCCGCCGGGACTGACGGGCGCTGAGGTGATGTGATATGCACGTTTTTTATCTTTTCGTAAAGCGCCTGTTTGACATTGGCTGTTCCCTGGCGGGCCTGATCGTAAGCGCGCCGCTGTGGCTGCTTACGGCGATCGGCATCGAGCTCTCCGATCCCGGCCCCGTCTTTTACATCGCCCGGCGCACCACCAAAAATGACCGGGTCTTCAACATGCTCAAGTTCCGCTCCATGCGCCAGGGCAAGGCAAACGAGTCTGTGTTCCGCGGCGAGGAGGACCGGATCTTCCCCTTCGGGCGCTTCATCCGCGCCCTGAAGATCGACGAGCTGCCGCAGCTTGTGAACATCCTGATCGGCGATATGAGCATCGTGGGCCCCCGCCCCGCCTCCGTGGAGCAGGTGCAGCTCACCCGCGGCGGCCGCTTTGCCCGCACGGCCGATGTGCAGTCCGGTCTGACCGGGCCCTCCGCCCTGTATGACTACCTCTACGGGGATCTGGTGGAGGATCAGGAGGACTATATGCGCGATGTGCTGCCGATCCGGCTGGAGCTGGATCTGGTGTACCTCGACAAGCGCGGCATCGGCTTTGACCTGAAAATGATCTGGTGGACGGTGATCTGCATCGTCTCCCACATACTCGGGCGCAGGCCCGAAAAGCTCTTCGCCACACTCCTGCGCTGGGCGGAGGAGCACCGGAAACAGGAGGTGGGCAAATGCCGGACAACAAGCTGAGAGTCATCGTCATGACCCAGGCCGACCGTTTCTTCATCCCGAAGAACATCGACCGGGCGGCAGAGGTCTGTGAAGTGCTCGAGATCGTGGAGGTCAACTGCAAGTCCGCGCTGGAAAACCGCCTCTCGGATTACCTCAAATGGTTCGGGCCCCTGCAGTGCGCGAAGATGGGCGTTGTCACCGTGGGGCGCGAGGCGGAGAGGATCATGGACCGCCTTGCCGGCTACCGGCTGTTTCACGGGCACTGCTCGGTCGCGGACGCGGCAAGGAAAAACGGCGTGCCCCACCGCGTCATCACCGACAGCAACGACCCCGCCTTTGTGCGGCATGTCCGGGAGCTTGCTCCCGATCTCATCATCTCCTACTCCGCTCCGCAGATCATCAAGCCCGAGCTTCTCAGCGTGCCGAAGTACGGCGTCATCAACGTGCACGGGGCGCTGCTGCCGGATTACCGGGGCTGCCTGCCCTCCTTCTGGTACCTGTATAACGACGAGAAGCTGGGCGGCGCCACCGTCCACTTCATGAGCGCGAAGCTCGACGACGGGGACATACTCGAGCAGGGCAGCGTGGACATCTCCGACTGCCGGAGCATGTTCCGCCTTATGAAGAAGACCAAGGCCCTCGGCGGAGAGCTGATGGTGCGCGCGCTGGAGGACATTGCCGCCGGCACCGTGGAGAGAAGAAGGAACGAAACAGAAAAGGGCAGCTACTTCACCTGGCCCACCGTGGAGCAGGCGAGGGAATTTCGCCGCAAGGGCAAACGGCTGATCTGAGCCTTGACGAAGACAGCGAGAGAGGGATGCGCGCATGAAGCTGAGCAGTAAATTCATCACCTACAACAGTCGCCGCGACAGTCTGCTTGTTCCGACGGGCAACGCGGATTTTGCCGGGCTTGTGCGGGGCAACAAAACCCTGGGCGCCATTCTGGAGCTTTTAAAAACAGACACGGACGAGGCCGGGATCGTCAGGGCCCTGTGCGCCCGTTTTGACGCGCCGGAGGCCGTGATAGCCGCCGACGTGGAAAAAGCGCTGGCAGAGCTGCGCAAAATCGGGGCGCTGGAGGAGTAGGCCGCCGCCCTGCGGACGCGGGGGGAACAGCAAAAGTCCCGCTCTCTGATACTATTTTTCCATAAAACACTGTGTTTTATGGAAAAGGCAACGCGCGAACGGGGATACCGCGATAAAGGCGACACCGCACGATATCATGCGGTGTCGCCTTTTCGTTTTTTCAACTGAACGCACGCCTGCCAAGGCGCAGCCGGCTCACTTTTTCCTCTTGTTCTTGCGCATCAGCACCACGCTCTGCAGCAGGATGAAGAAGCACAGCATGGCGCCGGTGGTAATGCTCTGCCACCAGGGGTCGCGCAGGCCGGAGGTCGTGACGATGGACTTGATGGTGCTGAGCGTCAGGACCCCGAAGAAGGTGCCGATCACATTGCCGACGCCGCCGGTCAGGAGCGTGCCGCCGATGATGGAGGAGGCAATGGCGTTCATCTCCGCCGCGGTGGCGTTCGTCGCGTTGCCGGCGCCGGTGTGCATCATGAACACAAAGCCCGCGATGCCGCTCAGAAGCCCGCACAGCAGGTGCGCCATGAAGCGGGACTGGCGCACGTTCACGCCCAGCATCAGCGCGCTCTGGCGGTTGCCGCCCACGGCGTAGAAGCTGCGGCCGAGCTTCGTCCTGCGCAGCAGCAGGTATACGAGCACCACGATCACAAGCGCGATCACGACGCCGATCTCCATGCGGGCCGGGATCATCACGCCTTTTTTGTTGGGCGAGCCGAGCCAGGCCATCTCGATGCGCTTCTGAAGAATGTCCATCAGATCCTGCGGGCCCTTCTGCGGGTCAACGCTGATGATGGTGATCATGCCGCGGGCAAAGAACATGCCGGCGAGCGTGATGATAAAGGGCTGGATCTCGAGATGGGCGATCAGATAGCCCTGCACAAGCCCGAAGGCCAGGCCGATGAGCAGGCTCATGAGCAGCGCGAAGGCGATGCGCGCCCCCTCCCCCAGGCCGAGCGCGGCAATGAGGCCGTTAAAGAGCGTGAGGTTACCGTTCAGGATCATGACGCCCACCATGGCGACCAGCGCCGTCACACCGCCGACGGAGATATCAATGCTGCCGGTGATCATGACGATGGTCAGGCCGCAGGAGATGATAATGAGGTAGGCGTTGTCGTTGAGCATGTCAAAGAGCATCTGCGGCTTTTTGAAGCCGCCGCCCCAGATCAGGATCGCAAGGATGTACATGCCCACAAAGATGCAGACGGTGATGGTCATGAGAAGCTGCGTATCCGTGATCGGTTCTCTGCGGAGCTTTCCCTTTTCTTCCATGGCTTAAGCCGCCTCCTTCCCTGTGTCGGATCTGCGGGCAGCGCGGATGCGCTTCGTGAAGCGGTCGGCCGCCTCCTTCACCACGGGGGAGCCCATGACCACGAGCAGCACGATGACCACAGCCTTATAGGCCTTGACGTCGGTGGAGGGGACCTTCATGGCGTAGAGCGTGATGGTCAGGGCCTGGATGGCATAGGCGCCGAGGACCGAGCCGATCATCTTGAATTTGCCGCCGCCGAGGTTGTTGCCGCCGATGGCCACGGCGAGGATGGCGTCCATCTCAATGTTGATGAGCAGGGTTTCGTGGTTGATGAGCCCGAGGCGGCTCACCCCGATCATGCCGGCGACCGCGCAGCAGACGCCGAGAATGACGAAGGACAGGAGCTTGATGCCGACGGCGTTGATGCCGTTGAGCCGGGCTGCGCTCTGGTTGATGCCGACCGCCTGGATATACAGGCCGAGCGTTGTGAAGCGGAAGAGCAGCGCGAAGAGGCCGCCCATCAGCAGCACGATCAGGATCGGCGTCGGAATGGGTATGCCGGGGATGAAGCTGCCGACGGCGTTGATGATGGGGCTGGAGACGGTGGGCGTCGCGCCGCCGTTGATCCAGTAGGCGATGCTGCGCCCGCAGGTAAAGAGGATGAGCGTTGCGATCATCGGCTGGATATTAAAGAAGGCGACGAGGCTGCCGTTGAAGGCCCCGAAGACCATCGCCACGGCGCAGCACATCAGAAAGCCCCCCAGCACCAGCAGCGGGCTGATGCTGCCGCCGCCGCTCTTGAGCACCTTGACAAAGACGCTGCCCGCGATGGCCGCGAGGGCGCCGACGGAGATATCCTGTCCGCCGCAGGCCGCCGTCACGAGCGTCATGCCCATGGAGAGGATCACAAGCTCGGAAGCGCCGTTGAGGATGGAGATGAGGTTGCCCTGCAGGACAGGGTCGCCGTTGTTGTTGGTGGTCAGACCCACGGAGAAGAAGCCGGGATCCCGGATGAGGTTGAAGATCACGAGCACCAGAATGGCGATCAGCGGGACCAGAAGCTGCGAATACTTCGACAGGCCCCCTGCCTTTCTTTTTCTGTTATTCACTGTCGCCGCCTCCTCCCGCGATGGTATGCATGACATGGCTCTGGGTGAGCTCATCCCCCGTGAGCTCGCCGACAATGTTCCGGTCGCGCATGACGATGAGCCGTGAGCAGGTGCGCAGCATCTCCTCGATCTCCGAGGAGATGAAGGTGACGCTCATGCCCTCCTCGGCAAGCTTCAGCACCAGCTTCTGGATCTCGGTCTTGGTGCCGACGTCGATGCCGCGGGTCGGCTCGTCCAGGATCAGGTACTTCGGATGGGTGAGCAGCCACCGGGCCAGGATCACCTTCTGCTGGTTGCCGCCGGAGAGAGAGCCGATGGGGGTATCGGTCGAGGCGGTCTTGATGCCCAGCGCCTTGATATACTCGTCGGCAAAGGCCTCTGCCTTCGCCCGTGAGATCGGATGTCCCATGCCCCGCAGGACCTGCAGGGCCAGGATGATGTTGTCGCGCACGGAGAGATCGGCGATGATGCCGTCGCGCTTGCGATCCTCCGGCAGATAGCCGATGCCGTTTTTCATGGCGTCCAGGGGCTTTGTGATGCGGGCCTTTTTCCCCTCCATCTTCACCTCGCCGCCGGTGACGGGGTCGGCCCCGAAGATGGCGCGCACGCTCTCGCTGCGCCCGGAGCCGAGAAGGCCCGTAAAGCCGTTGACCTCGCCCTTTCCGATGTAGAAATCGAAGGGGCGGCTTTCGGTGCTTGAGAGCTGCCTGGCCTCATAGCGCACCTCTTTTTTCGCTGCGCCGGCCGGATTCTCCTTCCTGATCACCGACAGGTTTTCCAGCTCCCTGCCGATCATCATGGCCACAAGCTGCACCTGCGGCAGCTTCTCCACCTCATACTCGCCCACCAGCTCCCCGTTTCGCAAAACCGTGATGCGGTCGCTGACCTCGTAGACCTGCTCCAGGAAGTGGGTGACAAAGATGATGCCGACGCCGCGTGCCTTCAGATCCCGCATCAGGCGGAAGAGCATCTCCACCTCCTTGTCGTCCAGGGAGGAGGTCGGCTCGTCCAGGATCAAAACCTTGCACTCGGTATCCACCGCGCGGGCGATGGCGACCATCTGCTGCACCGCAAGGGAGCAGTTCGACAGCTGCTGGCGCGGCCGGGCCGGGATGCCCAGAGAGTCGAGCAGCTCTCCCGCCCGCTTCTCCATGGCCTTCCAGTTGACAGTGCCGCCCCTGGTGCGGCCGATGAACATATTCTCCGCCACCGTGAGGTTGGGGCAGAGGCTGATCTCCTGATACACGGTGCTGATGCCGTAGCTCTGCGCCTCCTGGGGCGAGCGGATCGTGATCGCCTCGTCGACGCCGTCTACGCGGATCTCGCCGGCGTCCTTGGGGTATACCCCGGTCAGCACCTTGATCAGCGTGGATTTCCCTGCGCCGTTCTCCCCCATCAGCGCGTGGATCTCGCCCTTGCGCAGGGTGAAGTCCACGCCGTTGAGCGCCATGACCCCGGGGAAGACCTTGCATATCCCGCGCATGGTCAGAACAATATCCTCTTTCATCCGCTTATCTCCTCAGCTTTGCATTCGATAAAACGCGGTGTGGACCGCGGATTACTCCACTGCCACACCGCGCTGTTTTGTTCTTTTCTATTGGCTTTCGCCGGGCAATCAGCCGACGGTGACGTCCTCGCCAAGACCGTAGGTGAGGATATCCTCCTCGGTGATCGTGCGGGCGTCAAAGCCCTTTTCAACGGAGATGACCTGCTTGCTCTCGTTGAGGCCCTCGATGGTGCCGCCGGCCTCGAGAACATGGATCATATCGCTGATCACCTGCGCCTGGAAGGGGCTGCACTGGCCGTCATAGTTCCAGTTGCCGGCCTGGAGCTCACGCAGAGCCCACTTGTTGCAGTCAAAGCCCATCACGATGACGTCCTTGTCCACGCCGTGGGTGATGCCGGCCTCGTCCAGCGCTGCGACAGCGCCCTTGGCCATGCCGTCGTTCTCAGCATAGATGACGTTGAAGGCGTCGCCGGAGTTGATGACGGACTCCACGATCTTCTTGGCCTCGGCCTCGTCCCAGGTGGCGGTCTGCTGCACGACCTTGGTCATCTTGCCGGAGGCGAACTGCTCGTCGAGCGCGCCGGTACGGCCGAGCTGCGCGTCGCTGCCCATGGCGCCCTGGATGTGGATCACGTTGTAGGCGTCCAGCTTCTGATCGAGCAGCCAGCCGACAGCGGTCTCGCCTTCCTTGGCCATGTCGGAGACAACGGCGGCCTCAAACAGGGCGGGATCGCAATCGATCATACGGTCGAAGAGGAATACGCCGATGCCGGCTTCCTGGGCGTCCTTCAGAACGGCGTCCCAGCCGGTGGTCTCGGCGGCGGAGATCAGCAGGTAATCCACGCCGTCGGTGATGAACTGACGGGCGGCGCTGAGCTGCTCATCGTTCTTGATGCTGTAGAAGAAGCTGGCGTCGTAGCCGTTTTCTTTGGTGAAGACATTGATGAAGTCGTTGACGTTGGCTTCGCGGTAGCCGGACTCGGAAGGCGGATTGTTGACCACGCCGACCTTGATCACGTCGTCCGCGGCGAAGGCTGCGGGCATCAGGGACAGGCACATTACGATGACAAGCGCAACAGCAATCAGTTTTTTCATGATGATGTTCCCTCACTTTTCATATATTTGGACCGTTACTGTCCTTGACCCTATGAAACCACGAAAGCCGCCTGGCGTCAAGGGTTTCGGGGCCCCCGAAAGCGAAATCGTGAAAGCGAATAAATACAACTTTATCGTTTACTGAAAAGTTTCCGTACAACTTTGAAAAAATGTTTGGTTTTTTCAGTCCCGCGGGGCCGGAGGTTGAAAATCCTACGATCCGGGCCGTCTCCTCCCCCCTGCCCGGCCTTGGAAAATTGCCAAAAAAATCACACGCCCGTCTGTTTTTTTACGGGTGTGTGAAAAAACTGGATGGATAATCCAACCTTAACCGCGCCGTGTTGTGCGGAAAAAATGTGTTGGAAGCGGCCGGGATGTGGTATACTGACGATACGATCAGGAAAGGCGGTGGACGCCATGGCGGCCCGATACAGACAGCTTGCCGCAGAGCTGAAGCAGCTCTGCCTGTCCCTGCAGCAGCAGGGGCAGAGCCGGCTCCCGGGGGAGCTTGCGCTCTGCGAGGCTTATCACTGCAGCCGTGAGACCGTGCGCCACGCGCTAGCTCTGCTGGAGGAGGAGGGGTTTATCCTGCGCATGCACGGCAGCGGGACCTACCTCGCCGGCGGCCCGGCCCGGGGCAGGCGCATCGCGGTCGTGACCGCCGCGCGCGACACCTATCTCTACCCTCAGCTCCTGCGGGATCTGGAGCGCGTCTTTTCCGCCCAGGGCTTTTCCATGGAGGCCATTGCCACCGGCGGCCGGGTCATGACGGAGCGCGCCGCGCTCGAGCGCCTTGCCGCCGCGCCGCCCGCCGGCATCCTCCTGGAGGCGGCGAAGAGCGCCCTGCCGAGCCCGAACCTGGACGTGCTCGCCCGCATCGAGGCGCTGCGCATTCCCCTGGTATGGCTGTACGCCGCCCTGCCCGTGCCGGCGGGAGCGCCCTGCCTGCGGGACGACGACGCGGGCGGCGCAAGGATGCTGACCCGGTATCTGCTGGACAAGGGGCACCGGCACATCGCCGCCGTGCTGAAAAGCGACGATCAGCGCGGCCACGGGCGCTATGAGGGCTATCTCGCAGCCCTGCTGCAGGCGGGCGCCGATGTGCGGGAGGACAGCGTCTTCTGGTTTGACACCGCCCAGCGCGACGCCCTGAACGCCGGGCGGGACGAGTGGATGTACGCCTTTATCCGGCGTCGCCTGCCCGGCTGCAGCGCCGTGGTCTGCTACAGCGACGAGATCGCCTACCCCCTGATTCACTGCCTCCGGGCCGAGGGGCTGCGCGTGCCGGAGGATGTGGCGGTGGTGAGCTTTGACAACAGCCATTACTGCACCGCGGGCCCGGTGTCCATCACCTCGCTTGCCCACGAGCGCCATGAGCTCGGCAGCCTTGCCGCCGGGATGCTGCTCGATCGCATCCGCGCCCGCCATGTTGACGACGCCCTGCTCCCCTGGACGCTCCGCGAGCGCGAGAGCGGGTAACAGCCAGGAGTCCCGGACGGATTCCTGGCTGTTTTTTCAATCCTCGATCAGGATGCTGATATAATCCCTGCGTCCGTACAGAATCCTGTCAACGCAGATATCCTGCCCCTCCATGCGGTAGAAGCTCAGATACTCGCCGGTGACAAGGAAGCGATACCCGGTTTCCACATCGGCGATGGAGGAAAGGGGCGGGCCCAGCTCCGGGAAATCCGCAAGCTGATCAATGTCCGCCATGATCGCGTCAATGATCTTTTCGGCTGCATCTGTGTTCTGATACTCGTCAAGATAAAAGTCCCAGATCGCGTCCAGATCCCGGCGGGCTTTCGCGGAATAGTGCAGCTCAGCCTTCCTTTGCTCTTGCACGGAAATGCGCCCTCACTTTCTCCGGGCTCAGCCAGCCCTCCGTCTCTCCGGAGATGCGGCCCTTCTCCAGCTCGCCAAGGAGCTTGATCGTCGCCTGCGCTTTTTCGTAATCCCGGATGTCCACGATCGCATAGCGGCCCCGTCCGTTCTTCGTCAGGAATACAGGTGCCCCAACCGCCACATCATGCAGCACCTCACTGTAGTTGCGCAAATCGGAGATCGGTTTGATGTTCGGCATGTTCATCCGCTCCTTTCTGCCTTCAGTATATCCGAAGCCGCTGTAAAATTCAACAGAAGATTTTACAGCATGTCCGGATCAATACTCTCTGTCCCGGATAATCTCGTCGGTGAGCATGGCGCGGTCGAAGGCCAGCTCATCGACAAAGGTGAGCTTTGCCGGCGCGCCGCCGCGCGCAAGCTCCTGCAGGAGCGAGGCGACCCGCGGGCCGTGGAGGGGATTGCACTCGACGCAGAGGCTGAGCTTTCCGTCCCGGCAGAGCTCCAGGGCCCGGCGCACCGCGTCGAAGGAGAGGATCATGATCTCCCCCTCCCCGCCGCAGGGGATGCCCGCCTCCTCCAGGGCACGGACAGCGCCGAAGGACATGTTGTCGTTCTCACTGTAAATGACGTCGATCTCCTGCCCGCTCTGCAGAAACTCGCGCATCAGCTCGTAGCTCTTGGCCTCGGTATACTCGCCGGGAAGCTGCGCGACGAGCTCCCAGTTGGGGTGCGCCGCCAGCGCCTCGGTCAGCGCGCGGGTGCGCTGGAGCTGCGCCGTCGCGCCGTAGGTGCCCTGGATATGCAGGATGCGGAGCTTTTCCTCCGCCCGGCCCTGGGCCTCAAGCTGCGCCTCCAGCCAGCGCACCGCCCGGCGGCCCTCCGCCAGAAAGTCCGAGCCGACCCAGCTTGTATACAGGCTCTCATCCGCCACATCAATCCGGCGATCCACGATGATCACGGGGATGTGGTTGTTTTTTGCCTCCTGGAGCACATCGTCCCAGCCGGACTCCGTGATGGGGGCCAGCACGATGTAGTCCACGTCCTGCTGGATGAAGTTGCGGATCGCGAGAAGCTGGTTCTCCTGGCGCTGCTTGGCGTTGTCGAACAGGAGCTCATAGCCGTTGGCCTCGCTCAGGGCCGCGACCATCGAGGCCGTGTTGGCGATGCGCCAGTCGGATTCCGACCCGACCTGGGAAAAGCCGACGCGAATGAGATGCTCCTCCTCCGGGCCGCGCCCGGCGCAGCCGGGCAGGAGCAGGAGCAGGGAGAGCAGCAGGCAAAGTCCGGCTTTTTTCATGTTTCGTTCTCCTTCTGTGCGGGAAAGCGGATGGTGATGACCGTGCCGCTCCCCTCCTCACTGTCGATCTCAAAATCCAGCGCCTCGCCGTACATGAGCTTGAGGCGCTTATAGGAGGCCTGCAGGCCGAAGCCCTGGCCCGCGTCCGATTCCAGAGTGCTCCTGAGCTCCTCCACCTTTTCCTGCGTCATGCCGCTGCCGGTATCGCGCACCGTCAGCTCGGCCCGGTCGCCGACGGGGCGGCTGCTGACGGTGATGACGCCGCCGCCGCGCTTGGCCTTGATGCCGTGATAGAGGGCGTTTTCCGCCAGCGGCTGCAGCGTGAGCTTGGGGACGCGGCACTCATCGAGGGCGGGGTCCATGTCGATCTCATAGCGCAGGATATCCGAATAGCGCACCTGCTGGATCTCCAGATAGCTGCGCACGTGCAGCGCCTCCTCCCGGAGCGTCACGATGTCCTTGCCGTTGGAGAGGAAGGAGCGGAAATAGGTGGACAGGCTCGAGACCATCTCCACGGCCTGCTCGTTCTTCCCGGTCTCCACGAGCCAGACGATGGCGTCGAGGGTGTTGTAGAGGAAATGGGGGTTGATCTGCGCCTGGACCAGGGCCAGCTCCATCCGGCGCAGGCGGTCCTGCTCCTGGCGGTTGAGGGCCATCTGCTCGTTCAGGCGGGCGGCCATCTCCTCCACCCCTTCGCCGAGGGCGCGCAGCTTGCTGTCCTCCGCCTCCACCGGCGGCCGGACGGAGAGATCCCCCCGGCCGATCTCCAGAACGCGCTGATAGAGCTCGTCGATGGGTCGGGTGATGCTCCGGGTGATCTGGAAGCTGCGGCGCAGGGAGGTGACGATGACCACCAGCATGACCCCCGCCGAGACGAGCAGCCCCGCGGTAAGCCACGCGTTCTGGGTATGCCGCAGCTCCGCCAGCTCGCCGGCCTCATGGTAGAGGTAGGTGTACATGTACTCCTCGATGAGCTGGGTGATCACGTAAATATTGGTCTCGAGCTGGTGGATGCGCAGGTCATAGCCCTCCGTGGCCCTGATGTTGGCGATGCAGTCCTTGAGGTTTGCGCAAAGCTTCAATACGCTGCTGGCCGCCCGGCGGCTCTCGCGGTTGCGGGTGTCCGCCAGCAGCTTTGAGGCAAGCTCCTCGGCGGTGTTGACCTCGTCATCCGGCGTCTCGTCGCTGCTGCCGCTGACGAAGTAGTACATCTTGAGATCCACCTCGTCCTTGAAGTTCTGGTTGAACTGGGAGGCGGTGGAGATGTTGCGGCTGATCTGGGCGTAGCGCAGGCTGTAGAGCAGGAAGACCAGCAGGATGAACACCGCGAGAACACACAGCGGGATCGCGAGGCTCCAGATCAGCTTTCGTATCCGGCTGCTGATGGAGGCCGGGTCCCGGGACGCTGTCTCCTGTCTCATCGCTCCGTCTCCCCTGCCCGGTATTCCCGGGGCGTGCAGCCCTGGGTCTTCTTGAACACAAAGCTGAAGTAGCGGGGATCCCGATAGCCGACCTCCGCCGCCACCTCGCTGGTGCGCCTGCCGCCCTGACGCAGGAGCTGGCGGGCTCTGGCCATGCGCTTCTGGGTCAGGTATTCCACAAACGAAAGGCCCATCTTGTGGCTGAATACGGCGCTGAGATAGTTGGTGCTGATGTTGATGGCGCGGGCCACCGTGTTCAGGGAGATATCCTCCTCGGTATAGTGGAGGTCGATATACTCGATGGCGCTGTCCACGATCCCGCCGCCCTGGCGGATCGACTCCTCATCCCGCATGGCGATCGCGGTGCTGAGCACCTGCACGAAATACTCCCGCAGGGCGTTCGCCGTATCCAGCGCCGGCTGCGGCAGGCGCTCTGCCAGCTCCCCGCGCGAAAGCCCCAGCTTTTCCGCCGCGGCCAGGGCGTTGATGCGCGCGCTCAAAAGCAGATAATGCCGGAACATCAGGGAATCGCAGGCGTCCCCGAGCCCGTCAAAGAACTCGTTGGCAAAATCCTCGATCTCCGTCTCCAGGCCGTTCTGGATAAAGCCCTGGATCAGCGTGGGGTCAAGGCGTCCCTGGTCGGCGGCGCTGTAGGTGCTCAGCTTGCCGCTGTGCTCCACGAGGTTTGTGTTGAGGATATGGACGTTCGGCATCAGGTGCCGGTAGGCCAGGGCATGGTTTGCCGCGGCATAGCAGCGCGGCAGGCTACTCAGCCGCTCCGTCGGCGTACCGACCGCCACATACCAGTCCATCAGGGCCTCGCCGCCGCGGCAGCGCTGCTCGATCAGCTGGGTGCAGCGCCTTGTCTGCGCCTGCATCTGGTCCCGGTTCCCCTTGAGCAGCACCGCATAGCTCAGGGCGTTGCCGCGAAAAACCAGCAGATCCGGGTACTGCAGGAAATCCTGCAGGAGATTGTCCTGCAGGGCGGCGCTCTGCTCGGAGTAGGCGGTGGCGCTCTCCTTCGGCTGGAGAGTAAAGAGCACGATGTTGTAGACCTCCGCGTCCAGCTCCAGCTCCAGGCGCTTGGCCTGCTCATAGATCTCCGGCACGCGCAGCTCTCCTCCCACCAGCTTCTCAAAAAACAGGCGTCTGGCATAATGCTCGTACTCCTGGGACTCGCGCACAAAGCGGCTGCGGAAATCCTGCTGATCCCGTTCCTCCTCGATGCGCGCCTTTGTCTGCTCGAGCGCCTGGATCATGCTGGCCCGGGTGATGGGCTTGAGCAGGTACTGATCCACATGCAGCTCGATGGCCTGCTGGGCGTAGGCAAAATCGTCATAGCCGGAGAGGATGATGATCTTCGTGTCGGGCAGCTCCCTGCTGACAAGGCGGCTGAAGGCCAGCCCGTCCATAAAGGGCATCTTGATATCCGTGATCAGCACGTCCGGCTTGATTTTCCGCACCAGCGGCAGGGCCATCTCCCCGTCGGAGGCCTCCCCGGCGAAGACATAGCCCACCTGCTCCCACGGGATCATATCCCGCAGTCCCTCGCGCACGAGGCGTTCATCCTCCACCAGAAACACCTTGAGCATTTTATCCCCTCCTCTGTGAATACGTATTCCTATTATAGTAAGGGATGACGAAATCGGCAAGAGCGGATTCCCGCAAAAACAAAAACGATCCCCCGGCTTCAAGTCCGGCAGGGGATCGCAATGTCGCTCGCCGCTTCGCGCACCCCGGACGGGGCAGCCGCGAAATACGGCATCCGTATTCAGGAATTGAACGGAGAGCCGATTCTCTTTCTGTTGCGGCGCTCGTGGCCGCCGAATTCCGGGGAATGGGTTTTCCGCTTCGCCTCGTACAGGCTCTCGTCCGCCATGCCGATCAGCTCGAACAGCATGTTGTGATCCTCCGGCACCCCGTCGGCGTGGCCGATGCTGAGCACGATCTTCTCATCGGGGATTGCGGGAACATGGAAGCTGTAATGGTCATGGGCATAGGCGCTGCCCGTCGTATGCAGCACGAGAAATTCATCGCCGCCGAAGCGGTAGCAGCGGCTCTCCGGGAAGAGGCTGCGAAGCTGCTGCGCCGTCTCTTGGAGCACCTGGTCCCCGACGATATGTCCGTAGGTGTCGTTGATGTCCTTGAAATAGTTGATGTCGATCATGTACACCCCGACCTGCTTTCCGATGAACTTGGGCACATCCTCCTCCAGCGCCTTGCGGTTTCTGAGCCCCGTCAGCCCGTCGTGCCGGTTTGCGTATTCCAGCCGGCTGGTGTACTCCTCATGGGTGATGGTCATTTTCGCAAGCCTGGCCTGGGAGTGGAAGCGGACGATCATGCCCATGATCGAGGCGAACACGAGCACGATGTAATTGATGACGTTGAGCCCGACCGCCCCGTCGATCGCCAGGAGGATGACATAGACATCGGCATAGACGCCGAGCATCAGCACAATGCTCATCCAGGGTCTGAGCGTGATGAAGCACACGATCAGCAGCTCCACCGTGAAGAAGGTCAAAAGCTGGTCGCCGCGGATATACTGCCGCTGGGAGACCCATATGGCCCACGCAGACAGAACAAGGCAGTAGAGCACCTGAAAAACGATGACCATGCCGTGCGGAATGGTTTTTTTCAATATCACACGTGCGCAGACCCGGCCGCAGAAGCACATCAGGACGCAGATCAGCACGCGGGTTATGCTGATCCGCCCTTCGCCGTCAAGCTGCCCGCCGGTGAGGAAAAACACAGGGATCGTGAGCAGCTCGAACAGCCCGATGATCAGGGACAGGTGATAGATATTCTTAATGCTCTCTGTGTCTATGATTTGTTCGGCGCGAGTGTCGAGCGATACTGATCTTCAATAAAACGCTTGTTTTTCAAGCGTTTTATACGCAGCATACGCTGCGTTTCGCAAAGCCCTTGCTTTGCGAAAGATCAGTATTGCACGGCATCTTCAATGGCGCCATGCGCCATTGCCTGTGAGCACATTGGCTCACAGGCAACAAAACGATTTCTGATCGTTTTGTTGAAGAATAGTATAAGCTGCCCTCGCGGGCAAATGTTCATGAGAGTATATCACAAAAAAATTGATTTTCAAGTCTTATTTTTTGTCGGAGAGAAATCTTATGAAGATTGCACAAAGCCGGAGGCCGTTCGCCCCCGCGAAAAGCGCCGCTTTCATACAGAAGGCGCTGTATCAAATCCCCGGCCCGGCCGGCCGAAAAAAGCGGAAGGACGCAAAGGCGGGCCGATGCGGGCAGAAGGACGATTGCCGACAGGCCGCCGGTCAAGTAACCGGCGGCCTGTCGGCGTTTCCATGCAAGGGCTTATCCGGGTCAGTCGACCCAGTGTTCGCTGTAGAATTTTGCGTAACGATCCAGTTCCTGCAGAAGCTCCGGCTGTTCGTCGCCCTGCTCCTCCGCCTTTTTATGACGGCTGACGGCGCTGCAGAGCTCGGTGTACTTCCTCGTCGTCTCGCGCAGGCGCTCGCTGAGCTGACGCATCAGCAGCAGGACCTTTGCCGGATCATCCTTGAAATATGCGTCCAGATCGGCCTCGACAAGCTCGCTCAGCACGACCTGCTCGCTCAGCGCGACAGCGGTAGCCGAACGCGGATAGGCCTCGATCATACCCATCTCGCCGAGGATCTGACCGTCGCCGAGCTCGGCGATCAGCTTTTCCTGTTCGCCCTGATAATCGCTGTAAATGCCCACTTTTCCGCTGACGATATCGTACATGACGTTTGCGAAGTCTCCCTGGCGGAAAATGACGTCACCCTTTGCAAATGTAAGCTGTCTCATATCTGCACCTCACTCAAGAATCCTGATGACTGCCGGCGCGGGTAAAAAATTCGCACAGCTTTTCGATGCGCTCAAGCAGGGATCCGCTCTTCTTCTCGCCGCTCTTTTTCGTCTCGACCGTGTCATATACGGTGTGGCAGGCTTCGATATAGTTTTTTGTCGTCTCCCGCAGGCGGTGGCACATCTGCTGCACAATGCTCAGCACCTTGGAAGGGTTCTCCCTGTAGTACTCAAAAAAGTCCTCTTCCGTGATGGTCGTCACGACCGTGTTGTCATCCGCGGCCACCACCGTGGCAGAGCGCGGCGCATGCTCCACAAGGCCCATCTCGCCGAACACCTTGCCGCCGAAGAGCTCCGCGATCTGCTTTTGATCCGGCTTGCCGTACTGCTGGTAAACGCGAACCTTGCCCGTCTCGATCTCGTACATGCAGCTGCCGGGCTCCCCCTCGCGGCAGATGATCTCGCCGTCTTTGTATAGCTTTGTATTGTTCACAGAAATACCTCTTTCCATATCACATATACCGTGGGCGCCGGCCGGAGCCGACCGACACCCGCATTTCAGCCTCAGGCCCAGGGATTCTCCGTGGGATAGGGCAGGCTCTTGGGCTGGTTGTAGCCGATGTCCTGCACGCCCAGGAACTTGAAGACCTCAAACAGGGCCCGGCCGTGGTGTCCGAAGGCCACCGCGCCGTGGTGCGGGAAGCGCTTCTCGATCAGCACATGGCGGTAGAAGCGGCCCATCTCATGGATGGCGAAGACGCCGATGCCGCCGAAGGAGGTCGTTGCGACGGGCAGCACCTCGCCCTCGGCGATGTAGGAGCGCAGCTTCCCCTCCGAGTCGCACTGCAGGCGGTAGAAGGTGATCTCACCCGGCGCGATGTCGCCCTCGAGGGTGCCGCGGGTGAAGTCGGGCTCGGACCCTTCCGGCTCGAGAAGCCGGTGCTGGATGAGCTGGTACTTGACGGCGCGGTCGGCGCACATCTTGCAGCTCGGCGTGTTGCCGCAGTGGAAGCCCATGAAGGTGTCGGTCAGGCTGTAGTCGTACTTGCCCTTGATCTGGCTCTCCCACATCCGGGCGGGGACGGAGTTGTTGATATCAAGGATGGTCACGGCGTCGCCGGAGATGCAGGAGCCGATGTACTCGGAGAGGGCGCCGTAGATATCCACCTCGCAGCTGACGGGGATGCCGCGCGCGGCGAGACGGGAGTTGACGAAGCAGGGCTCGAAGCCGAACTGCTCGGGGAAGGCGGGCCAGCACTTGTCGGCAAAGGCGACATACTTGCGCGCGCCCTTGTGCTCCTCGGCCCAGTCGAGCAGCGTCAGCTCAAACTGCGCCATGCGCTCGAGAAGATCCGGGAAGTATCTGCCCTCGCCCATCTCGGCGGCCATGTCCGCGCAGACCTCGGGGATGCGCTTGTCGCCGGCGTGGGCCTTGTAGCTGACCAGCAGATCCAGCTCGGAGTTCTCCTCGATCTCCACGCCGAGCTCATAGAGGCCCTTGATGGGGGCGTTGCAGGCGAAGAAGTCCTGCGGACGGGGGCCGAAGGTGATGATCTTGAGATTCTGCACGCCGATCACCGCGCGGGCAACGGGGTAAAACTCCTTGATCATGCGGCCGATATCCTGCGCCGTGCCCACCGGGTACTCGGGGATATAGCCCTTGAGATGGCGCATGCCGAGGTTGTAGGAGCAGTTGAGCATGCCGCAGTAGGCGTCGCCGCGGCCGTTGATGAGATCGCCGTCTCCCTCGGCGGCGGCCACGAACATGCAGGGGCCGTCAAAGTTTTTGGCGATCAGGGTCTCCGGCGTCTCGGGGCCGAAGTTGCCGAGGAAGACCACAAGGGCGTTGCAGCCCGCGGTCTTCACGTCCTCGACCGCCTTGAGCATGTCCTTCTCGTTTTCCACGGTGACAGGGCACTCATAGATATTGCCGCCGCAGGTTTTTACGATCGCCTCGCGCCGGGCCACCGACAGGCCGATGGGGAAGCAGTCGCGGGATACGGCGACGATGCCGAGCTTGACTTCGGGAATGTTGGTCATCATTTTTCAATGTCCTCCTTGATGTCTGTATTGAGTCCGCGCAGTCCGATGTGCGCGCCATGCTTTGCCTCGTTTGAATCGGGATGGGCCAGCAGCCATTTGTTGCGGGCCGTCATCCAGGTGTCCTCCTCGCATTGCGGGGCGAAGGACGGCTTGTCCGTATTCGTCCCCTTCGGGAGGACCACCGCCACGCGAAAGCCCGTGCCCGCGTCCGTATGGCAGGGGGCATAGTGCAGCGTGGTGGCATATACCTCCACCGGGACCCCGGCGGGCACGCGGAAGGCCTTCACCTTTTCGGTGTCGACAACGCCGTCCTCGATCTCCTCCTGACGGGCCAGCAGGAGAATGAAGTCGGCCGAGCCGATGTTGACCTCGCTGTCCCGGTGATACTCCAGGCAGTTGAGCTTTGTGTTGCGGCCCCAGCACATGCCGAGCTGGATGGGCATGCCGCCGTAGGCCCGATCCCGCAGATCGGCGAAAACGGCGCAGGCCTCCAGGCTTTCGATGCCGGGCTCGTAGGCCGTGCCGGCGGCAGGCAGGGCGATTTTCTCCATCGCCTTCATCAGCTCCGCCGTGTCATAGCCCTCCAGGATCCTGCCGTAGGCCTTGAAGGCCGGATCGGCAGCCGAATGGATCTGCATGCTTTTTCCCCCTTCTTTTCTTTTGAATCCGATATGATCGGTGAAAGCTGCGCTTTCACCGTAAGTCTTTGAACAGCGTCTTCATGCTCGGGTAGATGCGTTTGAACTGCTGATAGCGCTCTTCATAGCGCGCGGCGATCTCGGGATCGGGCGTCACCGTCTCCCGGACGCGGACAAAGCGGGCGCAGGCGTCGGCCACGCTCTTAAAGTCGCCGCAGCCCACCATGGCGAGCAGCGCCCCGCCGTAGCCGGGGCCCTCCTCGGTCTGCGGGATATCCAGGGAGATGTTCAGGACGTTGGCGATGATCTTCCGCCACAGCGGGGAGCGGGCGCCGCCGCCGCAGAGCTTGGAGCGCCGGATATCAATGCCGAGGCTCCTTGCCACCTCGAAGGAATCGCGGATGGCGAAGGCCACGCCCTCCAGCACCGCCTGCAGCATGTCCTCCCGGCCGGTGTCCATGCTCATGCCGACGAAGGTCCCGCGGGCATCGGTGTCGTTGATGGGGCTGCGCTCGCCCATCAGATAGGGCAGGAAGTAGACGCGGTTGCGGCCGAGCTTCCCGTCCGTGATGCCGACCTGCTCGGCGGCGTAGTCCCCGGTTTTGAGGATCTCGTCGCAGAACCACTTGTTGCAGCTTGCCGCCGAGAGCATGCAGCCCATCAGATGATAGTGCCCGTCGGCATGGGCGAAGGCGTGCAGGGCGTTGTTGTGATCCACGCCGAAGCGCTCCGAGGAGATGAAGATCGTCCCCGAGGTGCCGAGAGAGAGATTGCAGGCCCCCTCCCCCACCGTGCCGGTGCCGACGGCGGCGGCGGCATTGTCGCCCGCGCCGGCCACGACCCTGCAGCCGCGCGGCAGGCCAAGCGCGCCGGAGACAAAGCCCTGGACGGTGCCGATGACGTCAAAGCTCTCATAGAGCTTCGGCATCTGTTCCTCCGTTACGCCGCAGATCTCCAGCATTTCCTTCGACCAGCGCCTGTGCTCCACATCCAGCAGCAGCATGCCGCTGGCGTCGGAGTAATCGCAGGCGTGAACGCCGGTGAGGCGGTAGTTGATATAGTCCTTCGGCAGCATGATCTTTTTGATGCGGGCAAAGTTCTCCGGCTCATGCTTTTTCATCCAGAGAAGCTTCGGCGCGGTGAAGCCCGCAAAGGCGATGTTCGCCGTGAGCGCGGAGAGTCTTTCACGGCCGATGACGGTGTTGAGATACTCTGTCTCCTCCGCGGTCCGCCCGTCATTCCAGAGGATCGCGGGGCGTATGACCGCGTCGTCCTCGTCCAGCGCCACGAGTCCGTGCATCTGGCCGCCGCAGCCGATCCCGCAGATCTGGGACTTGTCCACATGCTCGGTCAGCTGCAGGATGCCGAACATCACGGCCTTCCACCAGTCGGAGGGATCCTGCTCGGACCAGCCGGGCTGCGGGAAGGACAGCGGGTATTCCTTGGTGACGCTGCCGCAGATCGCGCCGCCCTCGTCCACCAGCAGCAGCTTGACCGCCGAGGTGCCGAGGTCGATTCCAATGTAATAGCTCATTGTGTTCCTCCAAAGTTTATTGCGTGTATCATACCGCCCTGAGCTTTTTCAGGAGCTTGTCCTGCACGGGCAGGCGCTCGTGGCGGGGATATTGCGCGGCATAGAGCTCTGCCAGCGCCGCGGCGTCGGCATGGCTCAGGCGGTCGATCAGCTCCATGCCGCAGCCCTGCACGGCGATGAGCATCCAATAGGCGCTCCTCAGCTCCCGCCACGGCTCTGCCGCGGTGAAGAGACAGCGAAGCAGCCCGGCGCACTCCCCGGAGTCCGGGGCCGCGTCCCGGCAGTCTTCGAAAAGCCGCTTCACGTCCGCCGCGAAGCGGTCATGGCAGGGATTGTCCGCCGGGCCGGGGCGCAGGCCGAAGAGCCCGTCGCCGAATTTGCGGTTCCGTTCGAGCGTCTGAACCTCCTCCACGTAATCGTGAATCAGCGCCTCCAGGCGCGAAAGCCAGGATTCCATCAGCGTGCTCCTTTACTAAGACAGACTTCCACCAGCCGACGGCTGACGGGCATGAAAAGCTGGGCCGCGGGGCCCACCACGAAGGCGCAGATCAGCGTGCCGAGGCCGACGGTGCCGCCCAGCAGCAGGAGCAGCACCCGGATCCAGAACTCCCGTGAGAAGGTCTTTTTCACGTCTCGTCCTCCGTACTCTCTTCCGTCTGTGCGCTCTCCGGCAGCCGCGCCGCCTCCACCTCGATCCGCCAGCGGCGGATCAGATAGACCGTGAAGGCCACGGCAGCCAGGAGGAAGAAGGCCGACGCCAGATAGCCGACGGTCGGGTCCATCGTCGATTCCCCGGTGCGCACGCCCTGGAAGATCTGCCAGGCGAGGTACGCAAGATACCCAGCCACCGCCGCGCGCAGGGTTGCGCGCGTACCGGCGCGGGCGCGCTGCTGCACGTCGTATTCGATATGCTCATTGCTTTGCATGTGCTGCCCTCCCGGACCGAAAGCGGGCAGCGGCATACCGTGTATTTCCGCTGCCCGGAATGTGCAGTGTTTGCTCAGCCGGCCTTGCCGGTCTTATGATTGGAGACAACGTCGAAGATAACCGCGACCAGAAGCACCGCGCCCTTGACGATGTACTGCCAGTTGTTATCGAGGCCGATGATGGACATGCCCTGGTTGATGACGCCGAGGAAGATGGCGCCGATGCAGATGCCCGCCACCGTGCCGGAGCCGCCGTAGGCGGAGGCGCCGCCGATGAAGCAGGAGCCGATGGCGTCCATCTCGAAGGCGTTGCCGGTGTCGCCATTGACGGAGGCGATACGCGCCGCCATCAGCAGGCCCGAGAGACCCGCGAGGAAGGACATGGACAGGTAGGCCAGGAAATAGACCCGGCGCGTGTCGATACCGGAGAGCTTGGTTGCCTTCTCATTGCCGCCCACGGCGTAGAAGTAACGGCCCAGGGCGGTCTTGCTGGTGATGAAGGAATAGATGAACACCACCGCCAGCACCCAGATCAGCATGACGGGAATGCCCTTGTAGTTGGTGAGCTTCCAGGCGTAGAACACGACCAGCGCCGCAATGATGAGCTTCTTGCCGAGCTCCGGGGCGAGGGCGCCGACTGCGTAGCCCTTGCTGGCCCTCTTGGCGCGGCCGGTGAAAACGCTGACAATGAGAAACAGCGCGATGGCGCAGCCGATAATGAGCGCGGACCATTTCTTCGCATCGTCAAGGCCGGGGATCTGGACGTAGGAGGCGAAGATGTTCAGGAACAGCTTGTTTTTGACCGGCACGGTCTTGGACTGGAGGATGACACGGCCGAGGCCGCGGAAGAGGAACATGCCGGACAGGGTGCAGATGAAGGGCGGGATGTGGACATAGCCGATCCAGAAGCCCTGCCAGCCGCCGATGATGGCGCCGACCATCAGGCACAGGAAGATGACCGGGATGGCGTTCATGCCGGACTTATCCATGAGCTGGGCGGCGAGAGCGCCGACCAGACACACCGTGGAGCCGACGGACAGGTCGATGTTGCCGCCGGTCAGGATGCACAGCAGCATGCCGCAGGCCAGCACCAGAACATAGGAGTTCTGAAGAAGGAGGTTGGACATGTTCTGCGGATACAGCAGGCGGCCGTGGGTCAGAAAGCCAAACAGCGCAAATACCGCCACCAGCGCGATGACCATGGTATACTTTTTGACAAAGGCTTTCACATTGATATTCATGATGCTCTTTCTCCTTCTTCGTTCTTTTCGGATTTGAGGATGGCGGCCATGATCTTCTCCTGCGTCGCCTCCTCAACGGGCATCTCGCCGACGATGCGCCCCTCGTTCATGACGTAGATGCGGTCGCACATGCCGAGGATCTCCGGCATTTCCGACGAGATCATGATGACCGATTTCCCCTGGGCCACCAGATCGTTCATGATGCAGTAAATCTCAAACTTCGCGCCCACGTCGATACCGCGGGTCGGCTCGTCCAGGATCAGAACATCGGCGTCGGCATACATCCATTTGGCCAGCAGCACCTTCTGCTGGTTGCCGCCGGAGAGATTGCCCGCAAGCTGCTGGACGCTGGGCGTCTTGGTTTTGAGCTTTTCGCGGTAATCGTCCGCCACCAGGTTCTCCTTCACGGTGTCGATCACGCCGCCGGAGCAGACCTTGTCAAGGCGGGCAAGCGTGGTGTTCACGGCGATGGTCTGCGGGAGGATGAGGCCGTTGCCCTTGCGGTCCTCGGTGACGTAGGCAAGACCGGCTTCAATGGCCTGGCGCTCATTGCGCAGGTGTACCTCCTTGCCGTTGATGAACAGCTGCCCGCTGATGCCGGCGCCGTAGGAGCGGCCGAAGATGGACATGGCAAGCTCGGTACGCCCCGCGCCCTGCAGGCCGGAGAAGCCCACGATCTCGCCCTTGTGTACGTGGAAGGAGACGTTGTCGTCCACCACCTTCTCGGTGTAGACCGGATGATGGACCGTCCAGTTTTTGACCTCCAGGCCGATCTCGCCGCTGACGCGGTGCTCCCGCCGGGGGAAGCGGTCCGACAGCTCGCGCCCGACCATGCCGCGGATGATACGGTCCTCGTCCACACTGCGGTCCTGGTTGTTTATCGTTTCAATCGTTGAGCCGTCACGCACGACCGTGATCCGATCCGCCACATAAGCGATCTCGTTGAGCTTATGGGAGATGATGATCGAGGTCATGCCCTGCTTCTTGAAGGAAAGCAGCAGGTCAAGAAGCATTTTGGAATCCTCCTCGTTCAGAGAGGAGGTGGGCTCGTCGAGGATGAGCAGTTTTACGTTTTTCGACAGCGCCTTGGCAATTTCGACAAGCTGCTGCTTGCCGGTGCCGATATCCTTGATGAGGGTATGCTCGCTCTCCTTCAGACCCACCTGGTCCATGTGCGTGCGCGCCTCGTGATAGGTCCGGTCCCAGTCGATGCCGAAACGGCCTTTCCTCTCGTTGCCGAGGAACATGTTCTCGCCGATAGACAGCTCCGGGATCAGCGCCAGCTCCTGGTGGATGATGACGATGCCCAGCTTCTCGCTGTCTCGCAGGGTATTGAAATGGCAGACCTCACCGTTATAGATGATGTCGCCGGAATAACTGCCGTAGGGATACGTGCCCGACAGCACGTTCATCAGGGTCGATTTTCCAGCTCCGTTTTCTCCCACCAGAGCATGGATCTCGCCGCGCTCGACCTGGAGGTTGACGTTGTCAAGCGCCTTGACGCCCGGGAACTCCTTTGTGATGTTCTTCATCACAAGAATGTGATCAGCCAAAGTGAAACCCCTCCTCTATGCTAAAAAGAGGGGCGGGGTGAACCCCGCCCCTCGGTGTGTTGCCTTGTTTCAGGAAATCAGCCGAGCGTGGAAACCAGATACTGGTTGTTGGCATCCCACTTGTAGTTGCCGGTCTCAACGAGCAGGTCGAGATTGCTCTTGTCGATGGAGTAGGGAACCAGCAGGTAGGAGGGAACAACGCCCCTGCCGTTGTCATAGGTCTCGGTGTCGAAGGCGGCCTCAGCGCTGAACTTCTCGCACAGCTCTGCACCGGGCTTCTGGCCTTCCAGGATGGCGGAAACCAGAACGAGGGTGACGCCGGCTTCGTCGGAGACGTTCTTGTAAACGGTCATGGTCTGGTGGCCGTCAACAATGTTCTGGAGGTTGCCGATATCGCCGTCCTGGCCGGTGACGATGGGCTGGTTGGTGCCGGCATAGTCGGTGATGATGGCCTGGGCAACGCCGGCAGCGGTGGAGTCGTTGGAGCACAGGGCAATGTCAAGCACGGTGCCGTCGCCGTAGTAGGAGGCGAGGGTGTTCTGGAAGTTCTCCAGAGCGGTGTCGGTGCTCCATGCGGGCGTTGCGACCTGCTCAAAGCTGGTCTTGCCGGAGGGGATCTTCAGGGTGCCGGCGTCGATGAAGGGCTTGAGGGTATCGAAAGCGCCGTTGAAGAAGTAGCCGGCATTGGTGTCGGCGGGGTCACCGGCGGTGAACTCGATGTTGTAGGTCTTGTCGCCAGCGTTCTCAAGGTCAAGGGCCTTGATGACGTACTGGGCCTGCAGGACGCCGACGGTGTAGTTATCGAAGGAGACGTAGTAGGCAACGTCCGCATTCTCGATCAGACGGTCGTAGGCGATGACAACGATGCCGGCATCGGCAGCGTCAGCCAGCGTCTGGCTCAGGGTGGCGGAGTCGATGGCGGTGATGACGAGCACCTCAACGCCGTCAGCGATCATGTTGGCGATGTCGTTGTTCTGCTGAACGGCATCGTTATCGGAATAGGTCAGCTCGACCTGGTAGCCGGCCGCTTCGAACTGCTCTTTCAGGTAAGTGCCGTCACGGTTCCAGCGCTCCAGAGATTTCGTGGGCATCGAAATGCCGACCTTGTGGGCACCGTCTGCATAGGCAAGGCTTGTGCAGGTCAGTGCGAAGACCATGGTAAGAACCAGAATCATTGCAAGAACTTTTTTCATTGGTTTCTTCCTCCTGTAAAAATTTTTGGTTTTTGAAGTTGTTCCAACTTCGTTAAACTTATTTTACTGAGGTTACTTCCAGAAATCAAGATGTTTTTGCATTGTTGCCATGCATTCGGCAGTTTTGCCGTTTCCTGCCTGCTTGGCTTGTACAAACTGACCGAGATTTTGCTTTCTCTTTTGTGGTTTTATAAATGCATTTTATAAAAGTTTGCGCAAACGGCTTGACAAGGCCGGCAGACATGGTACAATTTCCTCATCAAACAGGAAGGGCGGCGGGCTTTTGAAAAACACGTTTCTGAATACGGCGCAGCTCATTGCGCCGCGCAGCCGGATCTACCGGACCCTGTATGACGCGAAGGACTTCTGCTCCCGGCAGTCGCTGGCGAGGGACTGCGCTCTGAGCCTGCCGACGGTGCACCAGTATCTGACGGAGCTGTTTCAGCTCGGACTCGTGCGCTATTCCGGCGAGGAGCGCGCCACCGGCGGGCGGCGCGCCCAGGGGATCGAGATCGTCCCGGACGCCCGCATCGCCCTCGGCATCTCGGTCACGGGGCGCTATCTCAGGCTGTCGGCGGTGGATCTGCGGCTGCAGGAGCTGGCCTACTGCCTGGAGACCTTTGACCTCGACTCCCATCTCGGGAAGCTCGACGGGGCCATGGCCGGGATCATCGAGAAGTTTCTGGACGACTTTCATCTGGACCGCAAGCGCCTGCTGGGCGTGGGCATCGCCGTGCCCGGCCTCATCAGTCCCGACGGGCAGCGCATCAGCACCGCGCCGACGCTGGGGATCAAGGACGCGCCGCTCTATGCCCTCACCCGCGGCATCGACTATCCGGTGCACGTGGAAAACGACGGCACGGCGAGCGGCCACGCGGAGAGCGCCTTCCTCCGCCGGAAGAAGAGCATGGCCTACCTCTCGCTGGAGGAGGGGATCGGCGGCGCCGTGCTGATCGACAGCGTCCCCTACCCGGGCGACAGCGCCAAGAGCGGGGAGTTCGGCCACATCTGCGTGGAGCCGGGCGGACTGCTGTGCAGCTGCGGCTGTCACGGCTGTCTGGAGGCCTACTGCTCGGCCAGCCGGATCGAGACGACCTTCGGCGTGAGCCACGAGGAGTTTTTCCGCGGCGTGAGAGAGCACAACCCCGATTATGAGGCGCTGCTGTTCGACATGCTGCGGCACCTGGCCATCGGCATCAACAGCATTCATATGGTGCTCGACTGCGATGTGGTGCTGGGCGGCTTTTTCACGGAATATCTGCAGGACTGGCTGCCGGTTCTGAAGCAGTATGTGACGGCGGGCAACCCCTTCACCGAGAACGCGGACTTCGTCCGGCTCAGCACCCTGCGCCGCCACATCACCTCCCACGGCGCGGCGCTGTTCTACGTGCGGGAGTTCGTCTCCGGGATATGATATAAAGCCTCCGGCGAACGCATTCACGTTCGCCGGAGGTTTTTGGTTATGGGATTGTTCTCTTTATGCCGCAGGCGAAAGCTCCTCCTGCTCGCTGTACTGCTCCACCAGCTGATCATAGGCGTCGATCGCGCTGTCCAGCCGTGCAAAGAGATCGGCCTCGGCGATCATTCCGTCGGCGTTGGTGAGGCCGTCAATCACAATGGCCGTCTTTACCGGCGGGTTATCCAGCGACAGGCGGGTATATTCGCGCAGCTGCTCCGTGCTCTGGTAGACCATACTCACCTTATAGAAGGCCTCCCCGGCCTCGTTCAGCCAGCGCTCGAATACGAGCTTGGAGCCGATGGGCGTCTTGGGCTCGATCGTATCCGGCAGCGTATAATCCGTCACGCCGAGGCTTGCCAGGACGCTTGCTATACTGCAGTCGTGCCCGCACAGGAAGCTGAACCGGCGCTCCGGCGCCTGCAGCTCGGAGCGGATCTCCTGCAGCAGCGGGTGCGCCACATTCACGCAGACAAGGGGTCTTGTGAAGAGCATATCGCTGTAGGTGTCCACAATGGTGTGCAGCTTCAGCCAGTCCTCCCGGCTCAGCTC
>CADARY010000031.1 GCA_902790375.1 Oscillospiraceae bacterium | reverse complement strand
GTGATTCCACTCCTGCACACTGCTGTTTTTCCACAGAAATCTCCCAAATAAAGAGGCGTTGCCTCTCATTAGCTGATTGAGCTATTTTGAGACAACGCCAGATGTGGCGGAGGGTGCAGGATTCGAACCCGCGTGGGGTTTCCCCCTAACGGTTTTCAAGACCGCCCCGTTATGACCGCTTCGGTAACCCTCCGTGTATTCAATTGCTGAGATTTTAACACGTCAAGCCCGGCAAGTCAAGATGCCGCGCGGGGCGTTCACAACTTGTTTGCTTTACAGAAGGGCCCAAAAATGCTATATTGAAACCAGAATACACTGCGGGAGAACCGCAAAACAAGGAGGCGCGAAAATGCCGCTGGACAGAGCTGCCCTGAAAGCCAGGGCCAAGGAGGTCATCGCCACATCCAACCCGCGGGTGATCACCGTCGGGCTCGTGTATCTCGTGATCTCCATTGTACTGAGCGCTCTCAGCGCCCGCGTGATGAGCGTCAACATCAGCGAAAGCGAAGCCATGAACTACCTGCGCTACGCTGCGGACGGCAACTATGAATATGCGTTAAAATATGCCGAGACCATGCAGCCGCCCGCCGCAGCCTATGCCATCAATTTCCTGCTGTCCCTGCTCTCGGGCGTTGTGGGCGCGGGCTTCATTATCTTCCTGCTCAATACCGTCCGCAATCGCCAGCCCTGCTTTGAAAACCTGCTGGACGGCTTCGGCTTCTGGTGGAAGATCATCCTGCTCAATCTGCTGCAGGATCTGCTCATTGGGCTGTGGAGCCTGCTGCTGATCGTGCCGGGCATTATCGCCCATTACCGCTACAGTCAGGCCCTGTACATTCTCATCGACGATCCGTCGAAGTCCCCGCTGCAGTGCCTGCGGGAATCCTCGGCCCTGATGGACGGGCACAAGAAGGAGCTCTTTACGCTGGATCTGAGCTTCATCGGCTGGTATCTGCTGGGCATGATCCCCTATCTCGGCTACGCTGCCCAGGTCTGGTCGGTGCCTTACATTGCCATGACCAAGGCTCTGTTTTACGAAACGCTCACCGGCAGCAATGTATGGAGCTACACCCCGGATTACCCGGCCTAAGGAAAGCAGGCGGCTGAAAACCGCCTGCTTTTTTCAGTAGATCAGGGAGAAATGCTCCGGCTTGAGTTTGTACTTGATGCCGGACACAAGGCCCATAGCAATATACATGGTCACCATTGACGAGCCCCCATAGCTGAAAAACGGGAGCGTGATGCCGATGACGGGGGTGATGCCGATGCACATGCCGATGTTGATGAGGGTCTGGAAGGTCATGGCCGCGGCGACGCCCATGCAGATCAGCATGTCGTAGAGCCGCCCACTTTTGAGGCCGATGCGTACGATGTGGATGATGATGACCGCGAGCAGGATCACCACAATGATGCAGCCGATCATGCCCAGGTTCTCACCCACGACGGAGAAGATGAAGTCCGTGTGCTTGCCGGTGAAGACCGTGGTGCGGTGCCCCTCCTCCACGCCGGTGAGACGGCCGGAGGCGAGCGTCAGCTTGCTCTGGGTAGTCTGCCAGGTGATGCCCCAGCCGTCCGGGTCGATGCTGGGATCGTAGGGGGCGATCAGGCGTTTCTTCTGGTAATCCTTGAGAAAGTAGTTCCACAGCAGCGGCACTGCCGCAGCCACCGCCGCGCCGCCGAGGGCGAACCAGTAGAGCCGCACACCGAGCAGATAAAACATGGTCAGGAAGATGAGCATGATGACCGTGGCGCTGCCGAGGTCCGAGGAGACCACGATAATGAGGCCGAAGACGATAACAAAATGCCCCACCATCTGCACGACGGAGAAGAAGCCGTCAATATCCTCATGCTCCTTGATAAAGGTCATCTGCCTTGCGGCGACGATGATATAGAGAATCTTGATGACCTCGGCCGGCTGGATGCCGATGCCGGCGAAGCGGATCCATGCTTTGTTGCCGGTGCCGTCGTCCTGGCCGAAGATGACCAGCGCCACCAGCAGCAGCACGTTGATGACGCACAGCAGCTTCCACTGGGAGCCGAGGATGTCCGCGTCGATAAAGGTCAGCACGATGAAGGCCCCGATGCCGAGGAACATGGAGAAGGTCTGCACGGCGATATACTTCGAGGGGGCCGACATGTTCCAGCCGCCGTTGACCATGCCGACGACGGCCTTGTTGATCATCACAATGCCGAAGATCGAACAGATCGTGCAGATCACAAGGAGAAAGACATCCGCCCGCTGGAAAAACTGCCTGAAAAAGGGCTTGAGTGTTTTGATGTGCGGCGCCTCCTTTCCTGAACAGCCGTAATGCTAACACAAACTTGCTCTTTACGCAAGAAGGGAATCGGTGCTATAATATCTTTTACAACAATCGTTACAATATCACAAAAATGCCCTGCGTTTGTTAGAAGACTGTAAAAAAGCGCGGGGCCCGGGAGAGAAACATGTCCGAATATATTAGTCACAACGAAAGAGAAACCGAGGCGCTCGGCGCGCGCCTGGCAGAGAAGCTGCCGGGGGGCGCGGTGGTCGCCATGTACGGCGATCTCGGCGCGGGCAAGACCGCCTTTGTGCGCGGCATGGCCCGCGGCATGGGCCTTGACTGCCGCGTGTCCAGCCCCACCTTCACCATCGTCAACGAGTACCTGGGGCCTCGGGAGCTGATCCACTTTGATATGTACCGCCTCTCCGGCGCCGACGAGCTGTTCGACATCGGCTGGGAGGATTATCTCAACCGCGGCGCGGTCTGCGCGGTGGAGTGGAGCGAGAACGTGCAGGACGCCTTCTTCGGGGACGAGGTGCGCGTCACCATTGAAAAGCTCTCCGACACGCAGAGAAAAATCACCATTGAGGGGGCAGAGCTATGCTGATCCTGGCATTTGAATCCACGGCGAAGGCGGCCTCGGCCGCGCTGGTGCGGGACGGGAAGCTCGTCAGCCAGTACAGCCAGTGCAGCGGCCTGACCCACAGCCGCACCCTCCTGCCCATGGGGGAGGATATGCTGAAAAACGCGGAGCTCAGCCTGCGGGATGTGGACTTGCTCGCGGTGGCTCACGGGCCCGGCTCCTTCACCGGTGTGCGCATCGGCGTGTCGATGGTCAAGGGCCTCGCCTGGGCCTCCGACAAGCCCTGTGTGGGCGTCTCCACGCTGGAGGCCATGGCCTGGCACGGTCTGGCCGCGGGCGGCCTTGTGTGCCCGGTGATGGACGCCCGGCGCAGCCAGGTATACAACGCCCTCTTCCGCATCGAGGACGGGCGGCCCCGGCGTCTGTGCGAGGACCGGCCCATCGCGCTGGAGGAGCTGGCGGTGGAGCTCGGCGCTTACGGCGAGTCTGTCTTCCTCGTGGGCGACGGAGCGGAGCTGAGCTTTCGCGCCCTGACCGAAAAGGGCATCCCCTGCGTCCTCGCGCCGGAGAATCTACGCATGCAGAGCGCCTGGGGCGTAGCCATGGCCGCGCAGGACAAGACGCCCGGTACGGCCGACACCCTGCTGCCCGTGTATCTGCGCCTGTCCCAGGCCGAGCGGGAGCGGCAGGAGCGCATGCAGCGGGAGGGATAAATTGCGCTTGACTTCTGTCCGAAGGTAGTATATCATATTCAGGATAAAAGCAAATTTTCTGTGCGATCAACTAAATAAAGGAGAAGCTATTCATGAGCAAAGTATGCGTTTTCGACCATCCGCTGATTCAGCACAAGCTTTCCATTCTCCGCGACAAGAGCACCAGCGTCAAGGAATTTCGCGAGCTCGTTTCCGAGATCGCCATGCTGATGTGCTATGAGGCTACCCGCGATCTGCCGCTGGAGGAGATCACGGTCGAAACCCCCGTTGCTCCTGCCAAGTGCAGACGTATTTCCGGCAAGAAGCTGGCTGTCGTCCCCATTCTCCGCGCCGGTCTCGGCATGGTTGACGGTATCGTGAGCATGATGCCCAACGTCAAGGTCGGCCATGTGGGTCTCTTCCGCGACCCCGCAACGCTTGAGCCGGTCAAGTACTACTTCAAGATGCCCCCCGATATCGAAGAGCGTGACGCTATCATTGTTGATCCCATGCTCGCCACCGGCGGCTCCGCCTCCGCGGCCGTCGCCTTCCTCAAGGAAGCCGGCGTCAAGCATATCAAGCTCATGAGCATCATCGGCGCTCCCGAGGGTGTCAAGCGCATGCAGGAGGATCACCCCGATGTGGACATTTATGTCGCCGCGCTGGACGATCACCTGAACGAGCACGGCTACATCGTCCCCGGTCTGGGCGACGCCGGCGACCGTATCTTCGGCACCAAGTAATCGAAAAGCACAGGCTCTGTCAGGAAGGACGGGGCCTGTGCTTTTTTATTTATTAAGATTCTTTCAGCGCCTTGTGCATTGCTTTTTCCGGCGTTTTGTAATATAATAGCGAGAGGAAACCGAAAGATCAGAGGTGTACGATTATGGAGAACGAAACGAAAAAAAGGAGCATCGAGAACGGCGAGCTTGCCAATGTCTCGGGCGGAGTCCCGGGAGAGCTGATCTGTCGCACAGCCAGCAATGTGGTCAGCATGCTCTTCAGCATGAGTAAGGCCGAGCACACAGGCAGCGTCCTCTCCGACAGTATCAGGGAGACCGGCAAGGCTGCCCGATCCAAATAATAATACCGGAAATCGCTGCGGGATTTGTTTTCCGGTTATCTGTACATCAATCGCCCCGAAAGGCATGCCTTTCGGGGCGATTGCTGTATTCTGTACCGTAGCCGGGCCATGCAGACTTGCCCGCTGCCGGTTCAGCGTTTTTTACTTCCCATCGGGGGACGGGCTGACGACCGTCACGGAGGCGACGCCGAAGGGCATCCGCTCACCCGAGGCGGTTTTCGCGTCCTTCTCCTCGGCGGTCATGCCGCAGACGAAGCGCAGCACACCGTTATTTTCAGCGGCCTTGGCGATATCTGCAATGCTCATCTCCGTGAGGGAGCCCTTCGCGTAGGTGACGGCAAACGCAGTGGGGACGGGCGCGCCGCTGGAATCCACGCCGCGCTGCGCCACGGCCTCATAGCGGAAATCGCCATACGGATAAAGGCCGTCAAAGCAATTGAAGCTCAGCCTGTCGCCCTCAGCGAAGCTCACGCCCGCGTCAGCCAGCAGCGTGTCGAGCGTCACATACTCGGTCGCGACGATCGCGTTTTTCTCGTCTCCCTTATAGAAGATGTACGCACAGCCGTCGGTCTTCGTCTCTTTCAGCGCCTCAAGTGCGGCAGCGCTGTAGGCTTTGGTGAGCACGGGCGTACCCTCGTCGCCGCTCTGGGTGTAGACCTCGAGCGCGGCGGGCGCCTTGACGACTGTCATGGAGATAACGCCGGAGGGCATGCGTTCGCCTGCAATCGCCTTCTCTTCGCTCTCCTCGATCGTCATGCCGGAGACGAAGCGCAGCGCGCCGCTGTTCGCAGCGGTCTTTGCAATGTCCGCAACGCTGCTCTCGGCGAGGGAGCCCTTTGCGTAGGTGATGGCAAAGGCGGTGGGCACAGGTTCGCCGCTGGGATCAATGCCGCGCCGGGACATGATCTCATAGCTGAAATCGCCATACTGATAGGGGCCGTCATAGCAGACAAAGCTCAGCTTGTCGCCCGCAGTGAAGCTCACGCCCGCGTCGGCCAGCAGCGCGTCAAGCGTCACATACTCGGTGGCAACGATCGCGGTCTCAGCGCCTCCCTTATACGAGGCGTAGGCGTAGCCGTCGGCTTTTGTCTCTTTCAGCGCGTCGAGCGCGGCGGCGCTGTAGGCCTTGGCGAGTACGGGTGTGCCCGTGCTGCCCGTCATGGTGTAGATCTCAAGCGCGGCAGGCGCGTCCGTCTCCGCCGCGGCGGCGCTGACGTTCAGCGCCATGAACAGGGACACGGCCAGCAGGAGCGCCAGAAGCAGGGGCAGGATTCTTCTCATGTTTGTTCTTCCTTTCCGTTTAAATGGCAGGGGTCTTTTTCACCCCAGATTATACACAAGCGCTGTGAAAAGCGCAAGTCTGTAGGGACTTTTAACTTGCTTTTGCAGATCGTTCGACAAAAAATCCCGAAAGGCGAACCTTTCGGGATTTTTTGATTCAATCCGTGTATAACTCAGGCCTTGCGGACCTTATCGATGTGACGGGTGAGGTCGATCATCTTGTTGGAGAAGCCCCACTCGTTGTCGTACCAGGCGACGAGCTTGACGAAGTGATCGTTCAGAGCGATGCCGGCACGGGCGTCGAAGATGGAGGTGTGAGCGTCGGTGCGGAAGTCGGAGGAGACAACGTCGTCATCGACATACTCCAGAACACCCTTCATGGGGCGATACGCATGGACATACCGGTGAGCTTGCCGTTGAGCTCGGGGATGACCTTGCCGACAGCCTTGGCAGCGCCGGTGGAGGAGGGGATGATGTTGTTGTAAATGGAGCGTGCGCCGCGCAGATCCTTCTTCTTGGGGAAGCCGTCAACGATAGCCTGGGTGGCGGTGGAGGCGTGAACGGTGGTCATGAGGCCTTCGACAACGCCGAAGTTGTCATTGACAACCTTGGTGATGGGGGCCAGGCAGTTGGTGGTGCAGGAAGCGTTGGACACAAACTGCATGTCGGGGGTGTACTTGTCGAGGTTGACGCCGCACACGAACATGGGGGTATCGTCCTTGGCAGGGCCGGACATGATGACGACCTTGGCGCCGGCGTCGATGTGAGCCTGAGCCTTGGCCTTGTCGAGGTAAACGCCGGTGCACTCGAGCACGTACTCGACACCCAGCTTGCCCCAGGGGATGAGGGTAGCGTCACGATAGGTCTTGTCGGAGAGGACCTTGACGACCTTGCCGTTGACGGTGATGGTGCTGTCCTCGTCGTTGCCGGTGACTTCACCGTTGAAGCGGCCGTGGACGGAGTCATACTTCACGCAGTAGGCGACGTGGGAAGCGGGATGGCCGGGAGCGCTGATGGCGACGACTTCGACATCGTCAGACTGGATGGCAGCGCGGAATGCGAGGGAGCCGATGCGGCCGAAACCATTGATACCAACTTTGATCATGTTTTTATCCTCCATTTAATAAGATATGACTATTTTTTGGAAACGAAATAACCCGTTTCCAGTCTGCCTGACAAACTGCTGTCATAGCTTACTCATAATAACATATACTATTCGTAAAAATCAAGTTTTACTGTCTCGGATTTTGCCGCGTAATGTGCCGAAATTTTGCCCTGATCACGGGTTTGTTTCCCGCGGGTATTGTTCATTTTGTCCAGATTTGTTATAATATGTCGGCAAGTATGAGAAAACAGCCGCTGCAGCAGCCGAAAACGAGGGAGGACATATCATGATTGCGTTTTCCGCCGAGCTTCTTGCACTCACCGGGGAGCCCGCCCTTCTCATCAAGGGCGGTAAAATTCTGTTTGCCAACGAGGCCGCCTGCACCCTGCTGGGGCCGGACTGCCGCAGCAAAAGCTTTCGGGAGCTTTTCGGAAAGGAGATCGCGGGCATGCAGGCCCCCGGCTTCGTAGCCGAGACCGAGGTCGCGGGCCGGCGTATGCTGCTGCGGGTCAAGGCGATGGAGGGGATGCGCGTGGTTTTCCTCTCCCCGCGCGAGAGTGTGCAGGAGCTCATCAGCGACGCCTTTCTCTTTACGCTCAGGACCGAGATGATGCAGCTCGGCGCGGCGGCCTCCATGCTCAAAAACCAGCTCCGCTCCGCAGAGCCTGGCGCAGCCTCGGCCCTGGGCAGCATTTCCATGTCTCTCTACCGGCTCAATCGGACCCTCCAGAACCTCTCGATCATCCGCGACGGGGAGCGAAACAGTGTTCTTTTTCTGCCCCAGGCGCTCGATCTGGCGCGTCTGCTGCGGGATCTGATCGAATCGGTGCGTCTGCTGGTGCCCGCGCCGGAGATCTGCTTCAACGCGCCCGATACGCTGCCGATCCAGGGCGACCCCGCCCTGCTGGAGACGTTGGCGCTGAATCTGCTGTCAAACTGTCTGCTGCATGCCGAGGGCTGCACCCGCATCCGCGTCACGCTGCACAGCGCGGGCGAGCAGACGATTCTGTCCGTGGACGACGACGGCTGCGGCATTCCGGGCGAGAGACTCAACACCGTGCTCGAGCGCTACCGCTACGACTGCGGTCTGAGCGAGGCGGGACACGGGCCGGGCCTCGGCCTCACCGCCGCGCGGGAGATTGCCCGGACCCACGGCGGAACGCTCCTGCTGGAGAGCCGTGAGGGCATCGGCACCGCCGTGCGCGTATCCCTGAGCCGCGCGCCCCGCTCCATAAGCCCGCTCAAATCCCCGCAGACGGAATACGAAAAGAGCTATGACACCCTCCTCACAGGTCTTTCCCCCTGCCTCCCGCCGGAGGCCTTCCAGGCGTCGGAGCGTCGATGACGCGGCAAGCGCGGAGCTGCGGCAGAACGCGGTCACGCTGTCGTTATTTTGTTGCCGAAGCGGTTGACGCAGCGCCGCTTTTTCTGTATAGTGCCTATGTGATCTTTTTTAACAGGAGTTATTGAGATGATGGATTTCAGTTATGAGCGCGTCGTAAAGGACGCGGCCGTTTTTGCCGAGGGGCGTCTGCCCGCCCACTCCGACCATGTCCCCTATCGGACGGCGGAGGAAATGCATGCCGGCGTCAGCTCTCTGCGCTTTCCGCTCGACGGCGTGTGGCGTTTTCACTACGCCCGCAATCTCAGCGAAGCGCCTAAGGATTTCCCTGACGTGGACAGCAGCGGCTGGGCCGCGATCCGTGTTCCGGCGCACATCCAGTTGGAGGGCTGGGACAGGCCGGCCTATGTCAATTACCAGTACCCCTGGGACGGGGCGGAGGCTCTGCGCCCCGGCGAGGTGCCGGAGCGCTTCAACCCCGTGGCGGACTACGTGAGGCAGTTTACCCTGCCGGAGAGCTTTCGCGGGGAAGAGGTCAACATCTCCTTCCAGGGGGTGGAGAGCGGCTTTGCCGTCTGGCTCAACGGTATCTACCTGGGCTACAGCGAGGACAGCTTCTCTCCTGCCGACTTTGCCCTGGGCGACGCGCTGCGGGAGGGTGTCAACACCCTGTCGGTACGTGTATTCAAGTGGACGCCGGGAAGCTGGTTTGAGGATCAGGATTTTTACCGCTTCTCCGGCATTTTCCGCAGCGTTTTTCTTACCATGCAGCCGAAGACCGCGGTGACGGATCTGTCTGTGATCCCCGGCCTGTCGGAGGATCTTAAAACCGGCACGGTGGAGATCGCCGCGAGGATGAAGGGCGAGGGCTCCCTCTTCCTGCGCCTTGAGCGGGAGGGCGAGCCCGTCGCCGAGATGGCAGCCGGGATCACCGGAGGCTCTGCCAGGGCTGCGCTCTCCGTCCCCTCCCCCGCTCTCTGGAGCGCGGAGGAGCCTGCCCTCTACCGCCTCACGGTCGAGGTTCTGGACGCGGACGGCGCGCTCACCGAGGTCATGGCTCAGGAGCTGGGCTTCCGGCGCTTTGAAATGAAGGACGGCCTCATGCTCTTAAACGGCAGGCGCATCGTCTTCAAGGGCGTCAACCGCCACGACTTCAACTCCCGCACAGGCCGCGTGCCCGATCCCGGGGAGCTGGAGCGCGACATCCGCACCATGAAGCAGAACAACATCAACGCCATCCGCACCAGCCACTATCCCAACGACTCCGCCCTCTATGCCCTCTGCGACCGCTACGGCCTGTACGTGATCGACGAGACGAACATGGAGACCCACGGCTCCTGGTACCTTGCGGCGAACATGGGCATCGGGGCAGAAAACATCATCCCGAAGGACCGCCGGGAGTTTGAGCCGCTGCTGCTGGATCGGGTGGAATCCATCTACCAGCGGGACAAGAACCACGCCTGCGTGCTGATCTGGTCCTGCGGGAACGAGTCCTACGGCGGCGCGGTCATCCACGCCATGAGCGAGCGCTTCCGCGCGCTCGACAGCAGCCGCCTGGTACATTACGAGGGCATTTTCTGGGACCGCAGCTATCCGGACACCAGCGACATGGAGAGCCGCATGTACCCCTCCGCGGCCGAGATCGAGCAGTGGCTGCGCGAAAACCCCGGCAAGCCCTTCCTCTGCTGCGAATACACCCACGCCATGGGCAACTCCTGCGGCGCCATGCACAAGTATACCGACCTCAGCGACCGGGAGCCCCGGTATCAGGGCGGCTTCATCTGGGACTGGGCGGATCAGTCTCTCTACAAGACCGGGCGCGACGGCGAGGTCTTCCAGGCCTACGGCGGCGACTTTCTGGAGCGGCCCACCGACTGGGAGTTCAGCGGCAACGGCATCGTCTACGGCGGGGATCATGCCCCCTCCCCCAAGATGCAGGAGGTCAAATACAACTACCAGGGCATCAGCGTCAGCTTCGCCGGTGAAAGCTTTACGGTCAGAAACAAGAATCTCTTTACGAATACCGACCGCTATGCCGCCTGCGCCATCCTGCTGCGCGAGGGCAGGGAGCAGCGGCGCTTCCCGCTTGCGCTCGCTGTTGCGCCCCTCTCCGAGGCCTCCTTCCCCTTCCCGGAGGAGCTGCAGCAGGAGATCGCCATGCTGCGCGGCGCTGCGCCCGGTGAGGAGCTGGTCTTGATCGTCTCCTTCACCCTGCGGGAGGACACACGCTGGGCCAGAGCCGGGCATGAGGTCGCTTTCGGTCAGACCGTCCTTGCGCCTGCGGCGCAAAAGCCCGCCTGTACCCTGCCGCTTGAAATCGTGCAGGGGAGCTTCAATCTCGGTGTGCGGGGCGAGGGCTTTTCCGTCCTCTTCTCCTCCCTGCGCCCGGGTCTGTCCTCCTATGTCTGGGGCGGTCGGGAGCTTCTTGAGCAGATGCCGGCCCCCAACTTCTGGCGCGCGCCCACCGACAACGACAGGGGCAATCAGATGCCGCAGCGCTACAGTCAGTGGAAGGCTGCGAGCCTCTATGCCGCGGCGGAGTACGTCCCGGAAGTCGAGAGGCTCGCGCACAGCATCCGCGTCGCCTACCGCTACAAGCTGCCCACGATTCCTGAGAGCGCCTGCACCGTGAGCTATGAGGTTTTCGGGGACGGTACGGTGAAGACGGAGCTTACCTACACACCAGTGGCGGGGCTGGCGGACATGCCCGAATTCGGCATGCTCTTTCGCCTGAGCGCGGATCTGGATCGGCTCTGCTGGTACGGCCTCGGGCCCGGGGAAACATACGCCGACCGCCTGCGCGGCGGGAAGCTCGGCATCTGGGAGGGTACGGTCCGCGATCAGCTTGCCCGCTACCTCCGCCCGCAGGAGAGCGGCAACCACTGCGGTGTGCGCTGGGCCAGAGTCATCGACCGTAAGGGACGCGGCATGGAGTTTGCCGGGGATGCGCTTTCGGTGAGCGCGCTGCCCTGGACGCCGCATGAGCTGGAAAACGCCCTGCACACCCACGAGCTGCCGCCGGTGAACTACACAGTGGTCCGGGTGGCACTGCAGCAGATGGGCGTCGGCGGTGACGATAGCTGGGGGGCCAGAACCCACCCCGAGTATCTGCTCCCGGCGGACAAGCCCCTGCGCCTCTGCTTCACCTTCCGGGGGATCTGATACGGAAGAAACGGAAAAAGGGATCACTGCAAAACGGATTCTGCAGTGATCCCTTTTTTATTGCATCTGATGCGGACGCGCCTGTATCAGGCTGCGCTTGCATTAAAGGTGATGTTGCCCTGGTCAACGGCAAACTCGGCGTTGTCCGTCACATAAGTGCCGCCGAAGATATCGTTGATGCAGAAGGAATAAAGATAGCTTCCATCCGGCAGCGGCCCGAAGGCAAGGGTATCGCCGTCGCTCCAGATGTACTCCTGCCCGGTGTACTCCGACTTTTCGTTCGTCTCGGCGTCGAACGCCTCATGCCGGGGAACAATACGGTCACCGGCGGCAAGGGAATCTTCCGGACGGGCCGCAATGCCGTTGTCGTCGATGCCGCCCCAGGCGCTCAGGAGCTTGAGCTCACCCGTCTTGCCGTCCCAGGCAAAGCGGAGGTTGGTGTTCTTATCGTTGATGGTGACGGGACTTGTATAGATATCATAATCGTCCTGCTCATCGACGAGGTTGACGCTGAGGCACTGACCATCCGGCAGGGAGAACCAGAGGCCGTCGAAATTATCTTCGACACGGCCGGTGCTCCAGTCGGCCCGCACATCGCTGGTCATGCCGAGGGAAAGGCAGTCCTGTCCATCCTCCGAACGCATATAGACCTGGGCATCCACAGATGCGGTGTTGTTGAGGGCCTTGTCCGAGAGGGTGAAGCCATAAGTACCGTTGCCATCCAGAGCGGGCTCCTGCGCAAAGCTGATCGCGGTGCTCTGGCCGTCGTTGTTCGGCACCATGGAATCCCAGTCCCAGGGCGTGTTCTCGCTGAAGCCCTCGAGGCTGCCGCCGTTTGCAAAGCCGTAAGCGATCTTATTGACCAGCGCGAGATAATACGTGCTCACGCAGACATCCCGGAAGATCGAAAGCTCCTCCGAGCCCTGAACCTGCAACGGATAATAGATTGACAGACCGCTTGCCTGGTTATGGCATTCGCCGCGCACCTGGTAGACAACCGCGGCATTCTCGGCATCGAGGGCAGCCTGCGCGTTGGAAGACCAGGCGGAGCCGGATGAAATCAGACCGCCAAGGTCGACCATATTGGTATAGCCCTCATTGCGGTTGTTGCCGCCGAAGTTCTCCCCGGATCGGATGGTCCGGCAGATCGGGGCGAAATTCTCCGTGTTGTCCGTCGCCTCATAAAGATTCTGGGCATAGAGGTCGAAGGCAGAGCAGAGCGCCTGGATTTTGCTGAGATCAATCAGGGCGAGCGTTGCCTCCTCTTCCTGTTCATCAGCAGCGCAGTTCTGGTAGAAGCCGTCGCAGATCGCCTTTCCGAGTGTGGTCGCATCCGCGCCGGGCTCGGCAGCCAGGCAGCTGCCGATCGACTTATAATCCCAGCCGCTTCCGGGCTCGACCTCCTGAGAGCCGATCATATACTGCGCATAGGGGGCGAGCATGGCCGCAGTTTCGATCGTGCCCATCAGGCAGGCGTCAAAGCCGATGAAATCAAAGCCGTTCGGCAGGGCGTCCTTCACGCTGCCGAGCGCAGTGTCGATTGCGCGCAGGGTGAGGCTTTTCAGGTCATAAAGCTCGTCAAAGCAGACGCCGTTGATGCTGCCGCTGCCGTGATCCCATAACACCAGGCCATTATGGTCGGAGGGATAGGCCGCGAGGGCCCAGGTGAGAAAATCGGCCAGCGTCTGAGAGTCGCCCATGCTGGCCTGGGGCTGGCTGTCCACAAGGGTGCTGACACCGCCAGCAATTTCAAAGCGGTCCAGTTCATCGGGGGAAGCGCCGTTGCTCCACGCAGACGCGCCGCCGGTCTGCACAACAAAGCGAACGCCGCTGTTGGCGGAGCTGTCAATCATCTCCTGCATATTTTGGCTTGCAAAACCGGACCCGCTCTCCAGATCCGATCCACAGAGATAGACAAAGATCGTCCAGCCGCTGTCATCGGCACAGGCGGGAGCGCAGAGCGTCATGCACATCATGATCGCAATCAGAATTGCAATGGTTCTTTTCAATAAAAACGCCTCCTTCAGATTGTCTTTGTGTTGGTTGGAATGAGGCATGACCTGCATTCCAGAGCTGATAAAGACTTGCTTGCTTCGTCAGCCATTTTTTGCTAAAGCACTTTACATTTATTATATTCGCCGCTCCGGGAATGTCAATGGGGATGTTGCAGCCTTTTTTTGCAGCATCCCCATTCGTTTTTCATTGGTGTTTCAATCCATCGCTGTGCCCTGTGTATAGGGCGTGCCGTTTACAAAGAGGCGGAAGCCGTTGAGCTGAATGCTGCCGGCCTCGCAGTGCAGGCTCTCAACAAATGAATCCCCGGTCAGCGTCCATTCTGCGCCGTCCGTGAGGGAGACGGAGACCGCGCCCTCGCCCGCGGGATTGACCGCGCCGGTGAGCACGCTGCCGTCGGCGAGGTGCACATCGAGGCTCGAGAGCTTGTCTGCCAGCAGATCACCGTTGATTGTCTGCGCTGCGGTATAGAGCTCCGCGTGCCCGCCGTTTTCGCCCGTACGGCCCCAGCCGGCCGCGGCGGCGCGCAGGAAGACGCCCTCCGGATCGTCATTGACGATGTCGACACCGGTCAGGTTGATGACCGCCCGGGTGTTGTTGACGAAGAAAACATCGCCGTTGAGATTTGTCAGGCTCCCGCCCAGCATGGTGAACTCCGCCGTACCCTCGCTTGCGTCGCCGGACATGGACTGATAGAGCATGACCGCCTGATACCAGGGGGATTTGCCGCTGTTTTTCTCCACATTGTTCGCCTTGAGGGTGACGTTTTCCAGCTTCACGCTGTTCTTCCCCTCCACCACGACCCCCTGGGCCGCAGCGGTGCTGAGCTCGGCATCCCGCACCGTAACGTCCGCCGTGGAATAAACGGCCGGCGAGCCGACCCCGTCGGTCATGCAGGTGCCGCCGGTGACGGTCACCGTGCCGCCGCCCCGATCCGTGCGGATCGCCGCCGAGGATCTGCCGGAGGTGTGCACGACGAGGTTATCGGCGTTCATCGTGCCGCCGCCCGTTGTCATCAGACCGCCGGAGCAGGCGCCGCTGGTATTTATGGTGGAGTCGGCAATGTACACGACGGTGCCTTCGCCATAGCTGAAGACAGCGTTTGCGTGGGCCCCGTCGCTCGTGACAGAAGCCTCCCGCAGGTTCAGCTTCGCGCCGCCCGCGGCAAGGATGGCTGCGTTCTCGCCATAAAAATCCGCTTTCTCCCCCTGGACGCTGCCCGTCTTGCTGACGGTAATGTTGGCGTAGGCGCGCTCCTCCCCGTCGACGAAGAGGGCATGTCCGCCGTCGCTGCCGTCCGAGAAGCTCACCCCCACAACAGGGGGCTCCGCCGTCGGGGACGGGAGCACACGCCCGGCGGTCACGGCGGGCGGAACCTCTGCCGAGGCCTGCTGGATGCCGCAGCCGGAGAGGCCGCGATCAGCGATCAGAATAAGCGCCGCAGCGAGCGCGATGTGTTTGGTGTTGATTTTCATGGCCGGATCTCCTTCGTTTGCTTACAGGAAACCCAGACGCCGAAGGATTTCGTAAAGTTCCCACGCTTTCCATTATTTCACGGATTGTTCACAAACCGTGGGAAACCAGCTCCCCCACCACATACTGGCACAGGAGCATGCCCGCGCTGGCGGGTACCCAGATCAGGGAGCCAGGCACCGCACGCCTGCCGGGGGGCGGGGCTTCAAACTGCGCGGGCTTCATCGGCTCCTCGGGGCTGAAGACCACCGGATGGTGTTCCACTCCCCGCGCGCGCAGCTCTCTGCGGATCACGCGGGCAAAGGTGCAGCCGCAGGTCTTCGAGATATCTTCCAGCCGAAGCAGCTGCGCGTCCCGCTTGTTGCCGGTGCCGAGGGCCGAGACGATGGGGATGCCCCGCTCCCGGCAGCTCAGGATGAGGTCGATTTTGCAGGCGACAAGGTCAATGCAGTCCACCACAAAGTCGTAGTCCGCAAAAAAGCGCTCCCGCTCTGCCGCCTCATAATGTCCTTCGATGCAGTTCAGCCGGATTTCGGGGTTGATGTCCCGCAGATGCTCCGCCATGACGGCGGTCTTCGCCCGGCCCACGGTGGACATATAGGCGCACAGCTGCCGGTTGATGTTGCTCTCCCCCACGGTATCGCGGTCCACAAGGGTCATGGCTCCGACGCCGGAGCGCGCCAGCGCCTCGGCACACCAGGAGCCTACGCCCCCGAGGCCGAACACGGCCACATGGCTCTTTGCAAGCTTCTCCATGGCATCAGCCCCCAGAAGCATTTCGGCGCGAATTGTTCTCTCCTGCATGGTATCCTCCTTTCAAGCCGCCGGATATAAGCCGCAGGGGTCGATCCCCAGATCGACCCGAACCCCGCTTCCCTGCACAGGCAGTGGGACTTCGGGCCGATGAGGGCATCGGCCCCTACGGCTTTTACGTTATATGAATGCTTTCAAATCCCTGGTCGGCGCAGAAAAGCCTGCTTATCCGACAAACTTCATGCCGAAGCCTTCCTTGGTGGGATTGGCCGCTTCTCTCTCCTCGATCCAGGCGGTGGCCGCTTCGTTGCGCAGCTCGGTATCGGCAAGGTAATCGCTGTAGAGCATCCCCTCGCCCACGTAGTACATGACGTGATAGCCGGCGTAGCTGCCGCTCTCACCGTATACGATGGCGGTGTCGCCGCTCTTGTGATCGCCGAAGCAGAAGGCGTCAAACTCTTCGACCATCTGGCCCTTGGCCACGTTCTCGTACAGGCCGCCGTTGGTGTTGGAGCCGGTATCCTCGGAGTACTGCTCCGCCAGGGCGGCAAAGCGCTCCTCGGTCTTGTCGCCGCTCTCATACTCGGCCAGGATCTCCTCGGCGCGGGCCTTGGCAGCGGCCTTGGCCTCGTCGGTATAGATGCCGTTCTCGTCCGCCTCGGCGCGGATCAGGATATGGCGGACGTTTGCGGTCTTGTAGTGGTTGTCGTCACGGGCGAGGAAAACCACCACGTAGCAGCCGCTCTCATCAGGCTCAACGGTGATGTCGCCGGTCTTGCGCTCGGCGCTGCGCATCCATTCGGTCACAGGGATGGTGCTGCCGGAGACATGGGTCTGGCCCATGGCGGAGACATCCTGCGTATTGGCGGCGGCGATCAGGCGCTCGGTGGGATCAAGCTCCTCTGCGGGGGCGCTCTCAGCAGCTCTGTCGTCTGCGGGGGCGCTCTCGGCGGGCTTGTTGTATGCCTCCGCGATGGCCTTGGCCTTCTCCTCGGCTACGGCCAGGGTCTCGGGCGTCACGGCGCTGGTGGTCTCGCCGGCGTCGTTGGTGCTCTCCACGCGCTCGGCGGAGATATAGGCGTAGGCATAGTCATAGTAATCCTGGGCGCCTTCAAAGCTCTGGTACTTTGCCTCCAGCTCCTCCGGGGTATAGGTGAAGCTTTCGGTCAGGGCTTCGCCTGCCTTGCTTGCAAGCAGGGACTCCTCATAGGCGCGGCGGACGATCTTCTCGTTGACGCCGGTGCCGTAGTTTGCGGCCAGCATATTGTCTCCGCTGAGATAGCCGAGGGAGGTCGCCTGTTCCTCAAGGCCCTCAAAGGCGCTGTCGATCTGGGCGCGGTCGCTGTCATCGAGGGTGATGCCCTTTTCAGCGGCATACTGGCCGAGAACCGTGCTGTGAACCAGCTCCTCCTTCGCGGCGTTGAGGAAGTAATCCTTCCAGGTGCCGCCCTCCTCCAGCATGGGGCAGGCCTGCTTCTTCAGGCCGTGAATGCCGTTGGAGGTATCCAGCCCGAACATGCTTGCATAGCTGCCGTACTGGTTTGCAAAGCTGTAATACTGATTTGCGTAGCGATAGCTCACTTCGGCGGTGGAGTAATTCTTGCTGCCGACGCTGAAGGCGTTGATCCTGTACATGAGGCTGGAGTTGAGGATCAGGACAACAGCGACCACTACGACAACCGCAATGGTTCCGAGCGTCCAGCGGAGCCTGCTCTTGGCCTTCTCCTGGGCTTGTTTTTCCTGGGCAAGGGTCTTCTTGTCAGTGCCGGCCTCGCGGGCTGCCTGACGGGTTTTTCTTTCAGTTGATGCGCTCATTGCTTATCTCATCCTTTGTCTCTTCTTCATAGTATAACTGGGTGCTGTTTTCGCAGACTCGGGTATTATACCCCAAAGCGGGCAGGGTTTCAAGTATCTTTCGCGCTGTTGGCGACTTTTTTCATATCTGAAGGCTATCGTGCATAGGATAGTCTTATGCTGTGCAAAAAGGAGGAATCAAAAATGGATGTTGACGATCTGATCTACGGCGACTGCGATCCCGGTCCGAGCGAACGCTGAGATCAGTTTTTTGCTCTCATGGAGAGGAAGGCGTTGATGAAGCCGTCCAGATCCCCGTTCATGACGTTGTCGATGTTGCCGTTTTCGTATTCTGTGCGGTGATCCTTAACGAGCTGATAGGGCATAAAGACATAGGAACGGATCTGGCTGCCCCATTCGATCTTCATCTGAACGCCCTTGATGTCGCTGATCTTTTCCAGGTGCTCTCGCTCCTTGATCTCGGCCAGGCGTGCGCGCAGCATGTTTTTGCAGTTCTCCAGGTTCTGGAAATGGCTGCGCTCCACCTGGCTGGACACCACGATGCCGGTGGGGATGTGCGTCAGACGCACGGCCGAGGAGGTCTTGTTGACCTTCTGCCCGCCGGCGCCGGAGGAGCGGTACACGTCCATCTTGATGTCCTCGTCGCGCAGCTCGATCTCATTGTCATTGGCGATTTCGGGCATCACCTCCACCGCGGCGAAGGAGGTGTGGCGCCGCCCTGCCGCATCGAAGGGAGAGACGCGCACCAGCCGGTGGATGCCATGCTCGCTTTTCAAAAAGCCGTAGGCATTCTCGCCTTCGATCATGATGGTGGCACTCTTGATGCCGGCCTCGTCCCCGTCCAGGTAATCCATGACCTTCACCTTGTAGCCGTGGCGGTCGGCCCACATGTTGTACATGCGGTAGAGCATCGAGGCCCAGTCCTGCGCCTCGGTCCCGCCGGCGCCGGCATGGAAGGTGAGGATGGCGTTGTTGGCGTCGTACTCCCCTGTCAGCAGCGTCGACAGCCGCGTGGACTCCATCTTCTCGCTGAACTCGGCGTACTCCCGCTCAAGCTCGGGCAGCATGGAGTCGTCGTTCTCCTCAACGGCCATCTCGCAGATGGTCATCATGTCATCCCAGGCAGTGCAGAGGCGGCTGTAGTTATCCACCTTATCCTTCAAATTCTTGAGGCGTTTCTGCACCTTCTGCGACTTTTCCACGTCGTTCCAGAAGCCCTCGCGGGCGCTTGCGGCCTCAAGCTCTTCGATCTCCTTCTGGGAGGCCTCCAGATTCAGGGCAGTGCGCAGCACATCGAGCCCCGGCTTGCAGTTGTTCAGTTTTACTTTGTATTCTTCAAATTCCAGCATTTTTTCAAACCACTTTCGTTCAAATTGTCAGTTTCAAATCAACGATTTTATATTATACACAAAAACGCCGCACTTGTAAATTGCTTTTTTATTTCGTTTTGAAGTTATAGAAAATCCCCGAAAGTTCTTCCCATTTCGGCTCTGGGGTGTTATAATAGCATGAAATCTTTCTGTGCGCTGCACAGACTGTGTTTTTCCGAGAAAGCGATACGGAGGATAAAGATAACATGATCTCACATGGTAAGGAAATCAAGGTTTTCGCCGGCAATTCCAATCCCGCTCTGGCTGAGCATATTGCCGCTGAGCTGTACAGATCGCTCGGCAATGTGAACGTCACGCAGTTTGCGGACGGGGAATGCTCCGTCTCCGTGTTTGAACCGGTACGCGGCAAAGACGTGTTTATCGTCCAGTCGACCTGCAACCATGTCAATGACAATCTCATGGAGCTGCTCATCATGATTGACGCCATGCGCCGTGCTTCCGCCGGGCGCATCACCGCCGTCATCCCCTATTTCGGCTACGCGCGTCAGGACCGCAAGGCAAAGAGCCGCGATCCCATCTCCGCAAAGCTTGTGGCAAACCTCATCACCGCCGCCGGCGCGGACCGTGTCCTGACCATGGACCTGCACGCGGCGCAGATCCAGGGCTTTTTCGACATTCCCGTAGACAACCTGCAGGGCGGTCATCTGTTCGTCAAGCACTTTGTCGGCATGTTCGGCAAGGGCAATGAGGACGTGATGGTGGTCTCCCCCGACGTGGGCAGCACCGCCCGCGCCCGCGCTTTCTCCATGAAGCTCGGCGTGAACATGGCCATCGTGGACAAGCGCCGCGAGCGCGCCAACCAGTCCGAGGTCATGAACATCATCGGCGATGTGTCCGGCAAGACCTGCATCCTGCTGGACGATATTGTGGATACTGCCGGCTCGATTGTCGGCGCTGCCAAGGCCATCAAGGAGATCGGCGGCGCGAAGGAGGTCTATGCCTGCGCGACCCACGGTGTGCTCTCCGGCCCGGCGCTGGACCGCATCAACTCGAGCTGCATCAAGGAGATGCTGCTGCTCGACACGATCCCCTACCCCGCAAACCGCGCCAAGTGTGAGAAGATCCGTTACCTCTCCACCGCCTCCGTTTTTGCCGAGGCGATCCGCCGCATCTATGAAGAGGTCTCGATCTCCAATCTGTTCGATTGAATGTCCCGCAGCGCTATGCCAAGCCTTTCTTGTTCGGGGAGTTGCCATGTTTCTCAATAAAACCGGCTCCGTCTCCTGGCTTGTGGTCTTTCTCGGCAATCCCGGTCCCAAATATGCGTGCACGCGCCATAACGCGGGCTTCATGGCCGGGGAGGCCCTGGAAAAAAAGCTGGGCGTGAGCATCAGCCGCCTGCGCTTCAAGGCGCTCACCGCCGCCGCGGAGATCCACGGCGAAAAGGTGCTGCTGATGAAGCCGCAGACCTTTATGAACCTGTCGGGCGACGCGGTAGGCGAGGCCGCGCGCTTTTACAGGGTCCCGCCGGAGCACGTGATCGTCGTCTCCGACGAGGTGAGTCTGCCGCTGGCAAGGCTCCGGGTGCGCCCGAAGGGCTCCGCCGGCGGGCACAACGGCCTCAAGAGCATCATCGCCGCCCTCGGCAGCGACGCCTTTCCCCGCATCCGCATCGGGGTCGGCGCGCCGCCCCACCCCGATTACGACATGGCGGACTGGGTCCTGTCCGTGTTCCGCGACCGGGATCTGGAGGATATGCGCGCCGCCGCAGACCGGGCGGCAGAGGCCGTGATCTGCTATATCGGCGAGGGTCCGGAGCGGACCATGAATCTATTCAATGCATAGGTGTTTTTCTCTGCGCTTTCCCCTCGTTTGAGGGTAAATTATAATGTCTGCGGCGGCGGTTTCCCGGGGGCGTCCCGTCTCTTCCCCCGGTATTTCGTCCGCAGCCGACAAAATATGAGGAGGCTGCCCATGAAGAAAACCATGATCGCGATGCTTCTGGCCGGCGGACAGGGTTCCCGTCTGTACGCCCTCACCCAGAGCGTCGCCAAACCCAGCGTGCCTTTCGGAGGCAAGTACAGAATCATCGACTTTCCCCTCTCCAACTGCGAAAACTCCGGCATTGACACCGTCGGTGTGCTGACCCAGTACCGTCCCCTGCAGCTCAACAGCTACATCGGCAGCGGCCAGCCCTGGGATCTGGACGTGAACGACGGCGGCGTCTTCATCCTCCCGCCCTATCAGTCCGCCGGCGAGAAGGGCTCCTGGTTCACCGGCACGGCCAACGCCATCTGCCAGAACCTGGCCTTTATTGAGGAGTATGACCCCGATCACGTTGTCATCCTCTCCGGCGACCACATCTACAAGATGGACTACGCCGACATGCTGCGCGATCATGTGGAGCATAACGCCGCCTGCACCATCTCCGTGCTGACCGTCACCCTCGAGGAGGCCACCCGCTTCGGCATGATGAACCTCGGCGAGGGCGGCTACATCAAGGAATTTGAAGAGAAGCCCAAGCACCCCAAGAGCACCCTGGCCTCGATGGGCATTTACATCTTCGACTGGAAGAAGCTGCGCAAGTATCTGCTTCAGGACGACGCCGATCCCAACTCCAAGCATGACTTCGGCCACAACATCATCCCCGCCATGATCGCTGACGGCGAGAAGATCTGGCCCTACCGCTTCAAGGGCTACTGGCGTGATGTCGGCACCATCGACAGTCTCTGGGACGCCAATATGGACATGCTGACCCCGCAGCTGATCGACCTCTACGATCCCGAGTGGCCCATCAGCGCGAGAAGCCCCATCTGCCCGCCGCATCAGGTCGGCTCCCACGCCGAGATCCTGCACTCCATCGTCACCGAGGGCTGCGAGATCGACGGCATTGTCGACAACTCCGTTCTCTCCCCCTCCGTGCATATCGGTGTCGGCGCCAACATCAAGTACTCCGTGCTGATGCCCGGCGTCGTGGTTGAGGCAGGCGCCTCCGTTGAGTACGCCATCATCGGCGAGAACACCATTATTCGCGCCGGCGCGAAGGTCGGCGGCTCCCCCGCTCCCGGTGAGGGAAAGAAAATCACCACCATCGGCCCCGATCTTGAGATTCCCGCAGGCTCCACGGTCAAAGTCGGCGCGATGATCAGCAGCAGTGAGGAGGTTTAAGCCATGAAGGATTTCCACGGTCTTATTTTCGCCTACTATACCGACGCGAGACTGCGTGAGCTCGTCAGCATGCGTACCGCCGCGTCCCTGCCCTTCTGCGGCAGATACAGAGTCATCGACTTCTCCCTCTCCGCCATGCGCAATGCTGGCATTGTCGACGTCGGCGTCATCATGCAGCGCGACTATCAGTCCCTGCTTGACCACCTGGGCGGCGGCAAGGCCTGGGATATGGCCCGCCGTACCGGCGGCCTGCGCATGCTGCCCCCCTTCGGTCTGCCTGAGTACCACCGCGGCAACTACGCCGGTACGATGGAGGCTCTGATCGCGGTCAGCTCCTACATCAAGGACGTGAAGGCCAAGTACTTCGTGCTGATGCTCGGCGACATGTGCGCCAACATCGACCTGACCGTCCCCATGGAGCAGCACCGCAAATCCGGCTCCGCCATCACCGCCATCTGCACCGACCGCGCCGATGCCGAAGGCTTCCGCATGACCTACCTCACCGACGACAACGGCAAGGCCAGGCAGATCCTGGTCGACGCCGTCAACGAGAAGGAAGGCTTCCTGAGCCTTGAGGCTTACATCATCAACAAAGAGACCCTGCTCGAGCTGATGGAGACCAGCCGCAAGCAGAGCCTGCACCGCTTCCACAAGGACACGCTGGACAGCTGGCTCAAGGAAGGCGGCAAGATGGACATCTACGTCCACCACGGCTACACCGCCCTCATCCGCAGCGTGGACAGCTACTACAAGGCCAACATGGACATGCTCAACAACGACATCCGGCATGAGCTCTTCCCGGCCGAGCGTCCCGTCTTCACCAAGGCGCGCGAGGAGGTCAGCACCTACTACGGCGTCGGCTCCTACTCCCGCAACTCCCTTGTGGCGGACAACTGCATCATCGACGGCTCGATCGAAAACTGCATCGTCTTCTCCGGCGCGCGCATCCGTCCGGGCGCCAAGCTCAAAAACTGCATCGTGATGAACGACTGCATCGTGGAGGTCGGCTGCTCCCTCGACCACTGCATCATCGACAAGGACTGCAGCTTCTCCCCCAACACCGTTCTCAACGGGAACGAGCGTCTGCCCCTCATCGTGCCCAAGGGCAGCAACATCTGAGTTTTTCGGCATACGCCCTCTCCGCTCCGGGCAACCGGGGCGGAGAGGATTCCCGCTCTCTGCTCAAAGGCCCGGCCTCACGGACCCTTGAGCAGGCAGCTGTCGTTGCCGGCACATCATAATATTATTGTATTCCCATTCTACCATAAAGGCAGGTATCATTTATGAAGAATCAAATCTCCCGCGAAGAAATCCGCAGTGCCATCGAAGACAAGCTCTGTGCGCAGTTCAGCATTTCCAGCGTCGACGCCACCGACGAGCAGATCTTCCAGGCCACCGCCATCGTCATCCGCGAGCTGATGAGCAGACTCCTCGCCGCACAGGAACCCATCCGCGGTGAAAAAGAAGTCCACTATATGTCCATGGAGTTTCTCATGGGCCGCAGCCTCATGAAGAACGCCTACAACCTCGGCTTATCCGACGCGATCATAGGCGCACTCGACGATATGGGCCGCAGCGCTGTCGATATTTTCGACGAAGAGCCCGACGCCGGTCTCGGCAACGGCGGTCTCGGCCGTCTGGCCGCCTGCTATATGGACTCCATGGCCACCGAGGGGCTGCCCGCCACCGGCTACTCCATCTGCTACGAGCTTGGTATTTTCAAGCAGAAGTTTGAAAACGGCAAGCAGGTCGAGGTGTCCGACAACTGGCGCACCGCAGCCGAGAGCTGGCTGATCCCCCGCTATGAGGATATGGTCGAGGTCCGCTTCGGCGGGCAGCTCTCCCCGCGCTGGGACAATTACGGCCATTACCACGCCGAGCATACCGGCTACACCCCCGTGTACGCCCTGCCGCGCGACATGCTGATTGCCGGCTACGGCGGCAAGGATATCAACACCCTGCGCCTCTGGGACGCCAAGAGCGCCAAGTCCCTGGACATGTACCTCTTCTCCGAGGGCCAGTATATCAAGAGCATGTCCGAGCGCATTGACGCCGAGGTCATCACCAAGGTCCTCTACCCCGCCGATGACCATATCGAAGGCAAGCTCCTGCGTCTGAGACAGCAGTACTTCTTTGTCTCTGCCTCCGCGCAGGACATCGTGCGCAAGCATATGCGCCTCTGGGGCGATATCAGCTCCTTCTCCCGCCACCATGTCATCCAGATCAACGACACCCACCCCACCATGATCATCCCCGAGCTCATGCGCATCTTCATGGACGAGTATGGTCTGGGCTGGGACGAGGCCTGGGACATCGTCAAAAACAGCGTGGCTTACACCAACCACACCGTCATGAGCGAGGCGCTGGAGAAGTGGCCGCAGGATCTGATCCAGCAGCTTCTGCCCCGCCTGTGGGAGATCATGTGTGAGATCAACCGCCGCTGGTGCGATTATCTTGCCGTCAAGTTCGGCACCGGCGACAAGCTGGGCCGCAACCTCATCATCCGGGACGGTCAGGTGCACATGGCAAATCTCTGCCTTGCCACCTGCTACATGGTCAACGGCGTGTCCCGCCTTCACGGCGAGATCCTGAAAAACGACCTGTTCAACGACATCTACTCCATCCGGCCCGAGCGCTTCACCCATGTCACCAACGGCATCGACCACCGCCGCTGGCTCTCGCAGATCAACCCCGGCCTGCATAACCTGATCACCGAACTGCTGGGCGGTGAGGAATACCTGACGCATCCGGAGCTTCTGGAGAAGCTCTCCAAGTACGAGTCGGACGAAAAAGTCCGCGCCGACATGAACAGCATCAAGTACTCCAACAAGCTGCGCTTTGCCGCCTTTGCCCGGCGCAATGACAACTTCGCCCTCAACACCGACGCCGTAATGGATGTGCAGGTCAAGCGCCTGCATGAGTACAAGCGCCAGCTTCTGTGCGCGATGAACATCGTGGCTCTGCAGCTGCGGCTGCACGATAACCCCAACATGGAGTTTGTGCCCAGAACCTATGTCTTCGGCGCGAAGGCCGCAGCCGGCTACAAGGTCGCAAAGCGCATCATCGAGCTCATTCTGAGCCTTGCCAACGACGTCAACAACGACCCTGTCTGCAAGGATAAGCTGCAGGTCTACTTTGTGGAGAACTACCGCGTCAGCGCCGCCGAGGCCATTGTCCCCGCCGCACAGGTGTCCGAGCAGATTTCCACCGCCGGCAAGGAGGCCTCCGGCACCGGCTGCATGAAGCTCATGATGAACGGCGCCGTGACCATCGGCACCTTGGACGGCGCAAACGTCGAGATGTACGACCGCCTGAGCGATGAGAACATGTTCCTTTTCGGCCTGCACACCGAGGATATTGCCAAGTGGCGCGCCGGCGGCTATGACCCCAACGGCATCACCAATGCCGATCCCGAGCTTTACCGCGTCACTACCCGCATCATGCAGGGCTTCTCTGACGGCAAGAACTACTCCGACATCATCTCCAACCTGCTCTTCGGCGGCGATCCCTATATGGTCATTGCCGACTTCCGCAGCTATGTGGATACGCAGGAGCGCCTGTACAAGCGGATCTCCGATCCCTCCGAGATGGGCCGTCTCTCCCTCATGAACATCGCCAAGAGCGGCTACTTCGCCGCCGACCGCGCCATTGAGGAATACGCCAAGAACATATGGCACATCAATTAAACGCCAAAAAAGACGCCGCCGTGGTTATCGGCGGCGTCAATATGGATATCTGGGGCCGGCCCACGGGCGCGCTCACCATGGGCGACTCCTGCCCTGGGAGCGTGCGCATGACCCCGGGCGGCGTGGGGCGCAACATTGCCCATAATCTCCGTCTGCTTGGGACGGAGGTGAGCTTCATCACCGCCATGGGCGACGACCTGCTGGGCCGGGCGCTGATGGACTCCTGTGAAGCCCTGGGCTTTCATATGGAGCACACGCTGGTAAAGCCGGGCGGGCACAGCTCCACCTATCTCTTCATCACCGAGGCCGGCGGCGATCTGTGCGCCGCCATCAGCGACATGGACATCTGTGCCGCGCTGACGCCGGATTACTTTGAACCGCTGCTGCCGAAGCTGAAGGGGCACGGCGCCATGGTGCTTGACACGAATCTCCCCACAGAGTCGCTGGCCTGGCTCTGCGGCCGCGCGCGTATGCCTGTTTACGCCGACACCGTCTCGGTCGCCAAGGCAGAGCGCATCCGTCCTTTTCTCAAGCGCCTGCGCGCCCTGAAGACCAATGCCCTGGAGGCCGGGGCCCTGAGCGGGGAGAAGGATCCGGAGCGCGCAGCCGAAAAGCTCGCGAAGCTCTGCCCGGGCCGCATCTTCGTCAGCCTCGGCGCCGACGGTATGATCGCCGCCGAGCATGGCAAGCTCCACTATCTCCCCGCCTATGAGACTGAGGTCATCAACTGCACCGGCGCAGGCGACGCCGCTGCCGCTGCCATTGTCTGGGCGGATCTGCGAGGCTTCGACCTGGTGGCCTGTGCCCAGTTTGCCCAGCTCGCCGGCAGCATCACCTGCCGCAGCACCCGCGCCAACAATCCGGAACTGGCCACTCTGCCGCAGATGATGTAACACAGCTCCCCACTCCCTGAGAATGCGCGCAGCTTTGCACATTCTCAGGGAGTTATGCTTCCCCGTTTCCGCAAGGGCAACACCGCACAATCCGTCTTGAGGTACACAAAGTACATCTGCGAAAAAGTGCCTTTATCAGAACCCAAATTTTCTCAGGATCTGCTCTTGCCGAATTATGCGGTATTGCCCAAGGGCCGGAGGCATGCGGAATTATTCAGCTTTTTCCATTTTCTGTGTTTTTTCATAATAATGTCCCCTAACAACATGCAGAGTACGCATTCCCATCTTGACAAGTGCGGCGGCAGCGCATACAATACCGAATAATCCAAATGATTTATAGAGGAGTTTTCACATGTATAAATATACCGGTACCGGCAGGCTGGGCTTTCGATTGGGCATTAGCCTGCTGCTCCTTGTGCTGCTGGCGCAGCCCGTATATGCCGCTGCGGCTGACAATGCAAGGGTTTCTGTCGATCTGCTGGGCTATACCGAGGGTTATTCCGCAGTACTGTATGACGGGCTCAACGGCCTGCCCACCTCGGAGGCCAACGCTATCGTCCAAACGCGCGACGGCTTTATCTGGATCGGCAGCTATGCCGGCCTTATCCGCTACGATGGCAACACCTTTGAGCGCATGGATTCCACCAGCGGCCTCACCAGCATCAAGTGCCTGTTCGTGGACAGCCGGGATCGCCTGTGGATCGGGACAAATGACAACGGTGTCGCGGTCATGGAGCGCGGTACCCTCAAAACCTGGGGGAAGCTGGACGGGATGAAGTCCGCCCATACCCGCGCCATCGTCGAGGGTCCCGACGGGACGATCTATATTGCGACTACCGGCGGCATCATGATGATCGACGCCGATTATCAACTGAGCTCCATTGAGGGGGAGTACATCAGCGACGCGAACATGCGCAGTCTCCGCCTCGGCAGCGACGGCATCCTCTATGGCACCACCGACCTCGGCGACCTGATGCTGATCCGGGACGGCAAGCTGCTCCGCTATATCGGTACCAGCGACAATCCCCTCAAGGCGACCGGCACCATCCTCCCCGATCCGGAGCATCCGGGTCTGCTCTATCATGAGGCATCGGACTTCGGCCTTTATCTTGTCGACCCCGGTGAGGAGTTTACTGTTCTTGAGAAGATCGACATTTCGCCGCTGAAGTACCTGATGGCCATGGAGTATATCGACGGCAAAATCTGGATCTGCGCGGGCAACGGCATCGGCGTGCTGGATAACGGGCACTTCCATCTGCTGGAAAACCTGCCTATGAACAACAATGTCGGCCACGTGACGACAGACTATCTGGGCAATCTCTGGTTTACCTCCACACGCCAGGGCGTGATGAAGGTGGTACCGAACCAGTTCTCCGACCTCTTTGAGCGCTATGATCTGCCGGAGATGGTTGTCAATTCCACCTGTATGTGCGACGGAAAGCTCTTTGTCGCCTCCGACACGGGTCTGCTTGTGCTCGATGAGAACGGCCCGCTCAGCGCTCTCCCGCTGACCCGGGCAGAAACTGCCTCCGGCGAGGCGCTGGAGGCGGACGATCTGATCGCGCTGCTCGATGGATGCCGCATCCGCTCCATCATCCGTGACAGCCGGGAGCGTCTGTGGATCTCCACCTGGCGCGCCCACGGGCTTCTGTGCTATGACCACGGTGAACTGACCGCCTTTACCGAGGCGGAGGGACTCCTGTCCAGCAGCCTGCGCACGGTTACCGAAGCAAAGGACGGCAGGATCCTTGTCGCCCTTACCGGCGGCATGAACGTCATTGATGGGAAGCGTGTGGTCGCCTCCTACGGCAGGGAAGACGGGATCGTCAACATTGAAAGCCTCACCGTGGAGGAGGGGGCAAACGGCGAGATCCTCCTCGGCAGCAACGGCGGCGGCCTTTACATCATCCGGGACTCCGGCATTGAGAATATCAACGTGGAGGAGGGGCTTCCCTCTGATATCGTGATGCGCCTCAAGCGGGACGCAGAGCGCGACGTGGTCTGGATCGTCACCAGCAGCGCCATCGCCTTTATGCGTCCGGACGGTCAGGTGACAACGGTAAAGATATTCCCCTACGCCAACAACTTTGACCTCTACTGGAACAGCAAGGGGGATATGTGGGTGCTCAGCAGCAACGGCATCTATGTGACGCCCGCGGAGGAGCTGCTTGCCAACGGTGACATCAACCCCATATACTACAGCCTGGCCAACGGCCTGCCCTGCATCGCCACAGCCAATTCCTACAGCAATCTGACGAGTGAAGGCGACCTGTACATCGCCGGGAGCACAGGCCTTTGCAAGGTCAACATTGAAAAGCCCTTTGAGGACGTCAATGATCTGATTGCCTCCGTTCCCTTTGTGGAGGCAGACGGCGTGGTCCTTTATCCGGATGAGACCGGCGCATTCACCATCCCGTCCGGCACGCAAAAGCTGACCGTGCCGAGCTTTGTATTCAACTATTCGCTCAGCAACCCCAAGGTGAGCTACAAGCTGGAGGGCTTTGACCGGCAGAGCACCACGGTCAGCCGCAGCGAGATGGTGCCCGTGGACTATACGAACCTGCGCGGCGGCACCTATCATTATGTGATGCAGCTCAAGGACAGCATGGGGCGCGGCAACAAGGTTGTCAGCGTCACGATCGTGAAGGAGAAGGCCTTCTACGAGCAGGTGTGGTTCTATGTGCTGGTAGGACTTGCGGTACTGTTGATTCTGGCGGCGGCCGTGCGGTATTACATCCGCAGAAAAACCCGCGCCCTTGAGAAGAAGCAGCAGGAGACCATGGCCCTTGTCGGCGGCATTACGGAGGCCTTTGCAAAAATCATTGATATGAAGGACCGTTACACCAACGGCCACTCCTCCCGTGTGGCAAAGTACACCGCCATGCTCGCCAGAGAGTTGGGGTATGATCAGGAGACGGTGGAGAAGTATTATCGCATCGCTCTGCTGCACGATATCGGCAAGGTCGGCGTGCCGCAGGAGGTGCTCAACAAGCCCGGCAAGCTCACGGACGAGGAGTTTGAGATCATCAAGTCCCACACCACGAAGGGCTATGAAGCGCTCAAGGAAATCACCATCATGCCGGAGCTGGCCGTCGGCGCCCAGGCTCATCATGAGCGGCCTGACGGCAAGGGCTATCCCGGCCATCTGAAGGGTGAGGAGATCCCCCGGGTGGCCCAGATCATCGCGGTGGCCGACTGCTTCGACGCCATGTATTCCAATCGTCCCTACCGCAACCGGATGAACTTTGAGAAGGTGGTCTCCATCATCAAGGAGGTCTCCGGCACCCAGCTCACCACAGACGTGGTCGACGCCTTCCTGCGCCTTGTGGACAAGGGTGAGTTCCGCGCGCCCGACGACCACGGCGGCGGCAGCATGGAAGCCATCGACAACATCCGCAAGCAGGAAGCGCCCCCGAAAGCTCCCTGAGAACGCGCTTCGAAACAGGCAGTGATCAAACCGATCACTGCCTGTTTTTGGGATCATCACGAAACTTTAATGAGTAAAAGAGAATAAGCTATTGAAAGAAGAGCATGGCAGTCCTAAAGTTAAGTTGCCTATACAAAACTGAAAGGACAAGAAGCCATGCTCTTCAACAGTAATAGTATCACATTTGAGACCATCCCAAAACCTTTCGATTTCAGAACTTTTCTTGGTCCGAGTGAGAAGATTCGAACTTCCGGCCTCTTGAACCCCATAAACCAATTTTGTCACAACTCGCTGTTAATAATTATCAAAAACGTCATTTATTTGACTGTATGTGAACTTTTTAGTGATAATCTTTCCAATGATTCCATCCTATTTGTGGTCAAAATTGTGGTCAGATTATCCGGCACAAGCGAGGTGTGCTTGCCGCCTCGCTTGTGTATTATTATCGAATAGTGAAGGAGAGATCGCTTATCTGCGTCTCTCCTTCTGGCTATACTTTTTTACAGTCGCTCAGCGTTTCCGGTATACGGATGTGCCTTGGCATACTCCAATGCTTTCTTGTGGAATTCCCCGGGCTCCATCGCATCGAAGTAATTCCGCTGCCATTTTGTGTAATCAAACTTTTCCCGGATGATAATAGAAATAAACTGCTCTGCCTCGACCACACCGAGAGCTTCCGTAAGACATTCCATCCCACGATTCATAATATCAACAGTATTTGGAATCATTCTTCACCCTCCGTTTCTGTAACAAATTCAATGGGTGTGACCAGTTTGATCCTGTCGGATTTGTATTTCAGCAGCCGAATGTCAGTAGAAATGAAGTACTCGCACCCGGCATATATGGCTGAAGCTACATGATAAGCATCCTTTTCCTTGACACCCGTCTTCATGATTTCTTCTGCAATCGGTTCAATGAGTTCAGCGCGCTCAGCGCCGACATAACCCTTCATATTGTCACGAATAAACTGAACAATTGACTGCCTTCTCATTTCATAGGGGTTCCTGCTGACCTCATAATCCAGAGTATATGTCCTATAAGCTCCAAGCTGCCATCTTTAATCAGGTTTTGAATATGAAGCTTTGACTGCGCTTCCATCGCAACTCTGAGCTGCGACTGATCATCATATGGTCTATTATAACAGCACATATCGAGATACACTCTCATTAACCAATATCCCCTTTTCAGATATGCAGCGATACTGTACTCTGCTATGTTATTATAGCACACAGGAAAGGCTTTTACCATATATATTATGAAAACAATCTACATTCAGGCTCGACACGAAAGTGCCGGGCCTTTCTTATTGCCCGAAGGGAGGAAAACACATGGCGCCACAAATTATAAGCCCTTTTGACCCCGCTGCCTCCATCCGCCTTCAAAGGATGGGATTACTCACGGCGGATGGACAGATCAACACAAGCGCGGTGGAGGCAGTCAGCGTTATGCAAGCCGGATTGCTCTATACGCAGATCCTCGACGCCTGCGGAGACTGGGACAGCACCCGAAATGTCTGCCGCCGCATTACCTCGCAGGCTGCGCAGGTTACTGATCGGCAGGTTCTGCTCATCATCTCCATCCAGTATGACACCATTGCAAAGCCATTGCCAGAGGTCATCTGGTGGATCTCCGGCAGCGATGCTTTGCTTGCGCCCTTTGTTCGCGGTTTTGTTCATCATCTGAACGAGCTGTGTGCGGAGGATAACCCTCGTGAGGGAGGTGATGTTATGTAAGGAACGAATATAGAGACTGCTCAGCGAGAGGAGGAATGCCTACGAAGAAACTTTTTAAGCTGTATCTCTTTTCCCTGACCGCGCTTCTCCTGACGGCGCTCTTTACCGTACCCGCCTACGCGACGGAAGATATGTGGACGGCGGCCAACAGGATCATTGTGGACGTCTACACCCATATCGCAGGAATCAGCACGGTGCTGGCCGGACTGATGTCTGCCGTCGCCGTGATCGGAGCCAAGCTCTCCAATAACCAGCACAAGGTCGATCAGGCCTGGGACTGGCTCAAGCGTATCTGGATCGCGTGGGCGGTCATCAATGGCATCGGCGCTTTCATCGCCTATGTTGCGCCTCTGTTCAGCGGTCTGGCAACCATCACCCCTTGACAGATAAATACACAGCCCAGGCAGAGAGGAGGGCCGAAGTTTGCTTGAGCTTATCTTTCAGGGCTTCATCGAATGGACCTACGGCCTGATCCTGGAGTGCTGGGAATACTTTTCATCCATGCTTCTGAACGTCATGAGCATGGATTTCGCATATCTGAAGGAGCGGATGCCGGTCATCCAGCCTGTCATGCAGACCATGCTGGCGCTGGGCTGAGCCTTGCTCATCGGGGACCTGGTGTTTCAAGCGGTGCGCAGCATGATGACCGGCCTCGGCTTCGAGGCGGAAGACCCCAAGCTGTTATTCGGAAGAACCTTTGTCTTTTCTTTCCTGCTGGTGTCAAGTCCGCAGATTTGCAACATTGCGCTCAATATGACCTCCACAGTCATCAATATGCTGGAAGTCCCAGACGCGGTGGATATCCAGTTCGCGGACAAGGCGAGCTTCGCAGGACTCAGCGCCGTGTCGGATGTATGGCTCCATGTGTTTGCTCACGATCCTGAACGTGATGTTCGTCAAAATGCTTTTGTCGGTACTCTCGTTTTACCCCAGCGGTGTGGATGTGCTGCCCTGGATGGTACTGGTGCTGACAGTGGTGAGAGTAGCGAAGAAAGCCGATGCCATCGTCGCACGGATCAGGCTTAACCCGGCCATGACCGGCGACTCTCTGGGCAGATTCCCCGACGCGCTCTCGTATATGGTGATGCGCTCCATCGCGGGGAGTATCCTGCACAGCGCGGGACGCGGCAGCACACAGAGCAGCCGCAGGAATCCGAACACACCTGCCGGTGGGCCGCACATTACGCCCAACGGACCGACCCCGCCAAAATCTGACGGTGCCGGAAGCAGGAGCATGGGCAGCATGAACGTGAACAGCAATCAGAGCGCAACAGCGCAGCAGAGTCAGAACACGCAGTTCGGGGCGCAGCAATCCAGCGTCAACGAGTATGTCTCTGGAAACAGCGGCGGCAGCAATGCCTATGATACCCGCAGGACTTCCGTACCTCTGGGGACACGCAGGGCACCGGGCCATACCCGCCCGACAGTGCAGACGAATCCTCCCGGAACGCAGGGAACGAATCCGACCAATGGCAGCGAAGTTAAGCACGGCACGGCAGGAATGCCCGCCGCGTCCGGAGAGCGCGTCGTTCAGAGCGCCGGTCGTGCCGATCAAAGCGGCAGCGCCTTAAACCAGCAGCACAGTCCCGGCACGGCACCGGCAGGAAACCAGTCGGCAGTCGGCAACGGGCCGCGCTTCACCCAACGTGAGGCAGGCAATGCCCGACGCACGAATCGCGCTGAGCACGGCACGGCAGGAACAGTACAGAGCTCCGAGCAGAATAACGTCGCCGTCGGCGCAGCACGCGTCAACAGTTCCGTGAACGCCGTCACGCAAAATCCCACACAGCAGGGGCCCGCCAATACGCGCATGACAGGACAGTCACCCACGATCCGCGCTCAATCCTCCGGGAGCAGCACAGAACCGAGGGCAAGCGCAAGACCCGAAGCACGGCAGGGCAGGCGATGATCTCCGGCAAATACGCGGGCGGCGTCTTCTGCAATCTTCCTGACGGCGCGGTGTGTATGTGCAGCTACTCATACCAGTATGAGGATTCGGATTTTAAGATCGACGATTATGTTATTTTGCGTGTGCAGCGCTTCGGCGATGAAAAGAAGCAGATGTACGGCAAGATCCTGTCCAAGTGGTAAAAAATCATTTTAAGGGAGGAATATTATGAAAAAGAAACTGTTTTTGACTCTTTGCATTGCTTTATCTCTGTTGATGCTTACCGCCTGCGGGCGTAAGCAGAAAACGCCTGAAAAAATCCCTGTTGAGACATCCACACCTGTGCCGACCGCGATACCGACCCCGGTTCCCACGGCAACACAGTCACCCACGCCTGAACCCACAAAGGCGCCGGTTTCAACACCCACTCCTGTTCAAATCTCTCTGCCGAAAATCTCGAAGGAACCGGCAGATGAGACGGTGACAGCAAACGGCAGCTGCACATTCGTTGCACAGTGCGATAATGCTACTCTGGCAGAGTGGCATTTTATAAGTCCGGACAGCTCCCTAGATGTGAGCTATTCGGCTGTACAGAACCAGTTCCCTGCACTGAAGATCACGGGCGGCAACACCAAAGAACTGAAACTGGAGGGAGTGCCTGAGCTGTTCAACGGTGTCAAAGTCTACTGCAAATTCAGCAATGAGGCAGGCTCTGTCAACACCTCATCTGCGCAGATCACAGTCAAATCTGCTGCACCGACCGCACTGCACCACGGCTTTGTCGGCAACTGGGTAGATGAACTCTCCGGGCTTTGTCAGATCAATATCTCCTACCAGACCGAAGGCAGCGTGAAAGTGAATGTTTTCTGGGCAAACTCAGAATTCGTTCGCTCACGCTGGCAGATGACGGCGTATGTGTACAAGGAAGGTGTCATGCTATATGACAGCAGCCATTTCTGGCTTGAAACCTGCACAGATGGTGTGAGCTATACCACCTCAGCCGAAAGCTTTGATGGAACCGGAAGCCTATATTTACAAGACGGAAAACTCAATTGGTATAACGACCAGACAGGACAGCTCACTGTGCTTATACCAGTGTGATGTATAGAGTATTGACTGTACTTTTCGATATAGAGTAAACATAATACCAGCATCAAAACAGCGGTCGGGGAAAATTTCTGACCGCTGTTTTGATGCTATATTACACTGATTCATGGATGGTCAAAATAGCTTGTCAATTACAAACAATCAGATTTCCGTGCATGCAAGTGTTTTGTACGGAATCTGCGACAAATCATACGCTGTTCTTAGGCCATAGTTAAGAAAAGCTATCTACATATCTGCCAGGTAGGCAAGGAACAATTATGAATAACAATATCATCAATTAATCTTTGGCCGTAACGATGTTCAGTTTGTTCCTACTCGCCATAGTCCTGAGTCTGCTAAAAGACATTGCATTTTTGCAGGCCTTCCTGCCGCCGTACACAATTGCCATAATGGTTTCCGTATTTGTTAGAACTAGCATCGACCACAGGAAAGGAGCAAGCAATACTTTGATAGCCCGCTTCTCCCATCCGTCTTGATGGAAAAGAAGAAGGAGCAAATGGGTGAATGGGTAAAAAAGAGCCAGCTGCATTCAGTTCGGTCAGAAGGATGTATCTGAATTTTTTTACCAGTTCCGGGGTTTTCTCTCGTCACCCCATGCGTTACTTCATGCGCCCGAACATTGGTGAAATCAATCCGCTGTAGCTTCTTCGATGATCAGCTTTTTCACAATAAGCTCTCCTTGTCCAACCTCAATTGTTAAAATCGCTTCACGGCCCGGGAGTTCCATATTTCTGACATTGACATGAATCTGATGTCTCCTGTGTTTTTTTCCCTGTGGATAAACCAAGTTTGACCGCCTCTCGGATAAATCGGTCCCTGATTTTTGGACAGTGCCGGATATATCGGCACACCGCATAGCGTACTGTTTCCTCTTCATAATTGCAGTGTACCTGCGTTTCAAACTGAAAATCTTTTGCTGCTCTGAGTGTGCAACCGTAGTAATTATCCGAAGTTCTGATTGTTTGCTTCATATGTTCCTCCAATTTAATCTGAAATTTATAAGTTTGTACTTCGGCGTTTACTGTACGCATTTTTCCTTTGCTCACCTGTTTTGGGTCATGGCATATGGTCCTGCGCACACGCCTGATTCAATTGTCAAGGTTCATAGGCAAAGAAAAAAGCACTGGAGAATAATGATTGAAAAAGGGTAAAATACTCCCTTTATCAATGCCAATTCCGTTCCAGTGCTTCCTGAACAGTCAGATTCAATTGTCAATTGCTATAAGATACGGTGTCAATGACTTTTTAAAATGTCCCTTTTTCCGCGACGTATTAACTTGAGAAAATGTCACTTATGAGTAGGCGGGAGAATCTACAAAGGAGGCGCTGTT
>CADARY010000030.1 GCA_902790375.1 Oscillospiraceae bacterium | reverse complement strand
CGCAGATGTACTTTGTGTACCTCAAGAAAAAGTGACGAAATCAGGGCACAAATTTTCCAGGAGATGCCGAAGGCGGATTGTGCGGTGTTGCCTTAAGAAGACGCTCCGGAGAAAAATGGGTTCCGGTGCTTGTTCCTGTTGAGGGAACATGTTATAATTCTTTTTTAGTAAACCAACTTCAAAGGAGACAACATGGAAAGCATCAGCGAAATCCTGGCCCGGGAGCTTGACCGGCCTCTGAACCATATCGAAAACGTCATCAATCTTCTCGACGAGGGGAACACGATCCCCTTCATTGCCCGCTACCGCAAGGAGCTGCACGGCGCCATGGACGACACCGCCCTGCGCACGCTGGAGGAGCGGCTGAATTATCTGCGCGGCCTCTTTGAGCGCAAGGAGACCGTGAAAAACAGCATTGCCGAGCAGGGCAAGCTCACCGAGGAGCTGGCCGCCGCCATCGACGCGGCCGAAACCCTCGCCGTGCTTGAGGACCTCTACCGCCCCTATAAGCCCAAGCGCCGCACCCGGGCAACCATGGCCAAGGAAAAGGGCCTTGAGCCGCTGGCGCTGGAGCTCTTCGCCCAGAAGCCGGACTGCCCCGCGCCGGAAGCGCTGGCCGAGGCCTATGTTGATCCCGAAAAGGGCGTGGAGAGCGCGGCGGACGCGCTGGCCGGGGCCTCGGACATCATCGCCGAGAACATCTCGGACGACGCCGCCATCCGCGCCATGCTGCGCGAGCTGATCGGCGCACGGGGACTTCTGCACAGCGAGGCCGCCACGGAGGACGACTCCGTCTACCGCCTGTACTATGACTTCACCGCAGCTCTCAGCAGACTGCAGGGACACCAGATCCTCGCCGTCAACCGCGGGGAGAAGGAGGGCTTTCTCAAGGTCTCGATCGAGCTGGACCGGGACCAGGCCCTGCAGAAGGTGCGCCGCGCCGTGATCCGGCCGGGCAGCGCCGCCATGGCCTTTGTGCGCGCAGCCGCGGACGACGCCTACGACCGACTCATTTTTCCCTCCATGGAGCGCGAGACCAGAAACGCCCTCACCGACACGGCAAATGAGGGCGCAATCAAAATGTTCGGCCTGAACCTCCGGCCCCTGCTGATGCAGCCGCCGGTGAAGGGCAAGGTCACCATGGGGCTTGACCCCGGCTACCGCAACGGCTGCAAGGTCGCCGTGGTGGACGGAACCGGCAAGGTGCTGGACACGGCGGTGGTCTACCCCACCTTCTCCGAGGCGCGCAAGCAGGAGGCCATCCGCACCCTCTCGGCCCTCATCAAAAAGGACGGCGTGGCCCACATCGCCATCGGCAACGGCACCGCCTCCCGCGAGACCGAGCAGATGACCGTGGAGATGATCGAGCAGCTCCACGGCGACGTGAGCTACGCCATTGTGAACGAGGCGGGCGCCTCGGTCTACTCCGCGTCAAAGCTTGCGGCGGAGGAGTTTCCCGACTATGACGTGAACCTGCGCTCCGCCGTCTCCATCGCGCGGCGGCTGCAGGACCCGCTGGCCGAGCTTGTGAAAATCGACCCTATGGCCATCGGCGTAGGCCAGTATCAGCACGACATGCCCCAGGCGCGCCTGGCCGAGACGCTCGACGGCGTGGTGGAGGACTGCGTGAACGCCGTGGGCGTGGACATCAACACCGCCTCCCCCGCGCTTTTGCAGCGGGTGTCGGGCCTCAACAAGACGACGGCAAAGAACATCGTCGCCTACCGCGAGGAAAACGGCGCCTTCCTGAGCCGCAAGACCATCAACAAGGTTCCGAAGCTGGGGCCCAAGGCCTTCCAGCAGTGCGCGGGCTTCCTGCGCGTGCCGGAGAGCAGCCAGGTGCTGGACAACACCGCCGTCCACCCGGAGAGCTATGCCGCGGCGGAAAAGCTCCTGAAGCTCTGCGGCTACACGCTGGAGGATGTGAAGGCGGGCAGCATCAGGGAGCTCAAGGCCCGCGTGGCCGCCTGCGGCACGGACAAGGCCGCTGAGGAGTGCGGCGTGGGCGTGCCGACGCTGAACGATATCATCTCCGAGCTTTTGAAGCCCGGGCGCGACCCGCGCGACGAGCTGCCGCCGGTGCTGCTGCGCAAGGACGTGCTGGAGATCAAGGATCTCAAGCCCGGCATGGTGCTCACCGGCACGGTGCGCAACGTCATCGACTTCGGCGCGTTTGTGGACATCGGCGTACACCAGGACGGCCTTGTGCACGTCTCCCGCATCAGCGACAAATTCATCCGCCATCCGAGCGAGGTGCTCGCGGTGGGGGATATCGTCAAGGTCGTGGTCCTTGACGTGGATGAGAAAAAGCACCGCATCTCCCTGTCCATAAAAGATGTAAAGGAGTACGAATCATGATCGACGGCAGCATTGAAAAACTGGTAAACTACGCCCTGGCCCAGGGCCTCATCGAGGAGTGCGACCGCGTCTGGGCGGAAAACGCCCTGCTGAACGCCCTGGGGCTCGACAGCTTCACCCGCCCCGAGACGGCGGAGGAGCAAAGCGATCTGGAGCCCATCCTGGCAGAGCTCATCGCCTACGGGGTGGAGCACGGGTTGCTGGACGACAGCATCACGGAGAAGGATCTCTTCGACTCCCGCCTGATGGGTCTTCTGACCCCGCGGCCCTCGGAGGTCATCCGCCGCTTCCGGGCCCTCTACGCCGAGAGTCCGGAGAAGGCCACGGACTATTACTACCGTCTCAGCCGCGCCAGCGATTACATCCGCACCTACCGCGTGGTGAAGGATCTCAAGTGGAAGAGCGCCACGGAGTACGGCGAGCTTGACATCACGGTGAACCTCTCCAAGCCCGAGAAGGATCCCAAGGCCATTGCCGCCGCGGGCAGGGCCAAGGCCAGCGGCTACCCCAAGTGCCTGCTGTGCCGGGAGGCCGAGGGCTATGCGGGCCGTCTCGATTATCCCGGACGCTCCAACCACCGCCTGATCCCCCTTAAGCTCAACGGCGAGGACTTCTGCCTGCAGTATTCCCCCTACGTCTATTATAACGAGCACTGCATCGTGCTCAACCAGCGCCATGTACCCATGAAGATCGACCGGGCGGCCTTCAACAAGCTCCTGGACTTTGTCGAGCTCTTCCCCCACTACTTCCTCGGCAGCAACGCGGATCTGCCCATCGTGGGCGGCTCGATCCTGAGCCATGACCACTTCCAGGGCGGGCACTACACCTTCGCCATGGCGAGGGCCGAGATCGAGACCCCGCTCACGTTCAAGGGCTTTGAGGACGTGCAGGCCGGCATCGTCAAGTGGCCCATGTCCGTCATCCGCCTGCGCGCCGGGGACAAGCTGCGCGTAGCGGAGCTGGCCGAAAAGATCCTGAAGGCCTGGCGCGGCTACTCCGATCCCTCCGTCACCGTCTTTGCCGAGACGGACGGGGAGAAGCACAACACCATCACGCCCATCGCCCGCCGCCGGGGCACGGACTTTGAGATGGATCTTGTGCTGCGCAACAACCTGACCACGGAGGAGTACCCCCTCGGCCTCTTCCACCCGCACCAGGAGCTGCACCACATCAAGAAGGAGAACATCGGCCTCATAGAGGTCATGGGTCTTGCGGTGCTGCCCGCGCGGCTGAAAAACGAGCTCAAGGAGCTGGAAGAGCTGATCGTCACGGGCGGCGACATCAGCGCAAGCGAGAGCTGCGCAAAGCACGCCGCGTGGGTCGAGGAGCTGAAGGCCCGCTATACCTTCACCGCCGAAAATACCGAGGACATTCTCCGCCAGGAGGTGGGCGTGGTGTTCATGAAGGTGCTGGAGCATGCCGGCGTCTTCAAGCGCGACGCGGCGGGCCACGCCGCCTTCCTGCGCTTTGCGGAGAGCGTGCGTTGAAAACCGGACACAGCCGGGCCAAGAGTCTCCGCGCAGCCCTGGCTCTGAACTCCGTCTTCCTTGTGCTGACGGTGATCATCGTGCGCGTCGGATTTGAGAGCAACGACGACCCCACCCTCTCCGCCTTTGTGGACGGGCAGATGGCAAGGCCCACCGCCTACATCCCCTACATCAACATCGTGCTGGGGGCGGCGCTCAAGGGCATCTACGACATTTTCGGGCGGGAGACGGCCTGGCACACCTTCTGCCAGTACGCGCTTTTGTACGCGGGCTTCACCGCGCTCTCCTTCACGCTCTGTGAGCGGCTCGGCGCGCTCCGGGGCGCGGCGGTCACGGCGGTGCTGCTGCTCTTTTTCGGGGTGGATGCGTACTGTATCATCAGCTACACCAAGACCGCCGCGGTCTGCACCGTGGGCGGGACGGCCCTGCTGCTCCACGCCTTTGAAAACAAGGGGCGGCACCCGGCGGCGCTCGCCCTCGGGGTGCTGCTTTCCGTGCTGGGCTTCATGCTGCGCAGCATGGAATTTCTGCCCTGCTTTGCGCTCATGGCGGTTCTCTGTCTGCGGCCCCTCTGGGGTATCCTTGCGGCAGGGGACAGCGCCGGGGAAAAGCTCCGCCGCTTCGGGAAGCTCGCGCTCCCCTTCGCGCTGGTGCTGGTGCTCTCGGCGGGCCTCTACGCCGTGAACGAGTGGGCCTGGTCGAAGGAGCCCTGGACGCGCTACCACGAATTTGACAAGGTGCGCGTGGCCTACTCCGACTACGGCCGCCCCGCCTACGAGGAAATGCCGGAGGCCTACGAGGCTCTGGGACTTTCCGAGGCGGACGTGGAGCTTCTGTATCTCAGTGACTATTTTGATCCCGAGGTCTTTTCCGCCGAAACCATGCAGGCCATCACGGACGCCCGGGACGCCCGCTTCCCGCGCCCCTCGCCCGGGGAATGCCTGGGACAGTTTTTGGACAAGGCCCTCCCCGGCTTTTTCCTGAACCTGCCCGTCTACGGCTTGCTGCTGATTTTTGTGCTCTGGCTTGCGGCGGGGCAGCGCCGGCTTTGCGACTGGGTGTGCCTTGCGCTGGAGGCGGCGCTGTTCTCGGCGGCCTATCTCTATCTGATCTGGCGCGGGCGCTATCTCGTGGACCGTGTGGATCTCGGCCTGCTGCTGTGCGTATCGGCAGCGCTCGCCCTGATGCTGGACAAAGAGAAGCTCCGGCGGGAGAAGCTGCTGACCGTGCTGGTGCTGCTCGCCGCCGTCGGCACGAGCCATTACCTCATGCGCGACTGGTACCGCAGCGCCCCCGCCGAGGATAAAAGCGAGATACGCGCCGCGTATGAGCGCCTTTTGGAGGACCGGGAGCATGTGTACCTCGCCAAGCTCGACGCGGTGACGGACGGGCTCTGGTCCCCCTTTGAGCCCTGCGGCAAGGGCTACTGGGACAGGATCGTGCTGCTGGGCGGCTTTGACTGTCTGCACCCCGCGATCATGGACAATCTCGCGCGGTACGGGGTGGAAAACCCCTACCGCGACTGTGTGGGAAACGAAAAGGTATACATCATCGAGGACGACGTGGATCTCACGCTGCGCTTTATCCGCGAGCACTACGATCCGCACGCGACGGCGGAGCCGGTCGAACCGCTCAGCTCGGAAACGGGCCTGAACATCTACCGGATCCTGAAGTGAGGAAGCCGCCATGAAGGAACAATGGAATACCCGGGCCTGGCCGCGCATTGTGCTGGCCTTCGCGCTCAACGCCGTTTTTCTCGCGCTGATGCTCACGGCCTTTGCCCCCATGTGGGAGACGAACGACGATCTCTTCATCTCCAAATTCGTCGACGGGCAGCTCAGCACCAAGACGGCCTATGTGCCCTTTCTCAACATCACGCTGGGCTTTCTTCTGAAGACGGTGTACAGCGCGCTCGGCGACGGCTTCAACTGGTACTCGGCGATGCAGTATCTGCTTTTGTACCTGGGCTTCACGGCCCTCGCCTGGGTGCTGCTGCGGCGTTATCGCCTCTTCCCCGCGCTCATCATGACGGCGATACTGCTCTTTGCCTTCGGGACGGACTGCTGCCTCAGCATGAACTTTTCAAAGCCCGCCGCCCTCGGCACCGTAGGGGGCATGGCCCTCATGCTCCACGCCATGCGCAATGCCGGGGGGCGGGTCCTGAAAACGCCGCTCTGCCTCGGGCTGCTCCTTGCGCTCTGCGGCTATGTGTGGCGCTTTGAGGAATTCGGCGTCTGCGCGCTTTTGATGGCGGCGCCCTGCCTTGCGGCGCTTGCGGCGATCCGGGAGGAGAGCCTCCGCCTTGCCCTCGGGGAGAGGGTGAAGCGGTATCTGCGCTTTCTCGCGCCCTTTGTGCTGCTGGCAGCGCTGGCAGCGGGGCTCTTTGTCCTTGACCTTGCGCTGTGGCGGCGGCCGGAGCTCGGCGGCTTCCGGGACTTCAACGACACCCGCAGCGCCTTCCTGGACTTCCAGACCCCGGACTACGCCCAGATGCCGGAGGCCTACGACGCTGTCGGCATGGACGAAAACTTTGTGCGCCTGATGAAGCAGTGGAGCTTTTACGACACGGAGCGCTTCAATCAGGAGAACCTTGAAGCGCTGATCGCCGCGCGGGACGCGCTGGTCCCCCGCCGCACAGCGGGCGAGTGCCTGGGCGTGTTTCTCAACGAGTGCCTGATGGGCTTTACCGGGGACCGCCCCTTCTGGGGCTTTGCGTTCATGCTGATGATCTGGCTTGCCTGCGGAAAGCGGCGGGCCGGGACCTGGCTGAGCCTCGGGGCTCTCGGCGGCCTGTTCGCTCTGATCTATCTGCTGATGATCTACGCCGACCGGTATCTGGCAAACCGCGTGGACATGGGGCTCTTTCTCGCGATGGCGGTGGCGCTGAGCTTTCTGATGGACGAAAAGCGCCTGAGGGATGAAAGGCTCCTGCTCACGGCTGTGCTGCTTTTGAGCCTCTTTGTCACCTGGCGCGCAAACCGCGACTGGTGCCGCTATGACAGCCACAACCGCATTGAGGACAAGAGCGCGGAGAAGGCCGCGGTGCGGCGGCTGCTGGAGGACGACGGGCGGCTCTATCTCGTGAAGGTCTGGGCCGTGGATCACACGCTCTACACCCCGCTGGAGACGCCGCCCGCCCGCTACGCGGAAAGGCTGCTGCTGCTCGGCGGATGGAGCATGGGCCACCCGGAGATCGAAAAGATCCTCGACCGCTGGGGGCTTGAAAATCCCTACCGCGACATGGTGAACCGGGAGGATATCCGCCTCATCGACCATGACATCGACCGCACCCTCGCCTATCTGCGCGGCAGCTACTACCCCGCTGCCGCGGCGGAGGCGGTGCAGCCTTTAAGCGACGAGACGGGCTACGCGATCTACCGGATCACAGGATAACGCCCACGGCGGGCAGAGCATAAAACATGGCTCTGCCCGCTGTTTTTTTATTGTATAATGCCAAGGCATCTGTTATAATGTAAATGTATAATCTTGCATAAACAGGAGGTATATTCACCATGAAAAAAGCCATTGCACTCTTGCTGACCCTGGTGCTGTTCGTCGGCTGCCTCGGCAGCGGCGCCTTTGCCGTGAACGAGGATGTGGAGGGCACCATCGGCATTTACTCCTCGATGTACCAGTTTGTCCTGGACATGCTGGACGAGGCCATCAAGAAGGAGTTCCCGAACCTCAAGCCCGCCTACGGCGACAGCTTTTTCTTCTACGGCGGCACCTCGTCTCTGATCACGAAGCTCTACGGCGAGATGGAGACGGGCGTACTGGACTGCGACATGCTGCTCGTGGCGGAGCCCGCCTTCTCGCTTGAGCTCAAGGAGGCCGGATATCTCGAGAGCGTGGAGGTAGACGGCGCAGACAAGCTCCTGCGCTTCCCCTATGACCCGGACGGCTACTGGTATCCCGTGCGCGTGTGCAACATGGTCCTGGCCTACAATCCCGAAATGGAGAGCGCCTGGGCCGCGAAGGGCGTCACGATCCCCCGGAGCTTCAAGGCCTTTGCCGAGGATCCCGCTCTCAAGGGCTATATCTCCATGGGCAACCCCATGACCTCCGGCACGACCTTCGCCGCCGTCGCCTCCCTGACCCAGGATAACCACTACGGCAAGGACTACCTCAAGGGTCTTGCCGCAAACGACGTGATGATCGAGTCCGGCTCCACCGCCATCACCAAGCTCCAGACCGGCGAGTGCGCCGCCATCATGATCCTGGAGGAATCCATCCTCAAGGCCCTCAAGGACGCTGAGGACGCCGGCGCCCCGCTCAAGAACCTCGCCTGCATCTATCCCGAGGACGGCGTGGTGCTGATCCCCTCCACCGTCATGACCGTGGCGGAGGATCGCTCCGCCAATGTGAACGCCGAAGCCTGCGAGGCGCTGGAGGAGTGGTTCCTCAGCGAGGATGCGCAGAAGCTCATCATGCAGGGCTTCATGCACTCCGTCTTCGCCGATATGAAGGAGCAGCCCTGGGGCTCGGTCGACACCGATACGCTCATTCAGAAGGATCTGGGCGTGGACTGGGAGAGAGCCTACCATAACCGCGAAGCGCTCAACAAGGACTGGACGGAGATTGTCAACCGATGAAGTCCAATCAGCGCGGCGCCGTTGCGACAAAGCTTGCTCTGGCGCTGCTGTTTCTGCTGGGCCTGGCCCTGGCGTACCAGGGCCTGAGCGCCCAGAAAAGCTATAACGAATCCGGCTTCAGCGCCGAGGGGGCCTTCCAGGCGATCTACCATCTGTCCGAGCAGGTGGAGAGCGACTGGAACGAGCTTCTGCGCCCCGGGCTCGAGGCCCTGCCGGAGGAAAAGCAGGCGGCGCTGGATGCGCTCGCCAAAGACCTGCTCACCGCCTTCTGGCGGGAACGCGCCGGCGAGGGGGCGGAGCTCTCCGACTTTCTGCCGCAGGAGGGCGACCGGGAGGCGCTGCACAAGCTCCTGTACATCAGCTACACCGTCGGCGGGCCGAAGGTGAGCGCTTCGGTCAAAAAGGCGGTGGAGAACGGCGGGGCGGAAGTCAGCGCCGCGCTGCTGCTGGCCGCCGCGGATGAGAGCGCCCCGGTGCCCGAGAGCGCCGAGGCCGCGCTCAAAAAGCTCGACGGGGCTGAGCGGCAGGGCATGCTGATGCAGCTTTACTACCGCTCTCTCGCCCGCTCCTCGGCCATCAAAACCGAGGACGTCAACAGCTTCAAAAAGGGCGTGCGCGACAAGAGCATGCAGCTGAACGCCCTCAGGATGATCGCGGGCCGGGAGCTGACGCCCCTGCGCCAGTTCATCGCAAGCCGCAGCCGCACCGTGATCCTCGCGGGCATCCTGCTTGCGCTCGACGCGCTGGCCCTCGCGTTCATGATGGGGGCCGACCGGGTCTGGCGCTTCGACTTCAAGTGGCTCATCATCCTTGCGATCGTGGATTTTCTGCTGCTGTTCCAGCTCATGCCCCTCATCTTCACCATCGTCAAGGCCTTCTTCCCCGACGGGCACTTCTCCATGGAGACCTTCCGGCGGCTCTACAGCTATTCCCTGAACTTTGGCGCGCTCAAAAACACGCTCGCCGCCGCCTTCGCCACGATGCTCCTCGGCACCCTCTTCGCCTTTCCGCTGGCCTGGCTGGTGGGGCGCACGAATCTCTACGGGCGGCAGTTTTTCCGATCGCTGTTCGTGCTGACCTATATGGTGCCGCCCTACGTGGGGGCCATGGCCTGGCTGCGTCTTCTGAACCCGAACGTCGGCACGGTCAACCAGTGGCTGCGCGCTCTGCTCCACCTGGGCAGCACGCCGGGGCCGCTGAATGTCTATTCCCTGCCGGGGCTCGTGTGGGTGCTCAGCACCTTCTATTACCCCTATGCCTTTATCACCATCAGCCGCGCCATGGAGAAGATGGACCCCTCCCTCGAGGAGGCCAGCCGCGCCGCCGGGGCCTCCCCGCTCAAGGCGCTCCTGTCCGTGACGCTGCCGCTCATGACGCCGTCGCTCATCTCCGGCGCGCTGCTGGTCTTTGTGAGCGCCGCGAGCTGCTACGGCATTCCCTCCATCATCGGCGTGCCGGGCAGAGTGCACACGGTGACGACGCGCATCGTGGAATACGTCTCTCTCGGCCAGCAGGGCCTGAACGACGCGACGGGCCTGTCGGTCTTTCTGCTGGCGCTTGCCCTGCTGATCCTCTTCGTGTCGGACATCGTGCTGGAAAAGCGGCAGTATATCACGGTCTCGGGCAAATCCGTGCAGCCGGCGCTGGTGGATCTGCGTCGCTTCCGCCTCCCGCTCACGATCCTTGTGAGTCTCTTTGCCGTGGTGGTGATCCTGATCCCCTTTGCCACGATCTTTGCCACCTCCTTCAAGATCGACGTGGGCAAGAGCATGTTCCTGAAGACAAACTTCACCCTCTCGAACTGGAAGACGATCTTCGGCAGAAGCGAGACCATCAGCTGTCTCAAAAACTCCCTGCTCTACGCCACCGTCACCGCCACCGTCGGCATCATCGTGGCCTGCACCATGAGCTATCTGCTGCAGCGCACCCGTATCCGGGGCCGCAAGCTCCCGGACTTTCTCATCACCCTCGGCAGCGCCACGCCGTCTGTGGTCATCGCCCTGAGCCTGATCATGACGATGAAGGGCAATTTCGGCGTGAATATTTATAACACCGCCTACATCATGATCATCGCCTATCTCATCAAGTACCTCATGATGGGCATGCGCACGGTGGTCTCCGCCATGTCTCAGGTGCATGTCTCGCTGGAGGAGAGCTCCCAGATCGCCGGGGCCTCGTGGCTCAGAACGATGTTCCGCATCACGGGCCGGCTCATTTTCCCCTCGATCGCGGCGGGCTGGTTCCTCATTTTCATCCCGAGCTTCTATGAGCTCTCGATGACGACGCTTCTGTACTCCAGCACCACCAAGACCATCGGCTTCCAGCTCTATGAGTACTGGACCTTTACCAGCCAGCCCATGGCCTGCGCCATGGCCTTCGGCATTCTGATGTTCGTGGTGCTTCTCAACTTTCTCCTGGGCCGCCTGACCCGGGGGCAATTCTCGATTTAAAGGAGGGACCGGTTTATGATCCGTATCAAAAACCTGGTCAAGAGCTTTGACGGCACGCCGGTGATCCGCCGCTTCGACGCCGAATTTCAGGACGCGGAGTTCATCACGCTGCTGGGCCCCTCCGGCTGCGGGAAGACCACCATCCTGCGCATGATCGCGGGCTTTGAGATCCCGAGCTCCGGTGAGATCTGGTTCGACGATCAGCTTGTGGCCGGCGGCAAGGCCTTCCTGCCGCCGGAAAAGCGCAGCATCGGCATGGTCTTCCAGTCCTACGCGGTCTGGCCCCACATGAACGTGTACGACAACGTGGCCTATCCCCTGCAGATCCGTCGCCTGCCGAAGGACGAGATTCGGGCGAAGGTGGAGAAGATCCTGGAGACCGTTCACCTCGCCCAGTATAAGGAGCGCCTGCCGAGTCAGCTCTCCGGCGGGCAGCAGCAGCGCATCGCCCTGGCCCGCGCCCTGGTGGCCGAGCCGAAGATCCTCCTGCTTGACGAGCCGCTTTCCAATCTCGACGCGAAGCTTCGGGAGTCCATGCGTTTTGAGATCCGCGACCTCACCCGCGCCCTCGGCATTGCCGTGGTCTATGTCACCCACGACCAGACCGAGGCCATGGCCATGAGCGACCGCATCTTCCTGCTCAATAACGGCGTCATCCAGCAGAGCGGCAGTCCCGACGAGATCTACAACAAGCCCGTGAATCCCTTCGTGGCGGACTTTCTCGGGAAGGTGGACTTCTTTTCCGGCACGGCGGCGGACGGGCAGATCCGCATCCCGGCCTGGAACGCCGCGCTCCCCCTGCCGGAGGACGCGCAGCAGGGCAAGGTGATCCTCGCCGTGCGGCCGGAGAATATCCGCATCCGCAAGCCGGGCGGCGGCATTCCCGGGACGCTCTCGCGCATGGTCTATCTCGGCGACACGACCGACTGCCGCGTGACGGTGGGCTCCGCCACGGTGCGCGTGGTAGCCGACGGCGCCTTTCGCCGGGCCTTCCGGGAGGGCGACGCGGTCTCGCTCGAGATCCTGGAGCACATGGTTTTCCCGGACGACGGCTCCACCCAGGAGCAATTGCGAATCAGAACCTGACAATATCATACAGGAGGTTACAGTATGAAAGAAAAATGGTGGCAGCGGAGTGTGGTGTATCAGATCTATCCCCGCAGCTTTCAGGACTCCAACGGCGACGGCATCGGCGATCTCAAGGGCATCACGAGCCGTCTCGAGTATGTCCGTGAGCTGGGCGCAGACACCATCTGGCTCTCCCCGGTCTACAAGTCTCCCAATGACGACAACGGCTACGACATCAGCGATTATCAGGACATCATGACCGAGTTCGGCACCATGGCGGATTTTGACGAGATGCTCGAAAAGGCCCACAGCCTGGGCCTGAAGATCGTGATGGATCTGGTGGTCAACCACAGCTCGGATGAGCATAAGTGGTTCATTGAATCCCGCTCCTCAAAGGATAACCCCTACCGTGACTACTACATCTGGCGCGAGGGGAAAAACGGCGGCGCGCCGAACAACTGGGGCTCCTGCTTCGGCGGCAGCGCCTGGCAGTACGACGAGAAGACGGATATGTACTATCTGCACCTGTTCTCCAAAAAGCAGCCGGATCTCAACTGGGACAATCCCGTCGTGCGTGACGAGGTTTTCAATATGATGGACTGGTGGCTTAAAAAGGGCATCGACGGCTTCCGCATGGACGTCATCAGCCTCATCTCCAAGCCGGAGGGGCTTCCTGACGGCAAACCAGGCCCGAACGGCTACGGCTCCTATGAGCTCTGCGCAAACGGCCCGCACGTGCATGAATACCTCCGGGAGATGAACCGCCGCGTCCTGTCGAAGTACGACCTGCTGACCGTGGGCGAGGCTGCGGGCGTGACGCTGGAGGAAGCCAAGTCCTACGCCAATCTGGACGGGAGCGAGCTTTCCATGGTGTTCCAGTTTGAGCATGCGAGCGCGGACTGCGATCCCGTCCTCGGCCGCTATGCCAGGCAGCACAAGAACCTGCCGCTTCTCAAGGAGATCCTGAGCCGCTGGCAGAATGGGCTGGAGGGCATCGCCTGGAACAGCCTCTACTGGGATAACCACGACCAGCCGCGCGTCGTCTCCCGCTACGGCAGCGAGAAGCCGGAATACCGGGAGCTCTCGGCCAAGATGCTCGCCACCTGCCTGCACATGATGCAGGGCACGCCCTATGTCTATCAGGGCGAAGAGCTCGGCATGACCAACTACCCCTGGACGAGCATCGACGAGATCAACGACATCGAGTCTCTCGGCAACTACCGGGACTTTCACGCAAAGGGCCTCATGACGGAGGCGGAGGGCCTGGAGATGATGCGCCAACGCAGCCGCGACAACGCCCGCACCCCCATGCAGTGGGACGACGGCCCCGAGGCGGGCTTCACCACCGGAACGCCCTGGCTGCCGGTGAACCCGAACCACACGGTCATCAACGCCGCCGAGCAGCGCACTCGCCCCGATTCTGTCTTCCATTACTACCAGAGGCTCATCGCCCTGCGCAGGGAGCTGGACGTGATCGTTTACGGCCACTATGAGCTTCTGGAGCCGGAGCACCCTGCGCTCTTTGTCTACACCCGCACGCTGGGGGACGAGAGTCTGCTGGTGGTCTGCAACTTCGCCGAATCTGAGCAGGCGTATGAGATCCCGGCAGCTTACCGGGATGCGGAGATCCTGATCGCAAACTACGCCGATCCCGCGCCCGCCGGGAAGCTGCGCCCCTGGGAGAGCGTGGTCTATCGCCGCAGGTGAGGCAGGGCCATGCTCTTCAAGGCGCGGGATGCGGAGCTGACCGTCTACGTCTCGAAGGACGAGGCGGAGTTTCAGCGGGTGGAGGCGGCGTTTCAGGCGCAGGGGCTGCGCTACCGGGTCTGGACCACGGCGGAGTACCCGGTCTTCGGCTGGGCGCCCTGGGACCCCAGGCTGCTTGGCCGCGGAGAAAGGCGGCTGCGCAAGGTGTATCACATTGAAGTGAAGGAGGCCGACCGGCCAAACCTTGTGGCGGCCAATCTCACGGTGCGCGGCATCACGGGCAAGCTCTTCAACGCCGCCCCCCTCAGCGAAATCATATAGCATCATGCAAAAGAGCGGACGCCGCGGCGTCCGCTCTTTTCAATTGTCCTTCGCTTTGGTATAATGCTGTCATAATCAACGAAAAAGGAGCATCGCCATGCGCTTTCTGCATCTTGCGGATCTGCACCTCGGCAAATCCATCTACGGCACTTCCCTGCTGGATAACGGCGACCAGCCCGCCTGGGTCGAGCAGTTTCTATCCCTCGCGGAGAGGCTGCGCCCCGACGCCGTCGTCATCGCCGGGGATGTCTATGACCGCAGCGCTCCTTCCGGCGAGGCGGTCCAGCTTTTCAGCCGTATGCTCACCGCGCTGCACACGCTCGGCATCCCGGTTCTGCTGTGCGCAGGGAACCATGATTCGGTGCAGCGCCTCTCCTTCCTCCACCCCCTGCTCGCGCAGGAGGGGCTGTATATCTCCGCCTCCCTCTGTGAAGCCCCGGAGCTGCGGCATGTGACGCTGCAGGATGCCGACGGCCCGGTCACCTTCTGGCTGATGCCGTATGTCTTTCCCGCCCTGGTCTCCGAAGCCCTGGGGGAAGGGCGCTTTCCCGACAGCGACAGCGCCGTGCGCGCCCTCCTCAGGCGTCAGGGAGCGGACTTTGCCGGGCGCAACGTGCTTGTCGCCCACCAGAATGTGACGGCGGGCGGCGCGGAGGCCGAGCGCGGCGGCTCCGAGTCCATGGTGGGCGGCGTCGGTCAGATCGACTGCAGCGCCTTTGACGGCTTTGACTATGTGGCCCTCGGGCACATCCACGCGGCCTGCCCGGTGGGGAGAGACAGCGTGCGCTACGCAGGCTCGCCGCTCTGCTACCACTTCAACGAGACGCGGCAGCCCCCCAAGGGGCCCCTGCTGGTGGAGCTCGGCGGAAAGGGAGAGCCGGTGCGCACCGAAACGCTCGTCCTGCCGCCCCTGCACCCCATGCGGGAGCTGCGGGGGAGCTGGGACGCCCTGCGCGCCGAGGCGCTCTCTGACCCAGGGCGGGGCGAATACCTCCGCATCGTGCTGACGGATCGGCGTCTCAGCCCAGAGCTTGCCGCCTTCTTCCACGAGCTCTATGAGAGCCGGGACAGCATCGTGATGGAGCTCTGCTCGGAATATGAGCAGTTCACCGGCGAGACCGGCGCTCTCTCCCGCGGCGATGTGGAGGAGAAGAGCGTGGAAGCCCTGTTCGGCGATTTCCACACCGACCGCGCAGACGGCGTCCCGCCTACGGAGGAGGACGAAGCGCTGCTCCGCTTTGCGGGGGAGCTTCTGCGGCACACCGATCCCCACACCCCGCCGACAGAGCGGGAGATCCGGAAGCTGCTTGACTTTGCGGCGGAACAGGAGGCGCGCGTATGAGACCCCTTTATCTGGAAATGACTGCCTTCGGCTCCTATGCCGCGCCGACCAGGCTGCCCTTTGAGGAGCTGCGGCAGGGCCTCTATCTTGTGACCGGGGACACCGGCGCCGGGAAGACCACCCTCTTCGACGCCATCAGCTTCGCCCTCTACGGCGTCGCCAGCGGCAGCGAGCGCAGCCCCGACATGTTCCACTGCGACCGCGTGCCCAAGTCCACCGACACGGTGGTGCGCCTGCGCTTCAGCCAGGGCGGCAGGGAATACACGGTCGAGCGCAGCATCCACTTCAACAAAAAGCGCGGCGGCGGCAATCAGTACGGCGAGGCAAGGATCAGCGCCCTGCTCTGGGAGCCCGAGCGCGACGTGCTGGAAGGGGCCACGAAGGTCACCGCCCGCATGGAGGCGCTGCTCGGCCTCAACGCCGAGCAGTTTCGCAAGATCATCATGCTGGCCCAGGGGGAGTTCCGGGAATTTCTCAAGGCCGACAGCGACAAGAAAAACGAGATCCTGGGCAAGCTCTTTGACAGCGCGCCCTATGTCTGGTATCAGAATCTGCTGGCCGGAGCGCGGGATTCCCTGCGCGCCGAACGCCAGGAGCAGCGCGAGCGCCTGCGCGTTCTCGTGCGCAGCACCCTCCGCCTGCCCGAGGGGCTTTCCGAGGAGGAGGCCGCCCGCTTTCTCCCCGAGCACCCGGCCCTCATAGAAAGCCTGCGGGCTCTCAGCGAGGCGGATCGGACGGAGCTTGCGCGGCTGCATGCCGTGCGGGCGGACTATGAACGGCAGATCGCCGCCCTCAACACCCGAAAGGGCGCTGCGGCGGCGGACAACGAGCAGCTCCTGGAGCTGGAAAGGCTGCGGCAGACGATGGACGCCCTGCAGGCGCAGGGGCCGGAGATCCAGGCGCGCCGGGATGCCTGGGCTCTCGCCGAGAAGGCCGCGCACCGGGCGAGGCCCGCGCTGGAGCGCGCGGAAAAAGCCGAGGCCGCCGAGGCCGCCACCCGCGCCGAGATCGAGGCGCTGAACGCAGAGTGCGCCGCCTGCCGGAAGGCTGTGCTGTCGGCGCAGGCCGCCGTTGACGCGGACGCCGCAGCCGCAGCGGAGATCACCGCTCTCTCGGCAAAGATCCGTACGATCGAGGAAATATTGCCCCGTTATGCCGATCTCCGGCAGCGGCAGGCGGAAAGAAGCGCCGCCGCGCAGGCGGCTGCCGCCGCGGCCGGAGAGCAGGCGCGGGAGGAGAAAAAGCTTGCCGCCGTCACGGCAGAGCTGGAGCGGCTGCGCGAAAAGCTCCTCAGCCTTGAGAATGCGGACGCCGAGGCGGCGGAGGCTTCCCACCGGGACGAGCGCGCGAGGGAGCGGCTGGAGGCCCTGGACGGGGAAAACGGCATCCGCGCGGAGATCACAGCGATCCGGGAGCGGGAGCAGAGCCGCCTCGAGCTGCAGGCCCGCTTTGCCGAGCTCACGGCGCAGGCCCTCGCGGCGGATGCGCGGTATTCCGATCTCTACCGCCGCTTTATCGCCGGGCAGGCCGGGCTTCTGGCGGGAGAGCTCCGGCAGCGGCTGGAGGCCGAGGGCGAGGCGGACTGTCCCGTCTGCCGCAGCCGTCTGGGAAGATCGCAGCTCCCGCAGCTTGCCGTCCCTGCCGCGGAGACGCCGGAGCGGCAGGCGGTGGAGCAGGCCAGAGCCGGGCGCGAGAAGGCCGAGCAGCAGCGCAGCCGGGAGGAGACCGCCCTCGCGGCCCTCGACACCCACATCGAGGCGCGGAAAACGGCGCTGCTCGAAAGGGCGCTGCCCCTGCTGCCGGACTGTGACGGCTGGGACACGCTCGCCGATGAGAGCCGGCTTGCCGCCGCCCTTGCCGAGGCGCGCGCGCAGAAGCGGGACACGGCCGCGGCGCATGCCAGGGCCCTCGCCCGGCAGAACGAGCGCCGACGCTATAAGGCGCAGCAGCCGGAGAAGGAGGCGCAGCAGAAGAGCATACAGCTTCGGCTCGAGGCGCTGAAAAAGGAAGCGGGCTTGCAGGATACCGCAGCCCAGGCCGCACTCGCCGCGATAACAGAGCTTCAAAAGCAGCTCCCCTTCCCGGACGATGAGCGCGCCGGAGCGGAGAAGCGCGCGCTGGAGGCAAGGCTTTCCCAGCTCTCCGCCGAGGTGCAGGCCCACCGCGCCGCCCTGGAGGAGGCCGCGCATCGCCTTGACACCGCAGGCGGCGCCCTGCGGGAGAAAAGCATCCTTGCCGAACGCCAGCAGGCGGAGCGGCAGGCCGCGCAGACGGCGCTTGCCTCCACCCTGCATGATACCGGCTTTTCAGACGCGGGCGCAGTCCGGCTCGCCCTCGTGCCCATCGGCGCGGAGGACGCGGAGGACTGGCTCAAGGCGGAGCAGCGCCGCTTGACCGCCCACGAGGAAGCCCTGCGCCATACCGGGGCGCAGCTCGGGAAGCTGGAGGAGCGAACCGCCGGGAAGCAGCGCGCCGATCTCGGCGCGCTGGATGCGGAGCTTGCCGCGCTCGGGCGATCCTGCGGCGAAGCAAACGAGGCCTGCGCCGCATGCGCCTCCCGCCTCGCCAATCACGAGCAGGTGCTGGAGAAGGCCGCGGCCCTGCGCGCCTCTCTTCAGGAGAGCGAGGGGGCCTGGACGCGCCTTGACCGCCTGGCGGCTCTCGCCATGGGGGCAAACGGGGAGGGCGGCAAGCTCAGCTTCGACCGCTATGTGATGGGCGCGGTGTTCCGGGAGATCCTGGAGATGGCAAACCGCCGCCTCGCGCTCATGAGCGGCGGGCGCTACGAGCTGGTGCACAAGACCTCCGCGGACCGCAGGAACGCCAAGGCCGGGCTCGAGATCGAAGTGCTGGACAACAGCACCGGCCAGCCCCGGCCCTCCGGCTCTCTCTCCGGGGGCGAGGCCTTCTTCACCTCTCTGGCCCTGGCCCTGGGCCTTTCGGACGTGGTGCGCAGCCACGCGGGCGGGCGGCAGATGGAGGCGCTGTTCATTGACGAGGGCTTCGGCACGCTCTCGGACGACGTGCTGGACAAGGCCCTGGATGTGCTCAACCAGCTCACCGAGGGCAAGCGCCTTGTGGGCATCATCTCCCACGTGGACAAGCTCAGCGAGAGCATCCCCCAGAAGATCCGTGTCCGCAGCGGCGAAAAGGGCAGCACGCTCACGCTGGAGCTGCCGTGAGGAAAGCATGCTACAGCTGCCGTGAGGAAAGCATGCTCTATCGACTTGATACTTTCCCTGTATTATGTTAGAATAGTTTGGTTAAACACAGAAACCATCTTTTCAAGGAGGCAATAGATATGATTGCAATCGGCAGTGACCACGGCGGTTTCGCTCTCAAGCAGGCGCTTATGGCGCATCTGGACAAGCGCGGGCTTGCCTGCAAGGATCTCGGCGCCTATTCCGAGGCCTCCTGCGATTATCCCCAGTATGCCAAGGCCGTCGCCAACGCGGTCGCCAGCGGCGAATGCGAGCGCGGCATCCTCATCTGCGGCACCGGCATCGGCGTGTCCATCACGGCCAACAAGATCCCCGGCATCCGCGCCGCCCTCTGCGGCGACTGCTTCAGCGCCGAGGCTGCCCGCCTGCACAACGACGCAAACATTCTCTGCATGGGCGCGCGCGTGGTGGGCGAGGGGCTTGCCCTCAAGATCGCCGACACCTTCCTCGACACGCCCTTCTCCAACGACGCCCGGCACATTCGCCGCATCTCTCAGATCGAGGGCTGATCCTTGGCGCGGACACAGGAATTTTACAAGGGCAGGCGCAAACGGCGCAACTACGCCTTTGTCCCCTTCATTGTGCTGCTGGCGCTCTTCTCGGTCATGCTGGTGCTGTTTTACGGGATGCAGAAATACGCCGTCATTTCCAAGGACGGCGTCAAGATCGAGCTGCCCATCCTCATGGAGGGCAAGGGCGTCACGGTAGACAGCGAGGGTCACGCCATCCGCAGCTTCGAGCCGGTGAGCGTGCCGCTGGTCTTTGACGAGGCCGACTACAGCTATGTGAAAACCCAGGCCGGGAAGAACGCGCCCCCGGTGCGCGCGATCTTCATCCCTGCGGTCAATGTCAATCCCGGCAAGATCATTGAATACGCCTCGCGTCTTGTGGCGGGCAATGCCCTCGTGCTGGAGATGAAGCCCCGCAGCGGCGTGTGTCTCTGGCAGTCCCATTCCCGGATGGCCATGGCCTACTCCCTCACCCAGGAGACGGAGCTGACCGCCGCGATGCCGGAGATGATTGAAAAGCTCAAGGGGCAGAACATCTATCTCGTGGCGCAGATCAGCTGCTGCATCGACGAGCTGCTGCCCACCCGCACCACCGCCTACTGCATCCACACCGAGGCGGGCCTCAACTATACCGACGGCCTCGGCACCTGGCTTGACCCCTACAACCTGGATCTCAGAACCTGGATCGCCGAAATGGTGCAGGAGCTCTACGACCTCGGCTTTGACGAGGTCGTGCTGGCGGATGTGTGCCACCCCTCCCTGGCCGAGGCCATTCCCCTGAGCTATACGCGCGAGATCTCCACCACCCGCAGCTCTGTCGCCGCAGTGTGCGGCCTTGCCGCCGGGGTGGCCGACAAGCTGCGCGACCGGGAAAAGGTGCTGTCCATCTACTGCAAGACCCGCGAGGCCCTGGTGCGCGACGACTACACCACCGGGCAGAACGCGGTGCTGTTCATGCAGCTGTATGACCGGGTGTATCTGGAGACGGATAAATTCACGTATGGATTCAACGTGGAGGATATTGCGGGCAGCGTGCGCAGCGGCAACGTCTATGACCGGCTGGTTCCCGTTGTGATCAACTACATCCCCGAAAACTCGAGCTGGATCCTGGTCGACGGCCCGGAATAATGCGCGAAAATGGGGCTGTGAAATAAGCCTGACTCGTTCATGCTGCGAAAAGTCAACACTGTAGTATCTTGTCACACTTAACACTTTACGATTTTTGATTAACTGAATAGAGGCGAAAACGTTCAAGTTTGTCATTGCGAACCAGCGCGCACGCTGGTGTGGCAATCCGCCCGCCGGAGGCCGTCACCCATTGCAGACCGTAAACTGGCCGCTGGGAGCTACGGATTGCCACACCAACGCGACGCACGGGAAGCGTGTGACGCGATCATTGCTTGTCAGTGACATCGGTCACTGACAAGCAATGACAGGTTGGGAACGTTGTCGCCATAATATAGAAACACATAAAGTTTGAAGCGAAACAGCGCACTACGGTCATATAACGAGTCTTACTGCGTCAAGCTGATACACGTGTAAATATTATTCCTGAATTATTCATCACGGCGTCAGTCTAAACGCTAAACGCCGCATGAACACTGAAGAAAAGCAAAAACGAGCTTTCACCCAATAGATGAAGCCCGCA
>CADARY010000029.1 GCA_902790375.1 Oscillospiraceae bacterium | reverse complement strand
TGTCCAGGTCTTCCATGGACTGCTCGGTGATGATGGGGCGGATGATGACGTCGTATGCGGTCTTCATCAGGCGAACACCTCCTCGATCTTGGCGAGGGCGGCCTTGTCGACCACCATCTTGCCGTTGGTGAGAATCATATAGGGGCTGAGGACGGTGGCGAAGGTGGTCTCGACGCCGGCGATGTTGCGGGCGGACTTGAGAACCTTTTCATCCACGTTCTCGGTGACGACGAGAGCCTTGCCGTCCACACCCAGCTTGGTGAGGAAGGTCTTGAAGGCCTTGGTCTTGATCTCGTCCATCTTCAGGCCGTCAATGACCAGGATGTCGCCGTCGGCTGCCTTGGAGGACAGGGCGGACTTGAGAGCCAGGCGACGCACCTTCTTGTTGAGGGTGTAGCTGTAGTCGCGAGGCTTGGGAGCGAAGGCAACGCCGCCGTGATACCACACGGGGGAGCCTGCGTAGCCGGCGCGGGCGCGGCCGGTGCCCTTCTGGCGCCAGGGCTTGCGGGTGGTGTAGCTGACCTCGCCCTTGGTGAGGGCGCTCTGTGTGCCCTGACGGCAGTTGGCCAGATGATTCTTGACCACATCGTGCAGGACGCTCTTGTTCGGCTCGATGCCGAAGATGGCCTCGGAGAGCTCGATCTGACCGATCTTCTCGCCTGCCATATTGAAAACGTTAGCAGTAGGCATTTATGCTGCTCTCCTTTCCTTACTTGTTTCTGGCGGAAGCCTTCTGCGGGTTGACACGCGCGGAGGCCTTCTGCGGGTTGAGGGAGATGCCGGCGGCTTCGCCCTTCTTGACGGGCTGGACCTTGACGGTATCCTTGATATAAACGATGCTGCCCTTGGGGCCGGGAACAGCGCCGCGCACGGCGATGAGGTTCAGCTCGGCATCGACCTTGACAACGTCAAGATTCTGCACGGTGACCTGCTCCACGCCCATGTGGCCGGCCTGCTTCTTGCCCGGGAAGATGCGGGAGGGATCGGTGCTGGAGCCCATGGAGCCCGCGTGACGGTGGACAGGGCCGCCGCCGTGGCTGGTGGGAGTACGGCCCTGGCCGAAGCGCTTGATAACGCCGGCGTAGCCTTTGCCCTTGCTGATCCCGGTGACGTCGACCTTGTCGCCCTCGGCGAAGATGTCGGCCTTCACGGTGTCGCCGACTTCGAGCTTGGAGCTGTCGGCGAGACGGAACTCCTTGAGGTGCTTGACCATGTCCACGCCAGCCTTCTCGAGGTGGCCGCGCTCGGGCTTGGTGAGCTTCTTCTCGGCCACTTCCTCGTATCCTTGGTCATCTTCTGGACGACCGTGCAGGGGCCGGCCTCGATAACGGTCACGGGGATGACCTTGCCGGCCTCGTCGAAGATCTGCGTCATGCCGACCTTCTTGCCAATGATGGCTTTCTTCATTCTATTTCCTCCTATTGGTTATTGGTTGCCTCGCATAGCCCGGCCTGCGCCGTCCAGAGGCTGGCAACTTAACCCGTCCGCACTCGCAAGCTGCGGACTGTGGGTCATTTCATAATGTGGGCCCGGTTGTGAACCGGGAACTGTTTGCCTCTTATCAGAGCTTGATCTCGATTTCGACGCCGGCGGGAACCTGATGTCGATCAGGCGCTTGTGGGTGCGGCGCTCGAACTGCTCACGGCTGTCCTTGTACTTGTGGACGGCGCGCAGGATGGTGACGATCTCGGTCTTGGTGGGCAGGGGGATGGGGCCGGAAACCTTGGCATCGGTGCGCTTGGCGGCCTCGACGATGGTCTCGGCGGCCTTGTCGATGAGCTGGTGGTCATAGGCCTTGAGGCGGATGCGGATCATGTTCTTTGCTGCTGCCATGGGTGTTTTTCTCCTTTTCGTACGTTTTTTGTGACGGCATTGGGTCCGTCCTTATGCGTACGGATGAAACCTCTTCGTAATCCTCATACACACATCCGTGCGTATCAGGCCGCGTCCGAAAAACAAACCGGCTTTTCTGGCCGGTTCGCACTCCTTCCGCGCGATATACGCGTGTGCAGGAGAGGTTTCAGCCGCCCGATTGCGTACCGGATCACCGGTACCGGACATACTCCACGGAAGTTACCTCGGTTCCCCGAGCAATCTCCCGCTTCATCGCATAATACGCCTATGCCTCGCACAGGCGCTTCTGTATAATAACAGGGCCTTGGACATAAGTCAAGAAAAATTTCGGCTTTTTATCAAAATTTTTTCCGGAAATTTTGTTGGGATTACCAAAGCGGCAAAAACGCATCTCCCCTTGTGGGCGCCGGGGCTCACAGGGGGAGATGCGCTGTCCGTTTTTCAAGCCTTCCTTCAATAATTAAAGATATGCGGCAGAAGCTCCGACAGCTTGTAGCTCACATAGCGGTCGCCGGCCTTGGCGCACAGCACCTCCATATCCGGCGAAAACTCGGCCAGAAACTGGCGGCAGGCTCCGCAGGGGGTGCACCAGTTTTCGCTGTCGGCGTAGATGGCGATGCGGCGAAATTCGCGCTGCCCCTCACTCACGGCCTTGCAGCAGGCAGTGCGCTCGGCGCAGATGGTGCTGCCGAGGGCCGCGTTTTCGACATTGCAGCCGGTGAAGACCGTGCCGTCCGCGCACTCGAGCGCGGCGCCCACGGCAAAGCGGGAATAGGGGACATAGGCGTTCAGAGACGCCGCCTTTGCCTTCGACAGGAGTTCTCTGTCAGTCATGGTATTCCTCCCTTGAGAATGTATTGATCACTCTTTTGAAGTCAGGGTCACGCTCACTTGAGCAGAATCTCCCAGTGCTGGAAGTCGTAGAAGGGGTTGCCCGCGTTGGGGGCCAGGCCGCGGATCACGCCGCGGTGGACGATGAGCTGCTGGCTCTCAAAGCCGATGGAGATGAGCGCGCCGTTGGTGTTGATGTACTCGCAAAGCTGCTGGTATACCGCTGAGCGCTGGGCCGCGGCGCAGGAGAGGTAGTTGTTGATCATGGCGACATAGCCCGTGTCCATGCTGCGGGAGTAGTTGAGACTCGAGTCCGGGTCCAGAAGCTCCGTGAGGTCAAAGTTGTTCCTGAGCTTCACCTCGCCGTAGTACATGTCGAAGTCGCCCTCCTCCAGGGCGGTGAGAAACTCCTCCCAGGTCAGCTCCCGCACCGTGACCTTGAGGCCGATGCTCTCCATATCGGCGGCAAAGCGCCGGGCTACGCCGGTCTTCGCGCTGGAGTCGGAGCAGACGATGAAGTTCACGTCGATATCCTGGGCGGTGCCGGACATGTATTCAAGCATCCCGTCGTCGTCATAGTCGCGGATGCCGGCGTTTTCCAGCACGACGCGGCAGGTGTCCAGATTGTAGCCGAGGGCGGAGGCATACTCCGCCGGATAGTCGGGGCAGGCCGGGTGCATGGGCACGGCGGCGGCCACGGCGTTGCCGTGCATGAGGTTCGCGGCGAAGTTCTGCCGGTCGAAGGCATAGAGCATCGCCTGACGGAAGCCGCTGTAGCGGCCGATCAGCCCTTCCTCATTGAACATGATGTAGTGGAGATTGGTGGTGTTGAAGTTTCGGATCTCGTTGGAGGAGGAGTAGCCGATGTTGGTGTAGCTGGAGGGGTCGTTCGTGACCGCGTCGATGACGCCGTCCTCGAAGTTTGAGAGGATCTCATCGGCGGTGGAATAGCTCACCAGATGGATGGTCTTGATGGGCAGATCCTCATAGCCGGGGTAGCCCTCGTAGGCGACCAGGGCCTTGCCGTACTCGCCGTAATCATAGGGGCCGGAGCCCATGGGGGGCTTGTCGTCCATGGTGCCGGACTTGATGATGGGGATGTTCAGAAGCTTGGCAAACTGGGTGTCCCCGATACCGAGGGTGACATAGAAGTGGTTCTCGTCATAGCCGGAGCCCTGGTAGCTGGAAAAGCGCCCGCGAAAGCGGTCCTGGGTGGCCACGGCGCGCTCCAGGGAGTAGCGGATGTCCGCGCCGGTGACGGGGGTGCCGTCATGAAAGACGTGGCCCTGCTCGATATTGAAGATCCAGTAGGTGGCGTCGTCGTTGGGCATGCCCTCGTCCAGCACGTTCGGGATGACGTTGAAGTTGTCGTCAAGCTCCACCATGTTCTCATACACCAGATCGCACAGGAGCTGGTTGGAGTGGTTGGTGGCGAGGATGGGATTCAGGCTGAAATCCTCGTTATAGTTCAGGGAGAAGTAATTGTCGGCGGCCCGGGCACGGGTCACATCCTTGCCCTTGGTGGAGGCGGGGATCAGGGAGGTCGGGTCCGTCGCGGCAGTTCCCGCGCAGCCAGAGAGCAGCAGTACCCCGAGGCACAGCAGCAGGCTTACTATCTTTCTTGTCATTTCCCCTCCTCAGAGCATGATGACGGATGCCTGGGTTCCGCGCCTGCCCCTGGTATAGCGGTGGGACCAGTATTTGTCATGGCTGCAGAAGGTGCACTCGTCCGAAATGTCGATCTGCCCCGCCGGCACGCCGAGCTGCAGAAGCCTCTTTGCGTTGGCGCCCTTGAGGTCCACCATGGTCTTGCCGTCGGACCGGCTGCGGAAGAGGCCCGCCGTATCGCCCTGCAGCCACTTTTCTACCGCCTCGGGCACATCGTCGTCCGTCTCGAAGCAGCACTGTCCGATGGCCGGGCCGATCGCGGCGCGCAGCTCCGGGATTTCGGCCCCGAGGGAGACCATCGCCTCCACGGCGCGGCCGAGGATATCCGACGCGGCGCTGCGCCAGCCGCAGTGCACCGCCCCCGCGGCGCGGCCCTTGCCGTCCCACAGCAGCACCGGCACGCAGTCGGCGGTGAAGCAGAAGATGGGCAGGCCCTTTTCCGCCGTCACGATGCCGTCCGCCTCATAAGGCACAGGGCCGAGGCAGGCGTGCTTATCCGCCGCGGTGACAATGCGGACCTCGTTTTTATGCACCTGGTTGGTCACACACGCGCCGTTTTCATCCACGCCGAAGAGGGCGCAGACCCGGCGGAAATTTTCCCGCACGGCCTCCGGCTCGTCCCCCCGGTTGGAGCCGAGGTTGAGCGCGGCAAACTCGCCCCCGCTCACCCCGCCGAAGCGGGTAGTGAAGGCGTGCTTTGCGCCGATGACGTCCGAGCGCATATAGATCAGGCCGTTTTGGTTTTCTTCTATGAACATGTTGTATCCTCAGTATGGTTTTTGCAAAGGCCGACGCAAATTACGCGACCCTGCGGCAGAATGTTTGTTTTGTATTCCTAAGGGAAAATACGTTAATGTCCTGTCTTGTCATTACGAGCCAGTGTCGCAACACTGGCGTGGCAATCCGCCCGCCGGAGGCACTGCCGATCACAGAAATGTCAACTTTCCGCAGGGAGTACGGATTGCCACACCAGTGACATCGGTCACTGGTTCGCAATGACGAAGCGGGGAGGCTGGTTTCTTCTTACCAGCCTTCCGACAGGTCTCTCCATTGCGGGTTCATACTCTCAATCAACTTGTTTTTCCGTTTTCTGTTCCAGCCTTTGATTTGCTTTTCTCTTGTAATTGCGGCATAGGCATCCGAAGATTCTTCATAATACACAAGCTTATGGATGTGATATTGTGCTGTAAAGCTTTTGGGGTCAAGATTGTTTTTATGCTCATAAAGCCGCCGGACAAGGTCGTTGGTTACGCCGGTATAAAGGCATACATTCATATCGTTTGCGAGAATGTACACATACATTCAGAAACCTCCCGCCCTGTCATTGCGAGCCAGTGTCGCAACACTGGCGTGGCAATCCGTGCCCCTTACTTCTCGTTTCTGCCGCAGCACTCTTTATACTTGAGTCTTCTGCTGCCGTCGGGCTTCATCTTGCCGCAGGGGCAGGGATCGTTGCGGCCGGGCTTCGGGATCTTCTTGACGGGCTGCTTCTTGACCGGCTCCTCTCCGCCGGCGTTCGCGGCGGCGTTCTTGGCGACGGCCTTGCGCTCGATGGGCGCCTCACGGCGGATGCGCACGGTGTAGAGGCGGCGCACGGTCTCCTCGCGGATGCCGTGAACCATGGCCTCGAACATGTCAAAGCCCTCCTGCTTATACGCGTCGATGGGCTTGGTTGCGCCGTAGCCGCGCAGGCCGATGCCGCGCTTCAATTCGTCCATGGCGTCGATGTGGTCCATCCAGTACTCGTCCACCACGCGCAGCATGATCACGCGCTCGAGCTCGCGCATGAGGGGCGTGCCGTTGGGCGCGGGGCCGAAGGCCTCCTCCCGCGCGGCATAGACCTTCTCTGCCAGCTCCCGCACGGCGTCGCTGAGCGCGTCCGGCTTCACCGAGCCGCCGAAGGACTCGAGCTTAAAGGCGCCGCGGGGCATAAAGAGCTTTTCAAAGGGCTGCAGGGTATCGTCCATCTGCTGCTGGCTTTCGCACACGGAGCCGGACAGGCCGTCAGACACGGTGGAGGAGATGAACTCCGCGATCATGCTCATGATCTGGCTGCGCAGATCCTCGCCGTCAAGCACCTTGCGGCGCTCGCCGTAGATGATCTCGCGCTGCTTGTTCATAACGTCGTCGTATTCCAGCACGGATTTACGGGTCTGGAAGTTGCGGCTCTCGACGGTCTTCTGGGCCTGCTCGATGGCGCCGGAGAGCATCTTGGCATCCAGCGGCGTATCGTCGTCGACCTTGAGGGCGTCCATCATGTTCATGACGCGCTCGGAGCCGAAGAGGCGCATGACGTCGTCCGTCATGGCGAGGTAGAAGCGGCTCTCGCCCGGGTCGCCCTGACGGCCTGCGCGGCCGCGAAGCTGGTTGTCGATACGGCGTGACTCGTGCCGCTCGGTGCCCAGGATGAAGAGACCGCCCACGGCGCGGACCTTTTCGGCCTCGGCGTCGGTGTCCTTCTTATGGGCCTGCATGCGCTCGCGGAACAATTCGCGGGCGTTGAGGATGTTTTCGTCCTCGGTCTCGGCATAGCCGGTGGCCTCGGCGATCACGTCCTCCTCAAAGCCGGCCTTGCGCAGATCGGCTTTGGAGAGAAATTCCGCGTTGCCGCCGAGGGTGATATCCGTGCCGCGGCCGGCCATGTTGGTGGCGATGGTGACGGCGCCGAGCTTGCCGGCCTGGGCGACGATCTCAGCCTCCTTCTCATGGTACTTGGCGTTCAGGACCGTGTGGGGGATGCCCTTCTTTTTCAGCAAGGAAGAGATATACTCGCTCTTCTCGATGGATACGGTGCCCACCAGCACGGGCTGACCCTTCTCGTGGCAGGCGACGATCTGTTCAACGATGGCGCGGTTTTTGCCGCTGTCGTTTTTGAACACCACGTCCGGATGATCCTGACGGATGACGGGCTTGTTGGTGGGGATCTCAATGATGTCGAGCTTGTAGATGGCGCCGAACTCCTCGCTCTCGGTGGCGGCGGTGCCGGTCATGCCGGAGAGCTTGCCGTACAGGCGGAAGTAGTTCTGGAAGGTGATGGTGGCAAGGGTCTTGTTCTCCTGCTGCACATCCACATGCTCCTTGGCCTCGATGGCCTGGTGCAGGCCCTCGGAATAGCGGCGGCCCAGCATGAGGCGGCCGGTGAACTCATCGACGATGATGATCTCCCCGTCCTTGACGATGTAGTCAATGTCCCGCTTCATGATGCCGTGGGCCTTCAGGGCCTGGTTGATGTGGTGGGAGAGGGTGGCGTTTTCCATATCCGCGAGGTTTTCCAGGCCGAAGGCGCGCTCGGCCTTGGCGATGCCGCGGGCGGTGAGGGTGGCGCTGCGCGCCTTCTCGTCCACCACGTAGTCGGCGTCCAGATCCTCGCTCTCCTCCTCCTTCTCGTCCACGGAGGCATAGACCAACTTCTTCAGGCGCGAGACAAAGTCGTCCGCCTGGCGGTAGAGGTCGGTGCTCTCATCCCCCTGGCCGGAGATAATGAGCGGGGTCCTGGCCTCATCAATGAGGATGGAGTCCACCTCGTCCACGATGGCGAAGGCGTGTCCGCGCTGGACCATGTCCGATTTATACAGGGCCATGTTGTCGCGCAGGTAGTCAAAGCCCATCTCGTTGTTGGTGCCGTAGGTGATGTCGCAGGCGTAAGCCGCGCGGCGCTGGTCATTGTCCAGGTCGTGGACAATGAGGCCCACCGTAAGGCCGAGGAAGCGGTGCACCTTGCCCATCCATTCGCTGTCGCGGCGGGCCAGGTAGTCGTTGACCGTGACGATATGTACCCCCTCGCCGGTCAGGGCGTTGAGGTAGGCGGGCAGCACGGCGACGAGGGTCTTGCCCTCGCCGGTCTTCATCTCGGCGATACGCCCCTGGTGCAGCACGATGCCGCCGATGAGCTGGACCCGGAAGGGCCGCATGCCCAGCACGCGCCAGCTTGCCTCCCGCGCGACCGCAAAGGCCTCGGGCAGCAGGTCGTCCAGACTCTCGCCGTTTTGGTAGCGCGCCTTGAATTCCCCGGTCTTGGCCTTGAGCGCTTCGTCGCTGAGCGCGGCGGTCTCGTCTGCCAGGGCCTCGATTTTATCCGCGATCGGCTTGATGCGCTTGAGCTCCCGATCGGAGTAGGTGCCGAATATTTTGTCAAACAGTCCCATTTATTATATCTTACCCTTTCCCAAAGAGTTACGCTCTTCATAGACTTTGGAGTCTGGAGCCTGGAGTTGACAGACGCTTCCCGAAAGGGACGCAACGGCTCCACACTCCTAACTCCACACTGATTCATTTTGTACTATAGCACAAGAATGTGAATAAAAAAAGTCTAAATCTGTCATCTTGTCCTTTGAGGGCGCTTGTGATAGAATACGGATTTGTGAATTGTTTTTTCAGGGGGAGAGAGAAACATGAACCGCATCGGCTTTGACAACGACAAATATCTGAAGCTCCAATCCCAGAACATCCGTGACCGCATCGGCAAATTTGGCGGCAAGCTGTATCTGGAGTTTGGCGGCAAGCTCTTTGACGATTACCACGCCGCGCGCGTCCTGCCGGGCTTTGAGCCGGACAGCAAGGTGCGCATGCTGCTGGAGATGAAGGACGACGCCGAGATCGTCATCTGCATCTCTGCCGACGATATTGAGCGCTCCAAGCGCCGCGGCGACCTCGGCATCACCTATGAGGACGACACTCTCCGCCTCATCGACGCTTTTCGGGGGATCGGGCTCTATATCGGCTCTGTGGTCATCACCCACTACCGGGGGCAGGCCATCGCCGACGCGTTCCGCAAGCGGCTGGAGGCTCTGGGCGTGCGCACCTATCTGCACTACATCATCCCGGACTACCCGGCAAACGTACCCCTGATCGTCTCGGAGGAGGGCTTCGGCAAAAACGACTACATTGAGACCGAGCGCAGCCTCATCGTCGTCACCGCTCCCGGCCCCGGCAGCGGCAAGATGGCCACCTGCCTGAGCCAGCTCTACCACGAGAACAAACGCGGCATCAGCGCGGGCTACGCCAAGTTTGAAACCTTCCCCGTCTGGAATCTGCCCCTCAAGCACCCGGTGAACCTGGCCTATGAGGCCGCCACCGCGGATCTGGACGACGTGAACATGATCGACCCCTACCACCTGGAGGCCTACGGGGAGACCGCCGTCAACTACAACCGGGACGTGGAGATCTATCCCGTGCTGGAGGCCATCTTCAAGTCCATCTACGGCGAGAGCCCCTATAAGAGCCCCACGGACATGGGCGTGAACATGGTGGGCTTCTGCATTTCGGACGACGAGGCCTGCCGGGAGGCGTCAAAGCAGGAGATCATCCGCCGCTGGTACGCCGCCGCCGTGAACGTCCGCAAGGGTCTCAGCGAGCAGGGCGAGATGCGCAAGATCGAGCTGATCATGAACAGCCTCGGCATCTCCGCCGCCGACCGGCCTGTGGTCAAGGCAGCGCTGGACAAGGCCGAAGCCACCGACGGCCCCGCCGTCGCCATCGAATTGAACGACGGCCGCATCGTCACGGGCAAGACCACGTCGCTGCTCGGGGCGTCCTCCGCGGCGCTCATCAACGCCCTCAAGGCCCTGGCGGGCATCGACAAGAAGCTGCCCCTCATCGCCCCGGGGGTCATCAAGCCCATCCAGCACCTGAAGGTGGAGCACCTCGGCAACCACAATCCCCGCCTGCACACGGACGAGCTGCTCATCGCCCTCACCATCTGCGCCGTCACAAACCCCATGGCGGATCTCGCCATCGACCAGCTTGCTCTGCTCAAGGGCGCGGAGGCCCACTCCACCGTCATCCTCTCCCATGTGGATGAGGACCTCTTCAAAAAGCTTGGCGTGAATATCAGCTTCGAGCCGAAGTATCAGGCCAAAAAGCTGTACCACAAGTAAAGTCCCCCGGCCCTGCCGGAGAAAGAGAAGGAAAACAAACGTGAAAAAAGGGAGAACGATCGCGCTGCTGCCCATCCTGGTATTCCTGGTGCTGTATCTGGGCCTGGGCCTGCTGTTTGAATACGGGATGAAGATCCCCATGGGCTTTTACAACATTCCCATCGTGGTGGTGTTTCTCATCGCGCTGCTGGTCGCCTGCCTGCAGAACCGGAGCCTGAGCTTTGACCGGAAGCTGGAGCTCATGGGGCACGGCATCGGCGACAAGAACATCGTCACCATGATCCTGATCTTCATGACCGCCGGGATCTTTGTCGGCGTCGTCGGCCGCAGCAGCGCCGAGAGCGTGGCCTACTTCATGCTGTCCATCATCCCCGCGCGCTTTGCCGTGGCGGTCCTGTTCGTGGTGAGCTGCTTTGTCTCCACCGCCATGGGCACCTCCGTCGGCACCATCACCCTCATCACCCCCATCGCCGTCGCCGTGGCCACCGCCTCCGGCGTTTCGCTGCCGCTGTGCATCGCGTCCGTCATGGGCGGCGCCATGTTCGGCGACAACCTCTCCTTCATCTCCGACACCACCATCGCCGCCTGCCAGGGCCAGGGCTGTGAGATGAAGGACAAGTTCCGCGAGAACTTTGCCATCGCCCTGCCCGCCGCGATCCTGACGCTGGTGCTGATCCTGGTCATCAGCCTGCGCTCCGAGATCGCCCCGATGGAGCTGCCGCCGTATAATCTCGTCCAGATCATCCCCTACGTGCTGGTGCTCGCGGGCGGCATCATCGGCATCAACGTCTTTGTCGTGCTGCTGATCGGCATCGTCTCCGGCGCGATCATCATGCTGGCCACCGGCGCGATCCCCGCGACGGAGCTGCTGGCCTCCATGGGCGCGGGCGCCGCCGGCATGTTCGAGACCACCATGGTCGCGATCCTGGTCTCCGCCATCTGCGCGCTCATCCGTGAGTACGGCGGCTTTGACGCCCTGCTCTACGGCATCCAGAAGGTTTTCCGCGGCAAGAAGGGCGGCCAGCTCGGCATGGGCCTGCTGGTCGGCGCCATGGACATCGCCACCGCCAACAACACCGTCGCCATCGTCATGGCAAACCCCATCGCCGCCCAGATGGCGCAGAACTACGGTATCTCCAGGCGCAAGACCGCCTCTCTCCTGGACACCTTCTCCTGCATCTTCCAGGGCGTGATCCCCTACGGCGCCCAGATGCTGGTGGCCATCTCCGCGGCAAACGGGCTGGGGCAGAATGTCTCCGCCTTTCAGATCATCCCGAACCTCTTTTACCCCTTCCTGCTGCTTATCAGCTCGCTGGTGTTCATCTACATCATCCCCGAGAAAAAGTAAGCGGCGCACGCCGCGCAAAAGGACGGCCCAGGCTCTCATGCCCGGGCCGTCCTTTTGTATTGTGTCATGCCGGGATCGCCCTCTCGGCTTTCCCGGGCCGTCTCCTGCCGTTTAGGTCTCCTCCACAGGCTTGAGCACCATGGCCGTGCGGGGCGGGAGGCCCAGGCGCAGGGTCGGGCTGCTCATGCCGGGGATGAAAGCGGAATGGAGCTCGTGCGTGATATTGTCAAAGCCGCCGTAGCAGGAGTCGTCGGTCGTAAAGAGCACCTCATGGTCGCGCCCGACGCTGACCGGGACCGCGACGTCCATATGGCTTCTCACGGGGTCGAAGTTGAAGGCGAACACGAGGCCGCCCCGCTCAAAGGCGAGCAGGTGGTCATTCTGGCGCAGGAGCCGCAGACTGGCCCCTCCGTCGCCAAGGACGCCGTATTTCCGGCAGGTCTGGATCATATCCCGGTCGAAGAGGTTGAGCTGCCCATATTTGAGGTAGCCGTTTTCCGGCAGGCTCCACTGGCGGCGGCAGTACTTGTAGTCCCAGCCGTTGCCCTCGCGGGGGAAGTCGATCCACTCGGGGTGGCCGAACTCGTTGCCCATGAAGTTGAGATAGCCGTTGCCGCCGGCGGCGCAGGTCACCAGGCGCAGCATCTTGTGCAGGGCCATGGCGCGGTCGATGACCTCGTTATGGCAGCTCTTGTCCATGTCGGTGTACATGTGGGCCTCGGCAAGGCGGAACATGATGGTCTGGTCGCCCACCAGAGCCTGGTCATGGCTCTCCACGTAGGCGATGGTGGAGGCCATGCGGTTGTTGAGCTCGTTCCAGATATAGTCGAGGCTCCAGTCCTCGTCCCGCTTTTCCTTGATGAGGCGGATCCACATGTCGGGCAGGCCCATGGCAAGGCGGTAGTTAAAGCCGATGCCGCCGTCGGGCACCTTGAGGGTCATGCCCGGCATGCCGGACATATCCTCGGCGATGGTGATGCCGTCGGGACGCAGCTCATGGATCAGCTCGTTTGCAAGCTGCAGGTAGGTGATGGCCTCGGTATCGGTGTTCATGGAGAAGTACATCTTCAGGTTTGAGAAGGCCGCGCCCAGGCCATGGTCGTGGTAGAGCATGCTGGTCACGCCGTCGAAGCGGAAGCCGTCGAAGTGATACTCCGTCATCCAGAACTTGAGGTTCGACAGCAGGAAATGCAGCACCTCGGTCTTGCCGTAGTTGAAGCACTTGGTATCCCAGGCCGGGTGATCGCCCGCCCTGCCGGCGCGGAAGAACTGGGTGTCGGTGCCGTCGAAACGGTTGATGCCCTCCACGGTGTTCTTGACCGCGTGGGAGTGCACCACGTCCAGCAGCACGGCGATGCCCATGCTGTGGGCCTTGTTCACGAGATATTTGAGATCCTCCGGCAGGCCGAAGCGGCTGGAGGCGGCGAAGAAGTTCGACACCTGATAGCCGAAGGAGCCGTAATAGGGGTGCTCCATGATGGCCATGAGCTGCACGGTGTTGTAGCCCAGGTACTGCACCCGGGGCAGCACGTTGTCGGCAAACTCCCGATAGGTGCCGACGCGGTATTCCTCGGTGGCCATGCCCACATGGGACTCATAGATAAAAAGCTGCTTGTCGGGCCGGAAGTCCCCATCTGTCCAGGCATAGGGCGTGATGGGGTCCCACACCTCACAGATCCACTCAAAGCTTTCGGGGTCCTGAATCACGCGGCGGGCGTAGAGCGGAATGTGCCAGGTGAGCTTCGGCCCGTTTCTCACGACGGTCTTGACGCGCATCCCGTCCCGCAGCGTTTCCTCCGGCAGGCGCAGCTCCCAGCTGCCGCCGCCGATGGGCGTGAGCGGCGCGTCCTCCGGCGCCCAGCCGTTGAACTCGCCCGAGAGATACACCCCGTCCGCGCCGGGCGCCCACTCCCGGTAGACCCAGCCCTCGGCAGTGTGGTGAAAACCGTAGTATTCATGGGCATTGGCGAAATCGGTAAGCCTTCCGCCCCCCGTCAGCATCTCATGCATGCGATGGTAATTGTCCATGCGCAGGTTGATATCCCGCTCGAACGGGCGCAGCGCCTTGTCCCATTCCAGGATCCGGACCATGGGATGACCCCCCTTTTCTCTTGTCGTATTAGAATTTACCGCTGTGGTGGGAGCCGCCATGGCTGCCGCTGATGGTGGTGCCGCCGAAGTGTCCCCCGCCCGGACGGTTGCTGCCGGTCTGGCGCGGGATCACCTGGCGCGTGACGGAGCGGTTGACAAAATCATCCCGCTTGTTGCTCAGCCTGACGCCGCCCTGGGCCACATAGTTTGCCGCGCCCGACTGCCGGACGGCGGTCTTCATCTGCCGTTTCATCCCGCTGACGGTGGCCCCGCCGGTGAGGCAGCCGACGCCGAGGCTGACCAGGAGCTTGCCGAGCGTCATGCGCGGCCCGGTCTCCGCCTGGTCGGGGATCCAGGTGTCCACGGGCTGGCCGTTCCTGGCCTTTTCGAGCATGTCCCCGCTGGTCCTGATGAAGTCCCGGAAGCCGCCCGCCCAGTCATTGCGGCGGAAGTCATCCAGGAAGCTGTTTGCAAGCTGGTCCTTGCCGTAGTCGGTGAAGGCGTAGTTGCCGAAGTCCCCGTGGGCATAAATGTCGTAGTCCCGGTCGTTCATGCTCATGGCGAGGAGCACGCCCTCCTCCTTCTGGCCGCGGCCGAGGCCGTAGCGGTGGAAGACGTTCTCGGAGAAATCGGCGATGCTGCCGTTGACGTAGCTTTTATAGTCGTTGACGACGACCACAAAGACGCCGAAATTATACTCGTCTGCGATCTCGGCGGCCCGGTCGTTGAGATCCCGGCGCTGCGCATCGGACAGCAGGCCCGCGTAATCGCTCACGTAATCGATCTGCGCGTCGGCGTATGCCGCGGCTGTCATGCCCAGCAGCAGGCAGAGGGCGAAGAGCAGGGAGACGATGACTTTCTTCTTCATGCGCATCCCCTCCTCACAGGAAATACAGGAACAGGGCCATCAGCGCCGTGACGGCGCCGGCCACGCCCGCGAACCAGCCGACCACCCGGGATTTTGCCGCCGGCAGGTCGCCGATGAGCTTGCCGGTCTGCCCGTTCATCGCGAACAGATAGTTCTCGCCGTTCCAGCGGGTGGAGAGCATCCACACCGGCAGCAGGGCATATTTCACCTTGCCGCGGCGGATGCGGATCTGCCGGCCCTGGGGGACGATGCTGGAATAGCCGCCCACGGTCTGGGCCACCATATCGGCCGCGGTATTGCCCGCGCGCTCGTCGGCACGGCGGCTGCATTCCTCCTGCTCCAGATCGTACTTGTTTGCCAGAAAGCCCGGCAGATAGGCGTTGGAGAAGGGACGCAGCTCGCTGTAATCAAAGGGCTCGATGGCGTCCATGTGGGTGTCCGGCATCTTGCTGGAGGCGTCCACAGGGATCTTCTCAAAGTTCACTGTGCCGGTGCGCCGGATGCGGAAATAATCCGTAGTGGTGACGATCGTGTTGCCGGTGGTCACGCTGCTGACCCGGGTGCCCTGAAACTGCATATCCGCGTCCGCCGCCCCGTCGAAGAGCCAGAAGGGCACATAGACCCCCTTGATCTCCTCGATATGGTTCTTGTCGGAAAACTCCTTCGGCAGGAGCCTTTTGCCGATATAATACTTCTTCAGCGCCGCGACGGCCTCCTCCTTGCTGAGCTTGAAGGGGATCACGTAGTCTGGCTTGAGCATGTCGCTGAGCTGCCCGGGCACGATGGAAGGGTTGCCGCAGTAGGGGCAGGCGGTGGCGGCGGTGGTCTCGTCGCACACCAGCTCCGCGCCGCAGCTCGGGCAGTTATAGGCCTTCAGGCCCGGTTCCTTTGCCCAGTTCGTGCCGGAGACGCTCCATTCCCCCTCGGCGCTGAACTGGTCCTCCAGGATCTCGGCCTGGGCGGAGGCGGCAGCTGCCGCCTCGTCCTTCTCTTTGTACAGTGCCTCGATCTCCTGCACGCTGAAGTCGGAGCCGCAGTATTCGCACTTGAGCCGCCCGCTCTTTCCGTCATAGCGCAGGGGACCCATACAGGATGGGCACTGGTAATTGCTGATCTGATCTGCCATGGGCAATCACCTCACTTGGGGCAGAAGCCGATGCTTATTTTATTTTACGATGTCGCGGTCGTCAAAGGGATCGCCGCACTCGGGGCAGAACTTCGGCGGGTGCGCGGGGTCCTCCGGCTCCCAGCCGCACTTGTCGCACCTGTAGAGGGGCGCGTCGGCAGGCTTTTTCGTGCCGCACTCGGCGCAGAATTTGCCCTTGTTCTTCTTGCCGCAGCTCGGGCAGATCCAGCCGTCCTCGGGCTTTTTCGCGCCGCACTCGGGGCAGAACTTGCCGAAGGCGGTCTTGCCGCAGCCGGGGCAGGTCCAGCCGTCCGCCGGCGTCTGCGTCGGGGCGGGCTGGGAGCCCATGGCGTAGAGATTCGCCGCGTTGATGCCGCCGGCCTGGCCCGCCATGTTCATGCCCATGAAGCCCATGGCCGCGCCGTTTGCGTTCTTGGCCGCGTCCTGCATGGCCGCCGCCTGGGCGCCGACGAGATGGGCTGCCGCCATGTTGGGATCGCGGAAGGCTGCGTTGCGCTGCAGCTCCTTGATCATCTTCTCGTCTTCCTCGCTGGCCTTCACGCTGGAGACGCCGAAGGCGACGATCTCAAGGCCCCTCAGGTCGCGCCACTTGCCGGAGAGCACCTCGTTGAGGGCGTCGGCGATCTCGGTGGTGTGGCCGGGCAGGCTGGAGTAGCGGATGCCCTGGTCGGAGATCTTGGCAAAGGCGGGCTGCAGAGCGGTCAGAAGCTCGCTCTTGAGCTGGTTGTCGAGCATGTCGCGGGTGTAAGCGGTCTTCACGTTGCCGCAGACATTGGTGTAGAAGAGGATGGGATTGCAGATGCGGTAGGAATACTCGCCGAAGCAGCGGATGCCGACATCCAGGTCGATCCCGGCGCGCTGGTCCACCACGCGGAAGGGCACGGGCGAGGGGGTGCCGTACTTGTTGCCCACGAGCTCCTTGGTGTTGAAGTAGTAAACGCGCTGCTCCTTGGGGATCTCGCCGCCGAAGGTGAAGCGCTTGCCGATCGCATTGAACACGTCCATAATGCCGTCGCCGAGGTTGCCGGAGAAGATGGAGGGCTCGGTGGAGGCGTCGTAGGTAAACTCGCCCGGCTCTGCGCAGAGCTCGGCGATCTTGCCCTGATCGACGATGATCATGCACTGACCGTCGGCCACCGCGATGACGGAGCCGTTGGAGATGACGTTGTCGCTGCCGGCGCGGCCGCGCTTCTGCCCGCGCACCACCAGGGTGTCGCTGTTGAGCGCGTCGCAATAAAAATATTCCTTCCACTGATCGGCGAGTACGCCGCTGACGGAACCCAAGGCTGCTTTGATAAGACCCATGATTGTATCTCCTTTCAAATGTCCGGTTTTTCACCGGTCCTGAATCTGCAGTTTTGCAGGTACAGTATAGCAGGCAAGTCCGGAAAAATCCACTGAAAGTTTCTTTAAGGCAACACCGCCGGGAACTTTTTCCGCCTGCCGCCGTCAGAGGAAGCATCGCCGATGCTTTGCAAATTGTTCACGATTTGCCCCGTTCTGGCGGTTGAAAAAGCGGGCGGGGCAGGCTATAATAGCAAAGCTGCTGAGAAAAACACTTTGAAGGATATAGAAGGAGAACAACGCTATGAAAAGATTCCTCACCCTGCTGCTTGGGCTTGTGCTGGCGCTCGGCCTTTGCGCCGTGCCCGCCTGTGCCGACGGTCCTGCCGATCAGGCCATCGCCCTGTATGACAGCGGGGACTACGCCGGCGCCTTCCAGGCGGCAAGCGCCCTGGCCACCGGCGATCCCGTGATCGCCCTGATCCTGGGCAAGGGCTACTATCTGGGTCTCGGCACGGACGAGAACCACAGCAAGGCCATGACCTATCTGGAAGCCGCGTCCCAGGGCGGCTGCCGCAGCGCGGCGTATCTGCTGGCCGAGGCCGCGGATCTGGGCTACGGCATGCGCATGGACAAGGACGAGGCCGCCCGCCGCTACATCAAGTTCGTGGCCCTGGCGGACGAGACCGACCCCGCCGCCTTTGATTACGGCGCCGTGATGTGCGCGCTCAGCGAGTGCTTTGCCGCGGGCCGCGGCGTGGAGAAAAACCACGAGCTGGCGCTGGATGCGGCGAACAAGGCCGCTGCGGCGCAGAACCTCACCCCCTTTGAGCTGATGAGCCTGGCCCAGTTCTTTGACGGGCCCGCCCCCAACCACGTGAGCAACGCCGCCGACGCCACCGGCCAGTACGCGGTGGAAACCGCCCGCAAGGTCGACGCCGCCAAGGCGGACGAGCTCTACGCCAGGGCTCTCTCGGGCCTTGAGAAAATGGCGGATGCAGGGAACCTCGCCGCCACGAAGCTTCTCGGCGATCTGTATCTGGACGGCAAGGGCGGCGTACAGCAGGATTACGCGAAGGCTCTGGAGTACTACACGCTGGCCGCCGAGGACGACTACGCCCCCGCCCAGGCCCAGCTCGGCTACATCTACCAGAACGCCCTGGGCGTCCCGGCCGACTATGCCGCCGCCATGGAGTGGAACAACCGCGCCGCCCAGCAGGGCAATGCCCAGGGCCAGGCCCAGATCGGTTACCTCTATCAGAACGGTCTCGGCGTGACGCAGAATCTGGACGAGGCCGGCCGCTGGTACACCCGCGCCAAGGAGAGCGGCAGCGAATGGGCCGCCGCCATGCTGGAGCAGACCGAGGCCACCAACCCCCACGCCTCCTTCGAAGCCCACGCTTGACGTCAAAAGGACACCGCAAGGTCATCTGCCGCCGCAAACAGCGGCAGATCGACCGGCGATGTCCTTTTTCCTTTTCGTTTCAAACCCGCTTCTCTGGGCTTCGCCATGAGATACGGGAGATGAAGACGCGCCCTGATGAATCGGGGTGCGTCTTGTCATGGTGCGGCAATCCGCCGGGCCGATGAGGGCATCGACCCCAACGGCGCAGGAGGGTTTACAGCAGGCGCTTGAGCGCTGCAAGCTGCTGCGCGGTCGTAGCCCAGCTCGTGACGAAGCGGACGGCGGTGCGGCCGTCAGGCAGGGGCTGCCAGACGCTGAAAACGACATCCTGCTTCAGGCGTGAAAGCTGCTGGGGCGTGAGGATGAAAAACTGCTGGTTCGTGGGGGAGTCTATGAAGAGCGGGTAGCCCTTCGCCGTGAACATCGCCTTGAGCTGCATCGCCATGTCGATGGCGTGGCGGCTGATGTCCCAGTACAGCCCATCGGTGAAAAGAGCGTCGAACTGCTGGCTCACGACCCTCGTCTTTGCCAGCAAAGCTCCCTGCTGCTTGATGATGGCCATGAAGTGCGGCGGCATGTTGCCGCGGGTGAAGACCAGGGCTTCGCCGCAGAGGGCGCCCACCTTGGTCCCGCCGATGTAAAAGAGATCGGTGAGCTCACAGATATCCCGCAGCGTCATATCGGACGCAGGACTCATCAGGCCGTAGCCCAGCCGCGCCCCGTCCATGTAGAGGGGCAGACCGTATTTCCGGCAGGCGTCGTGCAGGGCGGTGAGCTCCGCCTTGGTGTACAGGGTGCCATACTCCGTGGGATGAGAGATATAGACCATGCCGGGGCGAACCATGTGCTCCTGCGTTTCATCGGCAAGCCAGGTCTCCATGTACTGCGCGAGCGTTTCGGCCGCAAGCTTTCCCTCCGCGCCGGGCAGGGCCAGGACCTTGTGGCCGCTGTGCTCAATGGCGCCGGATTCGTGCACGGCGATATGGCCCGTATCGGCGCAGACCACGCCCTCATAGCTGCGCAGCATGCTTGAGACGGCGATGCGGTTCGTCTGGGTGCCGCCGGTGAGAAAGCAGATCTGTAAATCGTCCCGCCCGCAGGCGGCGCAGATCTTTGCCCTGGCGGCCTCGGTGTCCTCGTCCAGGCCGTAGCCGGGCAGGGTGACAAGATTTCGTTCCATGAGGTGCTGCAGCAGCTTCGGATGCGCGCCCTCGGTATAGTCAGAGGCAAAAGAAAGCAAACGTATTCCTCCTTAACTCCACGCTATAAAAAATCCCGTGAATAATTTCACGGGATTTTTGGTTATCAGGCTTCGCCGCGCTCGCGCAGGGCGTCCTTGCGGCTGAGGTCGATGCCGCGGGGGCCGATGTTCATGACCTTGACCCAGGTCATATCGCCGGGCTTGAGCACGTCCTCGACCTTCTCGGTGCGCTTGAACTCCAGGTCCTTGATCTTGACCAGGCCGTCCTTGCCGGGGGCAAGCTCGACCCAGGCGCCGAAGTCGGAGCGGACATTGCTGACCTTGCCGTAGTACAGCGCGCCGACCTCGGGCTCGAAGCAGATGTCCTCGATGGTCTTGCGGGCGGCACGGCAGGCCTCGATATCGCTGGATGCGATGAAGATGGTGCCGTCGTCGTTGATATCGATCTTGCAGCTGGTGTCGGCGGTGATCTTCTGGATGACCTTGCCGCCGGAGCCGATGACCTCGCGGATCTTGTCGGGGTTGATCTTCATCTGGATCATCTTCGGGGCGGTCTTGGCCAGCTCCTTGCGGGGCTCGGGGATCGCCTTGAGCAGGATCTCATCGAGGATCTGGAAGCGGGCCTCGCGGGTGATCTCAAAGGCCTCCTTGACGATCTCGTGCTTGAGGCCGTCGTTCTTCAGGTCCATCTGAATGGCGGTGATGCCCTTCTTGGTGCCGGCCACCTTGAAGTCCATCTCGCCGTGGAAGTCCTCCACGCCCTGGATGTCGATGAAGGTGGTGAAGCTGTCGCCGTCCTGAATCAGGCCGCAGGAGATGCCGGCCACAGGGGCCTTGAGGGGCACGCCCGCGTCCATGAGGGCCAGGGTGGTGCCGCAGATGGAGCCCTGGGAGGTGGAGCCGTTGGAGGAGAGAACCTCGGAGACGACGCGGATGGCGTAGGGGAAGTCGTCCACATCGGGGATGACGGACTCGAGGGCCTTTTCGACCAGAGCGCCGTGGCCGTACTCGCGGCGGTTGGTGGAGCGGCTGGCACGGGCCTCACCGGTGGAGTAGCTGGGCATGTTGTAGTGATGCATGAAGCGCTTGGAATCCTCTTCCCAGATGGTGTCCAGCTTCTGGGCGTCCGCCAGGGTGGAGAGGGTGGCGATGGACAGCACCTGGGTCTGACCGCGGGTGAAGAGCCCGGAGCCGTGCACCACGGGCAGCACGCCGACCTCGGCAGCCAGCGGGCGGATCTCGTTCATGGCGCGGCCGTCAACACGCTTGCCGGCCAGCAGGAACTTCTTGACGACCTTCTTCTGCAGCTTGTAGAGGATCTCGTCCATGTACTGCATCATGTCGGGGTGATCCTCGCCGTACTTTTCCTCGACCATGGTGATCCAGTCGTTGACGCGGCTCTCGCGCACGTTCTTGTCGTCGGTGTCCATGCAGAACTCCATGGACTCAAACTCGTTCTCCACGAGCTTCTCGAACAGCTCGTCGTCAAAGGCGGCATGCTCATACTCAAACTTGGGCTTGCCGATCTCGCGCACCATGGTGTCGATGAGGTCGAGCACGGGCTGCAGATGCTCGTGCGCCTGGACGATGCCCTCATACATGACCTCGTCGGGAACCTGATCGGCCTCGGACTCGATCATGACGATCTTCTTGTGGGTGGCCGCGATGGTGGTGATCATGCGGTTGTTCTTCTTCTCTTCGGCGGTGGGATTGAAGAGATACTTCTCCCCGTCCCAGCCGAGGACGATACCGGCGATGGGGCCGTTAAAGGGCACGTCGGAGATGGAGACGGCAGCGGATGCGCCGATCATGGCGGTGATCTCGGGGCTGCAGTCACGGTCGACGCTCAAGACCTCGCAGGCGATGACCACGTCATTGCGCAGATCCGTCGGGAAGAGGGGGCGCATGGGGCGGTCAATGAGGCGGGAGGCCAGCACGGCGGGCAGGCTGGGCTTGCCCTCACGGCGCATGAAGCTGCCGGGAATGCGGCCGACGGCGTAGAGCTTCTCGTTGAAGTCCACGGAGAGGGGGAAGTAATCGATGCCGTCCTTGGGACGGGCGGAGGCGGTGCAGGTGACGAGGACGGTGGTTTCGCCGTATTTGACAAGGACAGCCGCGTTGCAGAGCTCAGCAAGCTTGCCCACCTCCATGGTCAGGGGGCGGCCCTCATACATCATTTCAAACTTGCGGTAATTGGGGAATTCCTTATGGGTGATGATCATGCAGTTTCTCCTTCTGATTAATTCTTTATTGCTACTTTAGTATCACAAGCAGGATGAGGTTGCTTATTCAGATTCCTTCTCTTTGGTTACAGGCAGGGGCAGCGGAAGAATGTCGTCCACCCGGCACAGCACGCCGCCGGGCAGCTTATAGAGAACGAGGGCTTCGGCGGTATCGCCGATACGGTCATAGAGTCTGCCCGCGCTGAAGCTCTCACCCAACACGGTAAAAGGGCTGTTGGCCACGTGGCCGATCGTACCCAGACCATCCAGCTCCACGCGGATGGCTTCGATCGTGTTCGTTGTCAGGCTCCTTGATCAGTCTGACGGTCATGCCGGTCTGGATGAACTCCTGTCCGAAATAATGCTCGGTTCCGGCAATGGTGATGTATGCGCTGCACATAAAAAGACCTCCTCTGGTATTCCGTTCCTCTGTACAGGTACAGTATATTGTGACTTGTAAACGTCGAGAAAGACCATAAATACAGGTGATCCCAATCTATATCAACACGTTGAGACGCTGCGAGAAAAATTATAAAAATATCCGGGGACAGTATTCAATTGTCCCCGGATAAAAAACCTTCATACCCTTCAGAGAAGCAGCAGACGCAAGATTACTTGCGGATGCCCAGCTTCGGTCGAGCAGACGGCGGCGCTTGCCGACCATCTTGTACATGCCCAGACGGCTGTGGTCGTCGTTGGGATGATTCTTCAGGTGAGCGGTGAGCTCACGGATACGCTGGGTGAGAATGGCGATCTGGACCTCGGGAGAACCGGTGTCGCCCTCATGGACGGCGTTCTCGGAGATGACCTGGGTTTTGACTTCCTTGGTGATCATGGTGAAAAACTCCTTTCAGATTTCAGCTATACCCTGCATCCGGGCTGCGGGGCGGAAAGGACACCGCATCGGCGGCATGACCCCGTGGCGCAGACTGCGGGCGCGTACTGTGACATATTAGCATCATACAGCCCGCTTGTCAACAGAAAAAGCGGGATAACAGCAGCTTTTTCAAGCTCCTTTTTTCAAAGGGAGGTAAAAAAACAGCCCCGGTGATCCGGGGCTGTAAGATTGGTGTGCGATAGGATCAGCGGCCGAACTGGCAGTCGTTGTTGCCGGAATCGGTGATCCACATCTCAAGCATGTTGATGGGGTCGTTGAAGTCGGCCAGCCAGCCCTCGCGCGCGAAGTCAAAGTTGCCCTGCTTGCGCTCCTGGAGGAAGACGTTCCAGTCCTGCTGCTGGATGGTGAGATCGATGCCAACAACGGCCAGATCCTGCTGGATGGACTCGGCGATGGCGATATGACTGGTGTTGGTGTTGGTCAGATACTCGATCTGGATGGGATTCTCAGCGGAGAGCTTGCCGTCCTCGCCGAACTTGTAGCCGGCAGCCTTCAGCAGCTCAACAGCCTTTGCGATGGTGCCGTCCGGGTCGTTGACGATTGCCATGGCGTCGAAGTAGCCGTCCTCAGCGTTCGCCTTGAACACGCCGCCGTTGCCATCGGCCATGCCGAGAGGAATGAAGGAGTTGGCGACCACCTGACCGCACTGAGCGTTGTTCTCAACGATATAATCGCGGTCGATGAGGATGGTGAAGGCCTCGCGCATGCAGGCGGCCTGCTCGGGCGTCTTGCCCTCGAAGATCTTGGACTTGGCATTAAAGGCCACGTAGTAGGTGCCGAGGTTGTCAATGATGTGGAACTCGGGGTTCTTGTCGGCCAGGAGCTTGCCGATCTCGTCGTTGGGCACGCTGTCGATGAAGTCCACGTTGCCGGCGTTGTAGGCGGCGTAGATGGCGGTATCGTCAGCGGAGAGCATGAACTCCAGCTTCTCGACGGTGACCTTGTCGGCGTCGTACCAGTACGGGTTCTTCTCATAGGTCATGGAGGTGTCGTGGTTCCAGCCGGTGCAGACATACGCGCCGTTGGAGACAAAGCCGGCCTCCTGGCACCAGCCGCCGGGGCTGGTCTGCCAATCCTTGTAGGCCTCCACAGCCGCCTGCTTGACAGGATAGAAGGCGGGGAACGCCATCAGGTCTTCCATATAGGCGCACGGGGCAATGAGGGTGAACTCCAGGGTGGTGTCGTCCACAGCCTTGACATTCAGGTCGTTGGGGAAGCCGGCAAAGCCGTTGAGCATGTAGGCGTAGTCAGCGGCGGTGGCATCGGCGGCAACGCGCTTCCAGGAGTACTCAAAGTCCTTGGCGGTCAGGTCGGAGCCGTCGGACCACTTCAGGCCGTCGCGCAGCTTGACGGTGTAGGTCAGGCCGTCGTCGGAAACGGTATAGCCGGTAGCGCAGGCGGGCACGGTGTGACCCTCTTCATTGTAGGAGTACAGGCCGGAGAAGGAGTTGACAGCCAGGCATGCGCCGTCAACGGTGCTGTTGAGGGCGGGGTCGAGGAAGTCAGGCTCGGAGGCCAGGTTGATGCGGAGGGTCTTGGCGTTGTTGCCCAGCTTGGAGAACATGAAGTACTTGAAGCCGAAGAGGTTGGAGTACACGCCGTCGACGTAGTCCTTCTGCATATAGTTGTCGTTGTAGTAATAGATGGGGATGACGCAGTTGGTGGCCATGAGGATGTCCTCAGCCTGGTGCATGAGCTCGGTGCGCTTGGCAAAGTCGGTCTCTGCCTTGATCTGGGCGATCAGCTCATCGTACTTGGACCAATCCTTGAGGGGGTCGATGAAGGCGGGGCTGACGAGAGAAGCCGCGTCGGGAATGGCCTCAGCGGCGGCGGGCTCTTCAACTGCGGCAGGCGCCTCAGTAGCGGCAGGCGCCTCAGTAGCGGCGGGCGCTTCGGTAGCGGCAGGCGCTTCGGTAGCGGCGGGCGCCTCGGTGGCGGCAGGCGCTTCGGTGGCGGCCGGGGCGGTGCTTCCGCCGCAGGCGCAAAGAGCAAAGATCATGCTCAAAGCCAGAAGCAGTGCTATTGTCTTCTTCATTGTGGATTTCCTTTCAGAACATATATTTTCAAAAACGGCAGGGCCGTATTTGAATGCGGATCAGCGGTTCCAGCAGGCGACAAAGTGGCCGCCGCCCCGATCGGTGAGGCCGGGGCACTCCTGGGCGCACTGCTCGGTGGCAAAGCGGCAGCGGGTGCGGAAGGGGCAGCCGGTGGGCATGTGCAGGGGACTCGGCACGTCGCCCTCCAGGAGGATGCGCTTTCTTGCGCGGGTGATATCCGGGTCCGGGATCGGCACCGCGGACAGAAGCGACTCGGTATAGGGGTGGATGGGGTGCTCGTTTAATTCGTCGGCATCGGCGATCTCCACGATGCGGCCGAGGTACATGACCGCGATGCGCCTGGAGATATGGTGCACGACCAGCAGGTCGTGGGCGATGAAGAGATAGGCCACGCCCAGCTTTTCCTGCAGCTGCTCAAACATATTGATGACCTGGGCCTGGATGGACACGTCGAGGGCGGAGACCGGCTCATCGCACACGATGAACTTGGGGTCCACCGCGAGGGCGCGGGCGATGCCGATGCGCTGGCGCTGGCCGCCGGAGAACTCGTGGGCGTAGCGGCGGGCATGCTCGGCATTGAGGCCGACGTAGCTCATGAGATCCAGGATCTTTTCGCGCCTCTCCTTGCGGTTGGAGCAGAGATGGTGCACATCCAGCGGCTCGCCGATGATGTCCTCCACGGTCATGCGGGGGTCCAGAGAGGAATAGGGGTCCTGGAAGACCATCTGCATCTGCTTGCGCATGGCGGTGATGTTCTTGTCGGTGACAAGCTCTCCGTCAAAGCGCACCTCGCCGGCGGTGGGCTCGTACAGGCGCAGCAGGGTGCGGCCGACCGTAGTCTTGCCGCAGCCGGATTCGCCCACAAGGCCCAGGGTCTCGCCCCGGCCAACGTCGAAGGAGACGTCATCCACGGCCTTGAGCAGGAGATTTTTGAAGCCGGAGCGCACGGGAAAATACATCTTGAGGTTCTTGACTTCTACAAGGGGCGTGCTCATTTTCCGGCCTCCCTTTCTTCAAAGGCGTCGCGGACATTGAGCCAGCAGGCGGCCTTATGGCTGTCGTTGATCCAGAGCTCCTCCGGGATCTCGGTGAGGCAGATCTTCATGGCGTTGTCGCACCGGGCGCAGAAAGCGCAGCCCTTCGGCATGTTCAGCATGTTGATGGGCGAGCCGGAGATGGGGATCAGCTTCTTTTTCATATTGTTGACATTGGGGATGGAGCGCAGCAGACCGCGGGTATATTCGTGCCGGGGGTTATAGAAGATCTCATGGGCGGTGCCGCGTTCACAGATGCGCCCGCCGTACATGACCACGATGTTGTCGCACATGTCGGCGATGACACCCAGGTCATGGGTGACAAGGATGACCGCCATGCCGAGCTTTTTCTGCAGCTCCTGCATCAGCTCCAGGATCTGGGCCTGGATGGTCACGTCCAGGGCGGTGGTGGGCTCGTCGGCGATGAGGATGTCGGGCTCGCAGGCCAGGGCCATGGCGATCATGACGCGCTGGCGCATGCCGCCGGAGAGCTCAAAGGGATACTGCTTGAGACGCTTGTTCGGCTCGTTGATGCCGACCAGCTCCAACAGCTCCGCTGCGCGCGCGTCCGCGTCCCTGCCGTGCTTTTCGGTATGCAGGGTGATGGCCTCGGCGAGCTGGTTGCCGATGGTGAAGACGGGGTTCAGGCTCGTCATGGGGTCCTGGAAGATGATGGAGCAGCATTTGCCGCGGAAGCCCTGCATCTGCTGTTCGCTCCACTTGGAGATATCCTCGCCCTTATACAGGATCTTGCCTTCGACGATCCTGCCGGTATCGGCCAGAATCTGCATGATGGAATAGGCGGTGACGGATTTGCCGGAGCCGCTCTCGCCCACGATGCCGAGGATCTCGCCCCGGTCGAGGTCGAAGTTCACGCCGTTGACGGCCTGCACCTCACCGGCGTCGGTAAAGAAGGAGGTGTGCAGATTCTGCACACTCAACAGTTTCTCGTTCATGGCCTTACCTCCTCAGCTTCGGGTCGAAGGCGTCGCGCAGGCCGTCGCCCAGCAGGTTCAGGCTCAGCACGATCAGGCAGATCATGAGGGCCGGGAAGACCAGCT
>CADARY010000028.1 GCA_902790375.1 Oscillospiraceae bacterium | reverse complement strand
AAATCAAAGATTTGGACGCTTACTTAAGTACATCTGCGAAAAAGTGCCTTTATCAGAACCCAAATTTTCTCAGGATCTGCTCTTGCCGAATTATGCGGTGTTGCCCTAAATCCCCTCCCCTCCGTATTCCTCGCCGTCGACGTACAGCGCGCCGTCCCGCGCTTCGATGCGGTGCGCCGTCCCCTTCGAGTCCGTCCAATGAACTGTATAGTCTCCCGGCAGGGAAGCGGCGTGGCTGACGTAGAGCTTTCCGTCCTTCAGCCTCAAACCCAGCAGCCCCTCGCACACGGCGCGGAAATACCACCCGGCAGAGCCGGTGTACCAAGTCCAGCCCGCTGCGCCTTCCCGGCCGGACGCGGCGCAGACGTCCGCCGGGAGGACAAAGGGCTCGGCCTCGTAGCGCCTGAGATCCCGCGTCTCGGGCAGCAGCATGCGCATGAGCTCCCGCCCCTCCCGCTCACGTCCGCGCCTGAGGCAGGCAAGGGCCAGCCAGATGGCGGCATGGGTGTACTGCCCGCCGTTTTCCCGGAAGCCTTCGCCGTAGCCGCTGAGATAGCCGGGGCTGTCCAAAGCGGTATAGGGCGGGGCCAGGAGCCTGATGACGCCGTGCTCCCGGTCCACCAGGCGCTCGAGCGCACTCGAAAGGGCGAGCTCCACCTTCTCGGGGCTTGCCCAGGGACAGAAGGCCGCCCAGCTCTGGGAGAGGGAGTCGATGCGCTCTCCGTCGCCGAGAGGTCTGCCGTCAGAACGCCAGGCGCGCAGATACCAGCGCCCGTTGAAGGCCGCGTCCGCCGCCCGCCCCAGCTGCTCGGAGAGCTCCCGGCAGTGGGCGGCGCGCCTGTCGTCCAGCTTTTCCAAAAGCTCGGCAAAGCGCAGGGCGCAGCAGGAGAAAAACCAGCCCAGCCAAACGCTCTCCCCGCCTGTGCGGTCGAGCCCGTCGTTCCAGTCGCCGCTGCCCATCCGCGGCAGGCCGTGGGGACCAAAACCCCGCGCCTGCGCCCGCTCGATGGCAAGGAAGGCATGCTCCAGTACCGCGGCTCGCTCCTGCGTCCGCTCCGGCGTCTCATAGCGATCCCGCTCCTCCTCCCGCAGTTCGGGAGACTGAACGAAGGGAAGCTCTCTGGCGCAGAGCTCGAGGTCTCCTGTCCCCTCCGTGTATTCGCACAGGGCCCAGGGCAGCCACAGCAGATCGTCCGAGCAGCGAGTGCGCACGCCCCGGTCACCGTTCGGGTGGCGGTGCCACCAGTGCATCACATCCCCCTCCCGGTACTGGTGGCGGCAGCAGTCGATGATCTGTTCCCGGCAGAGGCCGGGGTCGATGAGCAGGAGATTGGCGCTGTCCTGGAGCTGATCCCGAAAGCCGACGGCCCCGCCGCTCTGATAGAGGCTGCTGCGGGCCAGGAGCCTGCAGGCGTAGCTCTGATATACCGCCCAGGTGTTCATGAAATGCGTGAGAGCCGCGTCCGCGTGCGCAAGCTGAAAGCGCCCGAGCAGCTGCCGCCACCGGCGCTGGGTTTCCCGCAGCATGGCCTCCGCCTGCCCGGGGAAAAGGGCGCGGTTCACGCTCTCCACCCGGGTTCCGAGCAGGAGCAGAGTCGTGTCCTCCGCCTCCAGCGCAAGGCGCAGCGCCGCCGGGCAGAACTCCTTTTCAATGCGCAGCGGCACGGAGGCCGCGGCGAAGAGCACCGTCCCCGGCAGCCAGCTCCCCGCGTCCGTGAGGCGCAGCAGTCCGCCGACCTCCTCGATTTGCAGCTCCGCAGCATCTTCCGTGCCGAGGCGGGGACGGAGCTCCCAGCCGAGCGTCAGTCCGCCCGCTCCGCGGATCAGCAGGATACGCAGGTCAAGCCCCATCGGAATGAAGAGAGCCGTCTCCACCTGCCGCCCCGCAATCTCCTTCCGCCAGACGCTGACCGCCGGGGAATACGCCACATCGCAGGGGCTCTGCCCGTCGGCGAAGAGGCTCGCCGCCCCGTCGGGCGTCCAGGCGTACAGGGCCTCGGTTCCCGCCGTATCCCGGATGTCGTCCGGGGGCGGCAGCAGGCGCATCTCCCGCGCGTTCCTGAGCCAGAGCCCTGCCGGGCCGAAATCGGCGGCAAAGGCCGAGAGGCTGCCGTTGGTGAGCACATGCTGCCAGATACGCGGGGGCAGGCCCTTTTCGACCGTGTAATAAAATCGCTCGCCGTCCCAGCCGTGGGCGGGGATCTCAAGCCCGCGCCGGACGGCAGGGAGCGCCGGCAGCAGGGGAGGGGGCAGGAGCTTCTGCCTGCCGACAAAGACGGCGGCACGGCCCTGCAAGGCGTCGGCGGCCTCCATGGGCACGCTCAGCACCCCGCCCCGCGCACCGAAGAGCGCCTCAAGCCCGAAGGAGGCAAGGCGGCGCTCCAGCTCCCGAATGCGCGGGCGCAGATACTCCCCATGCTCGTCGGAGAGATAGACAAGCTCTGTCTCCAGCCCGCAGCTTTTGAGCAGGCAGAAGGCGCGCAGCAGCCGTTCGCTCTCCGCCGCGCCTGCCTCGCAGCAAAGGAGCGGCAGGTCGCCGGAGATCCCCCAGCGCCAGAGGGCGGATTTCGGCGCGGCGTTTGTGAGGCGGTTTTCCCACAGCGGCAGCACAAGATCCATCGCCTCGCCAAGCTCCTCCCCGCTCATCCCGAGGCGCAGGGCCGCAGCGCGCGTCATGCTGCCCGCGGCATCGGCCGGGCCGGCGAGGATGCGCGCCGCCCCGAGGGCTTCGTCGGCATTCCTGCCGAGGGCGAGGGCGAAGCGGACAGAGACCTTCCGGCCTGCGGGGACGCAGAGCGTGACACGCGCGGATACCAGCGGGGACAGAAGCGCCCCCAGCCCGCCGCGCGCGTCGGCGTCAAAGACGGCGGGCGCATCGGCAGCAAGGCAGAGCCAGCGCTCACTCTCCCCGTGCTTGGAGAGCCTGCGCAGCAGCAGGCAGCCGTCCCTTATGGCGGCACTCATGCCGAGCTGCCAGTAGGCGCGGTGGCTCTCCCAGTCCTTTTCGGCGGCGAGGATGGGCGTAAAGCGCAGAGTGAGGGACAGCGTCTTTGCTTCCGCACTCAGGACGGAGACCTGCAGCGCTTCACCGAGCTCCCCTTCGGCGCTCTGCCGGGTGAGCGTCCAGGAGACGCCCTCGGCCCTTTGCTCCCAGCGGCAGCGCTCCTCCCCAAATTCCCACTGGCAGGGAGCCCCGGCGGGCAGCAGCGTCCGCTCGCCGAGCCGGAGAGACAGGCCGGGGTCGTTCCCCTCCGGCCGGTAGACGCAGAGATCGCCGAGATATGCGGCGCTCTCCCCGCTGTCCTTGAGGCGCAGGCTGTAGGCGCCGTTGGAGAGCAGGCAGGCCCGGGGCTTTTCACCTGCGTTGCCGCTCCGCTCCCAGGCGCGGCGCATACTCTTCTCCGGCCGCTCCGGCACCGGGGCAAGCTCACGCCGGATCACGGCGGCGGAGTCCGGCAGCTTCTCCTGCAGCAGGAGCGTGAACGCCGCCATCTCCGGCTCACTCATGAAAAGCGAGCGCACGAGGCCCTTGTCCACAGTGTTGAGGGCGGCCAGAATGCTCATGCCCACGTGGTGCGCCATCCAGCAGCGCACCCTTTCCCCGTCCCGCCGGGTGCAGCGCCCGGGGGTGAAGTCAAGGGCCTCCATATAGCCCCAGCGCCCTACGGCGCCCAGCTCCCGCAGCCGCCGCAGATTACGCGCGGCAGCGCCCGGCTCCACCATGAGGGCGAGAAAGCTTGCATACGGAGCAATGACAAGATCCGCCTCCTGCCCGCGCTTGAGAGCCAGGGCCGGACAGCCGTGGGCCTTGTAGCGGTAGCTGTTGGATGCGTCCAGCGAGCAGAAGGCGCTCTCCGAGATGCCCCAGGGCTTTCCCGGCAGATGCCGCCGCCGCTGCACATAGAGGCAGAAGCGGGCGCTCTCATACAAAAGACTTGATCGGTAGAGGGGCAGAAAGAGCATGGGCATGAGATATTCAAACATCGTGCCTGTCCAGCTGGCCAAGCCCCGGAACCCGTCCTTCTGCAGCTGCGCGCGGCTGAGCTGCCGCCAGTGCCGCAGGGGAACCTGTCCGCGGGCGAGGGCCATATAGCTTGTGAGCATGGCCTCGCTTGCCATCAGGTCGTACCAGCCGCCGGCGCCGCGCTCCTTTTCGGCGTCATAGCAGATATAAAAGAGCTCCCGCCGCGCATCATAGAGCGCGGCAAAGTCCATCCCCTCCCAGAGACTGCGAAGCCGCGCCTCCAGGGCATATTCGCCCCAGCGCCGGAGGGCGGCGCAGGCGGTGATGAGCCCGGCGCAGAGGTTCCCGCTGTCCACGGTGGAGACGAAGCGCGGCCGCAGAGGGCGGAGCGAACGGGTATCATACCAGTTGAAGAAGTGACCCCGGTGCTTCTCCATGCCCTCGAGGGTCGGCAGCATGCGCCCGAGAAAGGCCACGGCCTCCGCCCGCGAGATCACGCCCGCCGTACCGAGAGCGGAGGCCGAGGCGAGGGCCAGACCGATGTTCGTCGGGGAGCTGCGGTGCGCCGTACCGACGGGCGGCTGCTGCTGGAAGTTATCCGGCGGGAGAAAATGATCCTCCGCAGTGCAGAGGTCCCTGTAATAGCCCCAGCTCTCGAGAAGGGAGCGGTGCAGAAGATCGCTGTCGCGGACAGACAAAGGCGCTTCCCTTTCCGAGGGCAGGGCCAGCGCTGCCGTCGCCGCCGGGGTGAGCAGCCACATCAGGCCTGCGGCCTTGCCCGGGGCCTGGGGCGCAAAGGCCATCAGCAGCACTCCCAGCACCACGCAGGGCCACATGGCCTTCACATGCTCGCCGAGGGAGGCGCTGCCGCGAAACTCGGCAAAGGTGGTCCACTGCAAAAGCCGCCTGTGACTGACAAGCATGCGCCAGAGAGCCGTGAGCATCGCCGTGAGGCAGACCCAGGCCTCAAAGGGCAGCAGCCACAGCCGCATGAAGCTTCGCACAATGGCCCCGCCGAGCCCGGTGAGAAGCCGCGTGTGCCTTCTCAGGCGCACATGCCCGTCCTCCCGCCGCAGGCCTGCCTCCGCGAGAGTCAGCAGCAGATCCTGCAACAGAGTCAGCAGCGCCGCCCAGCCCGCAAGCCGGAGCCCGGGACTCATGGATACAAGCCCCAGCAGCATCGCCGTCAGCGTCAGGGGGGCAAGGAGACTGCGCCGGAGACTGTCAAGCAGGCGGAAGCGGTCCATCACCGGCATCTCCCGCTTGAAGATCCAGGGGGCGTTCTGCCAGTCGCCCCGGACCCAGCGCTGCATGCGCTTGAAGTAGGCCAGGGGCTTTGCCGGGAAGGCGTCGGAAAAGGCGGCGTCGCTCATATAGGCTCCCCGCAGATACGCGCCCTCCAGCGCGTCGTGACTCAGAACGCGCTTTTCCGGCAGCTTTTCCCCGCAGCGCAGGAGCATCCCCGCGTCGAGGATGCCCTTTCCGGCAAAGCCGCCGGAGTCGAAGGCGTCCATGTAGAGCTCGGTGCTGAGCCCGCCGTAGGGATCGCTGCCGCCGGGCCCGGCGAAGATGAGAGCAAAGTCCGTCTCGCTCGCGCTCTCCAGCTCCGTCTCAATGCGCGGATGGATGACGGCATGACCCGAGACGGGCAGCCCCTCCGGACCCGGCAGCGGGGTGTTGAGCGGGTGCAGCGCCGCGCCGATGAGCTTTCCGAGAGAGCCGGGGAAAATGCGGGTGTCCGCATCCAGGGAGATGATGTAGCGCGTGCCCCGCAGGGCGTCGGAATCCCCGGTGACCTCGAGGGCGCTTTTCTGCCCGCACAGGAGCTTTGCAAGCTCCGTCAGCGCGCCGCGCTTGCGCTCGTGCCCGCTGTAGCCCTCCCCGTCAAAGCTGCGGGGGCGGAGAAAGAGATAGAAGCCGCCGCCGTATTTTGCGTTGAGGGCCTCGACCCGGCGCTTCGCCTCCAGGATCAGGGCCTCGTCCCCGGGCGCGGTCTCCGTCCCTGCCGCCGGCAGATCGGCAAGCAGGCCGAAGCGCAGCTCGCGCCCCTCGTGGATGCTGGCAAGGCGCAGCTCCTCCAGGCGGCCGGGGTCCACACACCCCAACAGCACCGACAGCACGCAGATCGTCCTGCCCTCCGGCGGCACCCCGTCCGTGAGGTCGAGCCGCGGCAGGGGATGGGGCCTTATAAAGCGCAGCAGCAGAAAGTCCACAAAGCCCTTTACGAGGGACCAGAGCGGCACGATCAGCAGCAGTACCGCCGAAAGCTCCGAAAAAAGCGTGAAGACAATGAGGCAGCCGAAGAGCGTGAGCCCCGTGAGCGCTGCGATATAGGCCGCGCTCCCCAGCTCGCCGCGCGGGGGATAGAGCAGAAAGCCCACATGTCGTCCCTCCGCCCTGGCCGTGTCCGTGATTCGGGCGGCCAGGGTCTGCTCGTCCAGGCCCTGTTGCTCCGCCATGGCGGACAGGCGGCGCAGATACTCCTCCCGGGTCTGCCGGTCCATGCGGGGAAAGCTGCCCTCCGCCTCCCGGGCGAGGATCTGCTCCGGCACATCCGCCCCGTCCAGCACGGCTTCCATATCCATGGCGGCAAGCAGCATCAGCGACTGGAAGAGCGAGGCAAGCAGCGCTGTCAGCTCCTCCGGCTCGCTCGAGGCGCCGAGCTTCCGGCAGGCGCCTGCAAGGGCCTCCAGGATCACCGCCCGGAGCGCTGCGGGGAAGAGCCTGAGCTCCCGCCGCTGCAGGACCGTCACCGTCTGAAAGCCGCGCAAAAAGAGAGAGCAGCGCGCCTCGCTGAGCCTGCCCTGACCTGCGTGCAGAAGCGCCCGGCAGAGCTCCGTGATGAGGAGCTTCCCGCGCCTGCAGCGCTGCCGTTCGGCCCTGCGCAGCGCACAGCGGGCGCCGGGGTATTCCCGCTGGATCAGATAGAAGTTATCCAGCAGCCATTCGCAGGCCGCCGGGATCTGCCCCGCTCCCTCGTAGCGGCGGCGGAGCAGGCTGTGGCAGCGCCGGATCTCCTGAAAGCAGCGCCTGAGCGCCTGGGCATCGCCGCGCCCGTCGCCTCTGCCGTCGGGCCGCAGGGTCTGGGCACAGGAGACGGCGTAGTCAAAAAGCTTCTCGTCCTCGATATACGGTATCAGATTCATGCTGTCCATGTCTTTCTCCGATCTGCAAATGATATACGCGAAAACATTTTTTCCCATTTGCCCCGGGATATACATTTTGAGCGCGTGACAAGAAAAAAGACTTGACAGATCGCCTGAGAGCGCGTATACTCTGTTAAGCTTGAAGACTTGACAGGGAGGCGCTTGCCGTGGCGGAGAGCAGATGGACACAGAGCATGCTGCTGGACTTCTATGGCGAGCTTTTGACGGAAAAGCAGCGGGAGTGCTTCGACCTGCATTACAACGAAGACCTGTCCCTGTCGGAGATCGCCGAGCAGCTTGGCATATCGCGCCAGGGCGTGTGGGACAATATCCGCCGCGCCGAGAGCGCCATGCTGGAGTTCGAAGAGAAAACCGGGCTCATCCGCCGCGCCGAGCGCACAAAGCGGGCGCTGGAGACGATCCGGAAGCAGGCAGAGGAAATCGGAACGCTCACCCGGGGCCGGGCGCACGACATTGCCCGGGACATCCTGGATGAGATCGAAGGGCTTGAGGAATAAACAATGGCATTTGAGAGCTTATCCGAAAAACTGAATGAAGCCTTCAAAAAGCTGCGCGGCAAGGGCAGACTCACGGAGAACGACGTCAAGGAGGCGATGCGCGAGGTGCGCATGGCCCTGCTTGAGGCGGACGTGAGCTATAAGGTGGTGCGCGACTTTACCAAGTCCGTCACCGCAAAGGCCGTCGGCTCCGACGTGCTGGAGGCCCTGAACCCCGCCCAGATGGTCATCAAGATCGTCAATGACGAGCTGTGCGACCTCATGGGCAGCGAGAACCGCAAGCTCAACATCAGCTCGAAGACGCCGAGCGTCGTGATGCTGGTAGGCCTGCAGGGCGCGGGCAAAACCACCAACGGCGCAAAGCTTGCCGCCTACATGCGCAAGCAGGGCAAGCGCCCGATGCTGGCCGCCTGCGACATCTACCGTCCCGCCGCCATCAAGCAGCTCGAGACCGTAGGCGCGCAGCTCGATATCCCCGTCTTTCAGATGGGCACCACCAATCCCGTGGACATTGCCAGAGCCGCGGTGGAGCACGCCAAAAAGCACGGCAACGACCTGGTGTTCCTGGACACCGCGGGCCGCCTGCATATCGACACCCAGCTCATGGACGAGCTCAGGAATATCAAGGCGGCGGTCGAACCGGCAGAGATCCTGCTGGTGGTCGACGCCATGACAGGCCAGGACGCGGTGAGCGCCGCCACCGCCTTTGACGAGGCGCTGGACGTCACCGGCGTCATGCTCACCAAGCTCGACGGCGACGCGAGAGGCGGCGCGGCCCTGTCCATCACGGCCGCCACCGGCAAGCCCATCAAGTTCATCGGCGTGGGCGAGAAGCTCGATATGATCGAGCCGTTCTATCCCGATCGCATGGCCTCGCGTATCCTCGGCATGGGCGACATGCTGACGCTCATTGAAAAGGCGCAGCAGAGCTTTGACGAGAAGAAGGCGATGGAGGCCGCTGAGAGGCTCAAGGCCAACCGCTTTACCCTCAGCGACTATCTGGATCAGATGAACCAGCTCAAGAGCATGGGCGATCTGGAGAGCGTGCTGGGCATGATCCCCGGTGTGGACGCCAAGGCCCTCAAGGGGGCCAAGCTCGACGACAAGGCCATGAGCCGCCAGGAGGCCATCATCCTGTCCATGACCCGGGCCGAGCGGGAAAATCCCGCCATCCTCAACTCCAGCCGCAAAAAACGCATCGCCGCGGGCTCCGGCACCACGGTGGTGGACATCAACCGCCTGCTCAAGCAGTTTGAGGCCATGCAGCAGATGACCAAGCAGCTCACCGGCAAGAACATGAAAAAGCTGCAAAAGAAGATGGGCCGCATGGGCGGCGGAGGCGGACTGTTCGGCGGCTTCCCGGGACTCTAAAGCGTTTGCAATGCGCGAAAGCGTTTTGTAATATATTTTGATATTCAACATGGAGGTGAATATACATGGTTAAAATCAGACTTCGCAGAATGGGCGCCAAGAAGGCACCTTACTACCGTATCGTTGTTGCGGATTCCCGCAGCCCGCGCGACGGCCGCTTCATCGAGGAGCTCGGCGTCTATGATCCCATGGCCGACGGCGAGAAGATCAAGGTCGATATGGAGCGCGCAAAGTACTGGATCGCGAACGGCGCTCAGCCCACCGACACCGTGCGCGGCCTGCTCAAGAAAGTTGAGGCCTAATTAAGGAGTTCATGACCGCATGAAAGAGCTTTTGACCTACATCGTGCAGAGCCTGGTGGATGAACCCGATCAGGTCTCTGTGACCGAGCGCAAGGCCGACGGCGAGACCGTATATGAGGTCCGCGTCGCTGACGGCGACATGGGCAAGGTCATCGGCCGGCAGGGGAGGATCGTCAAGCAGATCCGTATCCTCATGCGGGCCGTCGCCCAGAGAAAGGGCAAAAAAATATCAGTTGAGATTATGGACTGAAAAGACCGACAGCCGGCTCTTGCAAAAGAGTCGGCTGTCGGTTTTGCCAGGCCTCATTCCTCCATGGCGTAGCTGATATCGTCAAGCTCCGCGTGGACGTATTCGGGCCAGCTGTACTGGTTCATATAGTCGCCCATGTAGTGGTATTTGGAATCCCGGCCGTTTTTGAGCCAGTCGTACAGATCGCATTCGATGCGTTCGGCTGCGATGGCGAGACTGCCGCGCTGCTTGAGGATGATGCCGTTGAGGCGCAGGCGGGTAAAGGTGTTCTGCAGATCCTGGCGGAGGTTGCTGAGATAGGAGGCCTTTTTTTCCGGGTCGCCGTCGTCCTCCCAGAGGTTTGCGATGATCTCGCCGTTGGTGGTCTGGGCCCCGCGGTTATTCACCAGGACGGCCACCAGCTCCTTGGTGCGGTTGTATTTGAAGCTGACGGGCTTCCCGTCCACAAAGAGCTCGAAGTTTCCGAAGGTCTGGGCGAAGACGCGCTTGTGCTTCTTCTCGAGCTCCAGATGGCGCAGATCCTCCAGCTCCCGCTTGAGGGCGGCCTGCTCAACGGGCTCCAGCAGGTAGCCGCTGGCGTGTATGGTCATGGCCTCAAAGCCGTGCCGGCGCTTGTCGGCCACGAAGATCAGGTTCGTGAGGGGGTTTAGCTCCAGGAGGTATTTCCCGAGATCCAGACCGCCGAGCTCCGGCGTCTCAACGCGCAGGATGGCCACGTCGATCTCTGCCTTTCTGGCGGCGCCGAGGGCCTCCAGGCTGCTGCCGCTGGACAGAAGCTCCGCCTCCGGCATGAGCGCCCTTGCCAGATCCGAGATCTGGGCCAGGGCCTGGGGCCGGTTGTCAACGGTGAGTATCCTCATGCCATGCCCCCTCCTGTTCGGATGACGCGCACCCGCTGGCGTCTGCGCTGGCTCGGCGTCATGTCCAGGGGATTCGCCTCGCCCACAAGCAGCATGTCCTCCCCGTTGACGGCGGCCTCATGCAGCGGGCCCGCGCTGAGATCGGCAATCACCAGGGCGGCAAAGCGGTCATAGTTATCCTCGTCAATGATCGGGAAATGGTGCTGCATGCGGTACCAGTGCCGGGGGTCATAGCCCATGGTGCCGGTGTGCAGGCGGTCGGCGGTGGCCTCCACCTCGTCCGGCCCTGCAGGCTGGCCGGGCGCGAGCGCGTAATCCTCGCAGAACAGCATGGCATAGGTCCGAAGGATCTGGTTGCGGACGGTGTCCTTCCGCCCGCCGCTCTCCGTCACGGTCTCCATGATGCGGTAATAGGTCTCCTGCGCCGTGTCCGATTCGTCAAAATGGGTGATGGCTTCATAAAAAGCCCGGTCGATCAATGGGTGCGGCATAGTTCTGTCTTCCTCTCTTTCCGGGGTGTCTGTTGCCTCTACTATATCAATCCTGCCGCTTCAAGTCAACCGCGTGTATAAAAAAGCCGGGGCCGTTCCGTAGAACAGCCCCGGTTTTTTCACTTGACTCAGCGGATGCGCAGAACCTGACCGACTCTGATGAGGTCGGGATTCTTGATCGCGGGATTGAGAGCCAGAATCTGGTTCATGGGGACCTGGGCGCGCTGGGCGATCTGGGAGAGGGTGTCGCCGGCAACAACGCGGTAGTAGATTGCCGCGCCTTCCTGCCAGAAGTTGCCGTTGGCGCCGCCGCCGGAAACGTTGTTCAGCTGCTGATCGTTCATGTAATTCATGTTCGTATCTCCTTTTTTTATTTTCTAATTTCTACTTGTCTTTCCAAGCAAGCACATCATAATACAAAACCCGGGCTTTGTCCAGTGCTTCAGCGCGGGTTTAAGACTTCTTTAGATTTACTTAACAAATTTTTAAGCCATTTATGTAAACTGCTTCCGCCCTGAGATCGGTCCCGGCGGCCCTTTCCCCGGTGAAGACCGCGGCAAAGCGCCCGTCCTCCACCTCAAAGCCGCCGCGGACAAAGCCCGCGGGCGTAAACACCTGTGCATTGTTAAAGCGCATCCCACACCTCCGAAGGCTCCGGGAAGAACCGTTTTTTTCACAGTGTATCAGGGACGGGAGAACTTTTCAACAAAAAGATCGTCTGATCCTCAGAGGCCCCGACAGGAGTGACGTTTTCCGTTCTTTCAATCTCGGGGCTGACAAAGAGCGCATTGGATGGTATAATAGCGTCAGAAGGAAAGAAACGGAAACACGAAGCAATCCCAGAGGCAGCGCCGCAGCCGTATTGTGCGGTGCTGCCCATAAACAAAAGGAGGAAACAACATGAAAAAAACCTTGCTGCGGCTGCTGCCTGTCCTGCTGCTCCTGTTTGCGCTGACGGCGGGCTGCGCCGTAACGGCCCGGGCCGCGGAGGAAGTCCTGCTCGACGAGCCGCAGGAGCAGAACCTGGCTGCGTACCGCAACGGCGGCTTCACGCTGGAGATCGAACCCAGGTACAACGAGCTTGTCACCGTCGAAACCCCTGAGAACGATGAGCGGGGCATCCTCTTCACCGTGTCCGAGACCGCTTCCCTTGAGACGGGCCGCTTCGAGGGCGCGGGCTGGCTCTTCTCCATCGGCACCGTCAGCGAAGAGCGGCTGCATGAGATGCTTTGCGCCGACATGTCCGGCGCGCAGGTCTTCGCCAGAGGCGCAGACGGCAGATACTTTATGTACTACCACCCCACGGATGTGCGCTATGACCGGCCCACCGTGGAGCAGATGAAGGCCGATCAGGACCAGTGGACCATGCTCTGCCAGTGGGCGGGGAGCGTGAGCAATGACTTTGCCGATCGCAACGGCCTGGAGATCCTGAGCTACGGCAACACGGAGGCGGATATCCTCCTTGCCCGCTCGATCTGGGCGGCAGGGGAGAAGCACACCCTCAGCACCACGGAGTTCGGCCCGGTGGACGCAAACTGCGTGGACGGGACGCCCTATGTGGAGCGCCTGATGAGAACCGGCTTCCAGTACACGCAGGAGGAAGCGCCCGACGGGGAGTATGTGGTTCTCGGCTTCCCGGAGCAGGATATGCGCCTGGACTTCTTCTTTGCTCCCGGCGGCTGTGTCCGCCTCGTCAGCGGCGACCGGGAGACCCTCTTCCGGGCCGACTGGTACGATGAGGATTTCAGCATCGCAGAGTTCATGCAGGGCTGGTACTATGCCGCGGCAGAGAAGGCCGGCGTGAAGGAGCCGGACACCACGCTCGATCCCTTCCTCGGCTCCTGGACGGAGAAGATCGCCGGACGCGGCAGGCTCACCATCCGCCGCGGCCTTGCCGCCGACAGAGTGACGGTCGAGGCCCGCTGGCCCAACAGCGCCTCCGAGGAGACCACCTGGAGCATGATCGCCGCGCTGGACGACGACGGGAGACTTGCCTACAGCCATGGCCGCCGCGTCATCACCGAATACGCAAGCGGCGGCGGGAGCCAGATCATCGACGTGCAGCACGACATCAGCGGCTGGTTCTATCCGGACACCGACGGCAGCCTCTGCTGGCATGACGATATTTCGGAGAGAAGCGAGGACAGCAGCTTTCAGCGCGTGAGATAAAGCAGAGCAAAAAGGAGAGAGAGACAATGAAGGTACTGGTATTGAACGGCAGCCCCCACGCAAACGGCTGCACCGCAAGGGCGCTGCAGGAGATCATCGACACCCTGCGGCAGGAGGGCGTGGAGACCGAGCTTCTGCACATCGGAAAGGACGCGGTTCACGGCTGCGTATCCTGCGGCTACTGCAACAAAAACGACCGCTGCGTCTTTGACGACGACAAGGTCAACGAGGCGGCCAAGCTCTTTGCCGAGGCCGACGGGCTCATCATCGGCAGCCCTGTCTATTATGGCTCGCCCAACGGCACGGCGCTTGCGTTTATGGACCGCCTTTTCTACAGCACGGGCTTTGACAAGCACATGAAGGTGGGCGCCGCGGTGGTGAGCTGTCGGCGCGGCGGGAACACCGCCTCCTTCGACGTGCTGAACAAATATTTCACCATCTCCGGCATGCCGGTGGCTTCCAGCACCTACTGGAACCAGGTGCACGGCTTTTCCGCCGCGGATGTGGAGAAGGATCTGGAGGGCCTGCAGACGATGCGGAATCTCGCCCGGAACATGGCCTTCCTGATGCGCGCCATCAGGAGCGAAAAGGAAAAGAACGGCCTGCCCCGGGTCGAGCATGGCTGCTTTACCAGCTTCCACGACGGAAAATAATACGAACACAGCCGACTCCCGCGTTCGGGAATCGGCTGTTTCTTTTTTATTTAACGGCGATGGCCTCGATCTCGATCAGGGCGTCCTTGGGCAGGCGCGCCACCTCCACGGCGGAGCGGGCGGGGTAGCTGCCCTCGGTGAAGAACTCGGCATACACGGCGTTCATGGCGGCAAAGTTGTTCATGTCGCTGAGGAAGACCGTGGTCTTGACGACGTGGCTCATGTCGGTGCCGGCGGCCTCGAGGATGGCACGGATGTTGCAGAGGGACTGGCGGGTCTGGGCCTCGATCCCCTCAGGAAAGACGCCGGTTGCGGGGTTCAGGGGGATCTGACCGGAGGTGAGGATCATGCCGCCGAATTCCCGGGCCTGGGAATAGGGGCCGATGGCTGCGGGGGCCTTGTCGGTGCTGATGACGTTGCTCATGGGATACACTCCTTTTTCGTTTTCTGCGCTCATTATAGCACACGCGGAAACAGCATTGTTGCCAAAACGGAAGGGGCTTTGTACTGCGATATGCACAAAGGCCGCTCTGCTTTACGCCGCCGGGGAGAAAGCCACGGTGCGGTCACAGCATGAGCTTCCCGTCCAGAAAATCCTGATAGCGGTCACAGATGCCGGACACGTCGGTGCCGAAGTCGATCTGCCGACCCTTGTGGAGCCACAGAACCTTGCTGCACATCTCGCGCACCTGGGGAAGAGAATGGGAGACGAGGATCGTGGTCGCGCCGCCGGCGATGACCTCGCGCATCTTCGCCTCGCTCTTCCTGCGGAAGGCCCCGTCGCCGACCGAAAGGACTTCATCCAGGATGAGAATGTCCGGCTTGACCAGGCAGGCGATGGAGAAGGCGAGGCGGGACTTCATGCCGGAGGAGAGCTGCTTGAAGGGACGCTCCTCGAAGTCCTTGAGCTCGGCAAAGTCGATGATCTCGTCATATTTCTCGTCCATGAATTTGCGCGTGTAGCCCAGCATCGCGCCGCGGAGATAGGTGTTCTCCTCCACGGTGAGCTCCCCATCGAAGCCGCTGGCAAGCTCGAGCAGGGCAGCGATCGACCCCTCCCGGTGGATCCAGCCCTCGGTGGGCACCATGATGCCGGACACGGCCTTTAAGAGCGTGGACTTGCCCGCGCCGTTGGAGCCGATGATGCCCAGCATTTCCCCGCGCTCAAGGGTGAAGCTCACGTCCTTGTCGGCCCAGAACTCCGTGACGTGGTAGTTGCCGGTGAGCCTGCGCATGACGTATTCCTTGAGGCCGATGTCCTTGAAGTCACCGGTGATGTATCGGATGGATACGTTTCTTGCTTCCAGTATGCTCATGCAGACACCTCACACATAGTACAGGAACTTGTGGTTGAACTTCTTGTACATCCAGCAGCCGAGGCCGAAGGCGATAAGCGCCTCCGCCGCCATCAGCAGGTGATAGTGCCAGGAGAGCAGGGAGGCGTCGATGACGATCACGCGGAAATACTTGATGATAACATAGACGGGATTGATCAGAAACAGGCGCTGTACCTTGGGGCTGTAGTTGTCCACGGAATAGAAGATCGCGGACATGTACATCAGAAGCTGCGTGAAGACGCTCCAGAGGTACTGCATGTCCCGGAAGAAGACAAACAGGGCCGACAGGATCAGCCCGAGGCCGAGGTTCAGGAGCACAAGGCAGCCGATCGGGTACAGCAGCAGGACAAAGCGCCAGGTAAACGTGATATGGTCGAGCGCGCAGAACACGAAGAATACGCACAGCGTGAGGCCGAAGTTGATGAGGCACTGGACGTTCTTGGAAAAGAGGAAGAGATACTTCGGGACGTTGACCTTGGTGAAGATGCCGGCGTTGCCTGTCAGGGCGGTCATGCCCTGGTTGGTGGACTCGCTGAAGAACGAGAACACCAGGTTCCCGCAGAAGAGGAAGATGGTGTAATGCGGCGTCGTGCGGCCGAAAAAGCGCGTGAACACGAGCCGCATCACGAGCAGATGCAGCAGCGGCGACAGCACACTCCAGGCCATGCCGAGCACGGTGCGCTTGTATTTCGTTTTGAAATCGCGCTTGACCAGTTCCTCAAAGAGGAACTGGTAGGATTTTAGTGTTTGAAACATTGATAATCTCCTGAGGTGCTTGTAAGGATAAACGGGGCTGCTCAGGCTGAACACGGGATGTGTTCAGTCTGTGTTTTTTATTTGTCTTTCCTGGGATGGAAAATGCGTTCAGCGTGTTTAACGAGTTTCGGGCGATTCTCCGGCCCTCTGGGCGCTTCCTCGTCCTCCCAGAGCCCCATGTGGTACAGCGTGCGGCGAACGGTGTAGCCCACGCCGTGATCCCGGCAGCAGCGCAGCCCGCCGCGCACCTTGCGCGGAGCCCAAGTGATGGCGCGCCCAACGCGGAAGGAAACAGAGTTGTGAACGCAGTCGAGGTCGTATTGCAGCCGCGCAACCTGCCTTTTGAGCTTATCCGCTTCGGCTGACTTCTCACTGAGATACGCCACATCATAGTTTTCAAAGGATGATTGTTTTGGGAACAGTTCACGCATGAATAACGGATACTGTATTGCGTCCAATTCCGTCGTATTCTCAGAGTCATTCACGCATGCGCATACAGGCTTTTTCCGTAAAGCCTCAAATTTAGACGGATTATTGACCAGGGCATGGATGCTGCAATAGAAATAATCATGATGGACATCAGGCGATTGATCGGATGCGCTGTCATATGTTTTTAAGATACAGGCGTTGTTCGCTAACAGGTAGTAATGAAAAAGCGCCCTTTGCAGATCCTTGTCTGTTCTCAGACGATGGTGAGAACAGGCTTCCAATTCCTTCCTGAATTCCTCTGCGCACGCCGCCATACCCGTTTTCGAATAGACGTCAATATTATGCCACGGAATCAATGCGTAGTTTTTTCCATAGTGGGAAGCGATCGCATTCTCTGCGTTCAAAAGAGCCTTGAAATAATGATTGGCAGGCGTGATCTCCCTATTTTGCATCCGAACGATGGGTTTGCCGTTTTCTACAAAAAAATCCGGTGACACATGATTCCCGAAAAACATATCGTCACACGCATACAGAAAAATCTCCGACAAGCCCGGAATTTTATAAAGAAATGATTCGATCACATTGCTGTTAAAGCATGGTTGAATATCCGGCGGCATAATACTATCTTGCTCAATAACATGAAGCTTCGGGTGATCCGTATTCAGCCAATCCGGCATGGAGGAATTGGAAACGATATAAATATTCCTGATCCATGGCGCATATTCTTCCACAGACCGCAGGGAATACACCAATTCTTTGTTATCCCGGAACCTGCAGGTGCTGTTGTCTCGATCTATCGCGTATTGCTTTCGCTTCGCGACCCACTCCTCATCGCCGTTGTTCACATAGAGATATACCAAATCAATGGGAAGCTCACAGGTGGGCATATTGTTTCTCCTCTTTGTATAAAAGACTCGGGGCGGCTGATTTGTTTTTCGCCCTGCGTGGCGAAAAATCAGAGGCGTTCCCCCTGAACTCCCCCCCGTGCATGGGTGAGACGGAATCGTTACACGGTGTTTTACAATGCGCTATCGTATTCGCAGTTTACTTCTCACCTTGAAAAGAAGTCAGGCTGCATTAAACTTTGCCATGTGGCGAAACCATATTTCACCGTTGTTGATGCGCGTAATGATCTCACAGTTTTTCCTTTCGGGGTCATCATGATGGAGAAGGCGATAGATGATCTCTTTATAGCAGTGCGTTTTCACGGCGGTATCCCAGAACAAATCCGTCCAGGGGCTGTCCAGATTTTTCCAGGGTTTTCTTACGCCTCCGAAGTGGATGATTTTGGGATCCTTTATGGCTTCCGCGAGCTCAACTCTGCACGGTTCCGGCAGCAGATCCGGACGATATGGCTTCATCACATCCCAGCTCGCGTGAAGCATTTTTGCCTTCCCACCGTCGCAAATGAGATTCAGCACATCCTGATCGTGCTGTAGCCAATCCCTTGACGCGGCAAGGCGCAGAAGTTCATTAGAGGTATATGATTTGCGAAACGCATCCAGATTAAGAACCAGCATACCATCAATGAAATAATCGTTTGGCTGGCTCAGATGCAGAATGCTGTCGCGGTACTTTTTCAGGTCATCACGTGGACCGTAATAAGTTGCCAGCCCACTCAAATCCCGGGAGGATGCCAAAAGATATCCATCAAGCTCCGTATCAAGCAGTTCACCCACATCAGTCAGCGCAAGCATATCAGCGTCCAGATACAGAGCCTTGTGATAAGCGCTGTCCAGCACATCGGGAATCAGGAGGCGCAGATAGGCGTCGATAGAAAAATCTCTTTTTCCACCCGTATACAGGGAATAGCCGCAAATCAACGAACCAACATTGAGAAAGCGGATGGAAACATTGTCATACTCCGCTCCCATCTGCCGCAGGATATTCTGATTCTCAGGCGTAATGTCCCTGTGCAGTATGATAATGTCGTAGTTCCGACTGGGAGATGCATGCTCTATAACGGAGTATAGCATCACGGACAAATATGGACAATAATAATCATTCACGCAGAAAACAATGGCATCCGTTCCTCCGTCAAACGCAGGCCGGATCGTGATTTGACAATTCTCGGGATTATGATTTTGCTCCATGATATGCCCCCCCATTTAGTACAGTTCATACTTGGATTTTTCAGGCAGAATAGCATGAAAAGCTTCAAGCAACTGTGCCTGCCTGCGCTCAAAATCGTCAATACTCGCCGAATCATTAATACATAGCATTTTCCATTTTCTGCTTCTTACCGCAGCGCAAACCTCGTCATAGTTGTTATCTTCTCCATACATGAACATACGCCCGATGTCAAAAGACCGGGGGACAAATCTACCCTCCGCGATCTGCCAGTTTTTGATTAACCATTGATTCACATTGCTGCGGTCCCGAAACTTGCATCTGCATGTCAGGTCGAGTTCTTCCTTTTCCCGCTCCCAAACTTTTTCGTAGGACGATTTTAAGAAGCTTGTCGGCAAATGCTGCTCATACAATCCGACAAAGCGTTTCCACGGCATCATCAGGCAGGTACGCAGGACCTTACGGCCGTATTTCAGATTGAACCACTTGAGCGGATTGGAGGCAATTACATGGTTTTTACTGAAGTGGTCATTTATTATTTCAGTGTTATTGATCTCCGCATGACCGATTCCGCGTGTCATGGGAATGGGATTAAGAATTGCGGAGTCGCAGGGAAGCCCATTCCTGAAATAGTCAGTTTCTCTGGTCGGCGCTGTGAGGAACTGATCATCGTTGAAGTATATAAATTGTTCGGATAAGCCTTGAATTCTATGAAAATTCAGCTCAATTGTGTGTGAATTAAAGGTTGGCAAATACTTCTGCGGGATATATTCCTCATGCCTTACAATGCGTAGCTTTGGATGTGAGATGTTTAGCCAGGGCGGCAAATGGCCGTATGTAACAAAATATATATTGTGAACCCACGGAGCAAATTGCTCGATCCCGCGAAAGAAATACCGCAGTGTGCCCCAGTCGCGAAAACGGATATTCCCTTTGTTCCACTGTTGCTCAATCTTGGTTTCGTTCGGATGTTCTTTTGACTCCCAAAAGTGTTTTTCTTTTCTCCATAGTTCGTCGCTGCCATCGACCCAGCAAATCACAACGTCGATTGATGTTGAATTGTTTTGCTTCATTGCGCACCTCACGAATCCGCTTTCGGGTGAAATCGAACGCCATTCAAAAAGCCGCGCCAGATCACCCGCAGGCGCGGGAGTTTGCCGTAACGCACCACCTGTGCGCTGTGCCATCCGTCCTTCGCCAGCAGCCACAGCCAGCCGCGCAGCCCCTCCCGGCGGTAGAGATACACGTCGTTGCGGTAGAAGCACCGGTAGCGCCCCAGGCGCTCCGGCGCGTCGGTAGCGATATTGACCACCGTGTTGCTTTTCATCGCGTGCACCACCCGGCTCTCCGCCGCGACATAGCACGGCTTCTCTCTGGAGATGCGGCGCGTATATTCCCAGTCGTCCGACCAGATGAAGAATTCTTTGATCGGAAGTCCGAACAGTCTCACTGTTTCCGCACGAAGAAACAGCGAAACGAAACTCGCCATCACGCAGGGCGTGAGCGGAAAAGTAAAACCGTCAATGTCCCGATAAGGCGTTTTTCGTTGGAGATTCATATTGCAGCCGCTCCCGTCTGTCCAGAGGCAGCGGCTGGAGAGCCAGCCGTATTCGCCCTTTAACAGCGCGTCCGCCTCCAGCAGCTTTTCCAGTGCGTCCGGCTCCGGCAGGCAGTCGTCGTCCATGAGCCATAGACAATCGTACCCGGCCTCGACCGCCCAGCGCATCCCTTCATTAAAACCGCCCGCGCCGCCGAGGTTCTCGCCGGTGTCCCGCGCCAGGAGCACGCCTGCCGTCTTCTGCGCCGCGAGCCAGGGCGTTGTGCCGTCCGTTGAGGCGTTGTTGACTACCAGAATGTCACACGGCGTTGTCTGCGCGCGCACTCTCTCGATACACTTTTTCAGCAGCGGCAGGCGGTTGTATGTGACCACCACCGCGGCAATTTTGTTTTTCCCCATGTTCTATAACATCTGATTTCTAAGCTTCCGCATCACAAACGCTCCGCCTTTTTTCAGCCAGTTCTGCTTCTCCGTGAAGACATACGGCAGCTCATGGTATGTATACCCCTTCGTCTCAAGCCACACGTCCAGCAGGCGCTCGGCGAGAAAGCCGAAGACGCGGGCGTTGTAGGCGTCGTACCCGCTGATGTCAAGACGCCGCTCCACCTCGGAGAGGACGGGGAAGAGCCAGGCGCACCAGGCGTCAAGCTTGTCCCGCCGCATGACGAACATGTTGAAGCGGTGGCCGGAGCGCTTTTGCATCTGCCGGTCATACGCGGGCAGATATTCCGGGCAGCGCTCGGCGAGGACGGCACGGGCAATTTCAAGATCCTGTGTGTGGTGGGCGTGGATGTACTGGCTGTAGTTCGTCTCAATCCAGTAATGCCGCTTGACGGGCAGAAGGATCGGGGCCTTCTCCAGCGCCGAACGGAAATCGTTCTCCTGCGCGGGCTGCTTTGAAAAAGGCCGTTTCGCAAAATAGCGGCGGTAATGCACGAGCCCGATAACATCGGCGTCCAGGTTCTTCCACGCCCAGTAGAGCGCCGTGAGCTCGCAGTAGTTTTTGTTCTTTTCCGAGATGTTGTCTCCGGTATTGTCGGGGGTAAAGCCCGGGATCGGCTCCATATGCAGCGCCGCCCCGACCTCGACCGGCAGATAGCACGCCCCGTCCGGCACCGGACAGGGCCGGTGGCAGGCGATCAGGATCTTGATTTTCTGCGGCATTGCACACCCCCCTTTAATCTTCTATATAAGCGAAACGGGAGCCCCACGTAAGGCTCCCGCTGACACAATGCGCCTCGGTAAGCCAAAACCAATCCGTTCCCCATAACCGAAACGGGAGTCCCCCGTGAGACTCCCGTTTCGGAAAGGAAGAAGGAGACTGCGGATGTGGAGCTTCTTCTGACGTGGTGCCGGTGGTGGGACTCGAACCCACACGATGTCGCCATCGGCGGATTTTGAATCCGCTACGTCTACCATTCCATCACACCGGCATACTCGCAAAGTGAGTATATATCAGATTCCAAAAAATATCAAGTGTTTCCTCCTTCGAAATTTGCGGGGCTGCTGGTCTCGCGGGGGATGAACCAGAGGCTCATGTCCGCGCTGCCGAAAACGCCGGGGACCTCCTCGGTAAAGCTGTACTGCCACATGTCGCAGGCGTAGTAGAAATTGGGGAAGGGACTCTCCGGCAGGGAGAACCAGAACATGTAGTCCGTGAGCCGCGAGAGGTCGTAGCCGTAATAGCCCATGTCGCGGTTGAAGTAGACGCAGGGCGTGTAGCCTGCGCGGCGCACGGTCTCGCAGAAGGCCACGGCGCAGTCCGTGCGGGACGCGGGGCTGAGCTCCGTCGTGCGGGCGTCCCCGTCGGCAACCGTCTCCCAGTCGTAGACCACCGGGGCGCTGATGGCGTAGGGGGCGATGCGCTGCAGGACGAAGTTTGCCTCCTCAATCGCCTCGGCCACGTTGACCGCCTGGGAGAAGAAGTAAACCCCGGTCTTGAGACCGTTTGCCGCGGCGCCGGCCATGTTGCGCTCAAACCAGGGGTCCTCGAAGAGCCCGCCCTCGGTGTAGCCGCGCCGGCCCAGGCGGATGCAGGCAAAGTCCAGGCCCGAACGCGCCGCCTGCCCCCAGTCGATCTCCCGCTGGTGCTCGGACACGTCGATGCCGCGCAGGGCCCTGTAGTCCCGGCCCAGGTAGCGCACCGGCCCCTCGGCGGCAAAGTCCTCCGCCGTCAGGGGATTGACCGGCACCCCCTCCAGCGGCGTCATCCAGATCCAGTCCTTGCCGTCGTAGAGATAGACCTGCCCCTCGTGCGGGTCCTTCGGCTTGCGGTCAAAGAGGTTGAAGAACAGCGCGATCATCAGCACCAGAGCCAGCACCATGACAAGGCTCGTGATGACGAAATAAATCAGGTTTCTGCTGCGGCTCATAAACGCCCCTTCGCTTTCGTGCTTTTTGCTTTATTATATACCATTTTCTGAGTCAGGCAACGGTTTTTATTACGCCGACAGAAAAAATAATGCGGCGCGGCGCTGCCTTAAGGCAAGATCACATAATGCCGCGGTCGTATTGCGCGGTGCTGCCCGAAAAAATAAAAAGCAGGAGATAGCGTTTCTCCTGCTTTTTTGCTTCATGCCAGATCCCTGTCAAACCCGCGTAGCGAGCGCGGTCCGACAGCGCGTAGGAATCCGGATGAGGCGGGTAGAATGTGCTGAGATAAGATGCGTGGGGCAGTGTATGAGAAGCTTTGCCCGCGGCAAAGGGCACTGGGCAAATGCAGCCGGTGCCGTGTGTCTCTGCTGCGGGAGCCTTGCTTCCTTCTTCCTGTGTACCCAGTATACGGGAGAATGAAAAAGAAATAAACTGTTGATTCCGCAAGATAAACAGTTTATTTCTCGGATTTCAGCGAGATATCACCGAGGCGTCCAGGCTTCCCCTGGCGATACTCTCATTGAGCCACAACTGGAGGCTTTCCACCGCACTGGCAATTTTATCGAGATTGCTTTTGATCGTGCGGAAATCCTCAAGCTCATCCTCGGAGATCGTGCCGTCTTCGACGATCTCCAGCAGCCGATCCTTCACCTGAACCAGCTTGTTGAGGGAATTGAGCGTTTCAATGGCGATCTGTGAGAGTTCTTTGGGTCTGACCTCGCTGATATACCTTCCTCCGATGTCACAGTCGTGGGTACAGTAGTAGTTGATGATGGCAGGAGCTTTATACGCCTCGGCAAGCGCAAGGATCTCGTCCGGCCGCGCAAGCAGCCGCCGGTTCTCGATCTTTTCCAGGCGGTCTGCCGAGATGCTCTGCGCCGAGATCAGCATACTCGCTTTTTCCCGGGTGAGCGCAAGCTCCTCGCGCACCGTCATATACATGGTTTTATCGGGCCTTGCGGACACCTTCGGCATTGCAAACACTCCTGACTCTTCTGTGGCTGCCTGTCGTGAAAGCTATTATAGCCGATGCTGCGCTTTTTTGCAACAGTGAAATCATTTTTTGAAGCATTCTTCCGATTCCGCGCGAAAGCTCACAGCTCCCGCAGGATCAGCTCCGTCTCCCCGGGGTTGAGGCCGAGCTCGATGCGGCGGACCCTGGGGTGCTTTTTGCAGTGGGCGCGGATGGCGTCGCGCAGGACGGTCCCGCCGTGATAGCCGTGCACCACCCGCAGCGAGTAGACCGAGCCGCCGCAGCGGCGCAGCGCCGCGTCAATGGCGGCGATGGCCTGGACGCGCGTCATGCCGTGCACGTCGAGCTCCTGAAAGGCGCCGTTCATCACGCCGCGCGCAGCCACCAGGAAAGCCCGATGCACAAAAACTGGGCCAGCCCCTCCAGCGGACCGGGCTGCCGGTCGCCCGCCGCCTTCCGGTCAAGATGGGTAAACTCCACGCTGTACAGCAGAAACAGCACGATCAGGGGCAGCAGCCGGCTCTCTGCGGCCATGGCGGCAAAGACGGCGTAGAGGATGACAAGGGCGTATTTTCCAAGCTTCCTGGACAGCTTCCGGAACATGGGAAACCCCTCCTTTCTGGTTTATTATAGTTTACCGAAAATTGACAGAGAACGCAAGCTTTTTCTGCACAAAGGCGCGGGCGACGCATGGGAGCAATGATACTTAAGGCAACACCGCACAATCCGCCTTCGGCATCTCCTGGAAAATTTGCGCTCTGATTTCGTCACTTTTTCTTGGATTTGGACGCTTACTTAAGTACATCTGCGAAAAAGTGCCTTTATCAGAACCCAAATTTTCTCAGGATCTGCTCTTGCCGAATTATGCGGTATTGCCTTCACAAACGGGGCAAAGTATTGTATACTGGAGGCGGCAACGAAAAGGAAAGGAGTGTCCCGCTTATGAACATCAATCCCGACGGCAGCTACTCCAGCGGCCCGGCGAAGAAGCCGCGCCCCATGCCGCAGCTCAGGCTTCCCGGTAAGACGGCGATCCTGGTGCTGCTTGCGGCGGTGCTGGTCCTGATGGTGCTGGATGCCTTCTACACCCTCAAGGAGGATCAGTACGCCGTCATCACCACCTTCGGCAAGCCGAGCATGGTTTCCAGCTCCGGCCTCAAGCTGAAGCTGCCCTTTGTCCAGCAGGTGACGAAGGTCAGCAAGACCATCCAGGGCTTCCCCCTCGGCTACCGCATCGGCAGCACCCAGAGCGTGGATGAGGAGTCGCTGATGATCACCTACGACTACAACTTTGTCAACGTCGATTTCTATGTCGAATACCGGGTGACGGACCCCATCAAGTATCTCTACAACTCCCAGAACCCGGTGGACATCCTCAAGATGCTCTGCCAGAGCTATATCCGCGACACCATCGGCCTGTATAACGTCGATACCGTCATCACCACCGGCAAGAGCGAGATCCAGGCCGCCATCAAGGACAAGGTCATGGCCCGCCTGGAACAGGAGGATATCGGCCTGCAGCTTGCCAACATCCGCATCCAGGATGCCGAGCCCCCCACGCGGGAGGTGCAGCGCGCCTTCACCGCCGTCGAGACCGCCAAGCAGTCCGCCGATACCACGGTCAATAACGCCAAGAAGTACGCAAACGAGGTCATCCCCGCCGCCGCGGCCGACGCCGACCAGATCATCAAGAGCGCCGAGGCCTACAAGGCCAGCCGCATCAACGAGGCCAACGGCCAGGCCTCCCGCTTTGCCGAGCTCTTCGCGGAGTATCAGAAGTACCCGCTCATCACCAAGCAGCGCCTGTTTTACGAGGCGATGGAATCCGTCCTGCCCGGCATGAAGCTCTATATCGTGGACGCCGACACCGGCGTGCAGACGACGCTGCCGCTCGAGCAGTTTGCCACCGTCAATCTGGGAGGTGAGGCCAAGTGAAAAAGAATCTGAAGTTCATTCTCCCGGCTGTGGTCGTCGTCCTCGCGATCCTCCTGTCCGGGGCCTGCTTTGTCACCACGCAGCAGAATGAGTATACCATCATCCGCCAGTTCGGCGCGGTGGTCAAGATCGTGGACGAGCCGGGCCTGAGCATGAAGCTGCCCTTCATCCAGACCTCCAGCACCCTGCCGAAGACGGAAATGCTCTACGACCTCGCCGTCAGCGACGTGATCACGAGCGACAAGAAGTCCATGGTGGCCGACTCCTTTGTCCTCTGGCGCATCAGCGACCCGCTGAAGTTTATCCAGTCCCTCTCCGGCAACATCGGCAACGCCGAGTACCGCATCGACACCATCGTCTACAACAGCCTCAAGACCGTCATTTCCTCCATGCGGCAGGAGGAGGTCATCTCCGGGCGCGACGGGCTGCTGGCCCAGCGCATCATGGAGAACGTCGGCAACACCTTTGAAAACTACGGCATCAGCCTGCTTGCCATCGAGACCAAGCGCATCGACCTGCCCGACGAGAACAAGTCCGCCGTGTATGAGCGCATGATCTCCGAGCGCGACAACATCGCCGCCTCCTACGTGGCGGAGGGCGCGGCCGAGGCCAAGCAGATCCGCAACGAGGCGGACAAGTCCGTGTCCATCACCTTGTCCGAGGCCAACGCCGCCGCCGAAAAGCTCAAGGCCGAGGGCGAGGCCGAATACATGCGCATCCTCTCCGAGGTCTACGATACCCCGGCCGAGGCGGATTTCTATGAGTTCATGCGCGCCCTCGACATGGCGGAAAAGGCCCTCGGCACCGGCAGCAAGACCCTGGTCATCTCCTCCGATTCGCCGATCGCGAAGGTCTTCAGCAGCGTGGGGTGAAGCCCGCCTCCCGTGCCATGTATAAATTCTTCCCCCTCCGGTGAGACTAAGAGCAGCACCCTACATACACTGTATTGGGCGACTCATGATCGGAGTGTGAATGTACCATGGTCAAAAGAGGCGATATCTACTTTGCCGACCTCAGCCCGGTCGTCGGCAGCGAGCAGGGCGGCATGCGCCCCGTGCTCATCGTGCAGAACGATACCGGCAACCGCCACAGCCCCACCGTCATCGCCGCGGCGATCACGTCCCAGATGGGAAAAGCCAAGCTGCCCACGCATATCGAGCTGCACGGTCGCAGCGTGGGCCTCAACCGGGACAGCGTGATCCTGCTCGAGCAGATCCGAACCATCGACAAATCCCGCCTGCGCGAGCGGATGGGAAAGCTCGACAAGGGAACGATGAGCGCTGTTGACAACGCCCTCGCCGTCAGCTTCGGCCTGGGGTCATAACGAATAATCCTGCGCCCCTGCCCGTATACTCTGGGCAGGGGCGCTTTGCGTCCTGTAACGCCCTGCCCCTGCGACCGGATGCGACTCGATGCGACTCGATGCGACTCGATGCCACTGGATGCGACCGGATGCGATTGATGCAGAAGTAAGAAGTAAGAAGTAAGAAGTCAGAAGGTAGAAGGTAGAAGTCAGAAGAGAGAAGAAGAGGTGTGTGTGGCACACAAAACGATTTTTTTGTTAATAGGTTTCGGCATTTATCAGCAAAGTTCCCTGTATGACCGTAGGGGCGATTCACGAATCGCCCGGCGGCAAAGGCCGCATCCGACGAATGCGCCCAGGCGAATCCGAAAAACCGACTTTATACTGCCGGGCCGTTCGTGAACGGCCCCTACGATGTACGCGGTGATTGTTAGCTGACGTAAGCTGATACCCATAT
>CADARY010000027.1 GCA_902790375.1 Oscillospiraceae bacterium | reverse complement strand
TGAGCTCCTTTTGTTAGTGGTGTTGTGTGGTAGCTTCATTCTAACAAACTCAACCGCTTTTTTCTATTCTCTTAGTCTCACATCTATTGTAACGCTACAACAGATAAAGCAGAGTGATGTACTTTTTGTTGACGATAAGCCAGTTGACGTGTTACGCTATAATGTTCTGGAACATCCTTTATGAGCAACGGCTCGGTCTTTCGGCACCGCTATTATCCGGTGCTCATATTTGACAAACTGCCGCTGTGGCGGCAGGCCCGCTTCTCAATGAGCCATCGTTTGGTCTTATGGCACCGCTGCTTTTCTGGTGCACATTCTTTGAAAATCTGCCGCTATGCGGCAGGCCCTCTCCTGTTTTTTCCACTGCTTATGAAAGGGAAAACCGCATCGAAAGCGCGGAGCTGTACTTTTCCTGAAGAAATTCTGGAAGCAGGAACTGAGGCTGCAGAACATGGTGCTGACATCGACGCAGGCAGGTGAGGATGTTAGTGTTTTGACCGAAAACCTGGGGATCAGGACGGCGATGGTTCATAGTGGATGTACCGGGGATGAACAGCCGGCTTGAGATGGGTACAGGCCCGGAAAGCGAAAAGGTCGTTGTTCCCTCGCTTGTGACGGACACGGAATTGCCCCCGTACCTCAGTTCCAGTTCCGGGATCTCCCAAGTTCCGGTACTGACGGTCTTGTGGAACATTGACGTGATCAATGGTGAACTTTTTGATCATGATTTGGCCCTGCTCGGGACATTTTGAAAGGAGCAACTATGATTGGAGCAATTATTGGAGATATAGCCGGTTCCCGTTTTGAATGGCACAATCACAAAAGCAAGGAGTTTGAGCTCTTCACAAACAGATGCGGCCCGACGGATGACAGCATAATGACGCTCGCTGTCGCAAAGGCGATTATGAATTATGCCGGTGATTACAGCCGCTTAGAAAGTGAAGCCATCTCCTGTATGCAGGCGTATGGCAAACGGTATCCGGACGCCGGCTATGGAGGGCGCTTTTATCGTTGGATCTTTTCGAGCAATCCGAAGCCCTACAACAGCTATGGAAACGGTGCCGCCATGCGTGTCAGTCCCTGCGGGTTTGCGGCAAAATCGTTGGAGGAGGCTATGCTGCTTGCCCGGACAGTGACGCAGGTAACGCATAACCACCCCGAATCCATGAAGGCGGCAGAAGCCGTCATATCCGCCATTTATCTCGCCAGGATCGGGAAAACGCTCGATGAGATACAGGATTATATCACGGAGCGCTATTACAGAATTGATTTCACGCTTGATGAAATCCGGCCATCCTACCACTTTGATGTTTCCTGCCAGGGCAGCGTACCGCAGGCATTCGCGGCGCTTTTTGAGTCAAGCGGCTTTGAGGACGCTATCCGCAATGCAATCTCTATCGGTGGTGACAGCGACACAATCGCGGCGATTACAGGCGGCATGGCTGAGGCATATTATGGTGTGCCGGAGGATATTAGGAAGCAGGCGATGGGGTTTTTGGATGACGATTTGAGCGGTATCCTTCTTGAATTTGAGAAAGCAAGGTATTTTTAAGGGCGTTGTCTGCATCATCTTTTCCAAGTTTCCAGGCAAGGTGCACTTCATGTAAAAGGAGCGTTTCCATGAAATGACTGCTTTCCCTTCTTCTGACCCTGACTCTGTCTCTGCCTTTGGGTTCTGCCGTCTGCGCCGACGATGACACCGATTTTTCCGCTGACATCGAAGCCCAGGCCTTTGCCGCAGCCATGGCCTGTCATGAGGGCAGCTTCTTCGGCACAATCACACCGCATGATCCCGCTTTTCTTTGGGAAGCCTGCGGCTGGTATGTACTGGGATGAAAAGCCGCTGATCGAGAATCTGGGCTCGGGCACGGTCGATGTCGTGGCGACATTGCTCGGAAACAGCGCAGTATTGGAGATGTATGGAAGCTTAATGAATAAAGACCTGTCTGAGACGCTTCAGGCCCTGATGCACAAATTCATTTGCGGGGATGCCCTGCAACTGTATCCGAACGAAATCAAGGGCATTGATGCCATTGATTGGAAGGAGTTCCCCAAGGCGCTCATTGTATCGGACGGCAAGCTGCTGTGCGGGACGATAGAAGAAAGGATCACGGAGATTGACGGTTTATTGGACTTTGTGATATCATAATGACGGCGATAGAAAAGGAGGAGCAGACATGCCCAGGAATATTCTTTTAACAACACTGGATGTCCTTGAGAAGGACAGTACCATACGGTATTATTCCGCGCAGAACGAATTTGGTCACGACTACTGCGAAGCCATGCAGAGCATGGAAGCGAGCACCAAGTAAATTCTGGCTCGTTTTCCCATTGACGAGATCCACGTCATCTGTGAAGATGCTTCAGGCGAAGATGACAGTAAGCCCATTCATCTGAGGGACGCAGGCGATCTTCATCCTGCGGCTTCGGAGACGCTTTCCGCTTTCAGCCTGTATTGCGCCCGAATCGCGCAGTATATTAATGAGCTGAGTCCGGAGCAACAGGTTTATGACGCGCTGCTGCCCGAAGAGGAACGCGCGAAGCTGATCGACTTTATACGGAGCTTCCAGGAACAGTACTCGGAGCGGGAAACCAAGCGTCTCAACCGCCTTTTTGACGAACTGGCGTGCAGCCGGCAGTTTTATGAGCAGTTTATAAGCGCGCTTTTCACCGCCTTCCCGGAAGCCCGCGCAGATTTCCGGCGAACGATGAAGTGGGTAAAAAACTATCTGTACAAGCAGTTAAAGCCCTCTGCCAAGCTGGAGATTCTCCCGGTCAATGAAAACATCTGCGCCCGCTATATCCCGGCAGGCATGCTGGAGAAACGGGAATACTGGTATGAAAGCATTTTGGATGTCGATCAGAGTGTTCCTGACGAAAAAGATGAAATCAATCTCTTTGTATCGCTGGGCAATGAATCGGCGGTGGACGGTCACATGGTCCTGAATATGCTCGACATTCTGATTTCCACGCCGGGAAGCAACGTTCGCCTGAACAAAAATTACAGGGTTTGCGAGTCCGCCGGGAACCTGACGGGGGTGATTGAGGACAATACCATCGTTTCCCGTACTACGGATCTGGTTGTTGCGGCGCACGCTTTTCTGAATCACAGCAAGACAGATATGCTTGTGAATTTCTGGGAGAACTGCGGAGAGCACGACGAACGAATCAGCCGCCTGATTTATGCGGCGCGGCATGTAGACGTGGGCATTTCCATGTGCAACATCCTGGAGGTACAGGAGGGCATCCGGCTGCTGCGCAATCTGTTCATGGATGAGCGCTCCTGGACGAAGGACGGCGATTATGGACTTCTGTTCGGCTTGATCGCCGGGTGTATACAGGCGGACTACGGTGTGCTGCTGACGTGCGACGGCGGCATTCCCTTTATCGAGCTGATCAAATGGGCCTATCGCCATCAGCTTTATCAGCAGGTTCTGACCCTGATCGAATCCAATGCGCCGACAAATCTGGTAAACTCCGGCATCTTCTTCTACTGCGACGACGAGGCGCGCAAAGATGAAGTCACAAACCTTTTCGCCCTGCAGCGACTGGAAATGAAGCCCTATGAATATTATAAGATGGATGATATCGAACATTATTTTGTCAAGAACTATGATCGGGCAGGCGTCCGACTCAACGGATCCAGAGGAGAGGACAGGACGCTTGCTTACGCCGTCCTGCGGGCGCAGTCCATTGAAAACCGGGACCCTGCCAAAATCTGCGGCCATACCGCGTGCAGCAGCATAGATACAGTAAAGAATGTCCTGTATGCCTATTACCACCTCGGCGATGTGCGAAATCAGATCAGCCATGCCGATTCAAACGCAATGGCCGAGCGGCGACTGATCGTATCCGAAAGCGATGACAGTTATGCCATGCTTTTGATGAAGGAAAGCATTGAATTCTTTATCAAGAGCTATGAAGCGGCTATGGAGGAGGTACAGAACAAAAAACCGAAGATCGTTGCGATCACCGCCGATAAAGTACGGAATGCCGCAGATTGCATCAGGCGCGGGAGAAGCCAGGCAGAGCAGCACCCATCCGGCGAGAGAAGGTAAGTCAAGACCATATTCTTGAAAACGGGCAATTCTGCGGCTCTCGTTTTCATTCCTGTTTGTGCCGGTTGCCGCACCGGTAGGGAGATTATTATGAAAAAAATGATTTCCATGATTCTGGCGCTTCTGATCCTCCTGAGTCTGTCCGTCCCAGCCTGGGCGGAAGCGACCGCCGCCACAGAAAACGCCGTCTCCGCAGTGATTGACAGTCTCGTTGAGCTTCTCAAGGCCAATTCCCGCAGGCTCGTTTACACAGAGGGCACCGACGCACGCATCCTTGAAGCCGCCGCACGTCTGAAGCAGGATGGCTTCCTCACGCCTGTGCTCATTGGCAATGTGGACGCAGTCCGGGCAGCCGCCGCCGAGGGCGGCTTCGACATTGACGGACTGGAAATCATCGATCCCGCCGACTATCCCGACATGGATCGGCTTGTGGATGATTTTGTAGCGTTGCGCAAGGGCAAGGCCACCGCTGAACAGGCCCGCGAAATGCTCCTCAAGCCCAACTACTTCGGTACCATGCTGGTCAAGGAGGGGCTGGCCGACGCCCTGCTCGGCGGCGCTACCTACTCCACCGCCGATACCGTTCGTCCTGCGCTCCAGCTGATCAAGACCCGGGAAGGCGCAAACCTCGTTTCCTCCTGTTTCATCCTCGTCCGTGGCAGCGAAATGTTTGCCATGGGCGACTGTGCCATCAACATCTCCTACGAAGATAAACTTGACGAGCAGGGCAATGTCATCCTAAGCGCCGCCCAGCAGGTGGCGGAGGTCGCCGTAGAGACCGCGCGAACCGCCAGACTCTTCGGCATTGACCCCAAAATCGCCATGCTGTCCTTCTCTACCAATGGCTCCGCCAAGGGCTCCGGTCCGGAGATGATGCGCGATGCCGCTGCCATCGTCAGGCAGACCCACCCCGAGCTCGCCTGCGATGGTGAGATGCAGTTTGACGCCGCGATCGTTCCCGAGGTTGGCCAGCTCAAGTTTCCCGGCAGCCCGGTCGCAGGCTATGCCAACACTTTTATCTTCCCGGAAATCCAGTCTGGCAATATCGGCTACAAGATCGCCCAGCGTCTCGGCGGTTTCATGGCCATCGGCCCGATCCTCCAGGGCCTTAATGCCCCCATCAACGATCTCTCCCGCGGTTGCAATGCCGAGGAGGTCTACCTGATGAGCATTATCACCGCCGCCCAGGGCATCGAATAAAATCGGCTTTGGAAAAAAGTGCAGATCGTCAATGGGCGATCTGCATAAGCAGCTGAAGCATGACGTTGAACGCAGAGCATAGCTGTTAAAGAGGAGGCATTTTGCATATGATCCAGAACGAGCCCATCATTCGCAGAGGCGATGACCTCTTTCGACTACGCCTACAAACTGGGGGCTGTTCGCGACTGGCTGTTCGCACAGAGCAAGTAGATTGCTCCCCTTCTCGCGCTGCTTCTCACCTGTTTGTCCTGCAGTCAAATTTACTTAAACAAACATGAAAATGCACTACCCATCAAAAGTGGTGCATTGTATCAAAACACTGTTCCTTTGCCAAGGACGTTGCACAACTTATCATGGACACCAAATGCACCAGCGTCCCCATCTCGTGGACACCAGATGCAACACTCCCCTGCCCCATTTCGTGGACAATAAATGCATCACTCATTTCGGGCTTGTTGTCATGGGCTTTGTCTTTGGATTTTACATCACGGGAAACCGCGACATCCCAGCTTTATTCTTGCGCCTACAGTTCTTAAATGCTATACTCAAAACACATAGAGACTTTTGAATGGAAATGTCAGCAGTGAAGAAGGATAAGGAGGAATACCAAAATGTTATCGAACGTTAAGGCAAAGATCCTCGCGTGCATTGTTTTCACGTTCGTTCTCATGGGGATATCCTGCGCAACGGCATTGGCCGCAGATTCAGCGTCGGATGTAACATCGGCATCAACGGTGACAGACCTCGCGCAGGAGCGCCTTGATCGATTTGCCGCCAGCGTTTTGGAACTGAAAACGCAGAGCTTCGGTTATCCCGGAAACCAGAATGTTCAACTGACTGATTTCTATCGGTGGCTCATAGACAGTGGCCTTGATACGGCCATCGTCAACAACGCTGGCGATCCGTTCAATAATACGGATCCGTCCCTGAATGCATTGGATTTTGAACGTGAGGTCATAGAGTTCTTCGCGCCGATGTACGGATTTGATTTGAATGATCTTTGGGGAATTGTTACTTTCAGCGGCACAGACGGAAACGATCATGGCATCTATTTTGGAGCAAAGTACCTTGAAAAAAAGACCGGGAAGAAGCCCGTTATGTATGTATCTGACGCTGCACACTACTCCAATATGCGACTGGCCGATCTGCAAAACCTCGATCTGGTACTCATCCCCTCTGATGTACATGGTCGCATGATCCCCGAGGAGCTGGAGAAAGCGCTGGTGACGGATCGCCCAGCCCTGATGGTTTACGCCATGGGAACCACTTTCAAGGGCGGTATCGACGACCAGGATGCGCTGAATGCCGTGTTGGCCAAACATCCCGATATCGAAGTATATCGCCATGTGGATGCCGCGCTTTTTGGGGGCTTCCTGCCCTATACAAAGTACAGGGACGCTGTAAACCGAAACGTCCATCCCTTTGATTCCATCGCGATCAGCGGGCACAAGTTTTTCGGCATGGATGAACCTGCGGGCTTGTTCCTTACAACCATGGAGGTTAAGGAAAACCAGAACCCATTTAACGTCACCTATCTGAACGGCAGTATGCCGATGATCAACTGCTCCCGTTCCGCGATCACGCCGCTGAAGTTCTGGTGGATCATTCACCACGTTGGCATAGAAGGTTTCGCTGAGCAGGCAAACGGCATGCTTGCGCGCGCGGGATGGCTAAAGGGTGAGCTTGACAGGCTCGGCTGGCCCGCATGGATTGAGCCTATGTCCAATACAGTGTACTTCATGCGTCCGTCGGATGAGATCGCCGAAAAGTACACGCTGGCTCCAGATTACGATGACAGCTTGGGTGGAGAGCTTTCCCACATCGTCGTTATGCAGCATGTGACAGAGGATCGGCTCCAGGAATTCCTGGATGACCTTGAAAAGGAGATTTTGGCAGACGCAGCGTAGGCATCGGTACGGATTTTCTCTACAAAGCCTCCGGACAGGGTGATTGGAACGGCTCCAAATACACTATGGGCAAGGATGAGAAACTAATCATCAGCGGGTGCTCTGACGAGCGAACCGTGAAAACCAATAAGGCAATCGCCATACAGAGGGAGATCGGCAAGCAACCCGTCCTCGCTTTTGGGAACTCATCCGGCGACTTTACCATGGCAGATTACGCGCTACAGAACACGCAGTACAGCGGACAAGCCTACATGCTCCTGTGCGACGATACGGAGCGAGACTACGGCGACGAGGAGTCGGCTGCGAACTTCGCTGCCCGATGCGAGGCAGCGGGGTATCACACAGTCTCCATGTGGGACGACTTTCTGACCATCTACGGCGAACAGGTACAGAAGTCCGATCACCCCGCACTTGACTTCTCTGATGGGGAAGCTGCTGCAGCCACTTGAGGTTCTTCCGTCTCACCGCCGTCTGTGACTGGCTTCTTGACTATGCGAAATAGAGCGTCCCCATCTCGTGGACACCAGATGCAACACTCCCCCACCCTCATCCTCAAGTGAAAAAAACTCATCACGCAAATCAATCACTTATAATTGCATCAGTACAACAGATCACCTGATAGCAGATCAAAAAAAGCGCTGCCTTTCGACAGCGCCCAAAGATGTTTGTTTATTCGTTCAAGAAGTCAATCATGCAGTCTGCCGCTACTATACCGCTGGTATATGCAATGCCAAGAGACGCGCCCTCGTTCTCGTAGTAGGGGCTGCAGTAGAGGGAACCGTTGTCCACGCCCGCAACGTAGAGGCCTTTGATGACGCTCTGGTCGGAGGCCAGGGCGCGGCAGTAGTCATCTGTCTTCACGCCGCCGAAGGTAGACCAGATGGAGGGCTCATACTCGAAAACGTAGTATGTGTCACCACTGAGCTTGTGTAGCAGGTAGGGGGCCTTGTAATACTGTGTGTCCTCGCCGGCTTCGCACAGGGCGTTGTAAGCCTCGACTGTTGCTTCCAGATTCTTCATGCCGAAAACCTTTGCGCACTCAGCAAGGGTTCCCTTTGCGCCCCAGCCCTGCTCGACCGCCGCGTCGACAGAGCCGGGCAGATCGTCGCGCACCACGTTCGCGCCGTTCTTGTAGAAGACACTGCCGTGGCTACCGACATACCACTCCTCGGGGTCGCCGTAATAGCCCCGGATACCCACAGTGGCGACGGCATCCATCATTTCCTGGTCGAGCACAGCGTAATACAAACCTTCACGCAGGGCCATCTCGCCGCCGAGGGCGAGGGGACGGTCGGAGAGATACTGCTCGTTCATGAAGCGGTCGCCGTTACGGTTGACGATCAGGCCGCCATAAAGAGCCGGTTCGAGTGCGGGGCTGGCAGAGCGCATCTGACCGCCCATGATGCCAGGGATCTTGTGGTTTGCGCCGCCAAATTCGTTGCAGCACAGAGCCCAGTTGCGGTCTGCAATTCCGCCGGCCTCGATAACCATGTCGTAACCCTGGCCGGTGGAGAGGGTGTTGCAGAGGGGCCACACGGTGATGTCGCCGTAGAACTTCTTGAGCATCTCCTCGTTGCCAGCATAGCCGCCGGTGGCGATCAGGACGGCCTTGGCGTTGAACTGCTCCACATACTTGTCCTCGTTGTTTTTGACGTACACGCCGGTCACGGCGTCGCCTTCCTTGATGAGACGCACGGCCTCACGGTTGCACAGGAGCAGACCGCCATCAGCCTCGAACTTCTCAATCAGCGGACCGAAGCGGTCGAGACCTCTGAGCTGGGTTCCCTCGAGGTTGGCAAAGTTGTGGCGCGCGCGGAAACCCATGCCGTAGGAGTCGATGCGCAGACCCATGTTGACGCCGTTGTCCATAAAGTTACCGACCACGCGGTCGCCTTGCTCGGTGCACTTGCGCAGCAGAGAGCCGTTGACGGTGCCGCGGCTGAAGCCGTACTCGCAGTCATACAGGGTCTGGACGCTGACGGTGGCGTCCTCGGCTGCCTGGACTCGGGTCTCGGCCAGGGCGGGGCCGCCCGCCTGGGAGCCATTGGAGACGGCGACGGTGGGACCCTTCTCCAGCAGGATTGTCGCCTTGCCGGCGGCGGCCAGCTCCATCGCGGCCATCAGGCCGGCGGCGCCTGCGCCAATCACGACGGCGTCGGCTTCATAGAGGGCATCGGGAATGAGCAGTTCCTTTTGTGCGCCTTCATCGGCGAAGGCGGGGGCGATGCCGGTCAGTCCGAGGGCAGCGGCAGAGGCAGCGGCGGCAAGGCTGCCCTTCAGAAAATCCCGGCGGGAAATGTCTCTCATGGCGGTAATCCTCCTATGATCTTTTTTGAAATATTTCCGAAAGCACAAGCTTTCGGTACTATAATGATAATATCATGGATTTGTTTACCTGTAAAGGCGCACTTTGACAGTCGTTGTGAACAGCCTTAGAAACGACTGCAACACCCTCCAACCCGACTACACCAACTTCTTCCCCCGCTGCATAAAGTGTACCCCATCTCGTGGACAATAAATGCAACACTCCCCCCCAGTGAAACACGCTTCGCCCCAATGCATCACGCTTCGCCCCAAATGCATCACTTCCCGAAAAAATGCAACACCCGCGATGCGAAATGCAACACTCCCCTCCGAAAATGCATCACCCTCGCCTTGCAGTGTTGCATTTGTATCCAAAAGGAGTCCCAGCCACATAGCATAAACCCCTACTTGATACAATGTGTCAGGTAGGGGTTTCGTTAAATTGTTCCCTCTGAAACGCTGTAATTGCAATGGGTTCAGGGTTTGCGAAGCAAAAAGTGATGCATTTCAAGATCGCAGGTTAAAGAAATCTGCGGTCTTTTTGGGATCAAATTTGGGAAAAAGAGGTAGAAATGGGGCTTGTCCGCGTTATACTGACACCTGTAATCGTTAAATTATAGGGCAAATCGTTAAATTATAGGATAAATCGTTAAAAAACAGGTGTTTGCGTTATACAGACAGTTTTTTGGTTGATATTATTTCTGGCATTTTTTGGCGAGCGCATGAGCTGTCCAGCTCGGTCTAAACCTCTCATGGGTGCAGGAATTGTCCGGATTTAGCCAGTGAGAACGAATATTGCCGGTGAGAAGTTCCAACTCCGACTATCAGGATCGTGTACAGTCATTTTAGAAACTATCAGGTTCGTGTACAGGAGTTTTAAAATGTATCAGGGATTTGTCCTCTTTTTTCAAATCGGTGGGTTTGTTATTAGCCCCGTCTACTTGAACGCGAGTGTTGACGGGGCTATTCCCATGCTGGATTTGATAAATATGTGATAACTCTTCTCTTCTCGCCTTGCATTATCCCGTAAAGAGAGCAATATAGACATGCAAATTAAAAAGCCTGTACAGGCTTGACAAGAGAGGAAGGTCTAAAGCATGTTCTATGTTGAATTCTTGGTCGATGATGAGCCCTACGAACTGGAGCTTCTCCCCGGCATGGTTTTCACAAAATGCGCCAAGTGTGGCAAGAAAATCTATGGGTATTGGCATATAGGAGTTGAAAACGAGATGTTATGCGAAGCATGCACTCCCCCACCTGATCCAAAGAAAAAGCTTATTGAATACTTGCAGAAACACATGGGCGTTACATTCACTGAAGAGGAGATGGACGCTTTTTCCGAGAAAGGCGACTCTGAATTATTCTTTGAAGAGGTTTACAGAAAGCAGAAGGCTTCCCACTGTCGCTCCTCTTTGGAGAACCATAATCTGTGAAGATAAAAATTGCATATGCCCTTGGCGTGAGAATCATCTCTTGCCAAGGGCATCGCTGATATCAGCCAAAGTAATCCCACACGTTCAGGCTCTCCTCGGACGGCATTTCTTCCGGGGTAATGCCGGGGACGAACTCCGTCACACGGACGTCGCCCGTGGAGCGTTCGATATAGTAGCGGATCTGCGCGCCTGTATAGGAACGAAACAGAACCACTACCTCCTGCGGGTTGCTTGAAACTATCTCCCAGTAGGCGTCATACTGCCCGGCGTTTACGATCTCCTCCAGATCTGGATTTTGCTCCATGCAGTGCCGCGCGATCAGCTCAAGCGCCATCTGATCGGAGAGCTCACCTTCCAGTCCTCTGTCAAACGCAGATATGGTTTTCACCATATAGAAGAGCCGTTTGGCAAAGCCCTCGGAATCCGCAGTATCGTAGTGCCCTGTGGCAATGCGGCAGCCATCGGGCGCTGGGATGATATACCGCTCCTCTATCTGATCCGCCATCTGGTTGGTGCCCTTGATGACGGACGCCTCAATGCGGATGCACTGCTCTCCATTGTCCATGTCGCGGTATACCACCGTCGTGTCATATTCGCTGGAAAGGGTCGTGTTCATGGCGTCGGCCACCAGGTTGGCATTCCCCGTATCGGCTCTCACCTCGAGATAGTTCTGGGGCTTTGTCATGTCATCATGGGCATAGACGAAGCGTTCAAAGTCCGTCCCGCTCTGCCGTACGAACAAATCGTAGTCGTAGTCCATCTCGAAGCCGAGATCATCTCTCCGGATATGCTCGTAGTGGACGGTCTCCTCAAAGCCCTGATAGCTGAATGTTCCCTCGAAGCGTTCACCGTCCTGCCTGGCAGGTACAGGCGTGGGCGCTGTCTCCACCGGGATCGGGGCGGCTTCAGTGACCTGGGGTTCAGTAGTTGGCGTCTTGCTCTCCGAGGCGGGGGCCTTTCCGCAGGCGGTCATGGAGAGCATAAGCGCCGCGATGACAAAAAACATAACAATAGCTTTCTTCATGTTTTCCTCCAATGATTTGTTGCGATGAGGATTATAGCCTCTGCCGGAAAGGATTTAAGCGACTTAATGGAATTAGGCCGAATCCCAATCGTGTGGCCTAAGAATTCACAGTTTGTTAATTGACAAATCGCAGAATCAGGCGTAGAATCCACACCATTGGAGATGGGCGGCATCCCATCGGTGTGATCGGCACCATAACCCGGAGAGCATGACCAATTTACTTGCGGGCTCCCAGCGGCCTCACAGCTGGGCGTTGACCGGGCAACAGCAGTCAGAGAAAGAGATCCGCTCCACCCTGACGTGACAAAACCGATCGAGGCTTCCGGCAGACAATGATCGCGACGTCGTCTGCGGCGGCCCGCGGCAAAACCACTTTTGATTCTATGTATCATACGGTTTGCTTTCAGCTCCTTCCTTTCGGAAGGAGCTTTTTTTATAAAATCCGTACTTGCACATGGTGCCTGAAAACAGTATCATTTAGCTACTCTACGGAAGGAGCAGCAATGGTATGCCAAGACGAAGCAAATCCAGGAAGAACACTCCCTGGGATGGCCTCGAAGGATTGACACCCACGCAGGAGTTTTTGCAAATGCATTACATTGCACATTATGACCAACGGCATCCCAAACTGTCTGAAACAGGCGAGGCTGCGATGATTAACTCATACGAGCCGTAAGAATATCCCTATTGTACCTCAGCAAACAGTATAAGAAAGGGGCATGATGCAAATGGGGTCAGACGATACCGGTGCTTAACATGCGGTCAAACATACAGGCCAACGACGAAGACGATCTTTGACTCTCGGAAGATCTCAATTAGCGAATGGATAGAATACTGTTTGAACATCTTTCGATACGTCAGCTTGAATGCTGACTCGTGGAACAACCGAAATGCGCTGTCTACATCGAAATACTGGCTTGAGAAGCTGTTTTTAACCCTTCAAGGCACACAAAAAGACATCGTATTGTCCGGCACAGTTTGGCTTGATGAGACCTACTACTCTGTCATTATGCGTGATTGAGAGCGCGACGAGAACGGAAATCTTCTTAGAGGTCTATCACGTAACCAGATATGCATAGGAGTTGCGACAGATAAAAAACACACAGTTTGCTTCGTTGAAGGTTTCGGAAAGCCCAACCGAAAAGCATGATATGATATATTTTTTCAGGTCTGCAAGCGGGTTTTGCATACCGTTTGTGCCGGGAAGCCTTGAAAGGAGGACTTGCTTCAATGAGCAATGAAAAAGAGACAAAAAGACCGCTGGACACGGAAAAACTGAGCGGGAGTCAGATGGAGGAAATTGTCGGCGGAGTGGAGGAATCAAACGGCGAAAAAGTCAGATTCAACTCGGCGTATGTCGATATTTCAGACCGTGACCGATGAGCTTCAGCGTCTGTCTTATCGTCAAAAATGAAGAGCGTGTTCTGTCTGTCCGCTGCCGTGCAGTTCGCGGATGAGATGATCGTCGTGGATACCGGACCGGCAGACAGAAGCAGAGAGATTGCCCGAGAATACACAGATCTTGTTTTCAGCGAGCCTTGGCGGAAAAGCTTTGCCAAGGCTCGTCATTTTGCTGCGTCAGAAGCGCGCTGCGATCATGTTCAGGTTTGTTCCTGTTCCTCAAACGGGCGGAAGACCGGTTCGATCAGATATGTGCTGAGATACGCCGCCAGCCCCGGAGCGACGAAGAACGCAAACGCATAGCGCAGCCCCGCGCCGAGCGCCGCGACCCATATCAGCGCCATGGCGGCGCTGCGCAGGATATGCCCAAAAGCGAGCTTCACCGCGGTGACATGCAGGGCGCCAAGCCCCATCGCAAAGCGCGAGAGCGTGGGCCAGACCCAGCACAGAACACACAGCAGGAAAAAGCCCAGCGCCGCGGCCACGACCAGGACAAGGGGCCAGCGCTCTGCAAAAAAGGGAACAAAGCGAAGCAGGGCGTACAGCAAGAGTCCCGGCAGCAGCACGACACCCGCCCAGAACAGGCCGGAGAGTATCCCCTGCTTCAGATCCCGTTTGAAGGTATGCAGGAAGCGCGTGATGACCGTATCCTCCTTGCGCCGCACGGCGTGAACCGCCGCGTCATACACTGCGGCGCACGCGGGGCCGAGGGTGACAAGGGGGATGGAGCAGAACGCCCACAGCAGGCTCAGCATCACCAGATCGCCAAGCCAGCCCAAGGGCTTCCAGAGCCAGCTGTCCGCGTTGAAAAGACTCCGCATGTCAGGCGGTCAGCTCCGGCACCAGGGCCGCGAGCTTTTCTGCCAGCTGCGCGTGGGCCTTGCGCGTCAGGTGCGTGAAGTCCACCGGGTTAAAGGCGCAGAAATCACCCGCGTTGAGAAAATGCACGTTGTTGCGCTTTGCCACAGCCTCCATATACGGCGGCAGGGCGACGGATTTTTCCACGCAGCCCTTGCCCATGACCTCGTCATGGAAGCCCTCGCCCAGCGGAGGCGGGCAGACGACCAGGATGTTGGGCGCTTTCCCGCCCCAGCAGTCCACGGTCTTGCACTTCTGGATCAGGCGCTCCATGCCCACGGCGATGGCTGGGGCGTTCGCCCCAAAGCGCTCCTTCGTGTCGTTGGTACCGAGCATGATGATGAGCAGGCTCACCGGCTCGTGTGTCATCAGGACGGGGAAGGCGGCGTGCAGGCCGTCCATGGCCTCGTGCAGGGGATCGGCAAAGACCGTCGTCCTTCCGCCCAGGCCCTCCTCCAGCACCAGATACTCCTCCCCCAGCGCTCTCTGGAGCAGGCAGGTCCAACGCTCGTCCTCGTTGAAGCGGTTTCCGCCGTCGGCGCAGTCGGTCGGATCGGCGCAGTAGCCGTGGGTATTGGAGTCTCCGAAGCAGACAATGTGTTTTTTCATACGAATCACCTTTCTTTTACTGTTGTTTTCGCGGTCGGATTCATGCGCTCATCATAACATAGACGGCGCTCTTTGTCAGCCCTTTTTGGTTTCAAATTTCAAATCATATTTTTGTTGAAAATTTCTTTCACGGCTGGTACACTGTGGACAGGGTATATCGGAACCACTCTACAGAAAAGGAGCGTTTACAATGGACAATGCAAAGCTCGCTGAATGCCGTGCATGGATACGGGCAGAACTGGATCGCTGTGTGAGCTTTTGGCTGAAAAACGGCATGGATCCCGTCAACGGCGGCGTCTACACCTGCCTCGACCGCGAGGGGAAGGTTTTCTCCACCGACAAGAGCGTGTGGATGCAGGGCCGCTGCGGCTGGATCTTCGCGTGGCTGTGCCGCGCATATGGGGTGAGGGAGGAGTGGCTGGCAGCGTCGAAGAGCTGCCTGGACTTTATGGAGGCCCACTGCCTCAACCATGCGGCCGGAGACCGTATGTACTTCACCGTCACAGCCGACGGCAGGCCCCTGCGCCAGCGCCGCTATTACTTCTCTGAGGCCTTCTATGCCATGGCCAACGCCGAGTACTACGGCGTCACCGGGGACAAAGAATGCCTCAAGCGCGCCCGCCGCGCCTATGACCTGTACTGGGACCTCGCTCAGGGAGCGCACGATCCGACCGGGCTCGGGCCCAAGACCATCCCGGAGACACGCACAGGCCGCGCCTTCGGCATCCCGATGATCTATCTGAACGTCACAGGCGTCATGCTGCGCAGCGATCCCGAACGCGCGGCCCTCTACGAGGAGCGCGCCGCAAAATGCGTGGAGGATATTTTCAAGTACCACGTCAAGGACGAGCTGGGCTGCGTGCTGGAAAACGTCGGCCCGAACGGCGAGGCGCGGCTCGACTTTACCGAGGGTCGCATCGTCAATCCAGGGCATGATATCGAGGGCGTATGGTTCCTGCTGGAGCAGGCCAGGCGCACCGGCGATGCCCAACTGGTCGGAAAGGCCGAGACCATCTTCAAGCGCGCCATCGAAGCGGGCTGGGACAAGGAATACGGCGGGCTTCTGTACTTCATCGACTGCCTGGGCCGTCCGCCCGAGGCCTACGAGCACGATATGAAGCTATGGTGGCCGCATGATGAGATTCTGATCTCCTCCCTGATGCTCTACCGCGACACCGGCAAGGAGGAATATCTCGACTGGTTTTACAAAACCTTTGACTACTGCAAGGCCTATTTCTCCGATCCCGTCTACGGCGAGTGGTACGGCTATCTGCGCCGGGACGGCAAGCCCACCGAACCGCCGTGCAAGGGTTCTACCTTCAAGGGTCCCTTCCATCTGCCGCGCATGCTGAGCATGGTGGACCTCATGCTCGGGGAGCTTTTGGAGAGATGAGATAACGGAAAATCCGCCGTCAAGACTTGCGCGGCGATTGGTTCAGCGCTTCCTTAAGAAGATTATGAATGAAAGGACTGACAGGCGATGCCTGCCGCTTCGCAAAACGTATTCGACACGATCAGCCAGTCCTACTACGAGCTGACGGCGGCCGAAAAAAAAGCCGCGGACTATGTGCTGAAAAACCGGGACCGCGCCCAATACCTTTCCATCGGGGAGCTGGCGGAAGAGAGCGGCGTGGCGGAAGCGACGGTATCCCGCTTCTGCCGGAGACTGGGCTACAAAGGCTACAACGCCTTCAAGCTCGCCATCGCCAACGCCGGCGCTGTCAAGCTGGACGCCTCCGCCGACAAGCCTCTCCATGACAGCGACGATCCGATCGAGCTGGGCCGCAGGCTCTACGCCGTGGAGAGCGAGGCCATGCTGCAAACCCTGTCACTGCTTCGCCCGGCGGAGCTGGACAAGGCCGTCGCCATTTTGCGCACGGCGCGCAAGGTCCTGTGCATGGGGCAAGGCGGATCGATGATTCTGGCCGCTGAGGCTTCTCACCTGTTTTCCGTCTATGACGGGAAATTTGTGCCGGTGTCCGACTCTCACATGCAGATCATCGCCGCCGCCACCCTGTTGGAGAGAGACGCCGTGCTCTACTTCTCCTATTCCGGGGCGACGAGGGACATGCTGGAGACGCTCTCGGTCGTGCGGGAGCGCGGCGCGAAGATCATTCTGATTACGCGCTTTCCCCGCTCCCCCGGCGCGCAGCTCGCGGACGTGGTGCTCCAGTGCGGCTCGAACGAGAGTCCGCTGCAGCACGGCTCCGTCCCGGCGCGCATCGCCCAGCTTTTCCTGCTGGATATCCTCTTCACCCGCGTCTGCCTCTCCGATCCTGACGGCTGTCAGGAAAACCGTCAGCGCATCGCCGCCGCCCTCGCGGAGAAGCATCTGTAGAAATATGACAGAGAATTCCAATTTCAGCCGCCCCGCTTTTGGCAAAGTGCCCAAAACGCGGGGCGGTATTTTGTTGATAACAGAAATTTTATTTCAGATGCTCCTATTTTTGAAAAATACTTTCAGAATGTCGTTGACATTGCGCGCGTTTTTCTGTACAATTTCAAGTATAAAATTCCGCTGGGATTTACCCTCGGAAACGCTTATCAAATTTTATCATCAGGAGGTAGAAACATGAAAAAGCTTCTCGCACTCGTATTAACCCTGTGCATGGTCTTCGCGCTCTTCGGCGGCTCCGCCGCCTACGCGGATGACGTGACCATCTCCCTGTGGACCTACCCCATCGGCGGCTGGGGCAACTCCGAAATCGTCGATAAGCTGATCGCCGACTTTGAAGCTGCCAATCCCGGCATCAAGGTCACGGTCGAGTACCTGGCCTACGCCGACGGCGACGACAAGGTCAACACCGCCATCGAGGGCAACGCCGCGCCCGACCTTATCATGGAAGGTCCCGAGCGTCTGGTCGCCAACTGGGGCGCGAAGGGATACATGGTTGATCTCGCCGAGCTGTGGGACGACGCCGACAAGGCGGAGATCCTCCCCGTCGTGCAGGCCGCCTGCTTCAACAAAGCTGGCGCGAGCTACGAATATCCCCTGTGCATGACCGCCCACTGCATGGCCATCAATCTCAACCGCTTCCAGGCTGTCGGCGCTGACAAGCTCATCGACCTCGACACCCACACCTGGACCACCGACCAGTTCATTGAAGCAGTCAAGCTCCTGGCTGCCGAGAATCCGAATGTCGCTGCGATCTACTGCTCCGGGCAGGGCGGCGACCAGGGCACCCGCGCTATCATCAACAACCTCTACGGCGGCACCTTCACCGATGCTGACCACACCAAGTACACCGCCGACTCTCCCGAGAACATCAAGGCGCTCGAGCTGCTGGCCGGTCTTGAAGGCGTCAACTTTGATCCCGCCATCAACGGCGGCGAAGAGATCAATCTCTTCCGTCAGGGCATTCTGGATATGGCCTTCTGCTGGAACATCGGCGCGCAGCTCAACACCGACAACAATGACGCGGGCCTGACCAACGACGGCGACACCATCGTCTGCATGGCCTTCCCGACCGATCAGGCGCAGCCCGCTCTCTGCGGCGGCATCTGGGGCTTCGGCATCTTCGACAACGGCAGCGCTGAGAAGATCGAGGCCGCCAAGACCTTTATCAAGTACATGGCTGACAGCGCGGCGACTGCCGACGCCGTCAAGGCTTCCACCTACTTTGCCGTGCGCGACACCGCCGACGGCGTTGATCTGACCAAGATCTACGACGGCAACGAGATCATGAGCGAGTACACCAAGCTCATGCCCTTCCTGGGCGACTACTACCAGGTCGTTCCCGGCTGGGCCGAGGCCCGTACCGCGTGGTGGAACATGCTCCAGAAAGTCGGCTCCGGCGCTGATGTGACCGAGGCCGTCACCGAGTTCTGCGCCACCGCGAACGCAGCCGCCGGGAAGTAACGCCCGTCAAACAAACATCGCTTTTTCAGGGTGCGCACCCTCTCTGCGACAGCGCAGAGAGGGTGTTCTTTTAAAACACTCCGCATAGAAAGGGGTCCTTCCGTATGCGCAAATCCCGCTCCGGCCTGAATCAGTCCCTGGTCCGCCAGGAGACCATCGCCGGGTATCTGTTCCTGCTGCCGAGTCTGTTCTTCTTTCTTGTCTTCGTGGTCTACCCGATGTTCATGTGCATTTATACCAGCTTCTTCGACTCCAATATGGGCAAAAACACGGTTGACACCTTCATCGGCTTCGGCAATTACAAAGAGCTGTTCCAGGACAAGATCTTTCTCGGCGCGCTGCGCAACACCGTTGTCATCGTCGTCGTTGCGGTGCCCACGGTCTGCGCCTTCTCCCTGTGGGTCGCCTCTGCCATCACCGACATGAAGCCCGTGCTCACCTCCGCCTTCCGCGTGATCTTTTATCTGCCGGTCGTCACCGGCTCTGTCGCGGTCACGGTCGTATGGAAGTGGATGTACAACAATTATTACGGCATCTTCAACTATCTGCTCAAGAGCGCGGGTGTGATCGACAAGAACATCAACTGGCTGGGCGACGCCCGCTACGCCCTCTGGTGCATCATCCTCATCCTGTTCACGACCTCTGTCGGCCAGCCCATCGTGCTGTACGTCTCCGCCCTCGGCAACGTGGATCAGTCCCTCGTCGAGGCGGCTGAGGTAGACGGCGCCACGCCCATGCAGGTCTTCTGGAAGATCAAGTGGCCGCAGATCATGCCGACCACCCTGTACATAGTGGTCATCACCACCATCAACTCCTTCCAGTGCTTTGCGCTGATCCAGCTGCTGACCTCAGGCGGGCCGAACCACAGTACTGACACGGTCATGTACTACATCTACTATACCGCTTTCAAGCTGTACCGCTACGGCTACGGCAACGCCATGGGCGTCGTGCTGATGCTCATCATCGCCCTGCTCTCCGCCGTGCAGTTCAAGCTTGGTCAGTCTCAGGATTAAGGAGGGAAGATCATGAAAAACCAGAAATCCAAAGCGTACCGTATTTTTTCGCTGGTGATCGTCATCGTTCTCGCCATTCTCTTCACCTTCCCGCTCTACTGGATCATCACCGGTTCCTTCAAGACCGGCAAGGAGATCAACTCCACCACGCCGGTCTGGTGGCCGACGACCTGGACGCTGAAAAACTACGAGAAGCTCATGAGCAAGTTCAAGGCGCCGCTCTTCGAGCTGACCGTGCCCTTCAGCCAGTATTTCACCGAGGATGGGACGCCGTCGGTGGCGTTCGCCGGCCCAACGGTGCCCGCGGCCGTACGCTGGATGGTTAATACCGTCTGGATGGCGGTGGCCGCGATGCTGCTGACCTGTCTGACGGCCTCACTCGCCGGATACGCGCTGGCGAAGAAGCGCTTTATCGGGCGAAGTTTGATTTTCACGCTGATCGTCTGCGCGATGGCCCTGCCAAAGCAGGTCATCCTCATCCCCCTTATCCGGGAGATGTCCGCCCTCAAGCTCTATAACACCATGAGCGCCGTGGTCTACCCCATCGTCGGCTGGCCCTTCGGCGTGTTCCTGATGAAGCAGTTTGCCGAGGGCATCCCGGGCGAGATCCTGGAATCGGCACGCATCGACGGCGCGAGCGAGATGAAAACCTTCACCACCATCGTCTACCCGATGATCAAGCCCGGCGTCGGGGCGCTGGCGATCTTTACGTTCATCAGCTCCTGGAACGACTATTTCATGCAGCTGATCATGCTCTCGTCCAACAAGAACCTGACCATCTCCCTCGGTATCGCCAACATGCAGGCCGAGAACCAGACGGACTTCGGACTCATCATGGCAGGCGCGGCCTTCGCGGCTGTCCCGATCATCATCGTTTTCGTCATCTTCCAGAAGTATTTCACCAAGGGCATCACCATGGGCGCGGTGAAGGGGTAAGACCATGATCTGTGCCAATCTGTCCGATGCGAAGCGCTACAAAGGCATCCACCCCAGGCTCGACCGCGCGCTCGATCTATTGACAGCGGAAACCCTGCAAACCATTGGGACCGAGCGGCAGTCCATCGAGGGAGACGCGCTCTTTGCCACGCGCTTTGACGTAACGACTTGCGCGGATGAGAGCCGCCTCTTTGAGTATCACCGCCGCTATATAGATATCTTCACCCTCATGCAGGGCTGTGAGCGTGTGGATATCGCCTCGCCGGAGGCGATTGCCGTCACCGCGCACAGCGGCGATTACTGGGGCGGCAAGGGCACGCCCGAGCAGAGCCTGATCCTGACGCCGGGCCGCTTCCTGATCCTCTTCCCCGGCGACGCGCACCGCCCCGGCATGTCTGCGGCGGAAACCGAAAACATATCCAGGATCGTATTCAAGATCCTGATTGAGGAGGTTTGAATGAAAGATTTCAGCAAGTATCAGGGGATCTTCCCCGCATTTTACGCCTGCTATGACGACGCGGGCGCCGTCTCTCCCTCGCGCGTGCGCGCCTTCACGGAGTATCTCATTGACAAGGGCGTCACCGGCCTGTATGTCGGCGGCTCCTCGGGCGAATGCATCTATCAGTCGGTCGCCGAGCGCAAGCTCCTGCTTGAAAACGTGATGGCTGCGGCGAAGGGCAAAATCACGGTCATCGCGCATGTGGCCTGCAACAATACCGCCGACAGCGCCGAGCTTGCCGCCCACGCGGAGAGCATGGGCGTCGACGCGATCGCGGCCATCCCGCCGATCTATTTTCATCTGCCCCCCCACGCCATTGCGAAGTATTGGAACGACATTTCCGCCGCCGCGCCGGACACCGATTTTATCATCTATAACATCCCGCAGCTTGCGGGCGTGGCGCTGAGCTCAGCTCTCTTAAAGGAGATGCTTAAAAACCCGCGCGTGATCGGCGTCAAAAACTCCTCCATGCCCATACAGGACATTGAGATGTGGCGGGACGAGGGCGCGATTGTCTTCAACGGTCCGGACGAACAGCTGCTTTCCGGCCTGGCTGCCGGGGCCATCGGCGGCATCGGCGGCACCTATGCCGCCATGCCGGAGCTCTACCTCGCCATTTACCGCCTGTTCCAGTCGGGCGACATCGCCAAGGCCCGCGCCATTCAGGACGCCTGCTGCCATGTGATCTATAAAATGTGTTCGTGCAAGGGAAACATGTACGCGGTCATCAAGGGCATCCTCCGCGCCCAGGGCGGCCCGGATATCGGCGGCGTTCGCGCCCCACTCTTCGATCTCCAGCCGGGAGATCTGCCGACGGTCGAGGCGCTCGCCGGAGAGATCAGCACACTGGTCAAAAAATACTGCTGAGTGCGGAAATGGGTTTGTCAACACAGCAAACAACCTGCTGAGACAGACCATTTGCCGCAATGAGAATACGAGGTCATGCTTATGAACTATCTTGGCATTTCTTATGACTATCAAAACAAGCCCGCGCTGGATGAGAGCTTTCTTCCCTTTTTCGTATGGGCGAAGGCTTATCTGGACGGAGCGGACCGCCCCTTTCGCGTCGCGCTGGAGCGGGAAAACAGCAAGGTTTCCGTCTTCTCCTCCTTCCTGCGCGGCGAAGCATACGCGGACGCAAACCTCCGCTATATGGAGCGCTACGTCAAGTTCCTGCTCTGGAGCGTGGGAGGCTGGCGCGTGACAATCTGCGGCTGTGAAGAGACCGCGCGGAAGCTGAGGGACATATACCGCGTCGGCGGGGAACGTGATTTCGACGCGAGGTTTGAGTTTGACATCTTTGAACGGCCCTTCGAGCTTGCGCTCTGCGAGGAAAAGGACTTCCCCGCCGCCAATGAGGAGGCCAAATCCATCGGCGGCCATCTTGAGGGCTGCCGCATCGGGTTCGACGCGGGCGGCTCCGACCGCAAGGTCTCCGCGGTGATCGACGGGGTAAGCGTCTATTCCGAGGAGGTCGTGTGGTTCCCCAAGCAGTCGGCGGACCCCGCGTACCAGTACAGCGGCATCGTCGAGGCCTTCAAGACCGCCGCGTCGAAAATGCCCCGCGTGGACGCGATCGGCGTGTCCTCCGCCGGCACCTTCGTCGGCAACAGCCCCATGGTCTCCTCCCTCTTCATCAAGGTACCGCGAGAGCGGCGCGAGGAGGTCAAGAGCGTCTACGACCGCGCGGCGAAGGAGATCGGCGACGTGCCCATTGTCGTCGCCAATGACGGCGACGTGACAGCGCTTGCGGGCGCAATGAGCCTCAACTCCGGCGCGGTCATGGGCATCGCGATGGGCACCAGCGAGGCCGCAGGCTATGTCACCCCGGACGGCAAGATCCTCGGCTGGTTTAACGAGCTGGCCTTCGCCCCCGTTGACCTCCAGCCGGACGCGCCGAAGGACGAGTGGTCCACCGACTTCGGTGTGGGCTGCAAATACTTCTCCCAGGACGCGGTGATACGTCTCGCCCCGCGCGTGGGGATCGAGCTTCCTGAAAGTCTGAGTCTCGCGGACAAGCTCAAGGCTGTGCAGAAGCTGGCCGAAGAGGGCCATGAAGGCGCGCGGCGGATTTTTGTGACCATCGGAACCTATCTCGGGCACACGCTGCCGCTCTACGCGAGCTTTTACGATCTGCGCTATCTGCTGGTACTGGGCAGAGTCGCCTCCGGCATCGGCGGCGATCTGCTGATCGAGGAGTGCAACCGCGTGCTGCGGGAGGAGTATCCAGAACTTGCCGCGAGGGTGACGGTCATGCTGCCGGACGAGAAGGCCCGCCGCGTGGGACAGAGTATCGCTGCGGCCAGTCTCCCGGAGGTGTGAGATGCTGTATACAAACGCCAATGTCTTCACGCCCTCGGGCTTTGTCAAAGGCGGCTTCTCGGTTGAAAACGGGCGCTTTGCCGAAGTCTTCGCGGGTGAGCGGGACAGCGGCGCCGATCTTGGCGGGGCGCGGGTAATTCCCGGTCTGGTGGATATCCATACCCACGGGGCGGCTGGCGCGGACTTCTCCGACGGCGATCCCGAGGGGCTTACCCGCATGGCGGCGCAGCTTGCCAAACGCGGCGTGACCAGCTTTGCCCCCACCTCCATGACCCTGCCCTATGAGACGCTGGAAAAGGCGTTTCAGACAGCGGTACAGCTCCGCGAAAACAGGCCGGCGGGCTGCGCGCGCGTCGTGGGCATCCACATGGAAGGCCCCTTTTTCTCCGAAAAGAAAAAGGGCGCGCAAAACGGCGCGTACCTGAAGCTGCCCGATCCCGACGGCTTCCGCGGACTCTATGAGGGCTGCGGCGGTCTTGTGCGCATCGTGGACGTAGCCCCGGAGCTTCCCGGCGCAGCGGCGTTCGCCGAAGGGGCAAAGGAACTCTGTACAGTTTCCGTCGCCCACACGGACGCGACTTACGACGAGGCGGCGGCGGTCTTCGACGCGGGAGCGCGTCATCTGACCCATCTCTTCAACGCCATGCCGCCCATCCATCACCGTAAGCCCGGCGTGATCGGCGCGGCCTCCGAGCGGGAAAACGTGGTCGCGGAGCTCATCTGTGACGGCCTGCACGTCCATCCGAGTTCCGTGCGCATGGCCTTCAAGCTCTTTCCCGGACGCGTCTGCCTGATCTCCGACTCGCTGCGCTGCTGCGGTATGCCCGACGGCGAATATGAGCTCGGCGGGCAGCGGGTGTTCCTGTCCGGCGGCGTCGCGCGGCTCGCGGACGGCACGATCGCGGGCGCGGCCTCCGACCTGTACTCAGACATGAGAAACGCCGTGGCCTTCGGCATCGCGTGCGACGAGGCGATACGCGCCGCGACGATACTTCCCGCACGGGAGATCGGGCGCGCGGACGAGATCGGCTCCATTGAGGTCGGAAAGCTGGCCGACTTTGTGGTATGCGGCGAGGATCTCAGCGCCCGCGCCGTGTATATCGGAGGCGTAAAGGTATAATATGGTCTGAATGGATCGGCATCCATCGACAGAATAGAGACCCGCAAGTTCCTGGCTGTGAGAATAATCCGTTTTTTCATCGACAAAGGGGGTGCAGCAAAAGACCGCTGCGCCCCCTTTTGACATCCATTTGAACTTGAAAGCGTACCGCTTTGGTGGATACCTCTGCGGATCACCTTGATTTGAGGAAGAGCCTGTCGCTCACATCTCCCGCATTTTGTACTCCTTATCTTCATCCATCATCTGGAGCATAATTGCTGCGAAGCGTTCATCAAACTGGGTTCCCTTCCCGGTCTCCAACTGTTCCCGAACATTCTCCTGTTCCATCCATCGCCGATAACTGCGGTTGCTTGTCATTGCGTCGTACGCATCCGCAACAGCGATGATCCTTGCGCCTTCGGGAATATTTTCCCCCTTGAGCCTATCCGGGTATCCGTTCCCATCATAGCGTTCGTGATGCCACCTTGCTCCCGTAGAAAGAGCCGGCATGTCTCGCACGCTCCCGAGAATCTTCGCCCCGATTTCAGGATGCTTTTTTATCTCCTCGTATTCCTCGTATGTCAGCCTTCCCGGTTTGTTGATTACCGCGTCGGGAATGCCGATTTTGCCTACATCATGCAGAAGTCCCATCATGTAAATCTCGTTCTGAGCCTTTTCTGAATAACCGGCTCTTTTGGCGATTTCTCTTGTATACGCCGCTACGCGCCCGGAATGACCGTGGGTGTATGCGTCTTTGGCGTCAATGGCTTCGGCAAGCGTTTGAACCACGTCCAGGCTTCTCTTGAGGTTCCTGTAATCCGGTATCTCCACGCCGATATAGAAAATATAGGTTCCGATTGCGGCTCCAAAATAATTCAGCAGTATTCCTCTGGTCTGTACGAGCTGTAAAATGATGGTCGTTATGATAACGGCATAGGCGCCCAGTGCAGTATAAAACGCTCTTTTTTCAAAGTGGCTCCGGTAGCGGATGACGAGGACCATGGAAAACAGCAGGAAGTACAGTTCCACAGCATATCCGATGATGATCCGACCGGTGCTTGGTATTGCAACGTCCTTGACACCGCTGTGTATCTGACCCATGGCATGCGCAAACAGTACTGCGGCATAGACTGTGCTGCCGACAACGATCGCACGGTTCAGAATGTCCCACCACTTATTGTTGCCCTCATCATCCTTGACGAAGGATTTAAGGTAGGAAAACACATAATATGTCAGAAACACATTGAGCAAAAGCGCGGTAAGCTGCAGGAAGATCTTGAAGGCAAGCGGTGTATTCAGATAGTTTGACACGCGGAATACATTATCCATGATGCTGATAACGTTTCCGGACAGAACAATCACCACCAGCGTCTGGAACTTCATGTTCCTGTCTTTTTCCCCGTAGCCCAGCACCATGAGCAGGATGAACAAGATCAGTTCAAACACAAATCCCGCAATTCCAAAAGAAACGCGCAGCAGCAACTGATCAGAGAAAGCTGTGTTTGACATTTCGTTTATCCCCGCTTTCCTTGCCGGTTTCGATGCATTTCTTCAGGTCGTCGGCCTGAATGTGTGCCATCGTGTAATGAAGAATATCCGTGATATACTGCTGATAATCGTTATACACGAACCTTTTATGGAGCGTAACATTGACGAAGCTCATAACAATGCTGAGCAAGAAAAGGAAAATGATACAGCCGACCGTGATGCTCCGGTTGAGAGGGCTCTTGCGTCTGTTCATATTTGCAGCTCCTGACATAATGTGGTAATTTCTGAAGCAATTGTGTTCATTTTATATCATACCACATCGCATAGGTTGTTGGGAAGGGGTCTATTGCATTCCACCGTCATTTCTGATACAATACGCCTCACTGGCCAAGGCCAGAAGACTATTTTTATCAGGAGAGAATCAACCCATGAATAAAACCGAACTGGCAAAGAAAGTGTCCGAAGCAAATAATCTCACTATCAAGGATGCATCCACGATCATCGATTCCGCCCTGAACATCATTATGGACACTGTCGCGTCCGGCGAGGAAGTCCAGCTCTTTGGCTTCGGCAGCTTCAGCGTTAAGCATCGCGATGAACGTCAGGGGCGCAATCCGGCGACTGGAGAGGCTATGACGATTGCCGCGTCGAATACGCCCGTTTTCAAAGCTGCAAAGGCGTTTAAGGATAAGGTGTGATAGTCGTCTCTTGCCTTATGTCAACCAAAAACCAGCTCCTTATCGTATTCCCCTACCACGGAAAGTTACGTAATGAGCTGGTTTTCCTTTATTACCAGAGATTCACGTCTCCGGTGTAAGCGAGCAATAATTACCCGTGAGCAGCAAAACACCCCAGCCTCGCTATGAGAGCTGGGGTGCGATTATATGGAGTTGTCTTTGAAGAGCAGCGATGTTCTGGTGATATTTGCCGCTGCTCTTGTCAGGTGCACCCACATAATTCATAATCGCCATATCACGACTTGGACGTTTCGACAAGGACTTCGGGATGATACTTTGCCTTGCTGATCAAGTCAAACATAGAGTCTTACCATGAAGCCTCAGGAGCGGATTGATCTTCGTGTAAATGAAGCTGAACTTGAAGAAGCACTGAGGAGAGAATGACATGCCAATAATCAAATGGGGACACGAGACAGTAATCATGCCCGTCGAATGGCTATCAGGCGCTGTCTCTCTATTCTGTTTTACCAGTGGTGAGACAGCGCCTTTGTTATGATCGTAAGATTTTTTTATTCGTCCCCGTACTGCAGGTACGCACCCTTCATGGGGGAGGCTGCGTG
>CADARY010000026.1 GCA_902790375.1 Oscillospiraceae bacterium | reverse complement strand
AGCGAAGCGAATCGTATTGTGTACCTCAAGAAAAAGTGACGAAATCAGAGCGCAAATTTTCCAGGAGATGCCGAAGGCGGATTGTGCGGTGTTGCCTTAGGACAATGTGGAGTTGAAGCGCCGCTTTGCGGTCAATTCCAATCCGTACAGCAGGCGCAATATAACTCCAAACTCTGCTCTTTCTTTTTCCCATCCCCGGTGTTATAATAAGATTCATAATATAGAAAATAAAAAGCCGGAGGTGCCCCATGGAGTATTCCCGGTCGGAGCTGATGCCGGGTGTTTTTCTGAGTCATCTGCGCTCCGATAAATTCAAAACTGCCTGCATGAGCGTCAATCTTCTCACACAGCTCAGGCGCGAAGCCGCGTCCATGAACGCCCTGATCCCTGCCGTACTGCACCGCGGCACCACGCGCTACCCGGATATGGAAAAGCTTTCCGCCCGCCTGGACGAGCTCTACGGCGCGGCGATCGAGCCGGTGATCCGCCGCGTGGGCGAGGTGCACTGCCTCGGCTTTTTCGCAAGCTTCCCGGAGCCCGCCTTTCTCCCGAAGGGCGAAAGGCTGCTGGGCGAGATGAGCGGTCTGATGGCCGAAATGCTGCTCTCCCCCGTCACGCGCGGGGGGCTGCTGCTGCCGCAGTATGTGGACAGCGAGAAGGAAAAGCTTCTGGACCTTATCCGCAGCCGCGTCAACGACAAGCGCAGCTATGCCGTGCAGCGCTGCCTGGAGGAGATGTGCTGCTATGAGGATTTTGCCGTCTCCCGCTTCGGCAGCATCGAAGAGGCTGAGGGCATCCACTACAAAAAGCTCACCCGGCATTACCGGGAGCTTCTGCGCACAAGCCCGGTGGAGCTCTTCTACTGCGGGCAGGCTCCCCTTGCCGAGGTGGAGCAGGCCCTGCGCGAGGCCTTTGCCGGGATGCCGCGCGGCGAGGTGGATTACGACATCGGCACCGAGATCCGCATGAACGCCGTCGAGGCCGAGCCCCGGTATTATGAGGAGCGCATGGGCGTGACCCAGGGCAAGCTGGTGCTGGGCTTTCGCCTCGGCGAGTGCATGGAGGACCCGGACCGGGCCGCCATCCATGTCTTCAACGCCCTCTATGGCAGCGGCGCTACCTCGAAGCTCTTCCTGAATGTGCGGGAAAAGCTTTCGCTGTGCTACTACGCAAGCTCCGCCGTCGTTCTGCGCAAGGGCCTGATGCTTGTCTCCTCCGGCATCAGCTTTGAAAACTTTGAGCCTGCAAAAGCGGAGATCCTCGCCCAATTGGAGGCCGTGAAAAACGGCGACATGACGGACGAGGAGCTTCTCTGGGCAAAGCGGGCGGTGGCCTCCGACCTGCGCGCGACCATGGACAGCCAGGGCGAGCTGGAGGGCTACTGGCTCAGTCAGGCTCTGGACGGGCTGGAATGCAGCCCCACGGAGCTTGCAGAGCTTGCCGAGGATGTGACGAAGGAGGACGTCATGGCCGTCGCCCGCAGCGTGGAGCTGGATCTTGTCTATTTCCTGCGGGGCGAGGACGGGGCAGCGTCTGAGGAGGATGAGGAGGCGGAAGATGAAGCTTGAACGGCATGATTACCCTGGCGTCGGGGAGACGCTTTACCGCGCGGTCCTGGATAACGGGCTTGAGGTGCGCGTGGTGCCGAAGAAGGATTTTTCCACCTTCTACGCCGCCTTCGCCACCAATTACGGCGGTGCCTGCCGCCGCTTCACGGTAGACGGAAAGCAGCTTGACACCCCGGCGGGCGTGGCTCATTATCTGGAGCACAAGATGTTCGACCTGCCAAACGGCGACAACGCCCTGAACATTCTCTCGGCAAACGGGGCCGACCCCAATGCCTTCACCTCCTCCGGCATCACCTGCTACTATTTCCAGTGCACCGAGGGCTTTGAGGAAAACCTGCGCATGCTGCTGCACTTTGTCTCCACCCCCTACTTTACGGAGGAAACCGTGCAGAAGGAGCAGGGCATCATCGCCCAGGAGATCCGCATGGGGGAGGATAACCCCGGCATGGCGATCTACTATAACCTGCTGCGCATGCTCTATGCCCATCACCCCATCCGCGACCGGGTGGCCGGCACGGTGGAGAGCATTGCCCGGATCACCGCCGGGACGCTTTACGACTGCCACAGGGTATTTTACGCCCCGTCCAACATGATCCTGTGCGTGGAGGGCGACGTGGACCCCGAGACGGTCTGCCGCATCGCGGAAGAGGTTCTGCCGAAGGAGAAGGCTCCGGTGCCCGCGGCGGACTTCGGCGAGAAGGAGAGCCTGTACCCGGCGGAGCGTTATTATAAAACGGAGATGGAGGTCTCCGCCCCCCAGTTTCTCATCGGGGCCAAGCTCACCCCCGATCACGGGGGACCCGAGGCGCATCGGGAGCGCCTGGTCGCGTCCCTTGCCCTGCGCATGCTCTGCGGCAGCTCCTCTCCCTTCTTCACGCGCCTCTATGCCGACGGCATGCTGAACATGGATTTTGACTATGAGGTGGATGCCAGCGCCGGGACGATCACCTTCATTCTCGGCGGGGAGAGCCGGACGCCGGAGACGGTGCTCCGGGAGTTTAACGCGGAGGTTTCGCGCATCGCATGCGAGGGCTTTGACGAGGCCACGTTCCAACGCTCCAAGCGGGCCTCCCTGGGGGCGCGGCTCAGGGCGCTGGAGGATTTTGACAATGTGTGCGTCTCCCTCGCCATGGATCACTTTGACGGCTACTGCAGCTTTGACAGCTTCGATCTGCTCGAGGGGATCACGGCGGAGGACTGCCGCCGCTTTGTGGCGGAGGAGCTTGCGCCCGAGCGCCTGGCTCTCTCGGTCATCGCGCCGAAGACAAGAGAGGCGGCGGGTTAACGATGCCTGAAACCATACAGCGCGATTCGGTGATCTCCTTCCCGATGCTGGGGGGGCTGACGCTCAACCCGCCCTCCTGTTTTATGCTCTTCGGGCGGCCCATCTATTACTACGGGGTGCTGATCGGCCTGGGCTTTCTGCTGGGCATTCTTTTCTGTGCCAGGCGCGCCAGGCGCTTCGGCCTGAAGGAGGACGACGTTTACGACGTGGCGATCTGGGGGATCCCCTGCTCGATTCTCGGGGCGCGGCTCTACTATGTGCTTTTCCGCCTGGACTATTATCTGCAGCATCCTGAGGAGATTTTTGCCGTCTGGAACGGCGGCCTTGCCATCTACGGCGGAGTCATCGCCGGGGTGATCACGGTGATCCTGGTCTGCCGCAAAAAGAAGATCCCCGTCGGGGCTATGCTGGATAACCTGTGCTACGGTCTGCTGATCGGGCAGATCATCGGCCGCTGGGGCAACTTCATGAACCGCGAGGCCTTCGGCGCCGAGACCACGGTCTTCTGCCGCATGGGGCTGACCGCCCCGGACGGCGCCACGATCTATGTACATCCCACTTTTTTATACGAAAGTCTCTGGAACCTCGGCGTGCTGCTGTTTCTGCTGTGGTTTGAGAAGACGGGCAGACGCCGCTTTGACGGGCACTGCGTCACGCTCTATTTCCTGCTGTACGGTCTCGGGCGCTTCTGGATCGAAGGGCTGCGAACCGACAGTCTCTATCTCGGCAATACCGGCATCCGCGTCTCCCAGGCGCTGAGTCTGGCGCTGGTGCTGGCTTCCGGCGCGCTGCTGCTGTACATGCGCAGCCAGCCCTTCTCGCCGGATCATCTGTACGTCAACCGCGTGGCCGCGAAGGAAGCGGGCATGATTATCGAAAAACGGGAGGAATCATAAGATGGCAGATTATAAGGATCTTTTCGGAAAGCTTGCCGACAAGGTCAAGGATGTGGCCGAGACCAGCGGCGTGATGGACGTGTACGCCCAGGGCGCGAACCGCGCGAAAGCCTTCGGGAAGCTCACGAAGCTCACGGTGGAGCTCAGCCGGGAGCAGGAGGAGCTCAAGCGCATCTACACCGAGATCGGGCGGCTCTACTACGAGCAGCACACGGCGGCGCCCGAGGGCGTCTTTATCCCGCTCTTTGAGCAGGCAGACCGCGTCAGCGGCGGCATCCGTGAGCGGCAGGCCAGGATCGAAGCGCTCAAGGAGAGCTCCGGCATTTCCGATCAGAACGACATCGACGTGGAGATCGGCGATTTTGACGACGTCGTCAGCGCCACCGAGGCCGACGGCATGACCGTGGAGATCAAAAAGGACGGCGAATGAACGGGAGTGTTCTATGATCCATCATAACCTCTTGATCGAAAAAACGCAGGAATCCATCAACTCCATCCTGCCCATCACGATCATCGTCGCCCTGGTATGTTTTCTGTTTGTGCCTATACCGTCCGGCCTGATGCTGGCCTTCCTGCTGGGCGCGGTACATATGATCATCGGCATGGGTCTGTTTTCTGTGGGGGCTGACCTGTCCATGTCGAAAATCGGCGGGCATATCGGCTCGGCTATGACCGCGTCGCGCAAGCTCTGGCTGATCCTGCTGACAAGCTTCCTGCTCGGCACTGCCATCACCCTGGCGGAGCCGGATCTGCAGGTGCTGGCCTCCCATGTGCCGGGCATCTCGAACCCGGTACTGCTGCTGACTGTGGGGATGGGCGTGGGGCTGTTTCTGGCGCTCGCCATGCTGCGCATTCTGTTTGCCATTTCGCTGCGCACCATGCTGCTCGTCCTCTACGGCATTGTGTTCCTGCTGGCCTTCTTTCTGGAGCCGGACATGCTGCCGCTGTCCTTTGATGCGGGCGGCGTCACCACCGGGCCTATGACGGTGCCCTTTATCATGGCTCTCGGCGTCGGCGTCTCCTCCATCCGCAGCGACGAGCGCGCCAAGGAGGACAGCTTCGGTCTTGTGGCCCTCTGTTCGGTGGGGCCGGTCATTGCTGTCATGCTGCTTAGTCTCATCTTTAAGCCCGAAAACGGTGAAACGGCGCTTGCGCCGCTCCCCGGCTTTCTTGTGACAACGGACATCGGGAGCGGCTATCTCAAAGCATTTCCCACCTTTCTTTGGGAAATGGCCCTGGCGCTGCTGCCGATTTTCGCGTTTTTTCTCCTGTTCCAGTTCGTTTCGCTGCGGCTGCGCCGCAAACCCTTTACGCAGATCCTTGTCGGCATCGTCTATACCTATGTCGGCCTGGTGCTGTTTCTCACCGGCGTGAATGTGGGCTTTTCTCCCCTGGGTGAGAAGCTGGGCGGCATGATCGCCATCAGCCGCTGGCGCTGGATGATGATCCCGCTTTCCATGCTGATGGGCTGGTACATCATTCAGGCAGAACCGGCAGTCCACGTGCTGACCAGGCAGGTGGAGGAGCTGACCGCCGGGGCTGTGAGTGAAAGAGCCATGGAATGGAGTCTTTCGCTCGCGGTGGCGGCAGGCAACGCGCTCGCTATGGTGCGGGTGCTGACGGGGATCCCGATCCTGTATTTTCTGATTCCGGGCTATGCTGCGGCGCTGGCTCTGAGCTTCTTTGTACCCCCTACCTTCACGGGCATCGCCTTTGACTCCGGCGGCGTGGCCTCCGGACCGCTGACGGCGACGTTCATGCTGCTTTTTGCCATGGGCGCTTCCCGGACGCTGGGCGGCAATGTGATGGGCGACGCCTTTGGCCTTGTGTGCATGGTGGCGATGATGCCGCTCATCACCGTGCAGGGCATGGGCGCGGTTTTCGTGATCAAGTCCCGCAGGAAAGCGCCCGTTGTCTTCGACGGCGGGGATGAAATCCTTGAGCTCTGGGAGATTGCCTGAGTATGGAACTGTATCAATTGATCGCAGTGGTCGAGCGTGAACAAGAGGAAAAACTCGAAGGCGTTTTCCGAAGCGCGGGAACGGTTGTGGGTTACAGTCAGCCCGCGCGCGGAACCGCAGGACGCGACATATTGGCACGCTACGGGCTTTCCCAGACCGAGAAGCGCATCGTTGCCGCTGTTGCCAACGTAAGCCAGCAGCAGATGATTTTCAAGCTTGCGCGAAAGCTGCTGTATATGGACATTCCCGGCAACGGTATTCTGGCGGCTATCCCCATCAAGGCCGTGGCCGGGCGGAAGACGCTGGCATATCTGACCGACAGCGAGATCACAGGAGGAACGCCGAAAATGGATTTTGAATACGAACTGATTGTAGCCGTGGTTGACGCAGGCTTTGCGGATCTCGCCATGGACGCGGCCAGAGAGGCCGGAGCCGGCGGCGGCACCGTGCTGCACGCAAAGGGCACCGGCGGCGCGCGGGGGGAACAGTTTTTCAGCGTTCGCTTTGCCGACGAAAAGGACATGCTGTACATCGTCGCCCACAAGAGTGAAAAGGCAGCCGTCATGAAGGCCATCACCGCGAAGGCCGGTCCAGCCACCGAGGCGCACGGGATCTGCTTTTCTCTGCCCATCTCGAGCGTGATGGGTCTGCGCGCAAGAGAAAACGATGAGGAAGCCGAATGAGATATGGACTATACCTGCCATTACGACTCCCCGCTCGGCGGCATCACACTTTTGAGTGACGGCGAGGCGCTGACCGGGCTGTGGTTCGACGGACAGAAGCACTTTCCCGCCGCGCTGGGGTATGAGCATACGGAAAAGCCTCTTCCGGTTTTTGAAGAGGCTGTGAAATGGCTTGATCTCTATTTTTCCGGGAAAGATCCCGGCTTCACACCGAAGCTGTCCCTGCGCTCTACTCCCTTCCGGGAGGCGGTCTGGGAAACGCTGCAATCCATCCCCTACGGAAAAACCATGACCTATGGCGAAATCGCGGCAAGGCTTGCCGCGGAGCGGGGCTTTGCCAAAACATCCGCGCGGGCTGTCGGCGGCGCAGTTGGGCATAACCCCATTTCGCTCATCGTTCCCTGTCACCGCGTCGTCGGCGTGGGCGGCAGACTCACAGGCTACGCGGGCGGCGTCGAAAAAAAGCGCTTCCTGCTCTCGCTGGAGGGCGCAAAAAATGCTTCCTGTTCCAAGTGAACGGGAAGCATTTTTGTTGAGTTACAGATCAGAACAGCTTGTAGGTCCAGCCCATGTCGTCCTCGACCTTGCCGGTCTGCATGCCGTAGATCGTGTCGTAGAGCTTCTGTGCCACGGGGCCGACCTTCTCGTCCGCCACCTTGTAGTCGGTGCCCTTGTAGTTCAGGCAGCCGATCGGGGAGATGACGGCAGCGGTGCCGGAGGCAAAGATCTCCTGCAGGGTGCCGTCCTTGGAGGCGGCGATGATCTCGTCGATGGAGAGCTTGCGCTCGGAGACCTTGACGCCCCACTTCTTCAGCAGCTGAATGACGGAGTTGCGGGTGATGCCGGGCAGGATCGTGCCGGAATCCAGGGGGGCGGTAATGACCTCGTCATTGATGCGGAAGAAGGCGTTGGAGGTGCCGATCTCTTCGACGTACTTGTTCTCGGCCGCGTCCAGCCAGAGCACGTCCTTGCAGTTATATTTCATGGCGTCGAGGGATGCGCGCATGCCGCCGCCGTAGTTGCCGCCGACCTTGGCATAGCCCGTGCCGCCGCGAGCCGCGCGAATATAGGTATCCTGCACGAAGATGCGGGTGGTGGAGAGGCCTCCGTCGTTTGCCGCATAGTAGGAGCCGGTCGGGGTCAGGATGATCATGAAGCGGTAGTGCTTGGCGGGCAGGACGGAGAAGGAGACCTCATCGCCGAAGATGAAGGGGCGGATATACAGCGCCGTGCCGGGGGAGCTGGGGATCCAGTCGCGGTCTTCCCAGATCACAGCCTTGACGGCGGCCAGGAACAGATCGCCGGGCAGCTCGGGGATGCACATACGCTCGTTGGTGCGGACCATGCGGGCAATGTTCATGTCGGGGCGGAAGAGCTGGACATGACCGTCGGCGGTCTTGTAGGCCTTCATACCCTCGAACATCATCTGCGCGTAGTGCAGCACACAGGAGGCAGGCTCGATCTCAATGGGGGCGTGGGGAACATGTGGTCGGTGAAGTACTTGGCAAAGCCGAGCTTGCTCTCATCCTCAGGCCGGGGCTTGGGATGGGTGGTACGGATTACGGGAAAATTGTAGTCCATGGTGGTTCTCCTTTTCCTTAATGATTACTCTTTGAGCTCTCCTTTGCAAAAGGGGGCTCAGGGGATTATACGTGATAAAGCTCCGGGCGTCTGTCCCGGAAGACGTTGATGCTGCTTCTGATCTGCTCCTTGACCGCAAAGTCGCAGTCGGCAAGGATGATCTCCTCCCCATCTCCGGCTTCGGCCTTCACCTCGCCCCAGGGGTCGTAGATCGCAGAGTGGCCGCCGTACACCGTCTCCCCTGCCGTGCCGCAGCCGTTGCAGCAGGCGAGGAAGATCTGATTCTCGATCGCCCGGGCGCGGTTGAGGGTCTGCCAGTGCAGAAGGCGCACGGCGGGCCACTCGGCCGGGACGAAGAGCAGGTCGGCCCCCTGCAGAACGAGGGAGCGGGTCAGCTCCGGGAAGCGCAGATCGTAGCAGATGATGAGGCCGCAGCGTACCCCGTCCAGCGTGAAGGTGCACAGATGATCGCCGGGGGTGAAGGATTCATGCTCCCCCATCGGGGTGAAAAGGTGGGTCTTGTCGTAAGCGGCCACACACGCACCCTCGCGGTCGAAGACGCAGGCGGTGTTGAAAACCTTTTCCCCGCGCACTGTCACGGCGCTGCCCGCTGCGATGTTCACATGCAGTTCCCGCGCGAGGGTGCCGAACATGCGCTGCACGTTCTCCCCGTTCGGGTCGGCAAGCTCCGCAAGCCCTTCCCTCGGGAAAAAGCCGAGGTTCCAGGTCTCGGGCAGCAGGATCACATCCGCGCCCTGAGACGCAGCCCTGCGCACAAGCGCCTCGGCGCGGGCAAAGTTGTACGCGCGCTCTCCCAGGCGCACATCCATCTGGCAGCAGGCGATGATCACGGCCGGTAATCCTTTCCGGCCTGAATGGCCTTGAGGTTGACATCCATGAGGTTTGCCTTGCGGGCGGGGATCACGTGCTTGAGGGCTTCTTCCACGGTCTCTTCCCTGATGCACTTCGTCTCGCGGATCACGCTGCCGAGCAGGATCATGTTGGCAAGATTCCCGAGCTCCAGATCCTTGGCCATCTGGGTGGCGGGGATATAGTACACATCCACATCGCTGCGCTCGACCTTGCGGGAGATAAGGGTGGAGTCCACAAAGATCTTGCCGCCGGGGACAACCGCGCTCTCATACTTGTCGAGGGAGGGGGTGTTCATGACGATGAGCACATTGGGGTGCTGCACGATAGGCGAGCCCACAGGGTCATCGGAGAGGATGACGTTGCAGTTTGCGGTGCCGCCGCGCATCTCAGGGCCGTAGGAGGGCAGCCAGCTGAGCTGGCGCTTTTCCACGAGGCCGGCATAGGCCAGGATCTTGCCGATAAACAGCAGGCCCTGTCCGCCGAAGCCGGCGATCACGATTTCATGATGTGCCATACTTACGCCTCCTTATCCCGGAACACACCCAGCGGGTACTGGGGGATCATCGCCTCGTCGATCCACTGCAGGGCCTTCTGCGGCGTCATGCCCCAGTTGGTGGGGCAGGCGGAGAGGACTTCGATAAACGAGAAGCCCTTGCCGTCGATCTGGTTCTGGAAGGCCTTTTTGATGGCGCGCTTGGCGTTGCGGACGTTTTTGACATTGTTGACGGTGACGCGCTCAAGGTAAGCGGGAGCGTCGAGAGTCGCCAGCAGCTCGCACACGCGGATGGGGTAACCTTGGGTCTTGGGGTCGCGGCCGTAGGGAGAGGTCTGGGTGACCTGGCCGAGCAGAGAGGTCGGGGCCATCTGGCCGCCGGTCATGCCGTAAATGGCGTTGTTGATAAAGATGATGGTGAGGTTCTCGCCGCGGGCCGCGGTGGAGACCGTCTCGCACATGCCGATGGAGGCAAGGTCGCCGTCGCCCTGGTAGGCGAAGACGATGTTGTCGGGCAGGGCGCGCTTGACGCCGGTGGCGACAGCGGGGGCACGGCCGTGGGCAGCCTCGATCATGTCGCAGTTGAAATAGTTGTAGGCCAGCACGGAGCAGCCGACGGGCGCGATGCCGACGGTCCTGCCCTCGATGCCGAGCTCGTCAATGGCCTCGGCGACAAGCCGATGCACGATGCCGTGGGTGCAGCCCGGGCAGTAGTGCAGGGGGGTGTCGGTCAGGGCATGGGGCTTTTCAAACACGATCATGCTTCAATTCCTCCTTCTGCGATCTTCTTGATATGCTCGAGCACCTCGTCCGGCGTGGGGATCATGCCGCCGACGCGGTTGCAGAGGGCGACGGGCTTGCGGCAGCGGATGGCGAGCTCCACATCGTCCTTCATCTGACCCATGTTCATCTCCACGCAGAGGAAGGCATTGACCTTGTCGGCAGCGGCCGCAAGGGCTTTCTTCGGGAAGGGCCAGAGGGTGATGGGACGGAGCATGCCGACCTTGATGCCCTGCTTTCTGGCCTCGACGATGGCGTTGCGGGAGACGCGGGCGGTGATGCCGCAGGACACGATGCAGATCTCGGCATCGTCCATCATGTACTCCTCCCAGAGGGGCTCGTTCTCCTCGATGGTCTTGTAGCGCTCGAAGCGTTCAATGTTCTTCTTCTCCAGCGTCTCGGCGGAGAGGTCGAGGGAGGTGATGATGTTGTGGGGGCGCTTCATCCCGGTGCCGACGGCGGCCCAGGGATTGTCGTCGCCGAAGGCGTTGCAGGGCTCGGGGAGCCGGACGGGCTCCATCATCTGGCCCATGGTGCCGTCAGCCAGCAGCATGGCGGGCATACGGTACTTCCATGCCAGGTGCAGGGCGCGGCCGGTGAGGTCCGCCATCTCCTGGACGGAGGACGGCGCGAAGACCAGCACGTGGAAGTCGCCGTGGCCGGGGCCGCGGGTGACGAGGTAGTAGTCGGACTGGGAGGGCTGGATGCCGCCGAGGCCGGGGCCGCCGCGCTGGACGTTGATGATGAGGGCGGGCAGATCCGCGCCGGCGAGGTAAGAGATCCCCTCGGTTTTCAGAGAGATACCGGGGCTGGAGGAGGAGGTCATGGCCGGGTGGCCGGTGGAGGCGACGCCGTATACCATGTTGATGGCTGCGATCTCGCTCTCAGCCTGGAGGAAGGTGCCGCCGATCTTGGGCATCTTCTTGGCCATGTAGGCTGCGACCTCGGTCTGCGGGGTAATGGGATAGCCGAAGTAGTGGCGGCAGCCGGCCAGAATGGCGGCCTCCGCAAGGGCTTCGTTTCCTTTCATCAGGACAGTTTCACTCATACGCCTGCTCCTTTCCTTAACGCTCCACGGTGATGACGCAGTCGGGGCACATCATGGCGCAGCTTGCGCAGCCGATGCACTCCTCAGGCTTCGTCAGCTCCACGGGGGAATATCCTTTGGGGTTGAGTCTGGTTTTAGAAAGGGCCAGGATCTGCTTCGGACATGCCGCGACACACAGGCCGCAGCCCTTGCAGATTTCCTCTCTAAAGGTTAATTTTGCCAAGGCTTGTTCCTTCTTTCTCCATGTAGTATAGTTGCATGATCTGTATAGGAAAGAAATTGCTCACTTTGTTTTGAAGCCGGGCCGCGAGCTTTTCGGACGCGCAGCTCATCTTGACCGGCAGTCCCACGCGCTCTGCCACTTCCCCGGCAAAGCGCTCCCCTGCGATCACGTCCTCCGCCTTTGTCAGCGGGCCGAGGTTCGTGTTGTTCACGATCGCGGTAAAGGGCAGGCTGCAGGCGGCCTCGATCTCATAGAAGACCTCCAGCGCATCGTCCACGGTGCGCGTCAGGGGCCGGGCCTTGTTGAGGACGAAGAGCATTTCATAGTTCCCCTCCTCCCGGATGGCGGGCACATAGCGCCCCAGGGCGAGGGCGCCCCGGTCGTCGCCGCCCACGTCGATGACGCCGCAGGCGCTCTTGTCGTCCACGAGGGCGTAGGCCTCTCCCGGCAGAGCGGGCAGATCGACGTTGGAGTTTGCGTAATCCGAGGAAATGAGGCGCACGCCCGCCTCCTTGAGCTGCTGCTCCCCGTCCTTGGTGCGGAAGTAGGGGTTTACGATGTCAAGATCCGCGACCGTGACACGCAGCCCCTGCCGCTTGAGCCAGAGGGCATAGTTCAGGGCGATATTGGTTTTTCCGCTGCCGTAATGCCCGGCAAACAGGGTCAGTCTTTTATGATTCATTTTACAGCTTGTTTCTCATGATTTTTCCGCTGATCGTCTTGGGAAGCTCGGTCTTGAATTCGACGATGCGCGGGTACTTGTAGGGCGCGGTGTGCTGCTTGACGTAGTTCTGGATCTCCTTCTTCAGCTCATCCGTTCCCTCCTTGCCGGGGACGAGGACGATGCTGGCCTTGACGACCTGGCCGCGGATCTCGTCCGGCGCCGCGGAGACGCCGCACTCGAGCACGTAGGGCAGCTCCATGATGACGTTTTCGATCTCGAAGGGCCCGATGCGGTAGCCGGAGGACTTGATAACGTCGTCCACGCGGCCGACGTACCAGTAGAAGCCGTCCTCATCGCGCCAGGCCTCGTCGCCGGTGTGGTAGTAGCCGTCGTGCCAGACCTCGCGGGTGCGCTCTTCGTCGTTGTAGTAGCCGAGGAAGAGGCCGCACTTGCGCTTGCCGTTCTCGTCGGCCTTGATGACGATCTCGCCGCTGATGCCGTCCTCAACGGGCTTGCCGTCACGGTCGAGGATGTCCACGCCATAGGCGGGGACGGGCTTGCCCATGGAGCCGGGCTTGATGTTCTCGCCCACAAGGTTTGCGATGCCGAGGGTCATTTCGGTCTGGCCGAAGCCCTCCGCCACGCGCAGACCCGTGAGCTTTTCAAACTGATAGAAGACCTCGGGGTTGAGCGCCTCGCCCGCCGTGGTGGCATGGCGGATGGAGGAGAGATCGTACTTGGAAATGTCGCTCTTGATGAGCATGCGGTACATGGTGGGCGGCGCGCAGAAGGTGGTGATATGATATTTGGCGAACATGGGCAGGATCTTGTCCGCGTCGAAGCGGTCAAAGTCATAGGTGAAGACCGCCCCCTCGCAGAGCCACTGGCCGTAGAGCTTGCCCCAGAGCGCCTTGCCCCAGCCGGTCTCGGAGATGGTGAAGTGCAGGCCGTCCCGCTCGACGAGGTGCCAGTAGCGGGCCGTGACGTAGTGGCCAAGGGCGTATTTATAGCTGTGCAGGGCCATCTTCGGGTAGCCCGTGGTGCCGGAGGTGAAGAACATGAGCATGGGATCGTCCCCGCAGGGAGAATCCTCGCTCCGGCGGAAGCGGCGGGAGAAGAGGCTGTACTCGGAATCGAAATCGTGCCAGCCCTCGCGCCGACCGCCGACCAGGATCTTCGTAAGCTTCATGCCGGCCGCCTGCTCGCCGAGCTCTGCCTGATGGGCAACGTCTCCGTCGGCCGTGCAGAGGATGGCGGCGACGCCCGCGGCCTTGAAGCGGTACTCAAAGTCGTGGGAGAGGAGCTGGTTTGTCGCCGGGATGGCGATAGCGCCGAGCTTGTGCAGGCCGAGGATCGCAAACCAGAACTGATAATGCCGCTTGAGCACCAGCATGACCCGGTCGCCCCGCTTGATGCCGAGGGAGGTAAAGTAGTTGGCCGCCTGGGAGGAGGCGTCCTTGATGTCCTTGAAGGTGAAGCGCCGCTCGGTCATGTCGTTTGCGACATGCAGCATGGCGAGCTTCTCGGGCGTCTTGCGGGCGATCTCATCGACGATATCGAAGGCGAAGTTGAAGCTGTCTTCGTTCCTGAAGCGGATATCCTGCAGGCAGCCTGCGGCGTCCTCCTCGGTCTCAATGAACTTCTGGCACAGCAGCGGCTCCTTCGCGGGCTTGAGGGCAGGCTTTGCCTCTTCCTCCTCGCCGAGGACGAGGCCCGGCTTCTGCACGGTCTCGTCCGCCGCCATGATCATGGCGAGGAAGGTGCAGTCGTGCCCGTCGATGGCAATCATGCCGTGGGGCGTGGAGCTGTCGTAATAAATGCTGTCGCCCTCGTGCAGGATCTCCTCATGGTCGCCGATGCGCACGCGCAGGGTGCCCTTGATGATGAGGTCGAATTCCTGCCCGGCGTGGGTGGTGGTGTGGATGGGCTCGTTCTGGAGCTCTGCCGAATACTGGTAGGTGACCCAGTAGGGCGTTGCCATTTTCTTGCGGAAGAGCGCGGCCATGTTCTGGATGACGATGCCGTCCTCCACGGCGGTGACAAGGCCCTGATCCTTGCGGTTGACGGCATAGGAGGTCAGCCTTGCGCTGCGGCCCTCGAGAAGCTGGATCGGCTCGACCCCCATGGCCATGGCGGCCTTGTGCAGGAAGGTGAAGGGCAGATCCACCTGGCCGGATTCGTAGGCGATGTACTGCTCCTCGGTGATGCCGGTGCGCGCCGCCATCTCCTGGGTGGAAAAGCCCACGATATCGCGCAGCTCCCGGATACGGAGGGCGATCTGCAAAAGCTGATTGTCTGCGGTTTGTACGTTCATAAATCTTTCTCCCGTTTCTGAAAAGAAATCGTTGTTTGCGGTAATAATCCGGATTGAATGAAAAAAAGCTCACCCCAAGAACACTTGAGGCGAGCTGTCATAAACCCGCGGTACCACTCAAATTGCAGCGAGACGCTGCCGCTTCAGGCCCAAACAGGCCCTATCCCTTAACGCGGGCGGAACGAGAGACGCCTACTTGCCGCCTTTCGGGTCTCCGGCTCGGAAGTGATGGGCGTTTGAAGCTGGCGTTTCCGACTCGCACCGCCCGTCGGATCTCTGAAAACGCTTCCCTTCGGCCGTCTTCGTCACAGCCTTTGTGAATGTTGCCTCAATTATTACCGCAAATTTGTGCATTTGTCAAGGAGAAACTTTCGCCATTTAAAGAGATTCGCCTTTTTGACGAAAACCGCGCACAGCATCATTCAAGATTCAGTGCTTTTGCCGCTTCTTCGCGCATTTTGTATTTGAGGATCTTCCCCGCGGCGTTCATGGGGAAGGCGTCGGTGAAGGTGATATAGCGCGGAACCTTGTGGCGGGCCATGTGGTCGGTGATATACTGCCGCATTTCCGCCTCGGTCATGCTCTCCCCTTCCTTGAGGATGATGCAGGCATAGGCCTCCTCGCCGTACTTCTTGTCCGGCACGCCGATGACCTGCACGTCCTGCACCTTGGGGTGGGTGTAGATAAACTCCTCGATCTCCTTGGGGTAGATGTTCTCGCCGCCGCGGATGATCATGTCCTTGAGGCGCCCGGTGATGCGGTAGTTGCCGTTTTCGTCCCGCACGGCCAGGTCCCCGGAGTGAAGCCAGCCCTCGCTGTCCACGGTTTCGGCGGTAGCGCGGGGCATTTTGTAATAGCCCTTCATGGTATTATACCCGCGGGAGCAGAATTCACCCGTCTGGTTGTCGCCGAGCTCAAGCCCGGTCTCCGGGTCCACGATCTTGCACTCCACGTGCGGGAAGGCATAGCCCACGGTGTCGGTGCGCACGTCCAGGGAGTCGGTCCAGGCGGACATCGTGCTGCCGGGGGCGGACTCGGTCTGCCCGTAGACGGAGACGATGCCGCGCATGTTCATCTCGTCCGGCCGGGCGGCGCGGCGCATCAGCTCCGGCGGGCAGCCGGCTCCGGCCATGATGCCCGTGCGCATGTGGGAAAAGTCCGTCCTGCGGTAGTCCGGGTGGTTGAACATGGCGATGAACATGGTGGGCACGCCGTTAAAGCAGGTGATCTTCTCCTGCTGGATGCAGGCGAGAGAGCTCTTGGCGGAGAAATAGGGCATGGGGCAGAGCGTGGCCCCGTGGGTCATGGAGGATGTCATGGACAGAACCATGCCGAAGCAGTGGAACATGGGCACCTGGATCATCATGCGGTCCGCGGTGGAAAGGCCCATGCGGTCGCCGATGCATTTGCCGTTGTTGACCACATTGTAGTGCGTGAGCATGACGCCCTTGGGAAAGCCCGTCGTGCCGGAGGTGTACTGCATGTTGCACACATCGTCGGGCTTGACCTGGGCGGCCATGGCGTTGACCGTCTCCTGCGGGACGAGCTCCGCGCGGGACATGGCCTCCTCAAAGGTGAGGCTGCCCTCCTGCCTGAAGTCCACGGTGATGACGTTTCGCAAAAACGGGAGCTTGCGGCAGTGCAGGGGCTTATCCTTGTCGTGGCCCTTTAATTCGGGGCAGAGCTCATTGATGATGGCGCGGTAGTTGGAGTCGAGGCACGACTCGATCATGACGAGGGTGTGGGTGTCCGACTGGCGCAGGAGGTATTCGGCCTCATGGCTCTTGTAGGCGGTGTTCACCGTGACGAGCACCGCCCCGAGCTTGACGGTGGCCCAGAAGGTGATGTACCAGGCGGGGATGTTGGTGGCCCATACGGCGACCTTGCTGCCGGGCTTTACCCCGAGGTAGACGAGGGCCCGGGCGAAGCGGTCCACGTCCTCGCGGAACTCCTCATAGGTGCGGGTGTAGTCGAGGGTCGTGTACTTGAAGGCGTACTGGTCCGGGAACTCCTCCACCATACGGTCGAGAACCTGGGAGAAGGTGAGATCCAGCAGCTCGTCCTTTTTCCAGACGTATTCGCCGGTTCCGTCGTGGTTCGGGTAGAGCCGCTTTTTCTTGCCGCGGGTGTTCTCAAAGCGGCTCATGTAGTTGACAAAGTGGGGGAAGAGAATGTCGGGATCGTCCATGTCCTCGATCCACTCGGGCTTCCAGACGAGGGAGATATAGCCGTCGTAGTCGATGGAGCCGAGGGCGCGGATCATCTCATCGACCGGCAGGCTCCCCTCGCCGATGACGGTGTATCCGCCCGTCTCGTCCGAGTCGCGGATATGCACATGGCGCACATAGGCGCCGAGGTTTTTGATGGTGGTGTCGGCATCCTCCCCGCAGTCGTGGCAGGGGTGGTGGATGTCCCAGAGGGCTGCGAGGCGGTCGCTGGCGAAATCGTCCAGCAGGGCGCGCAGCCGCCCCGTGTCGGCATAGATGCCGGTGGTTTTGATGAGCAGCGTCACATCTGCCTTCTCCGCCTTCGGCAGGAGCTTTTTCAGGCGCTCGCGCACCAGATCCTCCCGCTCCTCCAGCGCGATGAGGGAGACATAGGGCGTGCGGATGGCGTTTGCGATCTCGAAGTGCCTGTAGATCCCCTCCGGATCCGTTTCGGGGACGGAGAGATCGAGGGAGCTGTCAAGGCAGGGCACGGCCATGCCGTTTTCCCGGAGCTGCCGGGCCGTCGCGGCGGCGTGATAGCGGTCGAAGGCACAGCCGCGGTCGATGAGATCATGACGCTTATAGAGATCATAGAGCTCAATGCCGTTCATGCCGCTCTCTCTGGCGGATTCGAGCAGCTGCTCCCAGTCCAGGGACTGCCAGCCGCGGGTCGAAAAGGAAAGCCTCATGCCTCACCCTCCTCATACACGATCTTGTTGAGCGCGTTCACATAGGCCAGAATGCTCGAATAGACAATATCGGTGGAGATGCCGCGCCCGGAGTAGAGCTTGCCGTTGGACACGAGGCGCACCACCGTCTCGCCCATGGCCTCGCGGCCCTCGGTGACGGCGCGGATCTGGAAATCATCCAGCTCATAGTGGCGGTTCACGATCTTCTCAAGGGCCAGGAAGGCGGCGTCGATTGGCCCGTCGCCGAGGGTGACGCCCTCCAGGATCTCCCCTTCGTGACTGAGCTTCAGGTGGGCCATGGCGGAGATATTGCTGCCGCTGTTGATGACGTAGCTTTCGATGGTATAGCTCTGCGGCACCTGCAGGGCCACGGAGGCAATGATGGCGTCGAGCTCGCGCGCGCCGACCTGCTCCTTGTGGTGCAGCAGCTCCTGCACGGCCTCCCACACGGCCTGGATATCCTCGCTGTTGAGGTCGTAGCCCAGCTCCCGCGCGGCGTCGGCGACACTCGCCGCGTCGTCCCCGATGGCAAGGGTAAACTCCTTTGCCGTGTCCTGCACTCCGTCGTCAAAGGGAGAGGTCTTGTTGCGCTTGGTCTCCACCATCCAGACGATCTGGCGCACGATGCGCTTGAGCTCCACCGTGTGCAGGGGACAGGCGACGCCGAAGAGCTCCTCCCTTGCCGAGAGGATGCCCGCCACATTCTGCAGCGAAGCGGTATCCCCGGCGCAGGCGGTCTTCACCTCGCGCACACCGGCGCGCACCGCCGCCACACAGCAGGCGTCCGCCATCGCCATGGTGTTGGCGCAGGCCACGCCCAGGGTCACGCTCTGCAGGGCCGGGACCTCGTCCATAAGCTTTTTGAGGAAGGCCGCCAGCTCCTCCGGCAGCAGGGCTCCGGTGGCGTCGCAGACCGTGACGGTCTTCGCCCCGGCGTCGACCGCGGTCTCGATGGCGCGCTTGAGAAAGGCCTCATCGCTGCGGGTGGCGTCCTCGGCGAGAAATTCCACGTCCTGCGTCTTTTCGGCGCAGGCGCGCACGATGCGCCCGATGGTCTCGAGCATGGCTTCCGGCTTCTTGCGGGACAGATACTCCATCTGCACCGTGCTCACCGGGGCCATGACCTGCAGGCGCGGGTGCCGGGCGCCCTTGAGAGCCTCCCAGGTGTCCGCCACGCTCTGCTCGTCCAGCTCCACCTGCACGGCAAGGATGCTGTCCTTCACAGCCGAGGCGATGGACTTGATGCGCAGGGCGTCGGCCCGGGCGGAGCGGATGCCCTCGATCTCAATAACAGAGACCGCAAGCTTGTCCAAAAGCTTTGCGACCTCGATTTTCCCCTTGAAGCTCAGGCTGTTGTCCCCCTGCCTCGCAAGCTGTTTCATGGTAATGTCGCTGACGCGGATTTTGTCCATTGTATGCACTCTCCTTGATGCTGTCCCGGTATTCGGGCCGATCGTGGGATCAGCCCCTGCGGCGCAGCGCTTTTTCGGTAAAAAAGAAAGCCCGCTGAAGTCACTGCGACCTCAGGGGCGAATTTGTATTCGCGGTACCACCCTGTTTTTTCCGCCGGGCCCGGCGGACTCTCTCGGGTTCCAATAAACCCATGGCCTGTAACGGGGCCTCCCGTGATCCGCTACTTCTTCTTTCGCAGATCCCGCTCAGGAACGAGACGCTTTCCGTTTCCCGCGCCGGCTCGCACCAGCCGCCGGCTCTCTGTGGCGATCCTCCGGAAGCGATTTTCCCTCATCGCTGTTTTCCATTTTTACACTGCGGATTTTATCACAGGCCTCCCCCAGCGTCAACTGTATAAATTACCATTTTTTCATGCGGAATCTGAAATAATTCTTGACAATTTGACTTTCACTCGCTAAACTCTTCGCAAATCCAACGAGACCGGGTGAGCCCTATGCATATTATCGACGCACATGTACACATCTTCCAGCCCCGCATTGCCCTGGCCGCCGTGATGGCGACCAACAGCTTCTATGAGGGCTCCTGCAACGCGGAGATCCCAGAGCCCGTCGCCCTCGGCCATCTGCCGGGGACCGCGGAGGATCTGCTGCCGCGCATGGAGCGCGACGGCGTTGAACGCGCCGTGGTCTTCTCCACCGCCACCGCGCCGCACCAGGTGGAGACCATCAACCGCTTCATCCGTGATACCTGCCGGGAAAACCCACAGCTTATCGGCGTGGGCACCATGCACCCGGATTACCCCGACTTTGAGGGCGAGATAAAGCGCATGAAGGACGACGGCCTTGTGGGCATCAAGCTGCACCCGGACATCCAGCGCTTTCGCCTGGATGACGAACGGCTCATGCCCCTCTACGAGATCATGAGCGCGGAAAACCTTTTCCTCATCGCCCACACCGGCGACTACCGCTACGACTACTCCACGCCGAGCCGTATGGCCCATGTGGCACAGTGCTTTCCGAAGCTTCGCTGCGTAGCCCCCCACTGCGGCGGCTGGAGCGAATGGAGCGAGGCAAGAGAGTGCCTGAACCTGCCGAACGTGTATATCGACACGAGCAGCACCCTGCCCTTCAACGCCTATGACGCGGCGCGCAAGGCCATCGAGCGCTTTGATCCCACACACATCTTCTTCGGCACCGACTACCCCATGTGGGAGCCGGGCGAGGAGCTGGAGCGCTTTTTCTCCCTCAGACTCGGAGATCGTCTGAACGAGATGATCCTGAGCGAGAACTTTGAAGCGTTTTTGAAGCTTTGACCCGCGGCAGCGCGCGGCCCCGGAATCAGAAGTCGATTCCGGGGCCGCGCGCCTTTTTATGACTTGTAGATGACCAGGGTCTGGCCGGCATAGATGAGATCAGGATTGCGGATATCGTTCCAGGTGATCAGATCCAGAACCGACACGTCAAACATCGCGGCGATCTTGATCAGCGTGTCGCCCCGCTTGACCGTGTATCCGATCTTCTGCTTTCTCACTTCCTGCGTGCCGCCGCTGACCCTGCCGAGACCGGCATCGTCAAGCCGCTTCATCTCCTTGTCGCTCATGTGTGTCCCTCCTTCTTTTCTGCGGCCGGGCAGGCAAAGGCGCCGCACGGCCATAACGATGCTAAAATTATAAGCGCCGCAGGCCGTTTTTACAAGCGTGGGAGAAGCTTTTTAGGAAATCTTAAGGTTTGCCCGTCTGTTAGCCTCCGCTATCTTTTTTTGCAAAAGCTCTTGACAAGTTAGCCTAAAGTAACTATTATAGGACCTGAGAGTTAGCTGAGTATAACTCCTGAGAGAAGAAAAGGAGAGACAGAACGATGATGCCATTGAATGTGGCTGTGCCGGGCGAGGAGAACCTGATATGCAGGATCGGCGGCAGCCCCGAGGTAAAAAAACATCTGGAGGATCTCGGCTTCGTGGTGGGCGGAACCGTCACGCTGGTCACGGTGCTCAACGGAAACGTGATCGTGAACGTCAAGGATTCCAGGATCGCGCTGGACGCGGATATGGCCCGGCGGATCATGGTATGATTTCATGGTGAACAAAAGGAAACGGAGGAAGAGACAGGCATGAAAACACTGCGGGACGCAAAGATCGGCGAGACCGTCAAGGTCGTTAAGCTCCACGGTGAGGGCGCGGTCAAGCGCCGCATCATGGATATGGGCATCACCAAGGGCGTATCTGTGTACGTGCGCAAGGTGGCGCCGCTGGGAGATCCGGTGGAGGTCACGGTGCGCAATTACGAGCTGAGCCTGCGCAAGGCCGACGCCGAAATGGTCGAGGTCGAGTAAGTCAGCCCCGATCCAGCCACAGATCTCCGGGGCGTCGGCCCCTGTTTTTCAAGCACCGAGGTTAGCGTATTCTAACCATGAAAGGAAAGGATTTTGGCTATGGAACTTCGTATTGCCCTGGCCGGCAACCCCAACAGCGGCAAAACAACGCTGTTCAACGCGCTGACCGGCTCGACTCAGTTTGTCGGCAACTGGCCCGGCGTCACGGTGGAGAAGAAGGAAGGCAGGCTCAAAAAGCATGACGGCGTCATCGTCACGGACCTGCCCGGCATCTACTCTCTCTCCCCCTACACGCTGGAGGAAGTGGTCGCGAGAAACTATCTCATCGACGAGCGCCCCGACGCCATTCTCAACATCGTGGACGGCACCAACCTGGAGCGCAACCTGTACCTCACCACCCAGCTCACGGAGCTCGGCATCCCTGTGGTTGTGGCCATCAACATGATGGACATCGTCCGCCGCAAGGGCGACCAGATCAACATAAAGGAGCTGTCCCGCCAGCTCGGCTGCGAGGTCGTGGAGATTTCCGCGCTGAAGGGCGACGGCATCCAGAACGCGGCCGAGGCCGCCGTCAGGGCTGCCGGGGGGCCGCATACCATCCCCCAGCACAAGTTCAGCGGCGTTGTAGAGCATGCCCTGGCCCATATCGAGGAGGTCACGGTGCATAACCTGCCCGAGGAGCAGCAGCGCTGGTACGCCATCAAGCTCTTCGAGCGCGACGAGAAGGTGATGCAGAAGCTGAACCTGCCCGCCGAGACGATTGAACATATCGAGCAGGACATCCGGGCTGCCGAGAAGGAGCTGGACGACGACGCCGAGAGCATCATCACCAACGAGCGCTACCTCTGCATAGGCTCCATCATCAAGGCCTGCTATAAAAAGAAAAACATCGGAGAGCTTACGGTCTCCGACAAGATCGACAGGATCGTCACCAACCGCTGGCTGGCCCTGCCCATCTTCGCCGTGGTCATGTACCTGGTCTACGCCGTCTCCATGGGCACCTCCATCGCCGACGGCGGCCTTGGCATCGGCACCTTCCTCACCGACTGGGCAAACGACGTGCTGGGAGGCGAGGTGCTGGTGGGCGGCTCCCGCACCCTGCTGGAGAGCTGGGGCGCGGCCCCGTGGCTCGTGGGCCTCATTTCCGACGGCATCCTCGCCGGCGTCGGCGCGGTGCTCGGCTTCGTGCCGCAGATGCTGGTTCTCTTCCTGATACTCTGCATTCTTGAGGACTGCGGCTACATGGCCCGCATCGCCTTCATCATGGACCGCATCTTCCGCCGCTTCGGTCTTTCCGGCAAGAGCTTCATCCCCATGCTGGTGGGCACCGGCTGCGGCATCCCGGGCGTCATGGCCTCCCGCACCATTGAAAACGAGCGTGACCGCCGCATGACGATCATGACCACCACCTTCATCCCCTGCGGCGCGAAAATGCCCATCGTCGGCCTGATCGCGGGCGCGCTCTTCGGCGGCAGCACCCTCGTCGCCACCTCCGCCTACTTCATCGGCATCGCCGCCATTGTCATCTCCGGCATCATGCTCAAGAAGACGAAGATGTTCGCGGGCGATCCCGCCCCCTTCGTCATGGAGCTGCCGCCCTATCACGTCCCCGCCTGGGGCAACGTCCTGCGCGGCACCTGGGAGCGCGGCTGGTCCTTCATCAAGCGCGCCGGCTCCGTCATCGTCGTTTCCTCCGTCATCATCTGGTTCCTCTCCGGCTTCGGCACGGTCAACGGCCGCTTCGGCATGGTGAAGGAGCTGTATCAGGACGAGACCGTCGTCACCGGGGAATATGTCTCTCAGGTGGCAAAGCGCATGAACATTCCCGAGGACGAGGTCGAGCCCATGGACGACTCCATCCTGGCCCGCGCCGCGCAGCCCGTCTCCTTTATCTTCAAGCCCCTGGGCTTCGGCGACTGGAAGCCCACCGTCGCCACCGTCACCGGCCTTGTGGCCAAGGAAGAGGTGGTCGGCACCTTCGGCGTCCTGTATAACTACGACGACAAGGGCGGCGAGGATGAGCTGGAGGAAAACGGCGACCAGATCTGGGACAAGGTTGCCAAGGACTTCAACGCCTTCTCCGGCGGGCACGGCAAGCTTGCGGCCTATGCCTTCATGATCTTCAACCTCCTCTGCGCCCCCTGCTTTGCGGCCATCGGCGCCATCAAGCGCGAGATGAACAACCGCAAATGGACCTGGTTTGCCATCTGCTACCAGTGCTGCTTTGCCTATGCGATCGCCCTGATCGTCTGGCAGCTCGGCAGCGCCTTTGCCGGCAGCGCGAACGGACTCGGCTTTGCCGCGGCGATCTGCCTGCTCGCGGCGATCTGCTGGCAGCTCTTCAAGCCCTACAGGGAGTCGCAGAAGCTGACCGTTAAGTAATCTGCTCCTGTTTCCTCTTTTTCTTCCTCTGCGGCGGTATCGGGGCAGCCCGATACCGCCGCACACCCCCGGAAAGGATGTGATCCCATGCTCGCGTGGCTCGCGGCAAATCTGATTAATATCGTGCTGATCCTCGCGGTCGCGGCGGTGCTCGGTCTCATTGTGCGCGGCATGGTCCGCGACAGGAGGGCCGGCAAATCCTCCTGCGGCGGCAGCTGCGCCGACTGCGGCGCCTGCCATGGCTGCGGGGCTTGCAGGCAATAGAATATGCAAAGAGGCCATCGGCTGGTGCCGATGGCCTCCATGTTTTCTGTTATTCTCCCGCCGCCTTGCGTTTTGCAGCTTCCTCTTCCTCGAGCTGGCGGTAAGCCACCTTGCCGACAAGGGTCTTCGGCAGGCTCTCGCGAAACTCCAGCTCCTTGGGCATGGCGTATTTGGCGATGTGCTTGGCGGCGTAGTCCATGATGGCCTTGCGCGTCTCCTCGCTTGCCTCCACGCCGGGCTTCAGGGTGACGAAGACCTTGGGCCGGTGCATGCGGTAGGGATCGGGCACGCCGATGACGCAGCTCATCTGCACAAGCTCGTTTGCGTCAAAGATATTCTCAAGCTGGGCGGGATAGATGTTGTAGCCGGAGGAGATGATCATGCGCTTGGAGCGGCCGCGGAAGTAGATAAAGCCCTCGGAATCCATGTACCCGAGATCGCCCGTGCAGACCCAGGTCAGACCGTCTGCGTGGCGGCGGAGGGTACGTGCCGTCTCCTCTGGGTGCTTGATGTACTCCTTCATGACCGTGGGACCGGCCAGCAGGATCTCGCCCTCCTCGCCGTATGGCAGCTCCTCCTCCGTGTCGGGCCTGACGATCTTGATGTAGGTGTCCGGGAAGGGGATGCCGATGCTGCCCTCCTTGGCCTTGTTGATGGGCGTGAGGCAGCAGGCGGTGACGGTCTCAGTGGTGCCGTAGCCCTCGCGCACCTGGATGACGGCCTTGTGGTCATAGAGGAATTTGTCGAACTTCTTCTTGAGCTCCACAGACAGGGAATCGCCGCCGGAGAAGACTCCCTTGAGGCAGCTCAGATCCGCCTTTTCCATGTTCGGCAGGCGCAGCAGGGCCTCATAGAGCGTGGGCACGCCCGCGATGAAATTGCAGCGGTACTTGGTGATGAGCCTGGAATAGCTCTCGGCGGTAAAGCGCGGCACCAGGATGCACCGTCCGCCCTGGGCCAGCATCGAGTGGATGCAGACACCGAGGCCGAAGCCGTGGAACAGCGGCATGGCCGACAGCATTCTGTCCCCCGGGCGGAACATGGGGTTCGTGGCGATGATCTGGGCGGAGAGGGCGTTAAAGTTCAGGTTTGTCAGCAGGATGCCCTTGGTGGTGCCGGTGGTGCCGCCGGAATAGAGGATGGCGGCGGGATCGTCCGCCCCGCGCTTGACCTTGTAGTTCCAGAAGCAGGCCTTGCCGAGACGCATGAACTCATCCCACATGATGACGGGCGCGTCCTCCGGGATCTTTTTGATCCTGCGCCCCTCGGTCAGCATATAGCCCACGCGCAGGGGTTTCGACAGGGCGTCCCGAATGCGGGCGATGACCACGTTCACCACGCAGGTGTTTTCCCGGATGGCCTCAAACTTGTGGTAAAACTGATCGAGGGTCACGACCGTGACGCTCTCGGACTCGTTGATGTAGAACTCCAGCTCCTTCTCGCTCGAGAGGGGGTGGACCATGTTGGCCACAGCGCCAATCATATTCACGGCATAGAACATATAGATTGCCTGGGGGCAGTTCGGCATGGCGATGGTGACGCGGTCATTCTGCCGCACGCCGATGGTGCGCAGACTCCTTGCGCATTTTTCGATGTTGGCCACCATCTCCTTATAGGTGGTGGACTTGCCCATGAAGTCGAAGGCGACATTGTTGGGATAGAGCTTTGCGTTATTCTCCAGCATCTCCACCATGGACCCCTGGAAGTATTCCAGATTGGCGGGCACGTCGCCCATGCTCGAAAGCCACGGGCGTTTTGCGGTTATTTCCATATTGCTGCTCCTTGTATGTTTCAGTATTCCACGGGTGTGGAGAAGGGCTGCTCCAGGAGCTCGGGGTTCTCCAGGAGCCTGCGCAGCAGGCGCACCGTCCCGGCATAATAAAAGCCGTCGCCGATGCGCTCATCGAGCGTGAGGCCCAGGGTGATCACCGGGCGGACCGTATGCGTGCCGTCCTCATGCCATTCGGGGGCCAGGTGCTTTTTGCCGATCACGCCGAAGAAGGAGTTGGTGCCCCAGTTGTTCAGATGGTGATAGCCGCTGTCAAGGCCGATGGAGCCGAGATTTGTCAGGAAGATGGAGGAATAATTGGGATCGGCCTTGATGAGATCATAGGGCACCTTCCCGTTGCGGTCGAGGGAAAAGAGGATGTCCACGATGATGCGCAGCAGCCAGCGCGGCAGCCTCAGAAGCTTTGTCATCATGTCGGTGGAATTATCCAGCACATCCTCGCGGCGGCACTGGTGGATCTCCTCCAGGATGGACCTGTGCAGGGTGTCGATGGTGTCGTTCTCGTCATACTTTTTATAGGCAAGGCCCTCTTCGGATTTGTCCTCGAATTTCTTCTTGACCACAAAGGACACGGAGATATGATCGCGCAGATACAGGCGGTTGCCGGAGATGAAGCGGTTCATGCGCGGGCGCAGCACAAAGCACTTGACCATAGCGGCAAGGAAAATGTGGAAATAGGTATATTTATCCTCTGTCAGTCCCGCGTTTTTCTTCTCGAGAAAGGCGTCAAGCGGGCGGCAGTCGATCTCGACATTGATGTGCGCCTCATTGTCGGCGCGGTTGGGCATGAGGTAGGCCATAAACTGGCCGAGAGCCGGAGCTTCATCCCGCAGCCAGTAGCCGTCAAAGCGGTCGCCGCTTTTTTTCTTTCGCTGTTCCATTGTCTTTTCTCCCTTTGCAAAGTCTTCATACCCCGCCAGTATATCCCCGCGCGCGGGCAAATTCAACATAATCTTTCAGGCTCCTCGCTTTTGGCCGCACTTGACAGCACCCGGGATTTGCATTAGACTTTCAGCAGACAGCAAGGGCTTTGAAGGAGGGCGGGGCTTTATGGCACTCTCGTCGCAGAGGCAATCCACGGCGCGGGATATGACGCAGGGACCGATTCTGCAGCAGCTTGTGTCCTTCGCGCTGCCGCTGATGCTGGGCAATGTTTTTCAGATGCTGTATAACACGGTGGACTCCGTGATCGTGGGCAACTTTGTCAGCAAGCAGGCCCTGGCCGCCATCGGCTCCACCGCCGTGATTGTGAACATGCTGGTGTTCTTCTTCAACGGCTTTTCCATCGGCGCCGCGGTGCTCATCAGCCGCTATTTCGGCGCGCGCAGCCAGGAGAAGCTGCACGCCGCCATTGAAACCACCATGGCCGCCACCTTTGTGCTGAGCCTTGCCTTTTCCGTTTTGGGGATCGTGCTGGTAAAGCCGCTGCTCGCCATCATGCGCACCCCGGAGGACGTGCTGCAGGACGCGGCGCTCTATCTGCGCATCTACTTCGGCGGCATGGCGGGGCTTCTTATCTATAATATGGGAAGCGGCATCCTGCGCGCCGTGGGCGATTCCACGAGGCCGCTGTACTTTCTGATCCTCACGAGCATACTGAATATCCTGCTGGATCTCTTCTTCGTCATCGTGCTCAGGGCTGGGATTGCCGGAGCCGCCATTGCCACGGTTCTGTCGCAGTTTCTCTCGGCGGTGCTGATCCTGACGCTGCTCACGCGCACGCGAGACGTGTACCGCATGAGCTGGCGGGAGCTCAGCATCGACGGGGCCATCCTCGGCAAGATTTTCGCCGTGGGCATGCCCGCCGCCATCCAGTCGGTCGTCACGTCCTTCTCCAACATCTTTGTGCAGGGCTACATCAATGTCTTTGGGTCGGACGTGATGGCAGGCTGGAGCAGCTACAACAAGCTCGACCAGTTCATCATGCTGCCCATGCAGAGCATGTCCATGGCGGCCACCACCTTTGTCAGCCAGAACATCGGCGCCGGAGACGACCAGCGCAGCGACCGCGGCACGGTGATCGCCATTGAGATGACCTGCAGCGTGACCGGCGTGATCGCGCTTCTGCTCTATGCCTTTGCCCCGGGCGCTGTGCGCCTGTTCTCCCCCGACCCCGCTGTGATCCGGTACGGTGTGCTTTTCGTGCGCACCAACGTCTTTTTCATGCTTTTCAACTGCGTCAACCACGTGCTGGCCGGCGCCCTGCGCGGGCGGGGGGATTCCCGCGGGCCCATGGTCATCATGCTCTCCACCTTCGTGGTGCTGCGGCAGTGCTATCTGTATTTTGTCACCCGCTATATCGCCAACACCCCGCGCATTGTGGGCTTCGGCTATCCGGTGGGCTGGATCGCCTGCTGTGTGATCGAGCTTATCTATGCCTGGCATCAGCGCCACGGGCGGCTCGGGGCCGAAACGCTGATGAACCGCGACTCCTGAAGAAATGCAGGGGCTTTGAAAATAACCCCGCGCAGAAAAGCCATCATCATGCGGAATGGGGCTGTCTCAAAGCAAGGCAATCCCTGTTTATAAATGAATGCCGCAGAGGCCGACAGCCCAGGCCGGCCTCTCTTGCCAACAGGCCACCGGTTATTTGACCGGTGGCCTGTTGGCAATGTTACCTTCTGCCCTCATCGGCCCGCCGTTTTGCGGCATTCTGCGTTTTTCGGCTGGTCGAGCCGGGGAGAAGGTGAATTGCCCCGCAGGGGCAAGAGAAGCTGGCCTGGGCCATTGATCCCTGCGATCTTGCAGCCATCTATGTTTTGAGGCTGCGCCTTTGTTCGCTTACCCGGACTGTCCCGCCGGGCTTTCTATGTTCTATCAGCCGAGGGGGATCTCCACCTCGCTGCCCAGAACCCAGCGATCCCCGTCAAACCAGGCGTCTGTCGGGATGATTGGCGCAGTCGTCGGGGTGGGCGTCGGGGTCGGCGTCGGCGTCGGCGTCACGGTGGGTGTCGGCGAGGGTGTCGGCGTCGGCGGGAGCGTCGGCGGCGTCAGGCTGTCAAGCCACAGGAGCAGATCCTTGTAAAAATACAGGATATCCCACATGGTGGTGTTGTCCTCCCCGGAGCTGACGGCGGCGCCGGGTCTCGGCGTCGGCGTCGGCGTCGAGGCCGGCTGGATCGAGGGGCGCGGCGTTTGCGTAGGGCGCGGCGTCGATGAGGGTGTCGGACTCGGCGTGAGCACGGGGATCGGCGTCATCGTGGGGGACGGCGCCGGCGTGTTTCTCGGGATCGGCGTCAGCAACGGCTTCGGCGTCAGACTCGGGGCAGGCGTCGGACTCGGGCTCGGACTCGGGCTCGGACTCGGGCTCGGCGTCAGGGTCGGCGCCGCTGTCAGAGTCGGCGCCGGACTCGGGGTCGCCGCCGGCTTCCGGCTGCAGCCTGCAAGCATCATGCAGACCGCCAGCAGGCACAGGGCAAGCCGCAAGCCCCGGGCAGTCTTTCTCTTCTCATTCATCTTGTATCCTCTTCCGTTCGAGGCGGGGCTGTTTCATCAGCGCAGGGCTTGCTTAAACCGCGTTCCAGGACTTGACCGCCTCATATAGGGTATAGAGCGCCGCGCAGAAATCCTTCTGCTCCGGGGTGCAGGAGCCCTTGGGATCCAGCGCCTCCCGGGCCACGGAAAGCGCGGAAAGCTTCAGCGACGCATGCGCGCCGGCATCCTTGATATCCACATCCAGCCTGGTGCCGAAGCCGTTCACATAGACCGCCGCCAGCGGATAACACGCATTCTCGTCAGGCTCGATCACAGCGCCGTAGACCGTGACCTCGAACGCCTCTGCGGCGCTGTCCGGCATGCCGAACGACATCATAAGCCGGAAATCCGGCTCCACGCGGATCAGGGGGACGGCCTGCGCGATCCTGCCCGCGCTTGTCCACTGCATTTCCTGATCGGAAAGAGCCGCGCAGATTGCGTCATAGTCATAGTCCTCGTCGCCATACCGCGGCATCTCCGCTTCGGCGCTACCGAAGCAGAGCTCGGCAAAGTGCCCGTAGTTCCCAAGGGCTGTCAGCAGGGAATATCGGTCGCTGTCCTCCCCCTCGGCCTCGATGAAGCCTCGGACCGAGGCCGCCTCACCGGGTATGCTCAGCTCCTCCCGGCAGAAGACGGGGGTAATCTCCCGCGCAAGCTCAAGCGGGCTGAGCCAGCAGATGAATCGGTAGAGTCCGTGTTCATCCGCCGCATCCGGGATCTCGAAGCGTCTGTCTATGCCGCTCCCTTCAAAGCGCATGTAAGCGCCGTCCCGCAGCGCCTCGGGCACGTCGACATGGAAGGCAAGCCCGATCCGGTCGCTGAGCACGAGGCCGCAGCCTGAAAAGCGGACGTTGCCGTCGGCAGCTTTCTCCGCGGCTTCGTAGGCCTCCGTATTCTCGATCCACAGCTCATGCTCTTCGTCTTCGGTCGGTGTCTCCTCCGGGGTGAGCAGAAGCTCCTCCGCCGTCACGTCTGTTTCAGGGACAGACTCCGGCGATTCAACAGGCTCCTCAAGCAGGACCTCTTCCTCGCCGAAGGCCGCAGGCTGTATGGTAAAGAGCATGATCAGAATCAACAGAAGGCAGAGCCCCCTGTATAGTTCTGCTCTCATTGTCTCCTCCTGCAGGTTTTGCAGACTTACACGGCCGCGCCGCAGACGCCGCCGTTGCTTTTCGGATATTATGTAAATCTTAGCACATTTTTCCTCTATACACAAGCACCATTTTTTAGTATTTGGCCTTCTTTCTTGAAAAGCGCTTGGGCAACACCGCACAATCCGCCTTCGGCATCTCCTGGAAAATTTGTGCCCTGATTTCGTCACTTTTTCTTGAGGTACACAATACGATTCGCTTCGC